>NZ_QYLP01000009.1 GCF_003614925.1 Arthrobacter celericrescens
GACGCCCGCCCGGCCTGATGGCCGGGCGGGCGCCTCACGCTGGCCGGCGCACGTGACGCGCTGTGTGCGCGCCGCGCGCCGGACGGCGTCGGGTTAGCGGGCTGCGGAGCCTTCGACGTAGTCGGCGTCCTGCTGCTGCCAGGAGAACAGCGAACGCAGCTCGCGGCCGACGGCCTCGATCGGGTGCGATTCAGCCTTGGCGCGCAGTTCCTTGAACTCGACGGCGCCGTTGTCCTGGTCGTCGATGAAGCGCTTGGCGAAGGCACCGTTCTGGACGTCGGCGAGGACGGCCTTCATGTTTTCCTTCACCTCGGGGGTGATGACGCGCGGGCCGGAGACGTAGTCGCCGTATTCAGCGGTGTCGGAAACGCTCCAGCGCTGCTTGGCGATGCCGCCTTCCCACATGAGGTCGACGATGAGCTTGAGCTCGTGCAGCACCTCGAAGTAGGCGATCTGCGGCTGGTAGCCGGCTTCGGTCAGGGTCTCGAAGCCGTACTGGATCAGCTGGGACACACCGCCGCAGAGGACAGCCTGCTCGCCGAAGAGGTCGGTTTCGGTCTCTTCGGTGAAGGTGGTCTTGATGACGCCGGCGCGGGTGCCGCCGATGGCCTTGGCGTAGGACTTGGCCAGCTCCCAGGCGGAACCGGAGGCGTCCTGCTCGACGGCGATGATGTCCGGGATGCCACGGCCGGCTTCGAATTCGCGGCGCACGGTGTGGCCCGGAGCCTTCGGGGCGATCAGGATGACGTCGACGCCTTCCGGAGCCTCGATGTAGCCGAATCGGATGTTGAAGCCGTGGGCGAAGGCCAGGGCCTTGCCGGGGGTCAGCTTGTCCTTGATGGAGTCGTTGAAGATCGAGCGCTGGTGCTGGTCCGGTGCCAGGATCATGATGACGTCGGCCCATTCGGCGGCGTCGGCAACGTTCTTGACAGTGAAGCCGGCATCCTCGGCCTTGGCGGCGGACTTGGAGCCGTCCTTGAGGGCGATGACGACCTCGACGCCGGAGTCGCGCAGGTTCAGCGCGTGGGCGTGGCCCTGGGAACCGTAGCCGACAATGGCAACCTTGCGGCCCTGGATGATCGACAGGTCTGCGTCGTCGTCGTAGAACATTTCAGTCACTTGCGTAACTCCTCTTGAGTGGTTTCTTGGAGATGTAATTCTGTGGTGCTGCGGTAGAGCAGCCGTGCCCGGCCAGGCGGCGCCTAGGCTGCCTGTTACGCGGAGCGTAATGCCCTGTCACTCATGGAGCGGGATCCCCGTCCAACGGCCAACGTGCCGGACTGCACAATTTCACGGATGCCGAACGGCTCCAGCACTGACAGCAGTGCCGTGAGCTTCTCGGGGTGACCCGTTGCCTCGATGACCAACGAGTCGGTGGACACGTCGACCACGGAGGCGCGGAACAGGTCTGCAGCCTGGGTGACCTGCAGACGAGTTGCGGCATCCGCACGTACCTTGACCAGGATGTGGTCGCGCTGTACGGAAGATTCGGAAGTCAGCTCGACAATCTTGATCACGTTGACCAGTTTGTTCAGCTGCTTGGTGACCTGCTCGATGAGCTCGCCATCGGCGTCGACGACGACGGTCATCCGGGAGATGCCGGTGACTTCGGTGGGGCCCACGGCAAGGGAGTTGATGTTGAAGGCGCGCCGGGCGAAGAGGCTGGCCACGCGGGTCAGCACGCCGGGCTTGTCTTCGACTAGAACGGACAGTGTGTGGCGGCTCATGCTTAGTCCTCCTCTTCCCATTCCGGGGTCATGTTGCGGGCTACCTGGATCTGGTCGTTCGACACGCCGGCGGGCACCATCGGCCACACCATGGAGTTCGGGCTGACCACGAAGTCGATGACCACGGGGCGGTCGTTGATCTCCAGGGCTTTCTGGATGGTGGCGTCGATGTCCTCGTCGCGTTCGCAGCGCAGCGCAGCGCAGCCGTAGGCGTCGGCGAGCTTGACGAAGTCCGGGATGCGGACCGTGTCGTGGCCCGTGTTCAGGTCGGTGTTCGAGTAGCGGCCGTCGTAGAAGAGGGTCTGCCACTGGCGCACCATGCCCAGCGAGGAGTTGTTGATGATCGCCACCTTGATCGGGATCTTGTTGATCGCGCAGGTGGCCAGCTCCTGGTTGGTCATCTGGAAGCAGCCGTCGCCGTCGATCGCCCAGACCACGCGATCCGGTTCACCCACCTTGGCACCCATGGCCGCCGGAACGGCGTAGCCCATGGTTCCGGCACCGCCGGAGTTCAGCCAGGCGTGCGGCCGCTCGTACTTGATGAACTGCGCGGCCCACATCTGGTGCTGGCCGACGCCGGCAACGTAAATGCCTTCGGGGCCGGTCAGGGCACCGATGCGCTCGATGACGCGCTGCGGGGCGGTGAGTCCGTCTTCCGGTTCCGTCCAGCCCAGCGGGTAGGTGTCGCGCAGGTTGTTCAGGAAGGACCACCAGGACGCGAGGTCCGGCGTGCCGGACTGAGCGAACTGGTTGCGGACGGCCTCGCTCAGTTCCGGGATGATCTCCTTGACCGAGCCGACGATCGGGACGTCAGCCAGGCGGTTCTTGGAGATTTCGGCGGGGTCGATGTCGGCGTGGATGACCTTCGCGTTCGGCGCGAAGGTGCTCAGCACGCCGGTCACGCGGTCGTCGAAGCGGGCGCCGAGGGTGACCAGGAGGTCGGCCTGCTGCAGCGCGGTGACGGCCGACACGGAACCGTGCATGCCGGGCATGCCCACGTGCTGGGCGTGCGAGTCCGGGAAGGCGCCCTTGGCCATCAGGGTGGTGACCACCGGCGCGCCGGTCAGTTCGGCCAGTTCCAGCAGTTCGGCCGAGGCGTGTCCCTTGACCACGCCGCCGCCCACGTAGAGCACCGGCTTCTTGGCTTCGGCGATGAGGCGGGCCGCTTCGCGGACCTGCTTGTTGTGGCCGCGGACCACCGGACGGTAGCCCGGCAGGTCCACCTTCGGCGGCCAGGAGAAGGTCATGTTGCCCACCTGGGCGTTCTTGGCGATGTCCACCAGCACCGGGCCGGGACGGCCGGTGGATGCGAGGTGGAAGGCTTCGGCCATCACGTGCGGGATGTCTTCGGGGTCGGTCACCAGGAAGGAGTGCTTGGTGATCGGCATGGTGATGCCCACGATGTCCGCCTCCTGGAAGGCGTCGGTGCCGATGACGGCTGCCGAGACCTGGCCGGTGATGGCGACGAGGGGCACGGAGTCCATGTGGGCATCCATGATGGCGGTAACGAGGTTGGTGGCACCGGGGCCCGAGGTGGCGATGCAGACGCCAACCCGTCCGGTGACCATGGCGTAGCCTTGGGCTGCGTGGCCGGCTCCCTGTTCGTGACGGACCAGGATGTGATTCATCTTGGAGGCCATCAAGGGGTCGTAGGTGGGGAGGATCGCGCCACCGGGCAAACCAAAAATATCGTCGACGCCGAGTTCTTCGAGCGAGCGCACGATAGCTTCCGAGCCGGTCATTACCGTTGGGGGTACAACGTTGTTCGGCCCGAGGACAGGAGAGAGAGTTGCAGCATTGTCGACGACGGCGTCAGCGGCACGGTCGACTTTTTCCGGAGCTTTTGTGGCTCCAGCGGACTTTGCAGCCATCAGCGAGGGGCTGATCGGCGATCCTTTGCTCATCGGACTCTTCCTTTGGGGATCTTCAGTTAGTGAAAGGTACTGCTGGGGTACTGCGTGTGATCACGGATTTGCTCTGCCATCGGCAATAAAAAAACCCCTCAGCCTTGCGGCTCTTCGAGGGGTTGCGCGTGACAGATCGTTGCCGGCCGGCTTAGTAAGCCACGCGCTTGCTAAGTACGACGACGGTGCCGGTAACGGTTGCGATCATGCGTTCAGTTTTCCCTCTTTGTGAGAGAGGTGTCAAACGCGACAAACCCGAGTCTCACTATGTGGACATCATAGTCCACGGATTGGGCATCCTCTCGCCCAACTAGCTCGCAGTAGATGTCGTTATGAGGCGTCAAAACGACGTTAACTGCGAGCCAGTTGGGCGGGCACGGCTTTTCAGCCGCAATAGGCTCCGGTGGAGGCGCTGTGCACGAGCTTGGCGTACTTGGCCAAGACGCCCCTGGTGAACTTGGCGGGCAGCGGTTCCCATCCTGCCCTGCGGGCCTCGAGTTCTGCCTCGTCCACCAGCAGGTCGAAGCTGCGCGCGGCGATGTCGACCCGGATCCGGTCTCCGTCCTTGACGAAGGCGATGGGGCCGCCGTCGACGGCTTCGGGGGCGACGTGCCCGATGCACAAACCGGTGGTGCCGCCCGAGAAGCGGCCGTCGGTGAGCAGGAGGACGTCCTTGCCTAGCCCTGCGCCCTTGATGGCGCCGGTGATGGCGAGCATTTCGCGCATGCCCGGGCCGCCTTTGGGGCCCTCGTAGCGGATGACGACGACGTCCCCCTTGTGGATCGCACCGTTGTCCAGGGCGTCGAGGGCGCCCTGCTCGCGCTCGAAGACGCGGGCGGTTCCTTCGAAGACGTCGGCGTCGAAGCCGGCAGTCTTGACGACGGCGCCCTCCGGGGCCAGCGAACCGTGCAGGATGGTGATGCCGCCGGTCTTGTGGATCGGGTTGTCCAGCGCGCGCAGGATCTTGCCGTCGACGTCGGGCGGGTTGATCGATTCAAGGTTCTCGGCAACTGTCTTGCCGGTGACGGTGAGGCAGTCGCCGTGCAGCAGTCCGGCGTCGAGCAGTGCCTTCATGATGACCGGCACCCCGCCGATCCGGTCGACATCGGTCATGACGTAGCGGCCGAACGGCTTGAGGTCGCCCAGGTGCGGGACCTTGTCGCCGATGCGGTTGAAGTCGTCCAGGGTCAGTTCCACGTTGGCTTCGCGTGCGATGGCGAGCAGGTGGAGCACCGCGTTGGTGGAGCCGCCGAACGCCATCGTGACGGCGATGGCGTTCTCGAACGCCTTCTTGGTCATGATGTCGCGTGCGGTGATGCCGAGGCGGAGCAGCTTCACCACGGCCTCGCCGGATTTGCGCGCAAAGTCATCACGACGGCGGTCTGCCGAGGGCGGGGCGGCGGAGCCGGGCAGGGACATGCCCAGGGCCTCGCCGATGCACGCCATGGTGTTGGCCGTGTACATGCCGCCACAGGCGCCTTCGCCGGGACAGATGGCCTTTTCGATGCGGTCGAGGTCACCACGGCTCATCTTGCCGGCCGCACACGCTCCGACCGCCTCGAAGGCGTCAATGAGGGTGACTTCCTTCTCGGAGCCGTCCTCGAGCTTGACCCAGCCCGGCATGATGGAGCCCGCATACAGGAAGACGCTGGCCAGGTCCAGGCGGGCGGCCGCCATGAGCATCCCGGGCAGGGACTTGTCGCAGCCGGCCAGGAGCACGGAGCCGTCGATGCGCTCAGCCTGCATGACCGTTTCCACGGAGTCGGCAATGACTTCGCGGGAGACCAGGGAGAAGTGCATGCCCTCGTGGCCCATGGAGATGCCGTCGGACACTGAAATGGTGCCGAACTGCATGGGGAACCCGCCCCCGGCGTGGACGCCTTCCTTGGCGCCCTGGGCGAGACGGTTCAGCGAGAGGTTGCAGGGGGTGATTTCGTTCCACGAGCTCGCGACGCCGATCTGCGGTTTCGCAAAGTCGTCGTCGCCCATGCCCACGGCCCGGAACATTCCGCGCGCGGGGGCGGCATGGATGCCGTCCGTCACGACGCGGCTGCGGGGCTTGATGTCCGGTGTGTTGCCTGTCGCAATCTGGGTGTGGTCAGTCATGGCGCAAAGTCTATGACTCCGCGGCCCGGCCGACGACTACTTCCGCCCGTTTGGTTCCGGCCTTGCGGCGGCCGGACGGCTTGGCGCCCGCATGGGTGCTGCCCGCCGGAACTGCCACCTCGGCCGCGACGTCGCGGAGCAGCTCCAGCGTGTGCCGCACCGTGGTGCGGGCGGCAACGTCCCGCCGCGCCAGGGCGACGATGCTGCGGCTGGCCCTGACGCCTTCGATCGGGCGCAGCACCAGGCCATGGCCGGCGCCGGTGCGGGCGGTGTACCGGGGCAGCAGGCTGATGCCGTGGCCGCCCTTCACGAGTGCCTCCAGGACGCGCAGGTCCGGGAAGCGCTGGCGGCGGACCGCCGTCGTCCCCGCCTGGAGCTCGATCCGGCGCAGGACAGTGTCGAAGGGAAAGCCGGCCGGGACCCCGATCCACGGGTACCGGGCCACGTCGTGCGCTGTGAGCCGGGCCTTCGCCGCGAGTTCGTGGCCCGCGGGCATCGCCACGTCCAGGGGTTCTTCCAGCAGGGGCAGCACCTCGAGCCCGTGCCGGGCGAAAAGCTCCGCGCCGTCCACGCTGTGTGCCAGGACGATGTCGTAGTCGGCAGCGAGGCCGGCGAATCCGGCGGTGCCGGGGTCCTCTAAATGTGCCTCGAGGCGCACTCCTTCGACCTGACCGATCCTGTGCAGCAGCCCGGGCAGGAGCATCTCGGCAGCACTGGGAAAGAAAGCCGCCCTGATCCGTGACTGCCAGCCCTGGCGGTAGGCGTCCACGGTGGACTCGGCCCGCGCCACCGCGGTGGCGACATCGGCGGCGGCACCGGCCATCGCCTTGCCCGCTTCGGTGAGCCGCACTCCCCTGCCGTCCCTTTCGACGAGCACCACGCCGAGTTCGTCCTGCAGGACCTTCAGCTGCTGGGACACTGCGGAGGCCGTGACGTTCATGGCCTCCGCAGTGGCTCCGACGGTTTGCCGGTCGGCCAGTTCGCGGAGGATCCGCAACCTCTTGAAATCCATGTGGCCACCCTAGGCGATGGTTGCTGGACACCCTCGGGGGGCCGCCGTAACGTCAAGGCTGACAAGTGCACCACTCAAACAGAAGGGCTCCTGCCGTGGATTGGTTGATCTGGGTCATCGTCATTGTGCTCGTCGCCGCGGTTGCGTGGTGGCTGTTGAGCCGAAGGGGCTCGTCCTCCGCGCCCGCCGGCACCTCCTCCCGCGCGGGGACGGCGCCGTCCTCTCCCTCCGCCGAATCCCCGCACATGGACGTGGCCGCCTCGGCAGCACTCTCCGGCGCTGCGCCCGCAGTACCGGTGCCCGCGCCCCAGGCGCCGGCAGCGGCGGTCCCGGAACCGGCCGCCGAAACCGGCGGCGGCGATGTGGACGACTGGGACGACGCGGCCGCCGAAGCCCCCGCTGCGGAGGGCTCGTCAGCGACGCCGGAGCCGGTGGCCAGCGCAGTGGTCGAGCCCGTCGATGAACCCGCCCTGGCAGAACCCGTGACGGCGGAACCCGTCCTGGACGAAGAAGCGTCCCGGGAGGCGACTTCGGCCGAGGAAACCGTCGAGGGCGTGACGGCCGACGACGTCGCTCCCGCAGACGCCGGTCCGCTCACCGACGCTGCGGCCAGCGACGCTGCTGCCGACAAAGAGGAGTGGGAGGCCAGCTGGAGCGACGCACCGCCGCGGCAGGCCCCGGTGCACCACCCCGAATACACGGCACCGCACGCACCCACGCTGCCCGGGGCGGAAACGGCCGCCGCAGAGGAAGGCCTGGCCACCGAGGAGCAAGCCCCTGAGGCGGACGCCGCACCGGCCGCCGGCGGGCACCTGGCCGCAGGGCAGCCCTACGGGGAGGGATCGGCCGCGGCCGGACCCGACGGCAGCGGACCTGCCGACTTCACCGTCAAGGCCGACGCCGGCACCATGACCTACTACGACGAGGACATGCCGTCCTACGAGGAAGCCCAGGCGTCCGTCTGGTTCCTCTCCGCGGCACACGCGGAGGCTGCAGGCTTCCGCCCGCCGCGCCGGTCCCGCTACTGACCTCAGGACAGGGCAGGGGAGGAAGCATGGAAAGGCTGGCGCTGGTTGGGCGGATCCGGCGGCGGCCCATGCTCGGCTCCCGGGGCGGAGGGGCGGCTGGCTTCAAGGGCCGCTCCGTCGCCTTCCTGCTCGTCCTGCTCTCCGGCAGCGCGTTGATTGCCGGCTGTACGGGCGGCCCACCCGGCCCGGTTCCCACCACGGCCGGCAGCTCGTCCCCCACCGGCACGCCGCCGGACAGCACGGGAACCACGGGGACTTCCGGAAGCACGGGAACCAAACAGCCGGCGGTCCAAGCCAAGCTCGACCTCGGGCTGGACATCCCTTGGTCCGTGGTTTTCCTGCCGGACGGAACCGCCGTCATTTCCGAACGGGACTCCCGGCTCCTCAAAACCGTCCGGAACCGCGAGGCCCGCATTGTCGGCGAGGTTCCCGCCGTCGTGCCCGGCGGCGAAGGCGGCCTGATGGGGCTGGCATTGTCCCCTCACTTCAGCACCGACCGCCTGCTGTACTTCTACTACACGGCCGAATCCGACAACCGGATCGCCCGGGCGAGGCTCGACGCGGACGCGGGCGGCGGGTTCACCCTGGGCCAGCCCGAGGTGGTTTTCTCCGGCATCCCGAAGGCCTCCACCCATAACGGCGGCCGGATCCGCTTCGGCCCCGACGGCTTCCTCTACGTAGGCACCGGCGATTCGCGGCGGCGCGAACAGCCGCAGGACAGGAACGCCCTGGGCGGGAAAATCCTCAGGCTGACGGCCGACGGCGCCCCGGCTCCTGGCAATCCCTTCGGCGACAACCCCGTGTACAGCTACGGTCACCGCAACGTCCAAGGCCTGGCCTGGGACAAGGACGGCAGGCTGTGGGCGAGCGAATTCGGGCCCGACGTCGACGACGAACTGAACCTGATCCGTCCCGGCGGCAACTACGGCTGGCCCGAGGTGACCGGCGCCCCGGGCCGCGAGGGCTTCATCGACGCGAAGGCCGTCTGGCCGTCGACGGCGGACGCCTCGCCGAGCGGACTGGAAATCGTCGACGGCGTGGCCTACACCGCCGCGCTCCGCGGGCAGCGGCTCTGGACGATTCCGCTCGACGGTGAACAGGCCGGGACGCCTGTGGCCTATTTCACGGGCGAATACGGGCGGCTCAGGGACGTTTCGCTCGCGCCGGACGGCACGCTGTGGGTCCTCAGCAACAACCGGAACCCCGATTTTGCCCTGCTCCTGAGGCTCCCCGGATAGGACGCGCAAAACGCCCCCGGCCGATTTCGCACTTTGAGTGACTCTCGTGTAGAGTTACATGTCGTTGCGGAGATCAACGGAAAAGGAAATACTCCATTCCGGCGGTCGAAAACAGCAAGCACCTCTAGCTCAACTGGCAGAGCAATTGACTCTTAATCAATGGGTTCCGGGTTCGAGTCCCGGGGGGTGCACCAAGGGAAGGGCCCTTGAGCGGTAAAGCGTTCAAGGGTTATTTCTTTGGGTTGGACACCACAACTGAATGCACCTCTAGCTCAACTGGCAGAGCAATTGACTCTTAATCAATGGGTTCCGGGTTCGAGTCCCGGGGGGTGCACCAAATAGGAATCCCGGACCGGCTGACGCTGGTCCGGGATTTTTCGGTTTTAAGGCCGCANCGGACCGGCTGACGCTGGTCCGGGATTTTTCGGTTTTAAGGCCGCAGGGACCGCCGGGAACCACACCGGGGCCGGGGTCCGCCCACTCAGTCCCGGTTCACGGCCTCCGCGTCGGCCGGCAGGACGCGGGACGCAGCCCCCGCGACGATGTCGTGCACCTCGGGCGAGGCGTGCTTTTCGGACAAAGCCCGCACCAGGATCGTGAGCTCACCGCGCAGGGCCGTCGCGTCCACGGGCGAATCCCGCAGGACCTCGCGTTCCAGGCGCTCCGCGGCGTCCAGCACCTGGGTACCGGCCTCGCTCAGGCAGACGATCTGGCTGCGCCGGTCGCTCAGGCTGCGGGATCTCTCGATGTAGCCGTGGGCTTCAAGGCGGGACAGGGTCTTGCCCATGGTCTGCGCCTGGACCCGCACGATCTGTGCCAGCAGGACCTGCGTGATGGGGCCCTTCACCGCAAGGACTTCCAGGGCGATCACCCCGGCGTGGGTCAGCCCGAGGCTGCTCAGCTTTTCGTTCCAGTCATGTTCCACAAGCCGCGCCGCTGTGGACAACAGCCTTCCGGTTGGCCAACGCTCAATGTCAGGCATAACAGCCAGTATATAAAGGCGACTGCCAGCAATTCGGTTCCGGGGCGGGCTGTTACTAAGCTGGGTGGTCGAAAACGCAAGCAAGGAGCACCATGGCTGAACGACTTATTCCCGGCGACACCGCCCCCGGATTCACCCTCAAGGACCAGGACGGCAACGACGTCAGCCTGGAGTCCTACCGCGGCACAAACACGATCGTCTACTTCTACCCCGCCGCTTCCACCCCGGGCTGCGCCAAGCAGGCCTGCGATTTCCGGGATTCGCTCGCTTCCCTCCAGGCGGCAGGCTACAAGGTGGTGGGCGTCTCCCCCGATCCCGTTCCCGCCCTGGCGAAGTTCGTCGCCGAAGAAGCGCTGACCTTTCCCCTGCTCTCTGACGAGGACCACAAGGTGGCCGACGCCTATGCGGCCTGGGGCGAAAAGAAGAACTACGGCCGCACCTATCAGGGCCTGATCCGCTCCACGATCGTGGTGGACACCGAGGGCAAAGTGGCGGTGGCGCAGTACAACGTCCGGGCCACCGGGCATGTCGCCAAGCTGCGCCGCGACCTGAAGCTGGACGTCCGCTAAGGCACCCTGCCCGCATGGGTAGAATGGAGGCCGACGGCAGGGACCATGAGATCCCGACGCCGGCACTTGCGCGAGTGGTGAAATTGGCAGACACGCAGGATTTAGGTTCCTGTGCCTTCGGGCGTGGGGGTTCAAGTCCCCCCTTGCGCACCAACATGGACGGCTGGACCCCGTTGGCACGGGGTCCAGCCGCTTTCCGTCCGACTGCCTTGAGGGGACAAGAGTGGCAAGCAGCAAACGACGCCGGATGAAACTGCAGATCGGCGCCGCCCTTCTTGCCTTGGCCCTGAGCTCCTGCACCGGTGTACCGGCCCCCTCACCGCCTACGGGAACAACCTCCGCCAACACGACGGACGTACCGGACCAGACCTTCAACTTCGGCACCCCGGCCATGCCGCTCGGACTCGACCCCGCCCTGAGCAACGATTCCGAGTCCTACCGCGTCACCCGCCAGGTCATGGAAGGCCTGATCGGCGTCGACCCGTCCACCGGCCAGACCGTTCCACTCCTCGCCACCGAATGGTCCGAGGGCGAGGACGGACTCAGCTACGACTTCAAGCTCAGGGAAAAGGTCGCTTTCCACGACGGCACGCCGTTCAACGCCGCCGCTGTGTGCAGCAACTTCAACCGCTGGTACACCTTCACCCCGGCGATCCGGAACCAGGCGCCGGGGATCATGTTCAAGAGCGTCTTCAAGTCGTTCTCGGACAACGCCTCGCTTTCCCTGTTCAAGGGCTGCAGTGCCCCCAGCGCCAACGAAGTGAAGATCACGCTCACCCGGCCCTTCACCGGATTCCTGCAGGCACTGACGCTGCCGGCCTTCGCCATGTCCTCCCCCACGGCGTTGGCGAAGCAGAAGGCCAACGTCCTGGACCGCACGCTGGACGGGCAGGCCGTGTCCGCCTACGCCTCGCACCCTGTGGGCACCGGGCCGTACGTGTTTTCCGCGTGGACCAAGGACAAGCTCACCCTCACAAGCTATGACAGGTACTGGGGCGACCGTGGCCAGATCGCCACACTGAACTTCATTCCCTTCGACCACCCCCAGAGCCGGCTCGATGCCCTGCTGAGCGGAAAGATCGACGGCTACGACCTCGTCACCGCCGGCACCTTCGACTCCCTGGTGAAGCACGGCAAGCAGATCGTGCAGCGGGATCCCTTCTCGGTGATGTACCTGGGCATCAACCAGGCCGTGGCGCCGCTACAGAAACTCGAGGTCCGCCAGGCGATCGAGTACGCCATCGACAAGGAAAGCCTCATCCGGAAGTTCTTCATGGACAACACGGCCCAGGCCTCCCAGTTCGTCCCGCCAAAGCTCAGCGGCTTCAACAACAACGCGCCGGCGCTGGGCTACAACCCGGCCAAGGCCAAGCAGCT
Source organism: Arthrobacter celericrescens (assembly GCF_003614925.1). Lineage (GTDB taxonomy): Bacteria > Actinomycetota > Actinomycetes > Actinomycetales > Micrococcaceae > Arthrobacter > Arthrobacter celericrescens. The sequence continues at coordinate 11,944 of NZ_QYLP01000009.1, forward strand.
GCTGGCCAAGGCCGGATACAAGGGCGAACCGCTCAAGTTTTACTACCCGCTCAACGTCACGCGCAGCTACCTTCCCACCCCCGAAAAGATCTACGCCGAAATCAGCAGGCAACTGACCGCCGTCGGCTTCAACATCAAACCGGTACCGGTGGACTGGGAGGACGGCTACCTGGCCAAGGTCCAGTCGCCCGGCCACCATGCCCTGCACCTGCTGGGCTGGAACGGCGCCTACTCGGATCCGGACAACTTCGTGGGCACGCTTTTCGGTGAGCGGCGGGGTGAGTTCGGTTACAGCGACGCCCAGGTCTTCTCCAAGATCGACCGCGCCCGGGGCATGCCGGAAGGCCCCGAACGCAACGCCCAGTACGACACCATCAACGCCCAGATCGCGGCAACGGTCCCGGCGGTGCCGATCGCCTTCCCGATCTCGGCCCTGGCGCTGTCCGACCGGGTGGAAAAGTACCCCGCTTCGCCGGTCTTGAACGAAGTTTTCACGAACGTCCGCCTAAAGTCTTGACGGCCCCCCGTAATTTCAGTTATGGGGTGGCGCGGGGATATTCTGTGACAGCCAATGCCGCTGCTATCGGAGATTGACTGTGACTTTCATTTCCAAGACCAAACACGCCGACGTCGTCCTTATTGGCGGCGGAATCATGAGCGCAACGCTCGGGGCGTTCATCAAGCAGCTCGAACCCGACTGGAGCATCGCCCTCTTCGAACGCCTGGACGAAGCGGGCCTCGAAAGCTCCGGACCTTGGAACAACGCAGGAACGGGCCACGCCGCGCTCTGCGAACTGAACTACTCCCCGGCAGCCAAAGACGGCTCCGTGAACCCCTCCAAGGCGCTGCACATCAACGAGCAGTTCCAACTGTCCCGCCAGTTCTGGTCCCACCTGGTCGACAACAACCTGATCGGCTCCCCCAAAGGCTTCATCAACACCGTTCCGCACATGAGCTTCGTCATCGGCGACAGGCACGCGGACTTCCTCAAGACCCGCTACGAGGCCCTCAAGCCCAACACCCTCTTCCGCAGCATGGAATACACGGAAGACCAGGCCCAGATCGCAAAGTGGGCTCCCCTGATCGTCAAGGGCCGCGACGCCAAGCAGCGCGTTGCCGCCACCCGCGCGGCCGAAGGCACCGACGTCGACTTCGGCGCGCTGACCCGCGAGCTGACTTCCTACCTCGCCAAGAGCGGCGTCGAGGTCAACTACGGCCACGACGTCACTAACATTTCCAAGGCCTCCGACGGCGGCTGGGACCTTTCGCTTAAGTACCCGGCCTCCGGGGAACGCAGCCGCATCCACGCCAAGTTCGTGTTTGTCGGCGCCGGCGGCGGTGCGCTGCACCTGCTGCAGGCCTCGGGCATTCCGGAGAGCAAGGGCTACGGCGGGTTCCCCGTGTCCGGCCAGTTCTTCCGCTGCACCGACGAGGAGACCGCCCGCCAGCACAGTGCCAAGGTGTACGGCCAGGCATCCGTGGGCGCGCCGCCGATGTCCGTGCCGCACCTGGACACCCGCTACGTGGACGGAAAGCGCTCCCTGCTGTTCGGCCCGTACGCCGGCTTCTCCACCAACTTCCTCAAGACCAGCAGCTACCTGGACCTGCCGCTGTCCATCCGCCCGGGCAACATCATCCCGATGCTCGCCGTGGCCAAGGACAACATGGACCTGACGGCCTACCTGATCAAGGAAGTGGCCAAGCGCCACGACGCCAAGGTCGAAGCCCTGCGCGAGTACTACCCCGAGGCCGACGGCGCCAAGTGGGAGCTCATCACAGCAGGCCAGCGCGTGCAGATCATCAAGAAGGACCCGCAGAAGGGCGGCATCCTGCAGTTCGGCACCGAGGTCATCGCCGCCCGCGACGGCTCCATCGGCGCCCTGCTCGGCGCGTCCCCGGGAGCCTCCACCGCCGTGCCGATCATGATCGAGCTGCTGCAAAAGACCTTCCCGAAGAACTTCAAGGGCTGGCAGGCCAAGCTCAAGGAAATGATGCCGGGCTACGGGGTCAAGCTGAACGACAACCCGGACCTCGCCGCCGAGATCGAGGCAAGCACCGCGCAGTCGCTGCAGCTCGAGAACGCCGACGCCACACAACGGTAGGCACCCTGTCCGGGCTGCTGCGGCCACGCCCGAACGCTGTACAACCGTAGATTTCACGAGGGGATGCAATGTTCGCTCTGGCAAGGCTTTCACTGGCGAACAGGGCCCTGATTGCGCTGATCACCGTCTTCGCGGCGGTGTTCGGCGTGATCACCATGTCCTCCCTGAAGCAGGAGCTCATCCCGTCGATCGAGTTCCCGCAGGTCACGGTCATCACGTCCATGCCGGGGGCATCCCCGGAGGTCGTGGACAAGCAACTCAGCCGCCCGCTCGAAACGGCGCTCAACAGCGTGGAGGGGCTTGAGTCGAGTACCTCCACGTCGCGCAGCGGGGTTTCGCAGATCACGCTGGTGTTCAGCTACGGCTCCAACCTGGACCGCGCCCGGAACCAAATCGACCGGGCCATCTCGAACGCCCGGCGCACGCTGCCGGCGGACGTGGAGCCCCGCTCCTTCGCCGGCAGCGTGAGCGATTTCCCGATCATCTTCCTGGCAGTGTCTTCGGACAAGCCGCTCAGCGAACTGAATGCCGGGCTGCTGCGCCTCAGTGTGCCCAGGCTGCAGAAGATCGACGGCGTGCGGGGCGCCGAAGTCAGCGGCGGCGCCAGCCAGCACATCCTGATCCAGCCGAAACCCCAAGCCATGGCCGCCGGCGGTGCCACGGTCCGGTCCATTTCGGATGCCCTGAGGAACAACGGAGCATTAGTGCCGGCGGGCACCTTAGAGGAGCAGGGCAAGTCGCTGTCCCTGCAGATCGGCAGCCCGGTCGACTCGCTCGACACGATCAAGAGACTTCCGCTGGCCGGCGCCAAGGCCGGCACCACGATCGGCGGGGTGGCCGACGTCAGCATCCAGGACGATCCCGCCACCTCGATCACCAGGACCAACGGCAAGGAAACCCTTGCGTTGACGGTCACCAAGAAGCCCGACGGCGACACTGTGGCGATCTCGCATGCCGTCAAGGATTCGCTGGACCAGATGAGCGCGGAGCTGGGTTCCAACGCCCGCTTCACCCCGGTCTTCGACCAGGCGCCGTACATCGAGAAGTCCATCAAGGACCTCACCACGGAGGGCTTGCTGGGCCTGGGCTTCGCCGTGCTGGTCATCCTGCTGTTCCTGCTGTCCGTGCGCTCCACCCTGGTCACGGCGGTGTCGATCCCGCTGTCCCTGCTGATCACGTTCATCGGCATCTCGGCCACCCGATACTCGCTGAACATCCTCACCCTGGGCGCGCTCACCATCGCGATCGGCCGGGTGGTGGACGACTCGATCGTGGTGATCGAGAACATCAAGCGCCACCTGAGCTACGGCGAACACAAGCTCACCGCCATCCTGAACTCCATCCGGGAGGTGGCCGGCGCCATCACCGCGTCCACCCTGACCACCGTGGCGGTCTTCCTGCCCATCGCCTTCGTCGGCGACCTGGCCGGGGAACTGTTCCGTCCCTTCGCCCTCACGGTCACGATCGCCCTGCTGGCCTCCCTCCTCGTGGCCCTGACGATCGTTCCGGTGCTGGCGTACTGGTTCCTCAAGTCACCTGCGGCAAGCAGCGACCCCGAGGCGGCCAAGGAAACAGCGGCGAAGGCGCACGAGGCGGAGCAGCGCACCCGCCTGCAACGCGGCTACCTGCCCGTCCTGTCCGCCACCCAGAAGCACCCCGCACTGACCATCGTGGCGGCGCTGCTGGTGCTGGGCGGGACGGCGGCCATGACGCCCCTGCTGGCAACCGACCTCCTGGGACGCTCCGGCGAAAACAGCATGACCATCCGGCAGGTCCTGCCGCCCGGCACCAACCTGGCCGACACCGCGGCGGCCGCCGCCGAGGTGGAGAAGCTGCTGGACGGCGTCGACGGCATCAAGGACGTGCAGGTGACCTCCGGCAACGCCCAGAACGGCCTCGCCGCGCTCACCTCAGGCGGCGCCTCGACGTCGACGTTCACGGTGGTCACTTCGGAGGACGCGGCCCAGGAGAAGCTGCAGGACACCGTCCGCACGCGGCTTGCCGAGGGCGGCGCCGCCGGCAAGGTCACCGTCGGCGCGCGGCAAGGCGGTTTCGGCACCTCCTCCACCGTGGACGTGACCATCAACGCGGCCACCCCGCAGGACCTGCAGACCGCCGGCGATGCCGTTTTCAAAGCCCTCGACGGCGTCCCCGGCAGCTCCGAGACCGCCACCAACCTCGTCCCCGGCCAGCCCGTGGTCCAGGTGAAGGTGGACCGTGCAAAGGCCACGGCGGCCGGCCTCAACGAGGAACAGGTGGCCGGGGTGCTTGCCGCCACGGTCGCGCCGGTCCCGGCCGGGACGGTGCGCATCGAGACCAACGACTTCCCGGTCCAGATCGGCGAGGGCACCCGCTTCACCAGCATTGCGGGGGTGCGGGGCATCTTGCTCCCGACGCCGGCTGGCCCGGTCGCGCTGGGCAGCGTCGCCAGCGTCGAGCAGGTGGACGTTCCGCTCTCCGTGACCAGCAGCAACGGCCAGCGCACCGCCAAGGTGACCGTGACGCCGTCGGGCTCCAACCTCGGCGCGCTGAGCAGCGCGGTGCAGGAGCGGCTGGACGGCGTGCAGCTCCCGCCGGGCGTGACGGCGGTGATCGGCGGCGCCACCACCCAGCAGGCGGAGTCCTTCCGGCAGCTCGGCCTGGCGCTGCTCGCCGCCATCGCGATCGTCTACGTGATCATGGTGGCCGCCTTCAAGTCGCTCATCCAGCCGCTCATCCTGCTGGTCTCGGTGCCGTTCGCCGCCACCGGCGCCATCGGCCTGCTCCTGTTGACCGGCGTGCCGCTCGGCCTGCCGGCCCTGATCGGCCTGCTGATGCTGGTGGGCATCGTCGTCACCAACGCGATCGTACTGATCGACCTCATCAACCAGTACCGCAACCCGCGCGACGGCCGGCCAGGCATGAGCGTCGACGACGCCATCACCCACGGCGCCCGGCAGCGCCTGCGGCCGATCCTCATGACCGCCCTGGCCACCGTGTTCGCGCTGACACCGATGGCGCTCGGCTTCACGGGAAGCGGCGGATTCATCTCGCGCCCCCTGGCGATCGTGGTGATCGGCGGCCTGGTTTCGTCCACGCTGCTGACCCTGGTGCTGGTTCCCGTCCTCTACAAGCTGGTGGAAGGGCGCCGGGAGAAGAAGTCGCTGCTGAAGGCACTCAAGGAGCGCCCCGCCGTCGTGGACCGTGCGGATGGAAGCGGGCCGGCCGGAAGCGGCGACGACGAGTTCCTCGACTGGACCACCGGGATGGTCCCGAAAATCACGGGCCGCCGGGCCGCACCGGGTTCTCCCAAGTAGCCCTCCCCCCCAAGTAGCCCTCCCCCCCCAAGTAGCCCACCCTTCCCCCAACTACCTCGCAGTTGTTGTCGTTTTGCGCGCCCAAAACGACGTTAACTGCGAGCCAGTTGGGTGCCCGGGAATAATCCCCGGCTCCGGGCGTTACACAGGACGATAGATGCAAATGCATCTAGTTTGGGATACACTGTCGGTAACGCCCGCGCACCCGCGGACAGGAAGAAAGGCACATCATGGAGATCGGCGTATTCAGCGTCAGCGACATCACCACTGACCCCACCACGGGCCGCACCCCCACCGAGAACGAGCGCATCAAGGCATCCGTGGCGATCGCCAAGAAGGTCGAAGAGATCGGCATGGACGTGTACGCCATCGGTGAGCACCACAACCGGCCCTTCTTCTCTTCCTCCCCCACCACCACGCTGGCCTACATCGCCGCCCAGACCGAGCGCATCACCCTCTCCACCTCCACCACGCTGATCACCACGAACGATCCCGTGAAGATCGCCGAGGATTTTGCCATGCTGCAGCACCTGGCCGACGGCCGCGTGGACCTCATCATGGGCCGAGGCAACACCGCGCCGGTGTACCCGTGGTTCGGCAAGAACATCCAGGACGGGATCGAGCTCGCGATCGAGAACTACGCCCTGCTGCGCCGCCTGTGGGATGAAGACACCGTGAACTGGAACGGCAAGTTCCGCACCCCGCTGCAGAACTTCACCTCCACCCCGCGCCCGCTCGACGACGTCCCCCCGTTCGTGTGGCACGGTTCCATCCGCAGCCCGCAGATCGCCGAACTGGCCGCCTACTACGGCGACGGCTTCTTCGCCAACAACATCTTCTGGCCCAAGGAGCACTACCAGCAGCTGATCGGCCTCTACCGTGAACGCTACGAGCACTACGGCCACGGCAAGGCGGACCAGGCGATCGTGGGCCTCGGCGGCCAGTTCTTCATGCGGAAGAACTCCCAGGACGCCGTGAAGGAATTCCGGCCGTACTTCGACAACGCCCCGGTGTACGGCCACGGCCCGTCACTGGAGGACTTCACCTCGCAGACCCCGCTGACGGTGGGCAGCCCGCAGGAGGTCATCGAGAAAACCCTGACCTTCCGCGAATTCTTCGGCGACTACCAGCGCCAGCTGTTCCTCGTGGACCACGCCGGCCTGCCTTTGAAGACGGTCCTTGAGCAACTGGACCTGTTCGGCGAGGAGGTCCTGCCGGTGCTCCGCAAGGAGTATGCCGCCCTCAAGCCGGCCCACGTTCCGGACGCTCCCACCCACGCCTCGCGGGTGGCCGCCAAGCTCGCCGAAACCGCGGGCGATACGGCAGACGCCGCCGTCGGGAACTCCGGGGGCGTCGAATGAGCAGCCCCGCTCCGGCCGGGAAAGCCCCGGCCGGGGCCTCCCGGGCCGCGGGCTCCGTTTCCGGCAAGGACGTGCGCCTGGCCGCCGAGACCTGGGAGTCGTTGTTCCGTTCCCAGGTGGCGGTGATGCGCCGCCTGCAGTCCGGGCCCGCGTTCAAGAAGCTGCCCGTCAACGAGTACGACGTCCTCTTCACGCTCTCCCGCTGCCCCACCGGGAAGCTGCGCCTGAACGAGATCAACGACCACGTGCTGCTCAGCCAATCGAGCCTGAGCCGGCTGGTGGACCGGCTGGAGAAGCGCGGCCTCGTGGAGCGCAGCATCGCCCCCGAGGACGGCCGCGGCATCCTGCTGGGCCTCACCGAGGCCGGGCTGGAGCTGCAGAAGGAAATCGGGCGCGAGCATGTGCGGGACATCGCCGAGCTGCTGCTTCCTGCGCTCACCGCGGCGGAACAGCAGGAACTGATGCGGCTGACCGAGAAGCTGCGCGCGAAGCTTCCGGGCTAGCCGAGGACGACGGCGGCGGCCGGGTCTTCGGCGGGAAGCTCGCCGGCGACCCCGGCCGAGACCTTCAGGGTCTTCAGGGACAGGCTGCCGCCGACGGTGGACAGGAACGCGGTGTCCGAGGAGTCGCGCCCGGCGGTGATCCGCAGCATGGCTTCACGCGGGGCCAGGCCGGTGGGGTCGATGACGTACCAGCCGCCGTCGATGTGGGCCTCGGCCACGGCGTGGAAATCCATCGGGCTCAGGCCCGGGGCATACACGGCAGTGAGCCGGGCGGGAATGTCCTTCGACCGCAGCAGCGCGATCGCCAAATGGGCGAAGTCACGGCACACCCCACGGCGGTGCAGCAGCGTCTCCACGGCGCCGTCGGTTCCGCGGGACGATCCACTGACGTAGCGCAGCTCGCTGTTCACCCAGTCGCGGACGGCCTGCAGCAGTTCGCGGCCGTGCAGCCCGCCGAATTCCGCGTACGAGGTGGGCAGGAGCCGGTCCGATTCGGCGTAGCGGCTGGGCCGCACGTAGCGGATGAGCTCCATCTTCGATGACTCGTCCGGGACGCCGCGGCCGGTCACCGTGGCCTGGTACTCGACCTCCACTTCGCTGGGTTCGGCGAATTCCATGTAGTGGAAGCGGCCGCCGTGGTGGTCCTGGAGCTCCGTGTACGGCACGGGCTCACCGCCCGAGGTGACGCTCAGCGTTTCAGTCATCGAGGCGAAGCCGGGATTGCGGGCGACGGCGACGGCCATCGCTACCTTGGTGTTCGCGACAGTCTTGAAAACGAGCCGGGCGGCAACGTTGCGTTCCATGGATCTCCGGGATGTCTCGCGGCACAGCCCCCAGTGTCGCCGATGGTCGTGGAAGGCCGTGTCCGCGTTCTACGGATTGACCTTCAGAGACAGTAGCATCCGCTGGACGTTTGCGAAGTCGGCACTCTGTTCTACGTACTTCGCGGCCTGGCCCAGCGTGTCGAAGGACTTGGCGGGGGCCACCTTCTCGTCGGGGGCGAACGCACGGACTGCCGGAAGGTCGCCGAAGTAGATGTCACCCTTGCCCGCGGGCCCTTGCACGAGGTTCCGCAGCTGGCAGGCCTTGCCGTCCGTGCCCGCCACCAGGTTGGTGATGCCGAAGGAGCCGAAGAACTTGTAGCCCTGGATCACCCGGAACACCACGCGCGGCGAAATGGTCGCATCCGTGTCCGCGTGCGGAAGGTCCACCGGCACGCTGCTGAGCACCACGTAGTTCCGTTTCGCCTTCGGGCTGCACACAGGGGCTTTTGCGGACTGCAGGCCGGTGTGCAGGGTGGCGATGTACTCCCCTTCGGCGTCCTTGACTTCCACCTTCAGAGCTCCGGGCAGGGATCCGGCGTCGGGAGTGACGGACTGTGCAATCCACTCGTCCGGCAGTTCGAAGCTGACCTTCTGCCCGGCGTCGCTGTAGTTCTTCCACCGGGCGGCCGTGGGCGCCGCCGTCGCGGAAGCTCCGGGGGTTCCCGACGCGGTCGTGCTGCCCGACGGCGTTGCCCCGGACGGTGCGCCGGACGTCGCCGTTGAGCTGCCGGAACCCGCCGTCCAGACCGGCCCGCCCTTGCCTTCCTCGCTGCATGCCGCCAGCCCCGTGGTGAGCAGGATGGCTGCCAGGACAAGACTTCCGTTCGCTGCGCGGTTCCCGTTCATAGCCGCAAGCCTAGTATGGGTGGCATGGATGAGGAGTTGCTTGGCGGCGGCACCGGGGACGTGGCGGAGATGTCCGCGCTGGATGTCGCGGACTGGAGGCTGCGGACCTTCGCCCTCTACGACGAGGTCCGCCGGCTCGCCCGGGACGACCCTTTCAAGGCGCATATCCACTGGCGCCGGACCCGCGACCACATGTTCGGCACTCATCCTGCATCGGCGCTCACCCCGGCCGCCAAACAGGGATTCACCGGGCTGGACACGGCCGAGTACGATCCCGCCTTCCGCTTCCACGCCCGGCTCGCCCCCGCCGGCGCCGGGCAGGAGATGACCGTCCGGACAGGGACCGACGGCGATGTGCCGTTCCTCCGGCTCGGAACCTTCGAGCTGCCGGGCCTGGGCTCGCTGGCGGCATGGCGGCTGCGCAGCTATGGGGGCGGGATCTTCGTGCCGTTCCGGGACGCCACTTCTGGCAGGGACGGCGGGAGCTACGGCGCAGGCCGGTACCTCCTGGACACCATCAAAGGCGCGTTCCACGGCACGCAGGGCTCGGCTCCGGAGGAGGAGTTCATTCTGGACTTCAACTTCGCCTACAACCCGTCCTGCGCCTACAACGAGGCGTGGGCGTGCCCGCTGGCCGGGCCGGACAACCGCCTGGCCGCCGAGGTGCCGGTGGGCGAACGCTACGTTCCGGCCCTGGCCGGGCAGCCCTGAGGTTTCCCGCAGCTTAAGGGAACGGTAAGGATTCCGCCGGGACAGGCCCCCTCACAGGCGCCTAGCCTTGAACCATGACAACGCCATCCGATGGCAACCCCGTGCGGAAGCGGGCACTTCGGGCGTTCCTGCTCCGCCACAAAGCCCTCACCGTCACGGCGGCCGTGGTGCTGTTGGCCTTGTTCGTGGCCGGAGCCGCCCTCTTCCAGCCCTGGCGCCTGTTCACGAGCAGCACGATTGACGAGGCCCTGCCGGGGGTGGGGCAAACGGCGACGCCGACCGGCACGTTGGCCGTGGAGCCCGTCCCGGCGGACCCCGGAACAGGCGCCCCAACGCTTGTGCCGGCACCGGCGGTGGTGATCGCGAAGGGCGCTTTCCTCTCGCAGGAGCACCCCACCTCCGGAACTGCGAGCCTGGTAAAGCTTCCCGACGGCGGCCTGGTGCTCCGGCTGGAGAACCTCGCCAGCAGCGACGGACCGGACGTCAAGGTCTGGCTCAGCAACCAGGAAGCCGGCGGGGACTGGTTCAAGTACCGTTCCGGAAAGTGGCTGGACCTCGGGCCGGTGAAGGCCACCCACGGCAACCAGAACTACCCGGTCCCTGCGGGAGCCGACATATCCGGGCTCACCACAGTGGTCCTCTGGTGCGACCGGTTCAGCGTGGCATTCGGCTCGGCCGCCCTGGAATGAACGCCGCCTTGAAATGAACACGGCGGGGCATTGCAAACCGAGTGTCCCCGTTGGTGCCCACACGGATCCGTGTGCAAGGCTTGAGCAATGGAACCCGCCGCACTGCCCCGTGAACAGCTGCGGCAGTCCCCGCCGGAGACCCGCCCGAGCCACCGCCACAAAGGGCTGCTCCGCTATCCGGTACTGCGGCAACTGCTGCGCTTCACCGGCGTCGGGATCATCTGCACGGCCAGCTCGCTGGCCCTGTACGCGCTGCTCCGGCCGGTCCTCGGACCGCAGTTCGCGAACGCGGCCGCCCTCATCATCACCTCGGTCATGAACACGGCGCTGAACCGCCGCCTGACCTTCAAGATCACCGGCAGCCGGAAACGTCTCCAGGATCACCTCAACGGGCTGATCGTCATCGCAGTCGCGCTCCTGATCACCGGCGGAAGCCTGGGCGTGCTGCACGCCGCCAGGCCGGAAGCGACCGTCACCGAGGAGCTCTGGACCACCACCCTGTCCGGCTTCCTCGCCACCGCGGTGCGCTTCACGATGCTGCGGCACTGGATCTTCCGCCGGGCCCGCCACGCCTGACTCCGTCCAACTAGCTCGCAGTAGTTGTCGTTTTGAGGGCCCAAAAGGACAACAACTGCCAGTTAGACAATATGAATCGGGGCGGCTCGTCCGGGGTTGTTCATTGTCGCCGGACCGGTCCCGCCGCGCCGGCT
>NZ_QYLP01000005.1 GCF_003614925.1 Arthrobacter celericrescens
GATCATCATGACCACGAACCTGGGCACCCGCGACATCTCCAAGAGCGTTGCCACGGGCTTCCAGTCCGGCACGGACACCCAGACCGGTTACATCCGGATGCGGGCCCGGGTCACGGAAGAGCTCAAGCAGCACTTCCGTCCCGAGTTCCTGAACCGTGTTGACGACGTGGTGGTGTTCCCGCAGCTGACCCAGGAAGAGATCATCGAGATCGTGGACATGTTCGTGACCCGCTTGGAGAAGCGGCTCAAGGACAAGGACATGGGCATCGAACTCACCCCCGCTGCCAAGGTCCTGCTGGCCACCCGCGGCTACGCTCCCGCCATGGGCGCCCGGCCGCTGCGCCGGACCATCCAGCGCGAGATCGAGGACCAGCTCTCCGAGAAGATCCTCTTCGGCGAACTGCACCAGGGCGACACCGTCATTGTGGACGTCGTCGGTGAGGGCGAAGACGCCAGACTCACCGTTACGGGACATCCCCAACGGGATCCCGAGGTGCGGCCCACGGCAGGCTGAACGGGGGAGGAAGCGCTGAGACCTTCCTAGTCCTGGCAGTCAGGCCAGACGTCGAGTCCGCCGTCGTGAATGCGGTCACCCCAGGTCCATGCTTTCGCAGTGGTCGACGAAGTCCGCGACCCCGTGGTAGGGGAGCTGATCCCGCTGGAAGCGCGAAGGCCCGGGCCTTCGCGCGACGGCCGGCCGGCGGCTTCGGAAGATACTATCCGCTTCATGGCTCCTCCTGCTCCTGGACTGCTGGAGTTAACCATGGCACCGGCGGATCAAGGTCAGCCGCGATTTTACGCAGCCTTGGCACAGGTTTTGGGCAGGATTGAGGTTGTGGGCGGTGTGGCAGCGCTTTGGTGGCGCGGAGGGTCTTTGGTCTGACGCTGCCTTGGTGTAAGGATCGCTTATGGCCGACCGTTTGATGCTGCTGGATACCGCGTCCTTGTACTTTCGCGCCTTCTTCGGCGTGCCTGATTCGATCCGCAGCCCTGACGGGACGCCGGTGAACGCTGTTCGCGGCCTGCTGGAGATGATCGCGCGGCTCGTCACCGAGTACGGCGCGACCCATCTGGTGGCGTGTTGGGATGACGATTGGCGTCCTGGGTGGCGGGTGGATCTCATCCCGACGTACAAGTCGCACAGGGTCGCGGAGGCTGTGGTGGGCGGTCCCGACGTCGAGGTTGTGCCGGACGCGCTTGTGGTCCAGGTCCCGATGATCCGCCGGGTGCTCGGACTGGCGGGCATCGCCGTCGTCGGTGCTGCCGGTCATGAAGCTGACGACGTCATCGGCACCTACGCCAGCGACTCCGGCCTTCCGGTCGACGTCGTGACAGGGGACCGCGATCTGTTCCAGGTGGTCGATGACGCGCGGCAGGTGCGGGTCATTTACACCGCAAGGGGCATGCGGAACCTTGAGCTTGTGACCGATGCCGTCGTCGTTGCCAAGTATCGTGTGCTGCCCGGGCAGTACGCTGACTTCGCGACGTTGCGCGGGGACGCCTCCGACGGTCTGCCGGGTGTCGCGGGGATCGGGGAAAAGACGGCGGCGTCGTTGCTTTTGGCGTACGGCACCCTTGACGGCTTGCTTGAGGCCTCGGTGGATCCGGGCAGCGGGCTGTCAGCGCCGGTGCGGTCGAAGCTCGCCGCTTCCGCCGATTATCTGAAGGTTGCACCCGCCGTCGTGAATGTCGTGCGCGACCTCCCCTTGCCCACTCTCGACGACGCCGGAGCGCGGCTGCATCCAGTCACCGGAGGCCCGCGCTCTGAACTCGAGCGTCTCGCCACCGACTGGAACCTCGGTGGCCCGATGCAACGATTGATCGAGGCCCTGGACTCCCGTGCATGACGGCTACGGACTGGCGGCTTGGCTGAGTCCGTCCTCGCCGCCCGGAATCTCACGGAAAGCGCGTGAGTCCAGAATTTCCACCGCAGAAACCCCCGCTTCCCGGGCCGTGTGGCCCGGGAAGCGGGAATTTGGTGGTTTTAGTCTTGGCCGAGGCCGGCGGCGGAGGTCTTGCTGCCGGTGACCTCGTTCAGGGCCCGGAGGTCGAAGATGCCGTTGAGGTCGGCTTGTTTGGTGGTGCCGGCGTCCACGCCGTCCTGGAGCAGCCTCTTGTAGGTCCCGGCCAG
>NZ_QYLP01000007.1 GCF_003614925.1 Arthrobacter celericrescens
GATCATCATGACCACGAACCTGGGCACCCGCGACATCTCCAAGAGCGTTGCCACGGGCTTCCAGTCCGGCACGGACACCCAGACCGGCTACATCCGGATGCGGGCCCGGGTCACGGAGGAGCTCAAGCAGCACTTCCGTCCCGAGTTCCTGAACCGTGTAGACGACGTGGTGGTGTTCCCGCAGCTGACCCAGGAAGAGATCATCGAGATCGTGGACATGTTCGTGACCCGCTTGGAGAAGCGGCTCAAGGACAAGGACATGGGCATCGAACTCACCACCGCTGCCAAGGTCCTGCTGGCCACCCGCGGCTACGATCCCGCCATGGGCGCCCGGCCGCTGCGCCGGACCATCCAGCGCGAGATCGAGGACCAGCTCTCCGAGAAGATCCTCTTCGGCGAACTGCACCAGGGCGACATCGTGGTGGTGGACGTGGAGGGCGAAGGCGACGACGCCAAGTTCACGTTCGCAGGCAACGCCAAGCCGCGCATCCCCGAGATCGCACCGAGCGCCTAGGCCCCGGCCAGCCCGGAGTTCCTAGGCTCCGGGTGCCGGACCAGAAGGACCCCCGTTCGCGGAACGGGGGTCCTTCTGCGTCCGCAGGGCCCGCCGGACGCGCCGGACGCGCCGGACGCGCAGGGCCCGCCGGACGCGCCGGCCAGGGCAGTGCCGGCGACACCCGATCCGCTTTTTCTGAAAGTACTGTTTCACTCTTAGAGAACTCCCCTGTGATCGGGGGCACAATCCGTGTTGAATCAGACCATGCACGCGAATTCCACGGAGACCCCGGACGCTCAGCCTGAAGCGGGCGCGCAGCCCGAAACCCCGTTCCACGACCTGGACCACTACCTGGCCATCCCGCGCGTGAGCGGCTTGGCGCTCAGCCCCGACGGCAGCCGCCTGGTCACCACCGTGGCCACCCTCAACGGCAAAGGCACCGAATACGTGACCGCCCTGTGGGAGCTGGATCCCGCCGGCACGAAGCACGCCCGGCGCATCACCCGCAGCGCCAAGGGCGAGGCCGGTGCGGCCTTCGCCGCGAACGGCGACCTCTACTTCACCTCTGCCCGGCCCGATCCGGAGAGTCCTGACACGGATCCGGTCGACGCCCTGTGGCTGCTACCGGCAGACGGCGGCGAGGCCCGGGTGGTGCACTCGCGGGCCGGCGGAATCAGCGCCGTGCTGACCGCGAAGGACGCGGACGCGACCTTCGTGAAGGCTCCGGTCCTCGCCGGTTCAAGCGACGAAAAGGACGACGAGGAACGCCGCAAGAGCCGCAAGGACAACAAGGTCTCCGCGATCCTGCACAGCGGCTACCCCGTCCGGTACTGGGACGCCGATCTCGGCCCTTCGCAGCCCCGGATCTTTGCCGTCGAAACCGGGGAAGATGAGGGCCCGGGCAAGCCTGCAACGGTGGACGCTGTTCCCGGCCTGAACCTCCGCAACCTGACCCCGGACGCCGGAGGACGCCTGAGGGAAACCGAAGCGGTTGTCAGCCCGGACGGCACAACCATCTACACCAGCCTCCAGAAGCCTCTCGCGAAGGCCGATTCCCGCTATGTCCTGGCCGCCGTCGACGTCGCCACAGGCAACCTCAAGGTCATCCTGGACCGCGATGGAATGAGCTACTTCCCAGGGCCGGTGAGCCCGGACGGCCGGACGCTCGCCGTCGTCAGCGAAAGCGACAGCACGCCGCTGCAGGCGCCCGAGGTGAGGCTGCACCTGCTGGACGTCGGAAGCGGCGCGGGTGGCGGCCTTGAGCCGCTGGCGCCCGAATGGGACCGCTGGGCGACACCTGCCGCCTGGCTGCCCGACGGCAAGACCCTCCTGGTGACCGCCGACGAGGACGGCGCGACGCCGGTCTTCCGCGTCGACGTCGCGAGCGGTGCCGTCTCGCGGGTGACGCCCGACGCCGCGGCATACTCCGACGTCGTCGTCTCGCCGGACGGGAGCTCCGCCTATGCGCTGCGCAGTTCCTACGGCTTCCCCGCCGAAGCGGTGCGGATCGACTTGGCGGGCAGCGGCGTCGTTCGGCTTCCCGCGCCGGCCGAAAGGCCCGCCGTCAAGGGCTCGCTGGAGCGGATCGAAACGACGGCGGCCGACGGCTCCCGGGTGCCCGCCTACCTGGCCCTGCCGGAGGGCGCTTCCGCGGCGACCCCGGCCCCGCTGCTGCTGTGGATCCACGGCGGCCCGCTCGGGTCCTGGAACGCGTGGACCTGGCGCTGGAACCCGTGGCTGCTGGTCGCCAAGGGCTATGCCGTGCTGCTGCCGGACCCGGCCCTCTCCACCGGCTATGGACAGGAGTTCATCCAGCGCGGCTGGGGCCACTGGGGCAAGGCGCCTTTCGAAGACCTGATGGCCGTGACGGACGCGGCAGCGGCCCGCCCGGACATCGACGAAACCCGGACGGCGGCCATGGGCGGCTCCTTCGGCGGCTACATGGCGAACTGGGTGGCCGGCCACACCGACCGCTTCAAGGCGATCGTGACGCACGCGAGCCTCTGGGCGCTCGACCAGTTCGGCCCCACCACGGACGCTTCGCAGTACTGGCTCAAGGAAATGACCCCGGAGATGGCGCTGGAGAATTCCCCGCACCTGCACCTCGGGAACATTTCCACCCCCATGCTCGTGATCCATGGTGACAAGGACTACCGGGTGCCGATCGGCGAAGGGCTGCGGCTCTGGTACGAACTGCTGTCCGGGTCGAAGCTGCCGGCCGGGGAGGACGGGGAGACGCAGCACCGCTTCCTGTACTTCCCGGACGAGAACCACTGGGTGCTCCAGCCGCAGCATGCCAAGGTCTGGTACGGCGTGGTGGAGCACTTCCTGGCACGGCAGGTCCTCGGCGAGGACATTGCCTTGCCGGACGAGCTGGGTTTGTAAGCCTGTCCTGGCGGCTGTGGGGACGGCTGCCGGGACGTGGCCGGGCGGGGAGGCCCGGCCGACCTGGGGGAGGCCTGGCCGGCGCGGTGAACGTGCCGGCCAGGCCGGGGTGTACGGGACATAGGATGGGGCTGTGACTCCAACGTTCAGCCTCCGCCCAGCCCGCACCGGCGACGTCGCCGCGATCAAGAAGCTGGTGGCGCCGCTGGCGGAGCAGCGGATCCTGATGGCCAAGGAAACCGTGGCCTACTACGAGAGCCTGCAGGAGTTCCGGATCGCGGAGTCGTCCGACGGCGACATCATCGGCTGCGGCGCCCTGCACGTGATGTGGGAAGACCTGGCTGAAGTCCGCACGCTCGCCGCGGCCGCCGACTGGCGCGGCAAGGGCGTGGGCCACGTGCTGGTGCAGCAGCTCCTCGAAGACGCGAGGGCCCTGGGGGTTTCCCGGGTGTTCTGCCTGACCTTCGAGGTGGACTTCTTCAAGCGCCACGGCTTCGAGGTGATGGCAGACCAGTCGGCGGTGGACCCGGAGGTCTATTCCGAACTGCTGCGCTCGCATGACGAAGGCGTGGCCGAGTTCCTGGACCTCGCCCGGGTGAAACCCAACACCCTGGGGAACACGCGGATGATCAAGTTCCTCTAGCTGCCTTCCGTAGCGGCCGTTGCCGGGGCGGCTAGGGTCTTTGGACCCTTCACATATATCTACTTGCTGGATAAACTAGGTGAGGCCCTCCACCCCCGGGCCGCCCTTCTGTGGAGGCGAACCATGACTTACCACGTTGTGTTCCCCGATTTCTCAGGATTCCAAGCGGAGATCCCGGGACCTGCTGCGCCCGCGGAGCCCCGCAGGCGGGGGTGCGGCAGCTGCACCAAGAAGGAGTGCATGGATTTCTGGCCGGATGCGCCCGGGACGGACCGTTCCCAAGCTGACGAGGAACACGGATAGCCCAAAACCCGGCCGGAGAAGGCGGGCAGCGCCGCAGCGCCGGGCCCGTTTGAAGGCCTATCGTGGCTGCCGGGCGGGTAGTAGGGTCAAAGCAAAATACCCGATTCGTCCCAGGAGCAAGCCATGAAGAAGCTCATCAATGATCCGCGCGCGGTGGTGGACGAATCCCTCGAAGGCTTCGGCCTGGCCCACGCCGACATTCTGGACGTCCACGCCAAGCCGGCTTACGTCATCCGCAAAGGGGCCCCCGTGGCCGGCAAGGTGGCGTTGCTTTCGGGCGGCGGAAGCGGGCACGAACCGCTGCACGCGGGCTTCGTCGGGCACGGCATGCTCGACGCCGCGGTGCCCGGCGCCGTGTTCACCTCGCCCACTCCCGAACAGATCATCCCGGCGACCGAAGCGGTGGACTCGGGCGCCGGCGTCGTGCATATCGTGAAGAACTACACCGGCGACGTCCTGAACTTCGAAACCGCCGCCGAGCTCTCGCAGGCCGAAGGCATCAGCGTGCGCACCGTCCTGGTGGACGACGATGTGGCCGTGGAGGACTCGCTCTACACGGCCGGGCGGCGCGGGGTGGGCGGGACCGTGCTCGTGGAAAAGATCGCAGGTGCCGCAGCGGTCCGCGGTGACACGCTCGACGCCGTCACGGGCGTTGCGGAATCGGTCGCCCGCAATGTGCGCACCATGGGCGTGGCACTCTCCGGCTGCACCGTGCCGCACGCCGGCGTGCCGAGCTTCGAACTCGCCGACGACGAAATCGAAATCGGGATCGGCATCCACGGCGAGCCCGGCCGCCACCGGATCCCCATGGAAGGCGCGGACGGCATCACCTCCCGGCTGCTGGAACCCGTGGTGGGGGACCTCGGCCTCGGCAAGGGGGAGCGGGCCCTGCTGTTCGTCAACGGCATGGGCGGCACCCCGCTCAGCGAGCTCTACATCGTGTACCGCCGGGCAGCCCGGCTGCTGGAAGAGAAGGGCATTACCGTGGAAAGGTCCCTGGTGGGCAACTACGTCACCTCCCTGGAAATGCAGGGCTGCTCCATCTCGGTCCTGCGGCTCGACGATGAACTCGTGGACCTCTGGGACGCGCCCGTGCACACCGCGGCCCTGCGCTGGGGGATGTGACCGTGCGGCTGGGAGTCGGCTGGGCCGTTGAATGGCTGCAACTGTCCGCACGGAAGATGTCCGAGCACCGGGTGGAGCTCATCGAACTGGACCGGGCAATAGGCGATTCGGACCACGGCGAGAACATGGACCGCGGCTTCCAGGCCGTGCTGGAGAAGATCGCCGAGGCAGCCCCGGACACGCCCGGCGCCGCCCTGAAGCTCGCCGCGATGGCCCTGATGTCCAAGGTGGGAGGGGCCGCCGGCCCGCTCTACGGCACCGCGTACCTGCGGGCTGCCACGGCGCTGGGGACGCTGGAGGACGTCGACGCCGCCGCGCTCGCTGCCGCCCTTGAGGCCGCCAGGGACGGGATCGTGGCGCGGGGCAAGGCCGAGCCGGGCGACAAGACCATGGTGGACGCCTGGACCCCGGCCGTGGAAGCTGCCAACGAAGCCGTCATCCTCGGTGCGGACGCCGTCGCCGTACTCGCCGCTGCCGCCGAAGCCGCGGAAGTGGGGGCCGTGACCACGGATCCGCTCGTGGCGAGGAAGGGCCGGGCCAGCTACCTGGGCGAACGCAGCGCCGGGCACCGGGACCCCGGGGCTGTTTCCACAGCGTTGCTGCTTCGTGCTGCGGCCACCGCGGCTGGTTTCCCTGACGGGGAGCAGGCGTGACAGTAGCCCTGGTGGTGGTTTCGCACAGTGCCAGGATCGCCGAGGGGGCCGTTGAACTTGCAGGGCAGATGGCCCCGGACGTCCGCCTTTTCGCCGCGGGCGGCACGGAAGACGGCCGGATCGGCACCAGCTTCGAACTCGTCCTGGCCGCGTTCGAATCGGCGCTGGACTCGGCGGCGGGCGCCGGCGTCGTGGTGCTGACGGACCTCGGCTCGGCCGTCATGACGGCGGAAGCCGCGGTGGAATTCTGCAGCGCGCCGCAGGACGTGCTGCTGGCCGACGCCCCCTTGGTGGAGGGTCTCGTTGCCGCGGCAGTCGCCGCGCAGGGTGGGGCCGGCGCGGCCGCCGTGAAGTCAGCCGCCGAGGCGGTCCGGTTCAATGGCGGCGGGTTCAGCAGCGACCGTGGCAGCAGCGACGGCGGCAGCACCGGCGTCGGCGGCGCTGGAACTTCCGACGGCGGCGAGCCGGGCGGGGTGCCCGCGGCGCCGGCGGAAAGCGGCGAGTTCGTGCTCGTCAACGAGGCGGGGATCCACGCCCGGCCCGCGGCCCGGATCGCCGGCGGACTGGCCGGACTCGATGCGGAGGTGACCGTCAACGGCGTCGACGGGACCTCGGTGATGGAACTGATGGCCCTGGCGGTCGGGCAGGGCGGAACGCTCACGGTGGAGGCCCGGGGCAAGGACGCGGCTAAAGCGGTGGCCTATGTGCGGGGCCTCGTGGAGGACGGCTTCGGGGAGAAGTAGGGACGTCAGGGCGCTTGCTTGAGCCCCGTGGCGTCGAGCACCAGGTTGGCGGTGATGACTGTTCCGCATTTCTCACCGAAGGGCTTGAGGATCTTCGGAGTGAAGTCGAGGGTGCGGACCGGAAGCGGCCTGCCGGTGGACGCGGTGCCGGTGACCTTCGCGCTGATCGGCGAAGCGGTGAGCACGCCCATGTCCAGGAGGCCGTACATGGTGCCGTCCGGGGCCATCGTCGCCGAGCAGCTTCCGTCCGGGCCGGTGCTGCACGCCTGCGGGATGGACCTGCTGCCGGGAAGCAGCTTCAGGTCGTCCTCCTTGCATTTGCCGTCCTGGCACGCCCGCAGATGCACGCCCTGGACGGTGGGCACGTAGTCCTCCGCGATGGTCAGGCCCACCACCGGTGCCATGGCGATGGCCGGGCACGGCGCCGACTCAGGCTGG
Source organism: Arthrobacter celericrescens (assembly GCF_003614925.1). Lineage (GTDB taxonomy): Bacteria > Actinomycetota > Actinomycetes > Actinomycetales > Micrococcaceae > Arthrobacter > Arthrobacter celericrescens. The sequence goes on from NZ_QYLP01000007.1 coordinate 6,787, forward strand.
CAGCCGGAGCCGAGCAACGCCGTCGTGCATAATGCCGCAGCCGCCCATAACTTGCGCATACCTCAGCGTAGGACCGGTGAACACGGGCCGGAACGGCCCCGGCGGAAGCTTGCCGACATCGTTATGGTGCCGCGCAGCGCGGTAACGCTCAGGGGATGGGGAAGATGCCGATGAACCAGAATGAGACCACCGCGAAGACGGCGAAGAACGCGATGGCGCAGCCGATGCCCACCTTCTCCTTGGTGGACTGGTGGAAGGATTCGTGCGGGTCGGCCGGGTTCACGGCCACCTCGATGTACGAACCGGGGGTGGGGATCTCGGCGGAGGGAACGTCGGAGGTGCCGTTGAAGACCTGCCCGCCCGGCCCCGTGAACTGGTAGGTGGGGAAGAAACGCCGGGACGAATCGGAACCGCCTATCCTGCCGGACCAGCCCGAGGTGTTTCCGGTGACCACCGCTTGGACCCTGGGCCAGTCCGCGGTGCGCGTTTCCTGCCGTTTCGCCTTCCTGGCCGTGTGTACCAGGGCGGTGATCGCGCCGATCTGGAACAGCGCCCAGACAATGTAGATCACGGTCTTCAAAGTTCGTCTCTCCCCTGCGGGTGGTGGTCAGGCGGGCAGCCGGTAGTCGCCGTCGTGCAGTTCTGCCAGGCCGTCGCGCACCAGCCCGTCCAGCGCCCGCTCAAGCTGCTCCGGGGCGGAGTTGAGGCGGTGAAGTGCTGCCAGGGGAACCGCGGTTCCCTCTGCGGCGAAGCCGAGATCGGCCGGTGCCTGTTCGAACATTCCGCGCGCCACCGGCGCCTCCGCCACGCGGAGTACCGCCATGACGGCGCCGCGGAGCTGCCGGTCGGTGCCGTGCCAGGCCTGGCCCTTGGGAACGTACGACGGCGGCGGCTCGCCTGCCGCGAGCCAGGCGCATTCGGCGCGGACCGGGCAGTCGGAACACTTGGGGGAGCGGGCCGTGCACACCAGCGCACCCAGTTCCATGACTGAGGCGTTCCAGCGCACGGACAATGCCGTGTCCTGGGGCATGAGCGTCTCGGCCAGGCGCATTTCCGCGGCAGTGAGGGACGGCGCCGGAAGGGCGGTCCCGGACACCAGCCGGGCGTGGACGCGGCGGATGTTGGTGTCCACCACCGTTTCGCGCTCGCCGAAGGCGAAGGCGGCGACGGCTGCAGCGGTGTAGTCCCCGACGCCGGGAAGGCCCAGCAGGCCCTCGTACGTTCCGGGTACCTTGCCGCCGTGCTCCTCGACGATCGCGGTGGCGGCAGCGTGCAGCCGCAGCGCCCGGCGGGGGTAGCCCAGCCGGCCCCAGTGGCGCACCGCTTCGCCGGAGGCCTCGCGGGCAAGGTCCGCGGGCTCGGGCCAGCGTTCCATCCAGTCAAGCCAGACCGGAAGTACCCGCACCACGGGGGTCTGCTGCAGCATGACCTCGCTGACCAGCACGCCCCAGGGGCTGCAGTCGGCTTCGCGCCACGGCAGCTCGCGGGCGTTTTCGGCGAACCAGCGGTCCAGTTCGTTGTGGAGGGCGCCGAGCTCGTCGGCTTCGAGCTGGTGGGACGGGCCTTGCTGTGCGCGGGCCGGGCGTGCGGTGCCCGTGCGTGACTGGGTGCGCCTGCTGGCCTTGGGTTTGATGGGGCTACGGGGCGGCGTTGCGCCCGTCCGTTCCGCGGCTGTTGGCGATGACATGGGACCCTTTGGTGCGGCTGCGTGCTTCGCGGCCGCGCGGCCGCCGATTCCTGCCCTCCACTGTAGCCGAGCCCGCGCCCGGCGGGCCTCGGTGCAGTCGGCTAGCCCTGGCCCGGGATTGATCCTGCAGATCAGGCGGGCTGCGGCGCGGCAACCCCGCCGGACCTGCAGGATGAACTGCGGACACAGCGCGGGTCCGTAACATGAGGCAGCTCATAGTGCAGGACGCCGGGCCGGCGGCGTGGTGAGGCGGCAACCGGCGCGGGCGTTGCCTAGCCTAGTCATATGGTCACCAAGGGCAATCAACCGTCAGGCGCGCGCGGAACGCGCTCGCCAGGCAACGGTGCCCGGAGCCAGGCGGTAACCCGCCCCAAAACTGGCGTCACAGCGTCACAGCGTGCCGGTGCACAGAGGCCGGGTTCCCAGCGCACCGGTTCCCCGCGCCCGGCTTCCCGAGGCACCGGCCGCCGCAGGCCGAGCCCGGCCGTGTACCGCCGTCGTCGTCTTGTGGTTTTCATCGGTTTGCTGGTGGTGCTGGGGCTGCTGACCGCGGGCGTGGTGGCAATCGCGTCGTCCTTCGTGGGGAAAAACGAACCCGCAGCGCAGCCGAGCACCAGCCCGCAGCCGCAGGACAGCACCCCGGCGCCGGGCGCTTCGGGCACGGCAGGCCCCTCCGCCAAGGCGACCCCCGTGTGCGACCTGAACCTGGTCACCGTTGCCGCCAGCACCGATGCCGGATCCTATGCTGCGGGCAAGAATCCGGTCCTGGGGCTGAAGGTCACCAACGGCGGCGCCACGCCATGCCAGGTCAACGTCGGTACCTCGCAGATGGATTTCCAGGTGACCAGCGGCGCGGACCGGATCTTCTCCTCGCGGGACTGCCAGGCCAGCAGCGAGGACCTGGTGAAGACCATCCTGCCGGGCAAGAGCGAGACCGCGAACTTCGTCTGGCAGCGCAACCGCACCACGGAAGGCTGCAGCGTGGTGAATGCCAAGCCCGGTGCCGGCACTTATGTGTTCACGGCCTCGCTGGGCAACAAGGTCAGCCCGAAGGCCGTCTTCCAGCTGCGCTAAGTGCGTCGGAGCCTGGCGGAGGCAGCCGCCCGCCTCCGGTTGGGTGCTCAGTTGTGGCGGGGTTTACGCGGAAAAACCCGCCACAAGTGAGCACTCAGCGGGTTAGAGGAAGCGGTCCAGGAGGCTTGCCTCGGCCATGCGGCTGAGGCCTTCGCGGACGGTGCGGGCGCGCTGGTCGCCGATGCCGTCAACGGTCATGAGGTCGTCGATGGTGGCGGCCATGAGGTTCTGGAGCCCGCCGAAATGGTCCACCAGGCGGTCTGCCACGGCCTTCGGAACCGACTTGAGCCCCGCGAGGAGGCGGTACCCCTGGGGCTGCACACCGGCGTCGAGCACGTCTATTCCGCCCGCAAAACCGATGATGCTGGAGATCCTGCCCAGGTCGATCAGTTCGGTGGGGCCGAGGTCCATCAAGGCCTGCACGGCGCCGTCGATGTCCTCGGGGGAAGCGGCGTCGCCGGCGTAGTCGCGGATGATGACGTCGCTGCCCGGGCCGCGGCCCATGGTGAGTTCCTCCAGCTGCAGGGACAGGAGGCGTCCGTCCTCGCCGAGTTCGAGCACGTACTGGGCGATTTCCTCGGCGATCCGGCGCACCATCTCCTGGCGCTGGAGGGTCACGGCGACGTCGCGGACTGTGACCATGGCTTCGATTTCCAGCGCCGAGAGCGAACTGGTGACCTGGTCCAGGCGGGCGCTGTAACGCTCCAGGGTGGCCAGGGCCTGGTTTGCGCGGGCGAGGACCTTCTCCGAACCTTCCAGCACGTGCCGCAGCCCGTTCACGTACAGGGCGATGATCTGCATGGACTGGCTGACCGAGATGACAGGCACGCCGGTCTGGATGGCGACGCGCTCCGCTGTGCGGTGCCGGGTGCCCGATTCCTGGGTTTCGATGCTGGAATCGGGGACCAGTTGCACGGCCGCGCGGACGATGTTGCTGGCGTCCTTGTCGCACACGATGGCGCCGTCCATTTTGGCGAGTTCGCGGAGCCGGGTGGGGGAGAACTCGATGCCGATTTCGAAGCCGCCGGAGCAGATGGAGTCGATGGTGCGGTCCGAGCCGAGGACGATCAGGGCGCCGGTGCGTCCGCGCAGGATGCGCTCAAGTCCGTCCCGCAGCGCGGTGCCGGGTGCGACTCTTGCCAGGGTCGCCTTGAGCGATTCCTCGGGACTTCGGGCCATGCGTGTTCCCTTCGAACGTTGCAGGACCCGCAACCGGGCCAGCATCAGTGCCGGCGATGTTCAGGAAAAGTGCCCCGGCAGTGGCTAGCACCATGATAGATCCTCAGGGACGCCTTAACCGCACAGGCAAGCCTCAAAGTGGCCCATTCGCCACCTGTCTCGAGGGGGGACGGAAACGGCCCTCCGGGCAACTTCGCGGAGGGCCGTTTGGGGTGGCTCGGGCGGCTGCGGGGAGCCGCCGTCGGGCACGTTCGGAGTGGAGTCAGTAATCCGCCTGGCGCTCGAGCTTGTTGCCGAGGCGGAGCATTGCCAAGCTGACCAGCAGGAAGCCGACGGCGATTCCCACCGCGAAGACGGCCACCCCGCCCCAGCCGCCGGCCCGCGCTGGGTCGATAAACCAGTACGGGTACCAGTCCACGAAGGAGCCGCGGATGAGGCTGTAGGCAAGGTAGGCGACCGGATAGACGAGCCAGTACCAGAGGTGCCGGACCGCCATGGTGGTGCGCGGGGGCTGGAACAGCCAGTCGGCCACCATCACCACCGGGATCAGGTAGTGCACCACGAAGTTCACCCACGGAACCATCGAGCCGAGGTCCTGGCCGGTCAGCAGGGCGCCGAACACGATGCCCACGATGGCCATCGCAATGGTGGCCGTGCCGCGGGTGGTTTCATCCAGCTCGGTGGGCTGTTTGCGGACCAGCAGGCGGTACCCGCTGACCAGCAGCACCACGGCCGCGAAGAGGTTGGACAGGTTGGTGAAGTAGCTGAAGAAATTCCACACGTCGTAGCGCAGGCTGATGTGCACCGCCAGCTGCGTGCCGACGGCAACAAGGGTCAAGAGGCCGAAGAAGAAACGTCCCCCAATAAGCACCGTTCTCTTGGCCGAAGCTGTTCTGCCGGCCAGTGCCGTTCTTTTCGTCATGGGACCACTCTTGCGCACCCCGTGCACAGCCGCCGCGCGACACCCCGCGCCGGGAGCCGGGCCTGGGAGCCGGACTGCCGCCCGGCAAGACTCAGCTGATCAGCAGCTCCAGGGCCTCGGCCACATGTGCCACCTCCCGCACGGAGAAACCTTCCGGGACTGGTCCCGGCCCGTTGGGGCTGGCCGGGACTACGGCGTGCGTGAAGCCCAGGCGCTGGGCCTCATGGATGCGCTGGTTGATGCCCGGAACCGGACGGACTTCGCCGGCCAGGCCCACCTCGCCGAAGGCGATGAGACGCTGCGGAAGCGCCTTCCGGGACTTGGCCGATGCCACGGCCAGGGCGACGGCGAGGTCCGTGGCCGGTTCGCTGAGCTTCACCCCGCCCACGGTGGCCACGTAGGAGTCGTCCTTGTGCAGCACACAGCCCGCCCGCTGCTGCAGCACAGCCAGCAGCATCGAGACCCGCGAGCTGTCCAGGCCGCTGGTGGCGCGGCGCGGCTGCGAGTTGGCGCTTTCGGCCAGGAGGGACTGCACCTCGGCCAGCAACGGCCGCCGACCCTCCATGGTCACGGTGATGCAGGTGCCGGAAACGGGTTCGCGGGTGCGGGAGACGAAGAGCCCGCTGGGATCGGCGAGGCCTTCGATGCCGGCCTCGTTGAGGTCGAAGCAGCCGACGTCGTCCGTGGCGCCGTAGCGGTTCTTGACGGCGCGCAGCAGCCGGAGCCGGGAATGGCGCTCACCTTCGAACTGGCACACCACGTCCACGAGGTGCTCGAGGAGCCGCGGACCGGCGATGGAGCCGTCCTTGGTCACGTGGCCCACCAGAAGGGTGGTCATGTTGCGGCGCTTGGCGGCGCCGATGATCGACGCGGCGACCTCGCGGACCTGGGAAACGCCACCGGCGCTGCCCTCCACCTCGGTGCTGCTGAGGGTCTGCACGGAGTCCACGATGAGCAGCTTGGGCTCAAGCTTTTCCACCTGCCCCAGCGCCTGGCCGAGGTCCGTTTCCGCGGACAGGTACAGGGTGTCCGCGAGGGCGCTGATCCGCTCCGCCCGCAGCTTCACCTGGGCCGCGGATTCCTCGCCCGTGACGTACAGGACGTCCTGGCCGGTGCGGGCGAACTTTGCCGCGACATCCAGCAGCAGCGTGGACTTCCCGACGCCGGGCTCTCCGGCCAGCAGGATCACCGCGCCGGGGACCAAACCTCCGCCGAGCACCCGGTCCAGTTCGTCGACGCCGGTGGGCAGGAACGCCGCCGTCGTCCCGTCCACCTCGGCAATCCGGCGGGCGGGCTCCAAAACTGTTGCCGCCGCCGTCGTGCGCGCTACCGTGGCGCCGGACTCCTCAACGGTTCCCCAGGCCTGGCACTCGCCGCAGCGGCCCACCCATTTGACGGTGGTCCAGCCGCATTCGGCGCATTTGAACGCGGGGGCCTTGGAGGCGCGGGAGGTCTTGGTTGCCATGCGTACAAGGCTAGTTGAGGGGTGTGACAACAAACGCCTACAGCGGCGGCAGGGCGTCCCGGGCCTCCGCGGGCTCCATGCCGGCGGCCTCGAGCAGGTCCACCATGAGCGGCCGGAAAAGCATCACCACGGTTTCGCCCTCGAGCTTCTGGACGGCGAGCAGCCGCGGGTGCAGCCTGGTGGCGATGTCCGAGAGGTCCTGCCGGGCCACGCGCATGTGGGCCCGGCGGGCGCCGTCGTGCACTTCCGCCAGGCCCAGCGAAAGTTCGTCCACCGCGGCGGCCGTATCCCGCAGCACCTCGGAGATGTTGTCCGTGGCCTCGTCAGTGAGGGCGGTGTGGTTGATGGCGCTGGTGAGCCGCCGGGCGAACACCCGGCTGTTGCGCAGCGCGAGGTCGATCGAGTCCAGCGAGGCCTCCATCGCGTTCAGCTCCTCGCGGTGCTTGCGGTACGCGGGCGCCAGGGTGGCCACTTCACCGGCGGCGCGCAGCGACTGTCGCATCCGGTCCACCAGGGGCTGGCAGTTGCGGCCACGGACCAGGGCGTGCCAGGCGAGGGTGGAGTCGCTGTCGATCATGGCGTCCGCGCACTCGCGCAGCACCTCCGCCAGCTCGCCCAGCAGTTTCCGCACGTCCTGCCGCGGCTCCAGCCGCGGGTCCTTCGGCATGAGGACCGTGACCAGCAAGGCGAAGACGCCCCCGACGACGGCGTCCAGGCTGCGGGTGAACGGACCTCCCGGCGGGGCCGGGAGCAGCACGACCAGGAGGGACTGCAGCCCGAGCTGGGTGGTGAAGATGGTACCGCTGTCCAGGAAGCGGGCCAGCAGGATCGAGAACAGGAGCACGACGGCGGCCTGCCAGACGCCGGAGCCCAGCCAGTGCACCAGGAGGTCGCCCACCACGATGCCCAGGGTGACGCCGAGGCCCACCTCCATCACCCGGCGCAGGCGCGGGTCGCGGGAGAAGCCGAGGGCGATCAGGGAGGACGTGGCCGCGAAGAGCGGGCCGGCGTGGCCGAGGACGTGTTCGGCGAAGGCATACGCCCCGACCGCGCACACCGTCATCTGGACGGCGGGCACCACCGATTTCCGGGTCCGGGTGATGCCGGTGCGCAGCCGCTTCCGAAGGAACTTCGAGGTGGCCGAGAGTCCGGGCGGGGCATCCATGCCCTCAAGTCTATTCAGCGTCAAAGGCGCAAGAGCGGCGCCACATATGTAAGGGAATGGTCCGCTTCCGTTCACCTGCCGTTCACCTTTAACGGCCGATCCCGTTACTTGAGGCTCTTACCGTCGATCAAGGTACAAAACGAGTACGAATCTCCCAACAGCCGACTCTCCTCGGCACGCATCTGAGAATCCCTGGAAGGGGTACATCAAAGTGAAGGCAACTCGCTTCGGCCGCAACGCGGCAATCGCGGTCATCGCAGCCGGCGCCCTGGCACTTACCGCCTGTGGCTCCGACAACGCAACCGGCTCCCCGGCAAGCAGCCCGGCCGCCGGCGGCGCCAAAGTCACCGGCACCCTGACCGGCATCGGTGCCTCCTCCACCGGCGCTGCCATGGACGCGTGGAAGGCCGGCTTCGCCGCCGCCAACGCTGGCGCCACCGTGCAGTACTCCCCGGACGGCTCCGGCGCGGGCCGCAAGGCCATCATCGACGGCTCGGCCCAGTTCGCCGGTTCCGACGCCTACCTCAAGGACGAAGAGCTTGCCTCCTCCAAGGCCAAGTGCGGCCCCGACGGCGCCATCGACATCCCGGTCTACATCTCCCCGATCGCCGTGGCCTTCAACCTGCCCGATATCACTGAGCTGAAGCTCGACGCCGCCACCGTCGCCAAGATCTTCCGCGGCCAGATCGCCAAGTGGAACGACCCGGCAATCGCCGCCCTGAACCCGGACGCCAAGCTCCCGGACCTCAAGGTCACCCCGGTGAACCGCTCCGACGACTCCGGCACCACCAAGAACTTCACCGAATACCTTTCCGCTGCCGCCGCTGACGTCTGGACCGACAAGGCCGACGGCGTGTGGCCGGCTTCCCTGAAGGGCGAGAACGCCAAGGGCACCTCCGGCGTCGTCAAGACCGTCACCGACACCCCCGGTGCCGTGACTTACGCTGACGACTCCGCCGTATCCGGCAAGCTGGGCACCGCCCAGATCAAGGTCGGCACCGAGTTCGTGAAGATCTCCGCCGAGGCCGCCGCCAAGGCCGTCGAAATCAGCAAGCCGGCTGAAGGCCGCGCCGCCAACGACGTCGCCATCAAGCTGGACCGCAAGACCACCGAAGCCGGCGCCTACCCGGTTGTCCTGGTCTCCTACCACGTCGTCTGCACCACCTACGACAAGAAGGAAACCGCGGACCTCGTGAAGGCTTTCGAGAGCTACGTGGTCTCCGAAGAAGGCCAGAAGGCCGCCGCCGACGCCGCCAAGTCCGCTCCGCTGTCCGCAGCGCTGCAGGAAAAGGCCAAGGCCGCCATCGAGTCCATCAAGGCCAAGTCCTAAGGACCCCGTTCCGGCCGGCGGCACCACCCGGTGCCGCCGG
>NZ_QYLP01000016.1 GCF_003614925.1 Arthrobacter celericrescens
GATCACCTCGTGGCCGGACTCCAGCAGGGACAGGACCGTATGCGAACCGATATAGCCCGTGCCACCGGTAACAAGAATTCTCATGGTCTCAACGCTAGCCGAACTCCGGAGCGTCCCGTTCCGTGTTTCCTTGGCCACGGCTGTGAATCGGATGGCAAGGCTCCCCGCAGTTGAAGCACGATTGTGCTAAAAAGACATGTGCCAAAAATTGTAGACGCCGGTGCCCGGCGCCAGGACGTTGTCGACGCCGTCTTCAGGATCATCGCCTCCGACGGGCTGGAGCGCGCTTCCCTGCGTGAAGTCGCCGACGAAGCAGGGCTGGCTGTCGGCTCGGTGCGACACTATTTCGCGAGCAGCGACGAACTGCTCGTGCACTCCTTTTCCGTGGTGATCGACCGGATCGCCGGGCGGCTCGAGGCCGCGCTGGAATCCGTGCGGCAGGAAGCGCCGGGAAGCCCGGCGCACCATGAAGCCGTGCTGCTGCTTCTGGGGCAGCTCCTGCCGCTGGACGAGGAAAAAGCCGTCGACGTGTGCGTCTGGCTGGCTTTCCGCACTGCCGCGCGGATTAAACCGGTGTTCGCGCCCGAAGCCGCACGCAGCCACCGGGCGGTGGCCGCCGTCGTCGGGCAATTGGTCATGCAGCTGCTGCCCGACAGCGAGCAGCAGGACATCCTCGTCACGGAAGCCGAACGGCTCCTCGCCACCCTGGACGGGCTGTGCCTGCACGCCCTGCTGCAGTCCGAATGGATGACCGCACGGATGTGCCGGGACGTCCTGGAAGCGCACCTGGCGGGCCTGGGCGGGCTTTTCCAGCGCGGTTAACCTCCGGGGCCAACAGGAATAAACTGGAGGTCTGGACAGGCACCGGCCAAGGGAGGCTTACGGATGCATGACACAGGCGGTCAGGGATGGCGGATAACCATGGACACGTCCTCTCCAATTCTCATTGCCTTGTATCTGAGGGATGTCGCAGGTCTGGACGGCGCGGGAACGCCCGCCCTATCCCACGCGACGCCGAAGGTCAGGCACGCGGACCACAGCCATCTGACGGCGGAGGTCGGGGGAGTCAGTGCCCTCAAGACCGAATGGGAGGCGTGGTGGCACCAGCTGCTCAAGTCCTACCCGGAGGAGGCTCCGAGGCTCACACCCCCGGACTTCAAGGCCTTCTCGAATTCGCCGGCGCTCCAGAAGGTTCTCAAGGCGCATTTCGGGGCCGCCCTGAGCTGGGCGCGCGAGCGGGTCGCCGAGTACCAGGAGATTGAAGCCGAACGTGAGGCCAGCGGCGCAACCCTGATGCTGGGGGACTTGGTCGAGGACCGTTTGCTCGAAGTCGGGCGCAGTTCCCGGGACTTCCGGCTGAGCATCATCGAACTGCCCCTGAACGAGCCCCGGGCCTGGTACCTGGAGCCGGACAAGATGATCATGAGCCACAGGCTGCTGTCCCAGCCGGAGGTCTTCCGCAGCTACGTGCAGCCGGTTGTGGAGATGCTCGCCTGAGCCCACGGGGCTTGAGCGCCCGAGGACCCGCTGCGCCGGTTCAGCCGCGCGGCGCGGAGACGGTGACCGTCAGGGTTCCGGCGGGAGCCTTGGATTCCTGCCAGCCCTCGTGGTTGTCCCTGTTCCAGGTGTGGCTGTCCAGTTCCACCTGCGTGACTGAGAGGGACTTCGCGTTCGCCACGGTCCACTGGGCCAGCGCCCAGGCCGCGGGGCCGTCGGAATAGCGTCCCGTGTCGATCCGCACCGTGCGTCCCTGGCTCGCCGCGGAAACAGGCCCGAACGCTTTGGTCATTGCTGCCACGACGGCGTCGGGGTCTCCGGCGCTGTCCGCGGTCCGCAGGGTGCAGTCCAGCGCGGCGGAGGACTGCCCGGTGAGGGACGACGCGAAGGCGCGGCCCATGGCTTCGTGCTGTGCGTAAGCTTCGGGGAACGCCGAGCGCTGCACAGTCTGGGCTGCCTCGGTGATTTCCATGGCCTGGTAGTCCGGAACCTTCAGCAGGCCGTTGTAGAAGGAGTTGCTGGCGTGGACGGGGTCCATGACCTGCGCTTCGGTGCCCCAGCCCTGCGACGGACGCTGCTGGAAGAGGCCGCGGGAATCCGGGCCGGCCTGGTCGCCGTAGTCGATGTTCCGGAGCCTGGATTCCTGCATGGCCGTGGCCAGGGCGATGGTCGCGGCGCGCGGCGGCAGCCCGCGGCGCACGGCAACGGACGTGATGAGAGCCGCGTTGGCGGTTTGGTCGGTTGCCAGCTCAAAGGAGGCGGTGCCGACGACGGCGGTGCAGCGCTCCGTGACCAGGGTCTCGGAGCGCTGCAGGACCGTGGTGACTGCATAGATGGCGCCCGCTGTCAGGGCCAGCGCCAGCAGCAGTGTGAGGGTGCGTCGGAGACGGCGCATCCGGTCCGGTCAGTTGGCGTGGAGTGCTTCGTTGAGTTCCACGGTCTGGCCCTTGCGGGGAAGCACCTCCACTTCGCCGGTGGTGGAGTTGCGGCGGAACAGCAGGTTCGGCACGCCGGACAGTTCAACGGCCTTGACGATGCTGGAGGTGTCCTCGCCGTTTTCGTCCTTCGGGCCGGGGATGCGTACGCGGGTGCCGGCGGTGACGTAGAGGCCGGCCTCCACCACGGAGTCGTCGCCGATGCTGATGCCCACGCCGGAGTTGGCGCCCAGGAGCACACGTTCGCCCAGGGCGATCCGTTCCTTGCCGCCGCCGGACAGGGTGCCCATGATCGAGGCGCCGCCGCCGACGTCCGTGCCGTTGCCGGCCACGACGCCCGCGGAGATGCGGCCTTCCACCATGGAGGTGCCGAGAGTGCCGGCGTTGAAGTTCACGAAGCCTTCGTGCATCACGGTGGTGCCGTCCGCCAGGTGGGCACCTAGGCGGACGCGGTCGGCGTCGGCGATCCGGACACCGGCGGGGACAACGTAGTCAACCATGCGCGGGAACTTGTCGACGCCGTAGACCGTCACCGGGCCGCGCCTGCGCAGGCGGGCGCGGGTCAGTTCGAAGCCCTCGACGGCGGCGGGACCGAAGTTGGTCCACACCACGTTGGGGAGCTTGCCGAAGATCCCGTCCAGGTTGATGCTGTTCGGCTTCACCAGGCGGTGCGAGAGCAGGTGCAGGCGGAGGTAGGCGTCCACGGTGTCGGCCGGGGCTTCGTCCAGGTTGATCTGGGCGAAGACCACCTTCTGCTGGGTGCCGCGGGCGGCGTCGTCGCCTTCTGCGGCCAGGGCGGTCAAGGACTCGTCGGCGTTCTCGACCGAACGCAGGGACTCGGCTGCCACGCCCAGCGCGGGTGCCGGGAACCAGGCATCCAGCACGGTGGCTTCGCCGGCGGCGTTGGTGGCGATGGTCGCCAGGCCGAAGCCGTAAGCGGCACGATCGGCGGCAGAAGTGTGGTCGGGAGCGGCAGACGCGGCTGTTTCAGTCATGGCCCCAAGTTTAGTCAGGCGGGCTCGCCCGGTTGAAACCGTGAATCCGCCCGGCTGGTTGTATTTCACCGGATAAGGTGGACGGGTGACCGTAGAATCCGTTCCTGTTCTTGACCTGCGACAAGACGTCGCTTTGCTCACCGCCGCGCTCATGGACATCAACAGCGTGTCCGGAAACGAGACTGCCCTGGCTGACGCCGTGGAGAACGGCCTCCGCGCCATCCCGGGGCTGCACGTCGTCCGGGATGGTGACGCCATCGTTGCCCGCACCGAACTCGGACGCCCCGAACGCGTCATCCTCGCCGGCCACCTGGACACCGTTCCGCTGCCCGTCACCGAAGGCGCCCGCGGCACAGTCCCGTCCAGCTGGGACTCCGGCGTCCCCGGTAGCGGCATCCTGTACGGCCGCGGTGCCACCGACATGAAGGGCGGCGTCGCGGTGCAGCTCGCGCTCGCCGCAACCATGTTCGACGGCGGCGCGGAGCCCGCCAAGGATGTCACCTTCGTCTTCTACGACCACGAGGAAGTGGAAGCAGAGAAGAGCGGGCTGGGCCGCCTGGTGCGCAACTACCCTGAGCTGCTGAGGGGCGACTTCGCCATCCTCCTCGAACCCACGGACGGCACGGTCGAAGGAGGCTGCAACGGCACCATGCGCTTCGACGTCACCACGGTGGGGGAGGCCGCGCATTCGGCCCGCGCATGGATGGGCCACAACGCCATCCACGACGCCGCCCCGGTCCTGGCAAGGCTTGCCGCCTACGAACCCCGCACCATCAACGTGGACGGACTGGACTACCGCGAAAGCCTGAACGCGGTGAAGATCCACGGTGGCACTGCAGGCAACGTGATCCCTGACCGCTGCGTGGTGGAGATCAACTACCGCTTTGCCCCGGACAAGAATCCGGACCAGGCCGAGGCCCATGTCCGGGAACTCCTGGAAGGCTTCGACGTCGTGCGCACCGACGCCGCCGCCGGCGCACGGCCCGGGCTCAACCACCCTGCCGCCGCGTCCTTCGTGGCCGCCGTCGGTGCCGAGCCCAAACCGAAGTACGGCTGGACCGACGTCGCGCGCTTCAGCGAACTGGGCGTCCCGGCGGTGAACTTCGGCCCCGGCGATGCACTGCTGGCGCACAAGGACAATGAACACGTCGACGCCGACGCCGTCCGCGAGTGCTTCCGCGCGCTGCGGCTGTGGCTGGCTGACTGACGGTTCTTAAACGGGAAGGTCCGCAGCCTGGTGGCTGCGGACCTTCTCCTTTGTGCTGTTACTTCGCAGTCGGCGCCTCGGCGGGTACAGCCTTGGCAACACCGCCGGCTGCCTTCTTCGAGCCACGGCGCTCGATCCAGACAGCCAGCCTGGACACGCAGATATTGATCGCGATGTAGATGCCGGCGGCCACGAAGAAGACCGGGAACAGGAACGCGTTCCCCAGGAAGTCGGCCATGACCTGGACGGCCCGCAGGAGTTCGCCGTACGCCACAATGTAGCCGAGCGAGGTGTCCTTCAGGAGCACCACCAGCTGGGCAACCAACGAGGGCATCATGCGGCGGATGGCCTGCGGCAATTCGATGAGCAGGCGGGACTGGAAGCTGGTCAGGCCAATGGCAAGGCCCGCTTCGCGTTGTCCCTTCGGCAGCGACTGGATGCCTGCGCGGATGATCTCCGCGAAGATGGCCGCGTTGTACAGCACCAGGCCGGCAACGACGGCGATGAAGGAGTTCGTGCCGAACACCAGCAGGACGAACAGCATCATCAGGACGACCGGCATGCCGCGCAGGAACTCCAGGACCACGCGGGTGGGGATCCTGATCCAGTCGACCAGTGATATCCGCAGCAGGCAGAGCAGCAGGCCCAAGGGGAATGCGATCACCGCTGCGATGGCCGCCGCGCTGAGCGTGGCGATGATGCCGTTTCCGAGCAGCCGCCAGACGTCGGCGCGGATGAAGATCTCCCAGCGGCGCCCTTCGAAGATGCCCTGCTGTGCGAGGGTCATGACAATCCACGCCGCGAGGCCGAGGATCAGCACGGTTCCGATCACGGAACCGATCAGCGAAACGCGGCGCGCCTTGGGGCCGGGAACGTCGTACAGGACTGAAGTCATCGGGCAATCGCCACCTTTCGCTCCACCGTGCTGGCGAGGATACCCAGCGGGACAGTGAGGAGCAGATAGAAGAATGCCACGCCGAGCAGCACGGCCATGACCTGGTCGCCGTTCGCGTTGGCCATCTGGCGGCCGTACCCGAACAGTTCGAGGACAAAGAACGCACCGGCGACCGACGAGTTCTTGACGAGCGCGATCAGGATGTTGATCAGCGGCGGGATCACTGTCCGGAGGGCCTGGGGCAGGATGATCAGGGTGAGCACCTGTCCGAACTTCATGCCGATGCTGCGGGCGGCTTCGGCCTGGCCGAGCGGCACGCTGTTGACGCCAGAGCGGACAGCTTCGGCAACGAACGCCGCCGTGTATGCGCTCAGGGCGATGATGGCCGCGACTTCGAACTGTTCAAACCTCACGCCAAGGCGGGGGAGGACGATGGCAGCGAAGAAGAAGGCAATGGTCAGGGGGGTATTCCGGAGGACCTCGACGTAGACGGTGCTGAAACCACGGAGGGCCGCAACTGGAGAGACGCGGGCCGCCGCCAGCAGCGTTCCGAGGATGAGGGCGATGATGCCGGAGACCGCGGAGAGGAAAAGGGTGCGGAGAAGTCCATCCCAATAGAGGGGGAGGTTTTCGATGATGACTTCCATGGGGTCCTTCGGCTCTGGGCTTGGACAGTCGGAATGCGGGGCGCAGTCGGCGGGGGACCTGCTGTTCGCAGGCCCCCCGGCGACAGTCGCCTGCGCTAGTAGCGGTCGACAGCGGGAAGCTCGGGAGCGGTCTTGATGACCGAGCCTGCGGTGTCTTCCCATGCCTTCTTGTAGCTGCCGTCCTTGGCGAAGGCTTCAAGCTGGTCATTGATCCAGTTGCGGAAGGTGGTGTCGTCCTTCTTCAGGCCAATGCCGTACGGCTCCTTGGTGAAGGTCTGGTCCGAGGCGAGCTTGAAGGCATCCGGTTCCTTGTCGACGAAACCGGCCAGGATCACGTTGTCCGTGGTGACCGCCTCAACCTGCTTGTTGCGCAGGGGTTCCAGGCATGCGGAGTAGGTCGCTGCCGGTACCAGCACAGCGCCGTACTTATCCACGATCGTTCCCGCGGGGGTCGAACCTGTTACGGAGCAGACCTTCTTGCCCTTGACGTCCTCGGGCTTGGTGATGGTGGTGTTGTCCTTGTTGACCATGAGTGCCTGGCCGGCCTCGTAGTACGGTCCGGCGAAGCTGACAACCTGCTTGCGCTTGTCATTGATGGTGTAGGTGGCGATGACGATGTCCACCTTGCCCTGCTCGATGAAGGGTTCGCGGTTCGCGGACACGGTTTCGGACCATTCGATCTTGTCGGCGGGGATGCCGAGCTTGGCGGCGATCAGCTTGCCGATCTCGACGTCGAAGCCCACCGGCTTACCGTCCAGGCCCACCTGGCCGAAGAGCGGCTGGTCGTACTTGGTGCCGATCTTGATGGTGCCGGCCTTGTTCAGCTTTTCCATCGTGGTGCCGGCGGCGAAGCTCGCACTGGCCACCGGTGGGGTCGTGGTGCCGCCGCCACCGCAGGCGCTCAGGGTCAGTGCAACGGCTGCACCCGCAGCGACCAGGAGGGATTTCCTCCGGGTGATAAGAGACTTCATGACATTCCTTTCATTGGGCGGCCTGAGGTGGGGCCAGGGTACGAATGGGAACGGACTAGTGGGTCAGCAGCTTGGAGAGGAAGTCCTTGGCCCGGTTGCTCTGCGGGTTGGTGAAGAATTCCTCTGGCTGGGTGTCCTCGACGATCTGGCCATCGGCCATGAAGACCACGCGGTCAGCTGCCTTGCGGGCGAAGCCCATCTCGTGGGTGACCACGATCATGGTCATGCCTTCCTTGGCGAGCTGGATCATGACATCCAGGACCTCGTTGATCATTTCGGGGTCCAGCGCCGAGGTGGGTTCGTCGAAGAGCATGACCTTCGGCTTCATGGCCAGGGCGCGGGCGATCGCGACGCGCTGCTGCTGGCCGCCGGAGAGCTGGGCAGGCAGCTTGGGTGCCTGATGCCCGACGCCGACGCGTTCGAGCAGCTTCATGGCCTCCTTCTCCGCCTCCGCCTTGCTGACGCCCTTGACCTTGATGGGGCCCAGCGTGACGTTCTCCAGGATGGTCTTGTGCGCGAAGAGGTTGAAGGACTGGAAGACCATCCCGACGTCGGCACGCAGGTTCGCCAGCTGCTTGCCTTCCTCCGGGAGGTGCTTTCCGTCGATTGAGATGTCGCCGTTGTCGATCGTTTCCAGGCGGTTGATGGCGCGGCACAGGGTGGACTTTCCCGACCCCGACGGTCCGATGACCACCACCACCTCGCCCTTGCGGACCTGGAGATTGATGTCCCTGAGGACGTGCAGCTGGCCGTAGTGCTTGTTGACGCCATTCAGTGAGACGAGCGCATCGCCGGACGCTTGAGTAGTCATAGCTTGAATCTAGCGAAGAAATGTCCAAAGTTGATCCAGCTCACAGGAACTTTCCGCAGATCGTGACTGAACAGATACCTCGCTCCCGGCGTGCCGCAACACCCACGTGCCGACGGAACTTGCGGGGACTGAAGACGTAATAGCCTTGGTCAATGAGCACCAGCCAGCCTTCAGGACAGACACCGCCTCCGGCCTCCGACGCCAACGGCAAACAGGGCGCAGTGGTACCCGCGCCGGCCTTCATCGCGGAAGCGCCTGCGAAGCACAAAGGCCCGCTGGAGCTCCGCCGCAAACAGGCAGCGGCACCGATGTCCGACCAGCGGCTGCTGGACACCCGCGGACCCGACCAGTTCATCCACACCGATCCCTGGCGCGTCCTGCGGATCCAGAGCGAGTTCGTCGAAGGATTCGGAGCGCTCGCCGAACTTGGACCGGCTGTCAGCGTCTTCGGTTCCGCACGCACCAAACCGGGCAGTTCCTTCTACGAAATGGGCGTAGAGGTGGGCCGGCACCTGGCCGAGGCCGGGGTCGCCGTGATCACCGGCGGCGGCCCGGGGTCCATGGAAGCGGCCAACAAGGGCGCGGTTGAAGGCAACGGAGTCTCGGTCGGCCTGGGCATTGAACTGCCGTTCGAGCAGGGCCTCAACCGTTGGGTGGACCTGGGCATCAACTTCCGGTACTTCTTCGCACGCAAGACGATGTTCGTGAAGTACGCGCAGGGCTTCATCGTGCTGCCCGGCGGCTTGGGGACCCTCGATGAGCTGTTCGAGGCAATGGTCCTGGTGCAGACCCGCAAGGTCACCTCGTTCCCGATCGTGCTGCTGGGCGTCGATTTCTGGAGCCCGATGATCGAATGGATCCGGGAGACGCTGGTGAAGGAAGGGATGGTGTCCGAAAAGGACCTCGACCTGATCCAGCTGGTGGACGACCCCGCCGACGCCGTCCACCGCGTGCTGCACGGGATTCCGCGCCCGCCGTCGAGCAACGGCGACCAGCGGCCGGAGTAGTCCCGGCCAAGGTCTGGCACGATGGGGATTGTGAGTTTCTTCCTGGTTTTCCTGGCGGTGGTGGTCGTGGGCGCCGCGGCGTTCCTGGCGACCGGCACCATGCGCGGCGGCGGCCGGTCCGCCGTCGGGCTGGATGAAACGGTGCCCAACCTCCCGCCGGTGCTGCTCCCGGAAGACGCAAGCCCCTCTGACGTCGACGCCGTCCGTTTCTCCCTCGCGCTGCGCGGATACCGCATGGACCAGGTGGACCAGGTCCTCGATGATTTGCGCAGGCAGCTCGCCGCGAAGGACGCCGAAATCAGCGGCCTCAAGCAGAGCCTGGAGGCGCGCGGGCCGCGTAACGGGGACGCCGAAGCGTGAGCAGTTCCTTCCGGACGGACCTCCCGGGGAACGGCTTCCTGCCGGGGAGCGGGCTGTTGCGCCGCGCGGCCATCTGGCCCTGGTGGCTTCAGGTGTCCCTGATCTACATCGCCGCCCGGGTCGCCAGCGCCTGCATCTTCATGGCGGCAGCGCTGCACCAGGGCGTCAATCCCTGGTATCCGCCGTCGCCGGGGTACTGGGACTTCATCAGCATCTGGGACGCCCATTGGTACGCCCGGGCTGCCGAAGACGGCTACCCCTCGGTGCTCCCGCTCAACGCCGATGGTTCGGTGGCAGAGAACACCTGGGCGTTCTATGCCTTGTTCCCGGCGTTGGGGCGCGGCTTGTCGATGCTCACCGGACTGGGCATCCTGCCGTCCCTGACGATCATTGCGATGCTGGCCGGGCTCGGTGCCGCGCTGGTGGTGTTCCTGCTTTTCCGGGAATTCGCGGACCGTGGCGCTGCCCTGTGGGGTGTGGCGTTCTTCTCGACCTTTCCCGTTTCGGCGGTGCTGCAGGTTCCCTACGCCGAACCGCTGAACCTGCTGCTTCTGGCGGCCGCACTCCTGCTGGTGGTGCGACGCCGGTACCTGTCTGCCATGCCCGTGGTGGTGCTGATGTGCCTCTCGCGGCCCACGGGTGTGCCTTTCGCGGCGATGGTCGGGCTGCTGCTGGCCCATCAATGCTGGGTGAAGTTTGTCCGTGGCCGCGAAGCCGCGCCGGGCGTTGAGGGCGGGCGGGGATCCATCAGGGTGCCGGAAGCGAAGGAAGTGGCAGCGCTCGGGGCCCTCACCGTTGCCAGCGGTGCTGCGGCACTTGCCTGGCCGGTCCTGGCATGGGCGCGCACCGGTGACATCCGGGCCTATACGCGGACGGAAACCGCCTGGCGCGGCGATGACCTCGTGCCCTTCAAGCCGTGGTTCGACACCGGGCAGACGCTCTTCGGCCCGGTGCTGGGCATCCTTGCCCCGTTCGTTTTCACTGGGGTCTTCGCCCTCGTGCTGATGAGTCCGCCGGTGCGGGCACTGGGCACCGAACTGCGCCTCTGGTGCGCCTGCTACATGGGCTACCTGCTGGTGTTCCTGCATCCGCAGACGAGCACGTTCCGGATGCTTCTTCCGCTGTTCCCGCTGGCCCTCGGGGCCGCACTGCTCTCGCGTTCCCTGGCCTACCGGGCAACTGTGACGGTGATGTTCCTGCTGCTCCAGATTGTGTGGATCGTGTGGCTGTGGGCATGGGCGCAGCTGCCCGGCGGCGGCGACTATCCGCCGTAGGACCCGCGCCGATCCGGGGCGCCACCGGGCCCTGGCGGCGCGCTCAGTAAATCCATTCGATTAGCTACGCACGGGTAATTACGGGATAATGGACACAAGCAAGGTCAGGGGGTGCCTTTGGGCACCCGGCGACGACGGCCCTGGAAGCCGTTGCTGCGGAAGCTGCACTTGCCGCGCGGAGCCAGTCCGGCCGGGCTGGCAGATTTGGGACAACTGGAGGGGATTTTCCTAATGGCGGCTATGAAACCACGTACAGGCGACGGCCCTATGGAAGTAACCAAAGAGGGCCGCAGCCTGATTATGCGTGTGCCGCTCGAAGGCGGAGGACGGCTCGTTGTCGAGCTGAACGCAGCGGAAGCGGCGAACCTCAAGGAATGCCTGGTAGGCGTTACCGAGTAAGTTTCACAGGGCAGGGCCCGGCGGAGAGCCGGAGCCCTGCTTTTTTGTTGGCCTGTGTTCGTCGCTATCGCTTCACGGCCACCAGCAGGCCGTCGCCGGTGGGCAGCATCGCGGAGGCGAGGCGCTCGTCGTCGCGGACGGCCTTGCCGATCTGCCGCAGGACAACCGTGGTGGCATCCCGCGCGGCGGGGTTGGAGACGCGGTCCTTGTCGAGGGCGTCGTTGACCACCAAGGTGCCTCCCCGCTTCAGGAGCCGTACGGCCTGTTCGACGTAGACGGGGAAGTTGGCCTTGTCGGCGTCGATGAAGACCAGGTCGTACGCCGAGTCGGTCAGGCGGGGCAGCACGTCTGCTGCCCGGCCGGAAATGGTCCGGGTACGGTTCGCCGGGCTGCCGGACTCAAGGAAGGCCTCGCGGGCAGCCTTGAGGTGTTCGACGTCGGTGTCAATGGTGGTCAGGACGCCCTGCGGACCGAGGCCGCGAAGCAGGCAGACACCCGAGACGCCGGCCCCCGAGCCGACCTCCACCACCGTCTGGGCCTTCGACGCTGCGGCGAGGACGGTCAGCATCGCTCCGACTCCTGCACTGACGGCTGTCACCCCGAGTTCAAAGGAGCGCTCCCGGGCGCGCAGCAGCACCTCGTCCTCGGCAGGAAAGTCTTCTGCGTAGGACCAGCTGCTTGACTTGTCGGCACTCATGGGATGTCGCTTTCCGGGCAAAGAGGGATTGTCCATCCAAGACTACTTGCTGCAGGGCCGCAGAACCGGTTCCGCCGGGTGCAACGCGGGCTGTGTCCGGTACGTGTCCGTCCGGTGCCAGGGCCGGAAATCAGCCCTGAGGGGAAATCCCGGCGCGGTCAGGAAACTCCCAGCGAATCCTGCGATGATGTTTGTCCGGCCACCCGAGCGGTGGCGGCACCATAGCACCGGGTGACCACAGGGTGCGAGGGGAGCGGACGATGCCGGCATCACTTGCTGCGCAATTCCGTACAACAGCCGCGGAAACCACCGGCGCAGAACAGGCAACCACCGAATGGGTCGCGCCCAGCTGGGAGGAAGTGGTGGAGAACCACTCCGCCAAGGTCTTCCGCCTGGCCTACCGCCTCACGGGGAACAAGTTCGACGCCGAGGACCTCACCCAGGAGGTCTTCGTCCGGGTGTTCCGTTCCCTGGAGAACTTCAAGCCGGGCACCTTGGACGGCTGGCTGCACCGCATCACTACGAACCTCTTCCTGGACCAGGCAAGGCGCAAGAGCCGGATCCGTTTCGACGCGCTGGCAGAGGACGCCGAATCCCGCCTCCCCGGCCATGAACCGGGGCCGGAGCAGAGCTTCGAACTGAACAACCTGGACCTCGACGTGCAGCGCGCCCTGGAGGAACTCCCGCCCGACTTCCGGGCCGCCGTCGTGCTCTGCGACCTTGAAGGCCTTTCTTACGACGAGGTGGCCGAGGCGCTCGGCGTCAAGCTCGGCACTGTCAGGTCGCGGATCCACCGCGGCCGCACCATGCTCCGCGAAAAGCTCGCGCACCGCGACCCCCGACCCGCCAAGGCCCGTGCGCCGCGGCTGAAGATGCCCCGGATCGCCGGACTGCATTGAGGTCGCCATGGGTTTGCTGAACGGGCGGCAGCCTGCCCCCGGGCGTGGCCTGCGGCACAAGCGGACACCGGAACACCTCAAGGAATGCCCGCAATGCCAGGCTGAGGTGCTCCGCGAACGCCAGTACCTGGAGCGGCTGCGGAAGGCGAGCGTGCCCGAAGCCAGCCAGGACCTGACGGCCCGGCTCATCGAGCACACACGCAGGATCGCCGAATCAGGCGAGGCAGGCATGGAACCGGCCCGCGGGATGCGCCGCACCATGCCGCTCCTGAAGACAGCAGGCATCGCGGCCGGCGGGCTGCTGGTCAGCGCCGGGGCCCTGACCGCCGCCGCCTACGTCGTTGGCGGGGACGTCCGGCCCGAGGCCGCCAGCGCCGCGGACCGTGAAGTGCGCAGCCTCGTGGGAGCGTCCCTGGCCGGCGACCTCTCCCTCGATTCAACTGTCCCCGGAAACGTCCCGTCAGGCTCCGCGGTGAAGGACGGCAGCGTGGCCCTGAGCGCCGCGCAACTGGCCGAACTGCGCAGCAAGGGCTGGGCATGCCCGGAACTCTCCGGCATGGGCTTCCGGCTGGTGTCCGCCCGCGCCACCATGCAGGACGGCCATCCCGCCGTCGAGCTGGAACTGACGGACGGCACGCATTACGCAACCCTCGTCGAGCAGCATTTCGAGGGGACCACGACCTCCCGCGCCCGGCTCTCAATCAGCCAAGGGAGCCGCTGGGAGGCGGTCTACCGCACTCCCGTAGCCATGCTGAGCTACGCGTCCGACCTGCCCGCGGAAAAGGCCGACGACGCCGTCCCTGAGCTCGTGCGCGCCGGTGAATCCGTACTTCCTGCGGCGGCCGCATCTCCGGACAACTGGCAGGACAGGGTCCGGCGCGGCCTTCGCACCCTGGCAAATCTCGCTGGTTTCTGAGCAGGGCAACGGACAAGGTAATCTTCGTAGCGTGTTTGGAATCAATGGCCCGGAGTTCCTGCTCCTGCTGATCATCGGTGTGCTTGTGATCGGCCCCAGCCGTTTGCCCGAATACACCCAGAAACTGGCGAACCTGGTCAAGGAAGTGCGCCGCATGGCGTCCGGCGCCCGGGAGCAGATCAAGGAAGAAGTCGGCATCGACATCGATGAGGTCGACTGGAAGAAGTACGATCCCCGCCAGTACGATCCGCGCCGCATCATCAAGGAAGCACTGCTCGACGACGAGACGAAACCGGTCAGCGCGGGCGCACCCGCCGCTGCGGTTGCCGCCGTCGCGAACGACCCCGCCCCGCAGCCGCCCGCCCGGGTAGTGGAGCGGCTCGCCGAGGGCGAAGCAGCACCCTTCGACAGCGAAGCCACCTAGGCCTGACGCCAGGTCAGGGCGGTTAGCCCCGGAATCTCCGCTAGCGGGGCTGGATTCCCAGGGGCATGCCCGCCAGTCCGCGCGGCCGGGCCTGGATCCTGCCGGCGATGTCCTGGAGGGCCTGGGCCGCCGCCGTTTCAGGGGCCGCCAGCACCACGGGACGTCCCGCATCCCCGCCTTCGCGCAGGCGGATGTCCAGCGGGATCTGGCCCAGCAGCGGCACGTCCCTTTCGACGACGGCGCCAAGCCGCTTGGCGAGCAGCTCTCCGCCACCGCTTCCGAACAGTTCCATCCGGCCGCCGTCGGGCATTTCGAGGAACGACATGTTCTCCACGACGCCGGCCACCTTCTGGCCAGTCTGGGCAGCGATGGTGCCCGCACGCTCGGCGACTTCCGCGGCCGCCGCCTGCGGCGTGGTGACCACCAGGATTTCCGCGCCGGGCAGCAGCTGGGCGACCGAGATGGCGATGTCCCCGGTGCCGGGCGGGAGGTCCAGGAACAGCACGTCGAGGTCGCCGAAGTAGACGTCCGTGAGGAACTGCTCGAGGGCGCGGTGCAGCATGGGGCCGCGCCAGGCCACGGGCTTGTTCCCCTCGACGAACATGCCGATGGAAATCACCTTCACTCCGAAGGCGACCGGGGGCAGGATCATGTCGTCGACGCGGGTGGGAGGCTGGGTGATGCCCATGAGGGCCGGCACGGAGAAGCCGTGGACGTCGGCGTCCACGATGCCGACGCGCAGGCCGCGCTCAGCCAGGGCGCAGGCAAGGTTGACTGTCACCGAGGACTTCCCCACGCCGCCCTTGCCGCTCGCGACGGCGTAGACCTTGGTGAGCGAGCCCGGCTGGTTGAACGGGATGCCGCGTTGTCCGCCGGGGCCGCGGAGCCGTTCCTTGAGGGCGTCGCGCTGGGCCTGGTCCATGACCTTCAGTTCCACGTCAACGCCGGTGACACCAGGAACGCGGGAGAGCGCAGCCGTAGCGTCGGCGGTGATGGTGTCCCGCAGCGGGCAGCCGGCGATGGTCAGCAGCACGGTCACGTGGACGGTCCCGGAGGCATCGGCGCTGACGGACTCCAGCATTCCGAGTTCGGTGATGGGCCGGCGGAGTTCGGGGTCGATGACGGTGGCCAGGGCGGCGTCGAGTGCCTCTTGGGAGGGGGAGCTCATGTGATCAGTTGCGGCTTTCGGGCTGGTTCTTGCCGGACGTCTGCCCGGCGGATTGCGTCTGCGGGCGGATCTTGGGGATCTGCTGC
Source organism: Arthrobacter celericrescens (assembly GCF_003614925.1). GTDB lineage: Bacteria > Actinomycetota > Actinomycetes > Actinomycetales > Micrococcaceae > Arthrobacter > Arthrobacter celericrescens. The sequence continues at coordinate 15,189 of NZ_QYLP01000016.1, forward strand.
GTGCGGGGGTTGCGCTGCTTGTCCCGCTTCTCCTTGAGCTTCTCCCTGACCTTTTCACGTGGGCTTTCGCCGTCGCCGCCCTCCTGGGCGTCGCCGGCGAGAAGGTCTTCCTGCGCTTCGAGCAGGTCCTCAAGCATCGACCGCAGTTCGGCGCGGACGTAGTCGCGGGTGGCGACCTCGCGCAGCGTGATGCGCAGCGACGCCAGTTCCCGGGTGAGGTATTCCGTGTCGGCCAGGTTGCGTGCCGCCTGTTGGCGGTCCTGCTGAAGCGAAACGCGGTCCCGGTCGTCCTGCCGGTTCTGGGCGAGGAGCAGCAGGGGAGCGGCGTAGGAAGCCTGCAAGGAGAGCATGAGGGTGAGCAGGGTGAAGCCGAGTGCCTGGGAGTCGAACTGCCACTCCTCGGGCGCGAAGCTGTTCCAGGCCAGCCAAGCCACACAGAAGATGGTCATGTAGACGAGGAATTGCGGCGTGCCCATGAACCGGGCGAAGCCTTCGGTCGCGTTGCCGAAGGCGTCCGGGTTGGGGGAGAACTTGGGGAAGATCCGCTTGCGGCCGCTCAGCGGGGTGTCGAGGCCGCCGAAGGAGGGCAGCTTGCTGCTGCGGGTGCCGGGCTTGGGCGGTGTGTTGTCAGCCAATCCGGCCTCCAAGCTTCTTTACAGGGGCGTCATCCTCATGGGCGCGCCAGTCATCGGGCAACAGGTGATCCAGCACGTCATCAACAGTCACCGCCCCCACGAGGCGGCCGGCGTCGTCAACGACCGGAAGGGAATTGAGGTCATAGGTGGCCAGGGTCCGGGCAACCTCGCTGATATGGGCGTGGTCCGACAGGGGCTCCAGGTTCTTGTCCACCAGGTTGCCGAGCGGTTCCGGCGGCGGGAAGCGCAGCAGTTGCTGGATGTGCACGACGCCGAGGAAGCGGCCCGTGGGCGTCTCCAGCGGCGGGCGGGTGATGAAGATCGAGGACGCCAGGGCCGGTGAGAGTTCCTCGCGGCGCACATGGGCGAGGGCCTCGGCCACGGTGGCTTCGGGCGGCAGGATCACCGGAACCGGGGTCATGAGGCCGCCGGCGGTGTCCTCGTCGTATTCGAGCAGGCGGCGGACGTCCTCGGCCTCGTCCGGTTCCATGAGCTGCAGCAGCTCCTCAGCCTGGGCCGAGGGGAGCTCGGCGAGGAGGTCGGCGGCGTCGTCGGGGTCCATCTCTTCGAGGACGTCGGCGGCGCGTTCGACGTCGAGCGCGGAAAGGATCTCCACCTGGTCGTCCTCCGGGAGTTCCTGCAGGACATCGGCGAGGCGCTCATCCTGCAGTTCGCTGGCCACTTCGAGTCGGCGCTTGTCGCTCATTTCCTGCAGCGCCTCGGCGAAGTCGGCCGGCTTGAGGTCCTCGTGCGTGGCCACGAACTGGGTGGCGGCCTGCGGCTCGGTGCGGGCGCCCTGCCGCGCGTCGGCCCAGTCGATGATCATGGTCTCGTTGCGGCGCAGCCGGCTGAGCGGGGAAAGTGAGTGGCCGCGGCGGACGAACAGCTTGCTGACGAACCAGTCCCGCGAACGGTGCTGGTCCATGCCGATGTCCTCGATGGTGGCGTCCCCGCTGCCGTCCGCGAGGGTGACCCGGCGGTCGAACATCTCGGCGACCACGAGGGTCTCGGCGCCGCGCTGTTCGAAGCGGCGCAGGTTCACCAGGCCCGTGCAGATGATCTGGGTCTGGTCGATCGAGGTGATGCGGGTCATCGGAACGAAGACCCGCTTCTTCCCGGGAACTTCGACGACGATGCCCACCACGTGCGGTGCGCCGCGGGTGCCGCGGGAGAGCACGACAACATCGCGCAGGCGGCCGAGACGATCGCCCAGGGGGTCGAAAACGTCAAGGCCGAGCAGGCGCGCAACGAAGACGCGGGAAGGTTGTGTGCTCACCTCTACAGGCTACCGAGTCTGCTCTCTTTTAGCTGAATTTCAGCCGACGCACATGTGCATGCGACAGAATGGGGCTATGGCAAACATTTTCGGTGCACCCAAAGCCACGGAGGAGTCCCGGAGCGTCCCCCAAGGCGACACCGTTGGCTCCTACAACTCGTATCTTGATGCCCAGAAGGCAGTGGACTACCTGGCGGACCAGCAGTTCCCGGTCCAGCTTGTCTCGATCGTGGGAAACGACCTGAAAATGGTGGAACGGGTGACCGGCCGGCTGAGCTACCCCCGGGTGGCCCTGTCCGGTGCGTTGAGCGGCATGTGGTTCGGCCTGTTCGTGGGCGTCATGCTCTCCTTCTTCTCGCCGACCGGGGGCGCGTTCTCCATCATCACCTCGGTGCTGATGGGTGCGGCGTTCTTCATGCTGTTCGGGATCGTCACCTACGCCATGCAGCGCGGCAAGCGCGACTTCACCTCCACCAGCCAGGTGGTTGCCAGCAACTATGACGTCATCGTGGCCTACGAAGCCGCGCAGGAGGCCCGCCGCCTGCTCCACCAGCTGCCGATGAATCCGGCGCAGGCTGCCGGTGCGCCGCAGCCCTACAGCCACCACCCCCAGCAGGGTCCGCAGCAGCAGTATCCCCAGCAGCATCAGCCGTACGAGCCGCCCTACCAGCACCCGGGACAGGCGCCCGAGCGCCCCGCCGCCTGGCACGACCCCTACGGCCAGCGCATCCAGGAGGGCAGCGGCCCCGCAGAGGCGGAGACGCCGTCGGAAGCACAGCCCGCCGAACCTGCTCCTGTCTCCTCGCACTACCCGGACCTCCCCGACGGCCGCCCGCAGTACGGCATCCGCGTGGACGCCGGCCAGGCGCCCGCAGCAGCCGCACAGCAGGAAGCCGGCCAGCCGGAAGCCAACCGGCAGGAAGCCAACCGGCAGGAAACCGGCCAGCCGGAAACCGGCCCGGCAGACGCCGGCCATGAGAACGGCAACCGGGCAGCCGAGGGCGAGGACGCGCGCCGGCAGCAGTAGCCGCCGTCGGGCATTCCCACCGCGGGCAAGCGAAAGGGGCGGTCACCGGAAAGATTTCCGGTGACCGCCCCTTTCGCTTGGGAAGGACTACTCGGCGTCCTCGTAGATGCCGGCCATCCAGGCTTCGACGTCCTCGGCCTTGCGCGGCAGGGCTGCGCTCAGGTTGACCGGACCGTCGGCCGTCATGAGGATGTCGTCCTCGATCCGGACGCCGATGCCGCGGTACTCCGCCGGAATGGCGAGGTCCTCGTTCTTGAAGTACAGGCCCGGCTCGATGGTGAACACCATGCCTTCGGTGAGGGTGCCGTCCAGGTACAGTTCGCGCTTGGCCTGTGCGCAGTCGTGGACGTCCAGGCCGAGGTGGTGGCTGGTGCCGTGCGGCATCCAGCGGCGGTGCTGCTGGCCTTCGGTGCTGATGGCTTCCTCCACGGAAACGGGGAGCAGGCCCCATTCGGCCAGGCGCTCGGCCAGGACCTTGGTGGCGGCGGCGTGGATGTCGCGGAACTTCGCGCCGGGCTGGGCGGCGGCGAAGCCGGCGTCGGCGGCGTCCAGCACGGCGTCGTAGACCTTGCGCTGCACGTCCGAGAAGGTGCCGTTGGCCGGGATGGTGCGGGTGATGTCGGCCGTGTAGAGCGACTCAGCCTCCACACCGGCATCCAGCAGCAGCAGTTCGCCGGCGTGGACCTTGCCGTTGTTGCGGGTCCAGTGCAGCACGGTGGCGTTGTTGCCGGCGGCGGCGATGGTGTCGTAGCCGAGTTCGTTGCCTTCTTCCCGGGCGCGGGCGAAGAAGGCGCCTTCGACGACGCGCTCGCCACGCTCGTGGGTGAGGGCACGCGGCAGGGCACGGACGACGTCGGCGAAGCCGGCCACCGTGGCGGCCACGGCGGTCTTCATCTCCCCGATCTCCCACTCGTCCTTGAGCAGGCGCAGCTCGGAGAGGGCTTCGCTGAGGAGCTCGTCCAGCGCGTCCAGCTCGGCGAGGTCCAGGTTCTCGGGGTCCTTGGCCGTGTTGTAGCGGGCGGTGTCCACGAGGGCGTCGATGTTCTCGTCGACCTTGCGGACCAAGCGGATGGCGATCCCGCCGATTTCCGGGGCGCCGACGTTCTTGGTGATGGCCACTTCAAGTTCGTCGATGTGCGCGGTGGGCAGGCCGAGGCGTGCTTCGAATTCGGCGAGGGTGGGGCGGGCGCCGATCCAGAATTCGCCGGAGCGGGCGTCGGCGTAGAACTGTTCGGTGTCGCGGCCGGCCAGCGGACGGAAGTAGAGCGCGGCGCTGTGGTTGCCGCCGTCGTCGCCGGTACCTTCCTCGACGGGTTCCAGGATGAGCACGGCGTCGGGCTCGTGGTCCAGGCCCAGGCCGGTCAGGTGGGCGAAAGCTGAGTGGGGGCGGAAGCGGTAGTCGGTGTCGTTCGAGCGGACCTTCAGCGGGCCGGCCGGGATGACGAGGCGGACGCCCGGGAACTTGCCGGAGATGGCCCGACGGCGGGCGGCGGCATGGTCTGCAACGGCATCGCGCGCTGGGGTCACCTGCGCGGCGGGAGCCCAGTTGCTGGCCATGAAGGCCTTGAAGGCATCGGAGGTGGGCCGCTGGGAACGGTTGTTGACGCGTTCTTCCAGGGGCTGGGCTGCTGAATTCTGGGTGGTTTCTGCATCATTCACGCTCCCATGTTCCCATCTGTTCAGGGCGCGGGCCAACGCGGCGTTCCGGCCGCCGTTCGGGTCCGCCGGGGCCCCTCGCAAGGGGCCACGCCGCCGAGGGGCCCGGGCCGAGCGCAGCGAGGTTTGGGAGGCGGTGGGTGGGCCCACGCCGCCGAGGGACCCGGGCCGAGCGCAGCGAGGTTTGGGAGGCGGTGGGGATTAGGCTGGGAAAGTGAAGATCGACCTGCACGCCCACTCCAACGTTTCTGACGGAACAGAGCCGCCGGGCGAACTGATCCGCTCCGCCGCAGCGGCCGGACTGGACGTGGTGGCCCTGACCGATCACGACTCCACCGACGGCTGGGCGCAGGCCTCCGTGGCAGCCGTGGAGCACGGCGTGGCGCTGGTGCCCGGCATGGAGATTTCCTGCCGCACGGCAGAAGGGATCAGCGTGCACCTGCTGAGCTACCTCCACGACCCCGCGCACCCGGGCTTGCTGGAGGAGATCAGCAAATCCAAGGACGCGCGCCTGACCCGCGCCCAGCGCATGGTTAGCCTGCTGGCGGAGGACTACCCGCTCAGCTGGGACGACGTCATCCACCATGTGGCGCCGGGTGCGACCGTGGGCCGGCCGCACATCGCCGACGCGCTGGTGGCGGCGGGCGCCGTCGCCGACCGCACGGAGGCCTTCACCGCCATCCTGAGCTCCCGTTCGCGCTACTTCGTGCAACATTACGCGCCGGAGCCGGCGTTCGCCGTCGAACTTGTCCGCGCCGCAGGTGGCGTGCCGGTGTTCGCCCACCCGGTGGCGTCCGCGCGCGGCCGGGTGGTGGGCGAACGCACCTATCGGGACATGGTCGACGCCGGCCTGCTGGGACTGGAGGTCGAGCACCGGGACAATCCGGAAGAGGGCAGGGTGTTCCTGCGCCGCTTCGCCGCGGAGAACGGGCTGTTCATGACCGGCTCCTCCGACTACCACGGCAAGGGCAAGGTGAACCTGCTGGGGGAGAACGTCACCAGCCCCGAGGTGCTGGCACGGATCGAGGAACTGGGCACGGGCTGCCGCGTCGTCCGGCCCTGACGAAGGACCAAGCCCCGGCCCCGGTAATGCGGCCCTGACAATGCCTTGACTTGGGGTCGGAGCTGAGTAGTGTTTCCCGTGCTGGGGAGCGGCTGGACGCCGCGCCATTCAAGGTCTCATCGCACATAGTCACACCCGCACTTGTCGATGGAGAAACCATGTTCAGGAAATCCCTGGCCGCAGCTGTTCTTGCCGTGGCCTTTATGTTTGTCCCCGTGGCGGCCAACGCCTTGGACTGTAACAACGTCAGCCGGCCGGCGTACACGGGCACCGAATGGGTGTTCATCCCGGATATCAGCAGCAACGTCCACTTCAACGGAAACTGGGCCTTCGTCGAGGCCTGGGGAGCCTGGGTCTTCCTGCCTCCGGGCACTGTTCCCGGCGTGCCGGGCAGCGGCGGAAACTACCAGAACGGTGAAGGCTTCGCGCTGCTGGTGAACGCGCTCTGTGATTCGGCCGGTGCCGGTTTTGACAACCGCCAAACCGAGCACGGCATCCAGCTGATGCACGGCTGCGGCTAAGCGCACCACGTTCGGGGTCAGCCCGCGGATTCCGCCAAGCCTGCGGATTCGTCCGCGGGCTCTTCCGCGATTGGAAGGAGTTCGACGAACTCGGCCTTGCCGTCGAGCCGCTTGCGCATGATGTCGATCGCGGGGGCGTTCTGGTCCACGCAGACGAACCTGCGGCCAAGCTTCCCCGCGACCGCGCCCAGCGTGCCGGAGCCCGCGAAGAAGTCCAGGCACCAGTCCCCGGGCCGGCTTGAGGCCGAGACGATCCTGCGCACCAGCCCCTCGGGCTTCTGCGTCGGATAGCCGGTCTTCTCCCTGCCCGTGGGCGAGACGATGGTGTGCCACCAGACGTCGGTGGGCAGCTTGCCCTTCTTCCGCTTCGCCTCGGTGACCAGGCCGGGGGCCATGTAGGGCTCCCGGTCCACTTCGTCGTTGTCGAAGTGGTACTTCGCCGGGTTCTTCACGTAGACGAGGATGTTGTCGTGCTTCGTGGGCCAGCGGTTCCTCGCCCGCGCGCCGTAGTCGTAGGCCCAGATGATCTCGTTGAGGAAGCATTCCCGGCCGAAAATCGCGTCGAGCATCACCTTGGCGTAATGCACCTCGCGGTAGTCCAGGTGCAGGTACAGGGTGCCGTCGTCGGACAGCAGGCGCCAGGCTTCCAGCAAGCGGGGTTCCAGGAAGGACCAGTAGTCGCTGAAGGCGTCGTCGTAGCTGTGCAGGGCGCCCTTGATGGTGTCGTAGGAGCGGCCCTTGAAACCGAGCCGGTCGCCTTCGCCGTCGGCGTTGCGGACCATCCGGGTCTCCTGGCGGCGCTGCACCCTGCCCGTGTTGAAGGGCGGGTCGACGTAGATCAGTGTGAAGGCGCCGTCCGGCAGCGTGGGGAGGTATGCGGCGTTGTCCGCATGCACCACCAGGTTGCTGCCGTCCGGCGCCCAAACAGTGTCAGTCATTGAGGTTTTTATGCCTCGGCGTTCTCAGCCGCGGAAGAGACAACCTCGCCGTTGCGGCGGCGGGTGCGGGTACGGCGGGTGCGTGCCGGCTTCTCGACGGCGGCCTCGCCGCCTTCGGAGGCAGCTGCGGAACGGGCTGCGCCTTCCGCCGGTGCCGCCTCGCCTTCGCTGCGGCGCCGACGGGTGCGGGTGCGGCCACCCTCGCCGGCGGACTTGCCCTCGCCCGAGGCGGAGGTGCCGGAACCGCCCTGGCGGCGACCGCCGTCGCGCCGTCCGCCGCGGCCGCCGGAACGGGAGTTCTTCTTGCCGGTCTCGCCGAGGTCCTCCAGGACTTCGGCGTCGACGCCGGCGAGCACGCGCTTGTCACGCGGCAGGCGGCCCTTGGTGCCCTCCGGGATATCCAGGTCCGTGTACAGGTGCGCCGAGGAGGAGTAGGTTTCCACCGGCTCGGGCACGTTCAGGCCCAGGGCCTTGTTGATGAGGGCCCACCGGGGCACGTCGTCCCAGTCGACGAAAGTAACGGCGGTGCCCTTGTTGCCGGCACGGCCGGTGCGGCCCACACGGTGCAGGTAGATCTTCTCGTCTTCCACGCACTGGTAGTTGATGACGTGGGTGACGTCCTCGACGTCGATGCCGCGGGCGGCGACGTCGGTGGCCACGAGCACGTCCACCTTGTTGTTGCGGAAGGCGCGCAGGGCCTGTTCGCGGGCGCCCTGGCCGAGGTCGCCGTGGATGGCGGCGGCCGCGAAGCCGCGGTCCACGAGCTCTTCGGCCACCTTCGCGGCGGTGCGCTTGGTCTTGGTGAAGATGACCGTGCGGCCGCGGCCGCGGGCCTGCAGGATGCGGGAGACCACCTCGGTCTTGTCCATGCTGTGCGCGCGGTAGATGAGTTGGCGGATGTCCCGCTTGGTGAGGCCCTCGTCGTTAGGATCGGCGGCGCGGATGTGGGTGGGCTGCGTCATGTAGCGGCGGGCCATCGCGATGACCGGGCCGGGCATGGTGGCGGAGAACAGCAGGGTCTGGCGCACCGCCGGGGTGCCGGCGATCAGGGTCTCGACGTCGGGCAGGAAGCCGAGGTCCAGCATTTCGTCGGCCTCGTCGAGTACCACGATCCGGACGTTCTTCAGGCTCAGGTGCCGCTGCTTGTAAAGGTCGATCAGGCGGCCCGGGGTGCCGACGACGAGCTCGACGCCCTTCTGCAGGGCCTCGATCTGTGGTTCGTAGGCACGGCCGCCGTAAATGGTGGCGATGCGGGCGTTGCGCTTGCGCGAGGCGGTCTGGAGGTCGTTGGCCACCTGCACTGCGAGCTCGCGGGTGGGGACGATCACCAGGGCCTGCGGGGCGCCCGGGACCGGAAGCTTGTCGTAGCCGGGGTCGTCCTGGCCGATCACGCGCTGCAGGGCAGGAATGCCGAAGCCGAGGGTCTTACCCGTACCGGTCTTGGCCTGGCCGATGATGTCGTGGCCGCCCAGGGCCACCGGGAGGGTCATGGCCTGGATGGGGAAGGGGTGGGTGATGCCGGCGTCGGCCAGCGATTCCACGATGTCGGCACGGACGTTGAAGTCGGCGAAGGACTTTTCTTCGATCTCGTGGGGCGTTTCGTCCGAGGTGATGGTTTCCTCGGGCTCGATCGATTCGACGCCGTCACTCAGGACTTCATGGGTGTGCAATTCACTCACAGGGGAGTTTCCTTATTCATTTGGGCTGCGCTGCATGCTCAACGGTTCCGGCGGAGCCGTTCCGGAGCACGGACGGGCGCAAGCAGGTCCAGTGGAAGCCGATCGCGGGCTATCTGAATACTGGCACTGGTGACCAGCGGGCAAATCTCAAGATCGCGTAGGTGCGGGCTTGTTGAGTCAAAAAGGAAATGAATCAACGACCGGGCATCCATTACTACGGGTCAAGTGTAACGGTTCCTCGGGTTTGCCCGCTTGACGACGCCGGGGTCAGCCGATCAGTTCGAGGGAAATCTGCCTCGTGTGGATATCGGCGCCCAGGAGCCGCACGCGGACTTTCGTGCCGGACTCCATCTCGCCCTCACAGCGTGCGGTGACCGCAGGTTCGGCGATCTGTACGACGCCGGACGGGCGGCCGTTGCCGTTCCCGTTGCCGTTCCCGCCGTTCGGCTTGGTCCCGTTCGGTTTTGATCCGGAAATGACGACGGCGTCGAACTCCTCGCCCACATGGCTCACCAGCAGTGCGGCCTCCACGGTGTCCAGGGCCAGGCGCTCGAGCCTGCCGGCCAGCTGGTCCGATGCCGCCATAATCGCCGGCAAGGCCGGCAGCGCTTCACGGGCCCAGGCCGGGATGGAGTTGCCGTTGCTCAGGGCCTCACAGATGACCAGGACGAAGCGGTCGACGAGGCGCCGCAGGGGTGCGGTGGCGTGGGCGTAGGGAGCGCCGATGGCGGACTGCAGCACATCGTCGGGGACATCGCCGTCGAACGGGGTGTACCCGGCGCCGCGGAACAGCAGGCCCGCCGAATGCAGGATGGCCAACTGCTTCGGGTCGGTGGGGTCCAGGGTCCGGAGGTATTCGCCGTAGCTGATGCCGCCGTCGCCGTTGTTCCATGGCTTGCCGAGTGCCGACGTCTGGCGCTTGAAATGCAGCAGCGAGCGTTCGTCCGGCGACGGCATCGTGCGCAGGATGCCGACTTTGCCGTCCAGCATCAGTTCCGCGGCCGCCATCCCGGTCATGAGGGAAATCTGGGCGTTCCAGTCCTCCACGGGCAGCGACGGAGCGGCGACGATCCGGTAGCCGCCCGTCGGCAAGGGTGCGATCTCCTGCTCGGGCATGTTCAGGCTGGCACCACCGCGGCGGCGTTCCAGGTCGACCCGCTTCAGGCCCACTTCCTTGAGCAACTGCAGAACAGGGGCGGCTGCGCCGGCGTCGATCTCGGCCTGGACATCGCGGTAGTTGAGTTTGGCCCGGCTGCGGACGCTGGCCCGCCGGACCAGCGCCGACTGGACCTCCGCCGCGGCATCCAGCGTGAACTCCCAGACGAACGCGCCGCAGCGCTGCCCGGCCAGCAGGCTGCCGGCGTGTTCGCTGATGACCTCGGGGTGCAGCGGGATCCGGCCGTCCGGCGCGTAGAAGGTCTGCCCCCGGTGGCGCGTCTCGTCATCCAGGGCGCCGCCGGGGGACACGAAGGAAGGTACGTCGGTGATGGCGTAGAAGACCTTGTATCCGGTACCGGCTCGTTCGATGTGCAATGCCTGGTCCAGGTCCGTGGAGCTGGCCGGGTCGATGGTCACAAAGGGAACGTGCTCAAGGTCGAGCGGAGGCAGCGTGTGCGAAGCCACGGCTTCCTTGGCCTCGGCGAGTGCGCCCTGCGGGTAGTCCCCGGGCAGTTCGAGTTCCGTCCTCAGGGCAGCGAGTGCCTCCGCCAGCTGGTTCGACGTCTGGCTGACATTCGGGGTTATCCGATGATGGGGCACAAGAGTCAGGGTAATCGATCCGGATTAGGCTGAAAACGACAGCCGGCCGGGCCCCACTACGCAGTATTGCCTTTCGCGTCACTTGGTAACGAAGACGGTTTCCTCGTGGTGCCCGTGCGTCTAGTGTTGCGGGTGGGGGATAAGAAAGCATTTCCCTCGCCATTTATCGCATCCATTATCCGAGGGAGATCCTTCAATGAGTTACGAGAACACGGCGGGCCAGCCTTACGGGGGCGCGGCACCAGCCCAATACCCGGCTCCGCTGGCATTTGCCCCGCGCGCACAGGTCGGTTTCGTCGAGGCCATCAAGCAGTACTACCGCCGCTATGCCGAATTCAGCGGCCGTTCCAACCGCAGCGAGTACTGGTGGGTCGCGCTCTACCAGGCCATCGTCAGCTTTGTGCTGTGGATTCCGTATTCCGTTGTGCTGGGCGGCTACACCGCTTCAGTTGCCGCTGCCACCACCGTGGCTGAGCAACAAGCGGCAGCCCAGGCCTTTCCGGCCGCAGCGTTGCTCTTCGGCGCGCTGGGCGGCATCTGGGCCCTGGCCCACCTGGTGCCGAACCTCGCCGTGACCGTGCGGCGCCTGCACGACACCGGGCGCAGCGGCTGGTTCATCCTGCTGGGCCTGATCCCGTTCGCCGGCGGAATCATCCTGCTGGTCCTGACGGTCATCGAGTCCAAGCCGGAAGGCGCCCGCTACGGCGCCTGAATTCTTCGGCTGAAACAACCGACGGCGGTCGTCGCCCAGGTGCCCAAGGCACCCGGGGCGGCGGCCGCCGTCGTCATTGAACCGATTGTGACCGAGCCCCGGGACGACGCTTACGGCAAGGCCGCCAGCAGCGACTGGGCGGCCGCCGTCGGGTCGCTTGCTTCGGTGATCGCCCGCACCACCACGATGCGGCTGGCGCCGGCCTGCACCACTTCGTCCACATTGCCGTGATCGATGCCGCCGATGGCGAACCACGGCAGGTTCACGCCGCCCACCCGTTCCTCGTCCGCAGCACGCACCGCGCTTGCAGCGTACATGACCAGGTCGAGGCCGACGGCGTCCCGGCCGGGCTTGGTGGGCGTGGCCCAGACCGGCCCCACACAGAAGTAGTCCAGGCCGCTGCGGCCCGGAGACGCGGCGATTGCGGCGTCAACCTGCTCGGGCGTATGCGTCGACAGGCCGATCACGGTGGGGTCGTGCAGCAGCCTCCGCGCCGAGTGAAGCGGCAGGTCCTTCTGTCCGATGTGGAACACGGGAGCCCCGGACAGGGACGCGATGTCCGCCCGGTCGTTGACGGCCCACAGGCGGCCGTGGCGGTGGGCAACCGCGTGCAGCACCTCCAGCAGTTCCAGTTCCTCGGCCGCTTCGATCGTCTTGTCGCGGAGCTGGATGATGTCCACGCCGCCCTCGAACGCAGCGTCGACGAATTGCTCGAAATCGCCTTGCTGCTTCCGGGCGTCGGTGCACAGGTAGAGACGGGCAGTGGTGTGCAGAACGTGCTGGGTCATGGAAACCAGAGTAGTTCCCCTAAACTGGGCTGGTACTGCGGGAGCCGCGACCGGTCGTAATAAGACCGTCCGGCTGAGAGGGCTTCAGCGCCGACCGCTTGACCTGATCCGGTTAATGCCGGCGTAGGGAAGGACCTATGGAGACACTTCAACCGGCGCCCCGGAATCCCGCCGTCACCGCCGACGTCGCCGTCATCGGCGCCGGCATCATCGGACTCGGCATCGCCCATGAGGCCCGCCGCTCGGGACGCTCCGTGGTGGTCATCGACCCCGCGCCCGCCAGCGGCGCCACCTACGCCGCCGCCGGCATGCTGGCCCCGGTGAGCGAACTGCACTACCAGGAGGAAGACCTCCTCGAACTGATGCTCGCCTCCTCGCAGCTGTGGCCCGGCTTCGTTGACGGCGTGCAGTCCGCGGGGCGTGGCACCGGATACCGCACGACGCCGACCCTCGCCGTGGGCGCCGACGCCGCCGACCGCAGGGCCTTCGGCGACCTCCGGGACGTGCAGCTGCGCCTGGGCCTCGAGATCCAGGCGCTGCCGCTGCGCGAAGCCCGCGACCGCGAACCCCTGCTCAGCCCGCAGATTTCCTGCGCCTTCGACATCCCCGGCGACCACCAGGTGGATCCGCGCAGGCTGGCCGCCGCCATTCTGGAAAGCCTTGGCCGGCACTCAGAAAGGGACCGCAGCTGGGTCACTGGGGCCGAAGACGGCTTCCTGATGAACTCCTCGGCGTCAGGCCTCCTGTGGGAGGACGGCGCCGTGGCCGGGGTGGCCGTCGCTGACGGCACCAGGGTCCTCGCGGCCGAAACCGTAGTGGCCAACGGCCTGGCCGCCGCCGGGCTCGAAGGCCTGCCGGAGGAACTCGCGCTACCCCTGCGGCCGGTGTACGGCGACATCCTGCGCCTCGGCGTGCCACGGCACCTGCAGCCGTTGCTGACGGCCACGGTCCGCGGCCTGGTCCGCGGCGTGCCCGTGTACATCGTGCCCCGGGAGGACGGCACCGTGGTGATCGGGGCTAGCCAGCGCGAAGACGGGCCAAGCTCTGCCAGCGCCGTCTCGGCCGGCGGCGTCTACCAACTGCTCCGCGACGCCCAGGTGCTGCTGCCCGCCGTCGCGGAACTGGAACTGCTCGAATGCACGGCCCGCGCCCGCCCAGGCACCCCGGACAACGCGCCCCTCCTCGGCCGGGTACGCGCAGGCGACTCGGGCACGGGCCCCGACGGCGGTGACGTGCCCGGACTGATCGTCGCCACCGGCTTCTTCCGGCACGGCGTCCTGCTCACCCCCGCGGCCGCCTCGATCACCGTTGGCCTCATGGAGGGCCGGCACGACGAACGCTGGACCAGGTTCCGGCCCGACCGCTTCCCGAACCCCCACCGCAGCGCACCAGCAACCATCAGCGCACCAGCAACCATCAAGGATCACGCATGAACATCAAACTCAACGGGGACCACCGATCAATCGGCGATGGCGCCTCGGTCACCACCCTCGTCACCGAATTGACCGGCCGCGGCCTGGACGCCAGCGGGCAGGCGACGGACGGACGCAAGATCGGCGTCGCCGTCGCCCGTAACGCCGAAGTGGTGCCGCGCAGCCAGTGGGCTGCCACGGCGCTCGCAGAAGGCGACGAACTCGAAATCGTCACCGCGGTACAGGGAGGCTGAACCATGACCACCACAAGCATCCAGACCCAGAACGATCCCCTGGTGATCGACGGCGTCGGGTTCGGCTCCCGGCTCATCATGGGCACCGGCGGGGCACCGAGCCTGGACGGCTTGGGAGCCGCCCTGATCGCCTCGGGCACCGAACTGACCACCGTGGCCATGCGGCGGTACTCGCCAGCGGAAACCGGGTCGCTGTTCCAGCTGCTCCTGGACAACGGCATCCGCGTGCTGCCCAACACGGCCGGCTGTTTCACCGCCAAGGACGCCGTGCTGACCGCCGAACTGGCCCGTGAAGCCCTCGAAACCAACTGGGTGAAGCTGGAAGTCATCGCCGACGAACACACTCTGCTTCCCGACGCCGTCGAACTGGTCGACGCCACCGAACAACTGGTGAACCGCGGCTTCAAGGTCTTTGCCTACACGAACGACGACCCCGTGCTGGCCCTGCGCCTGGAAAACCTCGGCGCCACCGCCGTCATGCCGCTCGGCGCGCCGATCGGCACCGGCCTGGGCATCCTGAACCCGCACAACATCGAGCTCATCGTTTCCCGCGCCTCAGTGCCCGTGGTGCTCGACGCCGGAATCGGCACGGCCTCCGACGCCGCCCTGGCCATGGAGCTCGGCTGCGATGCCGTGCTGCTGGCTACCGCGGTCACCCGGGCCCAGAATCCGGTGCAGATGGGGGAGGCCTTCAAACACGCGGTGGTGGCCGGTAGGCTGGCCAAGCAGGCCGGCCGGATCCCGCGCCGCGAGCATGCTTTGGCGTCCTCGGCAATGGAAGGCCGCGCCGAGTTCCTCTGACGGGTTCTGCACGTAACGGGTTCTGCAAGGAGTGCCATGGGCGAAGCGAAGGACATCCTCAGGCAGTCGGACATCGATGAAGCCCTGCCCGGCCTACCGGACTGGGAGTACCGCTCGGGCGGGCTCGTCACGGTCTACAAATTGCCCACGTCTGCGGCCGCGCTGGAGCTGATTGCCGCCGTCGGACGGATTGCAGAGGAACTGAACCACCACCCGGACCTGGACTGGCGCTACAACCGGGTGTTCCTGCTCTTCACCTCGCACGATGCCGGCTCCCGGCTCACTGCGCGCGATGTCCTGGCCGCGCGGCGCTGCAGCGAAGCCGCCGCGGCGGCCGGGGCCACGGCGCAGCCGGAGCGCTTCCCGGCCGGCTGAGCCGCACGCCGGGCCCTGAACGCAGTGTGGCCACCAACCTTCCGGTTGGTGGCCACACTCGTTTTTTTGCCTTAGAGCCTTGTGCCTTAGAGACTTGTGCCTTTAGAGACGCAGGGCGGCTGTCAGCTTCGCAGTGTCCCGGGCGGTGCGGATCCGCCCCAGGTAGACGACGACGGCGATCGCGGCCGCCGCTCCCAGCACCATAGGCAGCACCCAGGGGATCCAAGTCAGCCCGGGCTGGTAACCGAAGCCGAGCCAGATGAAAATGGTCCAGCTCAGCATGCCGACGGCCAGCGCCACGCCCGCGGGGAGCGCAATGCCGTACTTGCCGTGGCGTTTGTCGTTCGCCCAGACGATCAGGCCCGCGGCAACAGTGACCAAGGCAACGATGACAAGTGAAAGCATGTTTACTCCCGGCTGGCTGGTTCGCGGAAAGGTCTAGAGGGCCCCGAAGCCCACGCGGCGCACTTCCTCGGCGCCGATCTCCACGTAGCCCAGGACGCTGCCGGGAACGATGACCTGGCGGCCCTTTTCATCGCTCAGGCGCAGGTCGCTGCCCTTGGAAATGGCTTCGCTGACGATCTTCGCGACGGCCTCGGCATCGAGCGCAGATTCCAGCACAATCTCACGGCCAACGTTCTGAATGCCGATCTTTACTTCCACAGCAAGGCCTCCCAGCCGGTAAATGGGTTTACTCAGTTCTCTATTTCTAGCCTAGGACTCTTTGGGGAAGCGACTGATTCCGCGCCAAGCTAAACGGTAGATCAACTCGCTGGCCACATCGAGGTCCAGCCCGCCGTCGGTCTCCAGCCAGTACCGGG
This sequence comes from Arthrobacter celericrescens, assembly GCF_003614925.1. GTDB lineage: Bacteria > Actinomycetota > Actinomycetes > Actinomycetales > Micrococcaceae > Arthrobacter > Arthrobacter celericrescens. Next base: position 30,905 of record NZ_QYLP01000016.1, read on the forward strand.
CGCTGACCTGGGCCATTCCGGCCAGGCCGCGGCCCAGCAGCTGGGCCTCCATGGGCGGCAGCTTGGTGTCTTCGGCAATGACCTTCGCGACGGCGTCGGCGAAGGTGCGGTTGAACGTCTCCAAGCGGGAGCTGACATCGGGGTCGTTGATGAGGTCGGATTCGAACACCAGCCGGTGGGCCTGGTCGTCGGCGGCGATGAACTGGTAATAGGCGCGCATCACGGCCTGCACGCGCTGCTTGTTGTCCGTGGTGGAGTTCAGGGCACCGAGCATCAGCTCCGTGAGCGTGGCCAGGTGGCTGTCCAGCAGGGCCATGTAGAGCTCGCGCTTGGACGGGAAATGCTGGTAGAGGACCGGTTTGCTGACCCGGGCAGTCTCGGCTATTTCGTCCATGGCTGCGCCGTGGAAGCCGTTGGCCACGAACACTTCAAGGGCGGCATTGAGCAGCTGCGCGCGGCGTTCGTCCCGTGGAAGCCTGGCGGAACGCGTCGCCCCGCTCCGCTCCTGCTTGCCGGGTACCGCCTGCTGTGTGCGTGCGCTTTCAGCCACTTGTCTGCCGCCTTTCCTTTGCAGTTATGACCACTTTACGTCCCGGTAATATGACCTGTCGGTAGTGGCGGGCATACATTGAAGTATGGCCACTGCATTTGCTGCCCCCACCACGTCCGCCCCGCTGCCTCCCCTGGTGGAAGCCGCCGCGGAACTGAGCACCGAAGAAGTAGAGCGCTACTCGCGCCATCTCATTATTCCGGAGATCGGTGCGGTGGGTCAGCGCCGCCTCAAGAACGCAAAAGTGCTGGTCATCGGCGCAGGCGGCCTCGGTTCGCCGGCCCTGCTCTACCTGGCCGCCGCCGGGGTGGGCACCATCGGCATCATCGACGACGATGACGTGGACCTGAGCAACCTCCAGCGCCAGATCATCCACGGCGTGTCCGACGTCGGCCGCCCCAAGATCGAGTCAGCCCGGGACGCCATCCGGGAACTGAACCCGCTGGTCACCGTGCAGCTCCACAACGAGCGCCTGGATGCCACGAACGCCCTGGAGCTCTTCGCCGGCTACGACCTCATCCTCGACGGCGCCGACAACTTCGCCACCCGCTACCTCGTCAACGACGCCGCCGAAATCCTCGGCAAGCCCTACGTGTGGGGCTCCATCTTCCGTTTCGACGGGCAGGTCAGCGTCTTCTGGGCCAAGCACGGCCCCAGCTACCGGGACCTGTACCCGGAGGCCCCTCCGGCCGGTTCTGTCCCCTCCTGCGGCGAGGGAGGCGTCTTCGGCATGCTGTGCGCCGCCGTCGGTTCCCTGATGGTGACGGAGGCAATCAAGCTCATCACCGGCGTCGGACGCTCCCTGCTGGGCCGGGTGGCGCTTTTCGACGCGCTCGGCGGCAGCTGGCGCGAGATCAAGGTGGCCAAGGACCCCGAGGCTGAGCCGGTCACCGAACTCACCGACTACGAGGCCTTCTGCGGCATCACCCCCGCGGCGGACGCCGGCAGCGTGCCCACCGTGACCGCCACCGAGCTCGCCGGCATGCTGGAAGCCCGCGGGGCGGGGGAGCGGGACTTCGAACTGGTGGACGTGCGGGAGAGCGGCGAGCACGACATCGTGAACATCGACGGCGCAGTACTGATCCCGCAGGGCCGGATCCTCGCCGGGGAAGCCTGGGCCGAGCTGCCGCAGGACAAGGACATCGTGTTCCACTGCAAGAGCGGGGCACGGTCCGCTGCGGTGATGGCTGCCGCGCGCAAGGCCGGGTATACCCGGATCAAGCATCTCGACGGCGGCATCCTGGCCTGGGTGCACGAAGTGGAACCGCACAAGGCGGTGTACTGAGCCCAGGCCGGGTTTCCCGGCCCGCTTTCGACTACGTTCTGGCGCTTCCGGGCCTAGCGCTTCCGGGCGCCGGGCAGCGAGGTGACAATCCGGTTCCGGCCCAGGTTCTTGGCCTCGTAGAGGGCCCTGTCCGCGTCGCCGATCATCGCGGTGAGATCGCCGGTGAGGGTGGTGGCGATGCCGTAGCTCACGGTGGGGAAGCGCACACCCTTCGGGGCCTCCGCTGCCGTCAGGTTCCGGTTGATGGTCTCGGCGATGACACGCCCGCTTTCGTGGCCGGCGCCCGGGAGCAGGATGATGAATTCCTCCCCGCCGTATCTGCCGGCCAGGTCCGTGTGCCGGATCGAGGCAAGGCACGCGTCCGCGAAGGCCCGGATCGCGGCATCGCCCACGGCGTGGCCGTGAGCGTCGTTGATCGCCTTGAAGTTGTCCAGGTCGGCCAGGATCACGGTTGAGAGCGAGCCCGCGGCGTGGAGCCGCCGGACCTCCTGTGACGCCTGTTCCATGAAGGTGGTGCGGTTGAGCATGCCGGTCAGTCCGTCGCGGCTGGCGCGTTCGTTGAGCCGGTTGATGAGTTGTTCGTTGCTAAGCGCCGTCATGCTGAAAGACACGGTCACCAGCATCACGATGGTGATCATGCTCGTGAACGCCGAGCTGAAATAGGTGGTGAATGCGGGGCCTTCCGGCCCTTCCAGGACGTAGACGCAGGCCCGGACAAGGTAATACCCGGCAAGGATTCCCGCGGCCACGGCCAGTTCCCTGTGCGTCTGGTAGTCCGTGGGCCGCAGCAGCGCCAGTTCCCGGGTCGCAAGGCCCATGCCCGCCGCCATCATCGCCAGGTACACCAGGCCACCGGACCAGGCATTGGCGGCCGGGTTCTCCAGCGCGGACGCGACGGCGGTGATGACGGGGCCGGCGAGGAGCAGCCACCACGGCGTGGGACGCATCCGCAGGGAACGCGATCCGGCCCAGACGCTGAACGCGCCGGCCACGAGCAGTGCGTTCCCGAGCGGGTTTGCCCAGACCTGCTGGGACGTCCCGGTCAGCAAGTACGCGATGTTCCCGGCCATCAGCAAGCCCAGGGCGAGGCACCACCAGCCGCTGTACGGTGAATTGGTGCGGAGGTACGAGCGATAGAACAGGAAGCTCAACGTCAATGCGACGATCCCGAGCGTGATCTTCAGACTGGAAACATCGAGCACCATTGACGCTCCTCCCAGCCTCCGTCAGCGCAAGCGCCCTCGGGACAGTGCTTCACTCCAAGGGAGTCCCATCATAAGACGCTGATCCCGCCGGCGGGCACGCCCGCGCCGTAACAAACGGGCCAGCTGTTACTCAGGAGGTGGGGTTCAGGCGCTCTCGGCGCGGGGGAGCGTGGCGCTGCGGGCCTCGGCGGACTGGTGGTCCACCGGGCACTCAGCCTGGCGGGCCGGCGCGGCGGGCTGTTCGACCTGGATGCCGTACAGGGCTTCGAGGGCCGACACGTAATCGTCCTGCTGGCCGTTGGCGGCAAGTTCCCGCGCCCTGACCGTGGGGATGTGGAGCAGCTGCTTGACCATGCGGCGCAGCGCGAACTCCACCTCTTCGGCGGCGGCCGTGCAGCCGTGGCGGGCCCGGACCTTTTCCATCTCGGAGTCCAGGACGTTCATAGTGTGGCGGCGCAGTGCCACGATCGCGGCGTCGACCGAGCGGGCTTCGCGATCCTGCTCGAAAGCGGCCGCGGCCCCGGACACGATGGTGCTGGCCTGCGCGAGCGACTCGGCCTGCTCCTGCGGTGCGGCGAGACGGACGGATTCGAGCGTGAGCAGCTCCACGCCGTCGAGTTCGCCGACCGCGGGGTCGAAGTCGTGGGTCAGCGCGAGGTCGATCGCGATCAGGGTGTCAGTGGATGACTCGCGGATGCGCGCCAGCTCGGCGGCCTCCACGCGGTTGTCCGAACCGCTGCAGCCGATCATCACATCGGCTTCGGCGACGGCGGCCGGCAGCTTGTCGGCGTCGAGCGCGGTACCGCCGCGGGTGGCCACGAAGGTTTCGGCGCGGCCGGAGGAAGAGTAGACGGAGATGTCCTTGCATCCGCGTTCACGCAGCAGCGACATGGTGGCGCCGGCGTAGGCGCCCGTACCAAAGACGACCACCTTCTTGTTGCTCCAGCTGCTGTCGTCCGAAAGATCGGTGGCAAGGTCCAGCGCGACGGACACGATCGACAGGCCCCGCGAGCCGAGGGCGGTCTGTGCCCCGACGTCCTTCGCGGTCTTCGACGCGGCCTGGAACAGGCGGACGAGGCCAGGGCTGGCGGTGCCTTCGTGCTGGGCGGTGATGAGGGCGCGGCGGACCTGACCGGCGATTTCGCGTTCGCCCACGACGGCGGAATCCAGGCCGGCGCTGACGGCGAAGAGGTGCCGGCTGACGTCCGGGCCGCTGTTGGTGCTGAAAGCCTTCGAGACGAGCTGCTCGTTGAGGCCGCTCAGCCCGCTGATCTTGCCGACCAGCGCGGAACGGGCCGCCTCGAGGTCCTCGGCGTGCGCGGTCTCGCCGTAGATTTCGTAGCGGTTGCAGGTGGCGAGGACAACGGCACCGGAGACAAGGCCGGTCTCGGCCAGGGCGGCGGAGGCCAGCACGGAGGAACCGTTGCTCAACTGAGCAACGGTCTCTAGGTCGATGTCGGCATGGGTTGCCACCAGTGAAAAAAGAACCACAGCAGAGACATCATAGCTTTTTCGGTGCCCCGTAGAACAACGGACACGGGATGGTTCCGGCCACTGTTCGTAATGATCTGCACCACACGAGGGGACGGCGACAGGCTGTCGTTATCTTTTGCCCCCGGTTTTCGGCACAATCGAAGGCATGACTTCCAGCTCTGCCCTGCCGGGTTCCGCGCAGCCTGCCCCTTCCACCACCGGGGACGCCGTGGCCCCCGGGCTCGACGCCGGCCACCCCCTGATGGATGGCCGCACCGCTGATTCGCCGCTCATCCAGGCGTACCGCGGCGGCAAGCCGAGCCGGCGTCCGGTGTGGTTCATGCGCCAGGCCGGCCGCTCCCTTCCGGAGTACCTCAAGGTGCGCCAGGGCGTGGCCATGCTGGACTCCTGCCTGCGCCCCGAACTCGCCGCCGAGATCACCCTGCAGCCGGTCCGCCGCCACGACGTCGACGCCGGGATCTTCTTCTCCGACATCGTCATCCCGCTCAAGCTGGCCGGCGTGGGCGTGGACATCGTGCCCGGCGTGGGCCCGGTGCTGGACCAGCCCGTCCGCACCGCCACGGACGTCGCCGCCCTGCCGCAGCTGAGCTGGGAAGCCCTGGAGCCCATCCGGGAAGCCGTGCGTCTTACCGTGGCCGAACTCGGCAGCACCCCGCTGATCGGCTTCGCCGGCGCCCCGTTCACCCTGGCCGCCTACATGGTGGAAGGCAAGCCTTCCCGCGACCACCTCGGCCCCCGCACCATGATGCACGCCGACTCGGAGACCTGGACCGCCCTGGCCAACTGGGCCGCCGACGCTTCCGGCATGTTCCTGCGCGCGCAGCTGGAAGCCGGGGCCTCCGCAGGGCAGCTTTTCGACTCCTGGGCAGGTTCGCTGGGCCTGGCAGACTACAGCAACTACGTGGCACCCGCTTCGGCCCGCGCCCTGGACCACGTCCGCCACCTGGGTGCCCCGTTGGTGCATTTCGGCACCGGAACCTCGGAGCTGCTCGTGGCCATGCGCGATGTCGGCGTCGACGTGGTGGGCGTGGACTACCGCCTGCCCCTGGACGAAGCCAACCGGCGCCTCGGCTGCACCGTCCCGCTGCAGGGCAACATCGACCCCGCGCTGCTCTCGGCGCCCTGGGACATCCTCGAAGCCCACGTCCGTTCGGTCATCGCCGCCGGCGCCGGGGCTCCGGGCCATGTGCTCAACCTCGGCCACGGCGTGCCGCCCGAAACCGACCCCACCGTGCTGACCCGCGTGGTGGAACTCATCCACTCGATCCCGGCGGAGTAGCCCGTGCGCGGCCGGTCGGCGGCACCGGTGACCCCTGAGGCCAAGGCGACGGCCGTCGTCGTTGGCGGCGGCATCTCCGGCCTGCTCGCGGCCCGCGGCCTCGCAGCGGCGGGGCTGGCCGTCACCGTCCTGGAAGCCCGTGATGAATGGGGCGGCTGCGTCGGCCGGCACGAACTCGGCGGGCTGGGCCTGGACAGTGGAGCGGAGTCGTTTGCCACCCGCTCCACGGCGGTGGCCGACCTGGCCCGCGAGCTCGGGCTCGGGGGCAACATCGTGGCCCCGCAGCCGGGCGGCGCCTGGGTCCAGCTGCCGGACGGCCCGCAGGAACTTCCCAAGACCGGGGTCCTCGGCATCCCCGCCAATCCCTGGGACCCGGAGGTCCGGCGTTCCCTGGGACTGGCAGGCGCCCTCCGCGCTTCGGTTGACCGCTGGCTGCCTGCCTCCTGGGGCGCCGGCGGCGACGTCACCAGTGTCGCCTCCCTCGTCCGGGCCCGGATGGGCCGCCGCGTCCTGGACCGCCTGGTTTCTCCTGTGGTGGGCGGCGTGCATTCGGCGGACCCGGAACTGCTCGACGTCGACATGGTCGCCCCCGGCCTTCGCGCGGCCATGCGCTCCGCCGGTTCCCTCGCGGCCGCCGTAGCGCAGCAGCGCCGGGTGGTCGGCGCACCCGACCCCGCCGGGACCAAGAAGGCGGGCTCCGCCGTCGCCGGACTCGTCGGCGGCATGAATACGCTCGTCTCAGCCCTGGTGTCCGATCTGCGTTCCCGCGGCGTCACCCTGCTGGCCGGAACGCGCGCGGACGCCGTATCGCGGGAGGGCAACGGCTGGCAGGTGCGCGCCGCCAGCCGTGCGGACACGCGGGAGTACGACGCTGGCCTGCTCGTCGTCGCGCTCGACGGCCCTGCCGCCGTCGGGCTGCTGGAGTCCGCCCTCCCGGACCTCGCGGCACTCCGCCCCGCTGCCGGGCCGCTGGTCAGCCTGGTCAGCCTGGTGGTCGACAAGCCCGAACTCGATTCCCGGCCGCGCGGCACCGGGATCCTGGTGGCACCGCAGGCGCCGGGAATCCAGGCCAAGGCACTCACCCACGCCACGGCGAAATGGGACTGGCTCGCAGAGGAGGCCGGCCCCGGCACCCACGTGCTCAGGCTGTCCTACGGGCGGGCGCACGATGGAACGGCCGCGGCGTCCACCGATGATCCCGCGGCCCTGGATGACGCGGCGCTCTTCGCTGCCGCGCTTCGCGATGCGTCCACCTTGCTCGGCGTGCCGCTCGGCACGGACGACGTGCTGGACTGGGACGTGGTCCGCTGGGCCGGCGCCCTGCCGTTTGCCGCCGTCGGGCACAAACAGCGCGTGGCTGAAGTGCGGAAAACGGCAGGCCAGGCCGGAGGCCTGATCCTGGTGGGCGGCTGGCTCGCCGGCAACGGACTCGCCGCGGTTGTCGCCGATACCGCGCGCCAACTCGAGGCCGTCGTTCCCGGTGCCCTGACGACCGAAAAGCCCTGAAATTGTGAGATGACGCACTTCTACGTCTTGTAGAAGTGTTCGGTTTCCACTTAGTGCCCTGCAGGGGGCAAACTTGAACCATGAGCCACACTTCTGCCGAATCTGTCACTAAAACTGCTGAGAACGAAGAACAGTTCTTCACCTTGTGGACTGTTTTCAAGCGTTCGGCAGACCTCCAGCGCAGCGCCGACGCTGTTGCCGAGTTCGAGAAACTGACCGCCAAGCTCGCCGAGGACGGCGTCGTCCTGCGCGGCAGCTACGACGTTTCCGCCATGCGCGCCGACGCCGACGTGATGGTGTGGCTCCACGGCGCCAAGCCCGAAGCCCTGCAGTCGGCTGTCCGGGACATCCGCCGCAGCGCCCTCTTCGAAGGCACCGACATCGTCTGGTCCGCCATGGGCGTGCACCGCGAAGCCGAATTCGCCAAGAGCCACACCCCGGCCTTCTCCCGCGGCGTCGAGCCCAGCACCTGGCTCTGCGTCTACCCCTTCGTCCGCTCCTACGAGTGGTACCTGCTCCCCGCCGACGAGCGCGGCAAGATGCTGCGCGACCATGGACTGCTGGGCCGCGACTTCCCGCAGGTCATCTCCAATACCGTCTCCTCCTTCGCCCTCGGCGACTGGGAATGGATCCTCGGCCTGGAAGCTCCGGAGCTGGTGGACCTGGTGGACCTCATGCGCCACCTGCGCGCCACCGACGCCCGCAACCACGTGCGCGAAGAGATCCCCTTCTACACGGGCCGTCGCATCAGCGCCGCAGAGATCGCCGAGGTCCTCTCGTGAGCCTGGACGTTTCCACGGAACTGAACGACATCACCGAACGCGGGCGCCTGGAGCCGCTGCAGTACGACGCCGTGCTGCTGGCCTCCTTCGGCGGGCCCGAGGGCCAGGAAGACGTCATTCCCTTCCTGCGCAATGTGACCCGCGGCCGCGGCATCCCGGACGAGCGCCTCGAAGAGGTCTCGCACCACTACCGGGCCTTCGGCGGAATCAGCCCGATCAACCAGCAGAACCGCGAGCTGAAGGCCGCCATCGAAGCCGAGCTGGCCGCCCGCGGCATCGAGCTGCCCGTGCTGTGGGGCAACCGCAACTGGGACCCGTACATCGCGCCCGTGCTGCAGGACGCCTACGACGCCGGCCACCGCCGACTGCTGATGCTCACCACCAGCATCTACTCCTGCTACTCCAGCTGCCGCCAGTACCGCGAGGACATCGGCATCGCGCTCACCGAGACCGGCCTGGACGGCAAGCTGCAGGTGGACAAGATCCGCCAGTACTTCGACCACCCCGGCGTCGTGCAGCCGTTCCTCGAAGGGACCGCGGCAGGCCTTGAGGAAATCCGCGGCAAGCTCGCGGCTGCCGGCGAAACTGACCCGGACTCGAAAATCCGCGTGCTCTTCGCAACACACTCCATCCCCACCCGCGATGCCGAGGCCGCCGGCAAGTCCGAGGACGAGCCGCGCGACTTCGCCGAGGGCTCGGCCTACGCCGCGCAGCACCTCGCCAATGCCAAGGCCATCATGGACACCGTGGCCCCTGACGTGGCCTGGGACCTCGTGTACCAGTCCCGCTCCGGCGCCCCGCACATCCCGTGGCTGGAGCCGGACATCAACGACCACCTCGAAGCGATCGCCCCCGAAGGCGTGCGCGGCGTGGTCATCGTGCCGCTCGGCTTCGTCAGCGACCACATGGAAGTCGCCTGGGACCTGGACACCGAAGCCCTCGAAACCTGCGCGAACCTGGGCATGGAAGCCACCCGCGTTCCCACCCCCGGCACCCACGCGGCGTTCGTGGCCGGCCTGGTGGACCTGATCTGCGAACGCAGCGTGAACAACACCATCGCCGACCGCCCGCACGTGACGGACCTGGGCCCCTGGTACGACGTGTGCCGCCCGAACTGCTGCGAGAACTTCCGCGGCGCCAAGCCGGTCATCGCGGAGCTCGGCTCCACCATCGGCACCGGGCACGACGCCTACCCCGCCCCGGAGGCCGCCAAGTGACCGTCCGGATCGGCACCCGGGCCAGCAAGCTCGCGCTGACCCAGACCCAGCAGACGGCGGACCGCCTGGCCGCCGTCGGAGGCTTCGACGTCGAACTGGTGCACATCACCACCGAAGGCGACGTCAAGACCGGCTCGCTGTCCCAAATGGGCGGCACCGGCGTGTTCGTCGCGGCCCTGCGCGAAGCGCTGCTGGACCAGCGGTGCGACGTCGCCGTGCACTCGCTCAAGGACCTGCCGACCGGCGCCGAACCCGGCCTTACCATCGCGGCCACCCCCACGCGCGTTGACGTGCGCGACGTGCTGTGCGCCCGCGACGGACTCACCCTGGCCGGGCTCCCCGCCGGCGCCAAGGTCGGCACCGGGTCCCCGCGCCGTGCCGCCCAGCTCCGGGCGCTGCGCCAGGACATTGAGGTCATCGACATCCGCGGCAACGTGGACACCCGCCTGGGCCGCGTCCCCGGCTTGCCCGGCAATTCCACCGACGCCGTGGTGCCCGGCAAGAGCTGCGACCTGGACGCGGTGGTGCTCGCCGCCGCCGGCCTGGAGCGCATGGGCCGCCTGGACACGGTCAGTGAGTTCTTCGAGAGCGACGCCATGCTTCCGGCCCCGGGACAGGGTTCCCTCGCGATCGAATGCCGCACTGCCGACGCCGCGGCCGGCGGCTCGCAGGAAGCACTCGCCCAGGCCCTGGCGGCGCTTGACGACGAGGACACCCGCCTCGCCGTGACCGCTGAGCGTGCGGTCCTGGCCCGCCTCGAAGCCGGCTGCGCCGCCCCGGTGGGCGCCTTCGCCTACCGCAAGGGCAGCATGCTGTACCTCGAAGCGGTGGTCTGCTCGGTCGACGGCGGCAAGACCGTCCGCGAAAAGAAGGCCACCGACGGCCTGAACGAAGTGGGCGCCACCCTGTTGGGCATCGAAGTGGCTGAACTGCTGCTCGCGGCCGGCGCTGCGGAGATCACCGACCTTGCCGCTTCCTGAGTCCGTGGACGGGGCCGCGGCCGGGGCTTCCGCAAATGGTGCGGCTTCCGCTAATGGTGTGCTGCACGGCCGGAAGGTCCTCATCACGAGGAGCCCCGACCGTGCAGGCTCCTTGGCCCAGGCGCTGTCCGACGCCGGAGCCGAGCCGCTGCTGCTGCCGCTGATCGATTTCGAACGCGCGGCCGACCAGCACGCCCTGGGGGAGGCCCTGGATGCCCTGGCCGGCGGCCGCTACGACTGGCTGGTGGTCAGCAGCATCACCACGGTCCGCGCCCTGAAGGCCAAGGCCGCGGAGCGCGGAGCGGAGCTGTCCGCGCTCCTGCCGCCCGGCGTGCGGGTGGCGACGATCGGTCCGTCCTCGCGCCGGATCCTGGAAGCCGAAGGCATCCGGGTGGACCTGGCGCCGGAAGGCAGCCAATCCGCCGCTGGCCTCCTCGAGGTCTGGCCGGAAGGCCCCCGCCGCGTCCTGCTTCCGCAGGCGGACATCGCCGACACGCTGCTCTCCGGCGGCCTGGCTGCCAAGGGTGCTGAGGTCGACGTCGTGACCGCCTACCGCACCGTCGACTTTCCGGCCCGCCCGGAAGAACGCCTCGACACGGAGCTCGCCAAGGCCGCCGCCTGGTCCGCGACCCGCGAGGACGAGCTGCCCCTGCTGGAGCCCGTACACGCCCGCGGACTGATCGACGACGGCGCCCTGGCCGCCGTCGTCGCCGCCTCACCCAGCGCCGCCCGGCGGATCGCCGCAACCCTGCTGCCCCTGCGGGACTGCCGGTTCATCGCGATCGGACGCTCGACGGCGGCCGAGGCCGAAGCGCTGGGCATTGGCGTTGCCGCTACGGCCAAGGAACCCACTCCGGACGGCATCGTCGCCGCCCTCACCGAACTGTTCGCTACCGAAGGGCTGACATGAGCTTCCCCAACCACCGCCCCCGGCGCCTCCGCACCACCCCGGCCATGCGCCGCCTGACGGCCGAACACCGACTGGCCCCCGCGGAACTGATCCTGCCGGCCTTCATCCGTGAAGGCCTCAGCGAGCCCGCGCCGATCGGCTCGATGCCCGGCGTCGTGCAGCACACCACCGAATCGCTCAAGCGGGCGGCAGCGGAGGCCGTGGAACTGGGCGTCGGCGGCATCATGCTGTTCGGCGTTCCCGCCGAGCGCGACGCCAACGGCTCCGCCTCGCTGGATCCCGAGGGCGTGCTGAACAAGGCCATCCGCGACGTGCGCGCCGAAGTGGGCGACGAACTCGTGGTCATGAGCGACGTGTGCCTGGACGAGTTCACCGACCACGGCCACTGCGGCGTGCTGAACGCCAACGGCTACGTGGACAACGACGCCACCTTGGAAATCTACGGGCAGATGGCCGTGGCCCAGGCCGATGCCGGAGCGCACGTGCTGGGTCCCTCCGGCATGATGGACGGCCAGATCGCCGTTATCCGGCAGGCCCTCGAGGAAGCCGGACACAAGAACACCGCCGTCCTGGCCTACGCCGCCAAGTACGCCTCGGCGTTCTACGGCCCCTTCCGGGAAGCCGTGGACTCCCAGCTCACGGGTGACCGCCGGACCTACCAGATGGACGCCGCCAACCGGCGCGAGGCCATCATCGAGGTGGAGCTGGACCTCGAAGAAGGCGCGGACATGGTCATGGTCAAGCCGGCCATGAGCTACCTGGACATCCTGGCCGACGTCGCCGCCATGAGCCCTGTGCCAGTGGCCGCGTACCAGATCTCCGGCGAGTACGCGATGATCGAAGCCGCTGCCGCCAACGGCTGGATCGACCGCCGCGGGGCCATCACCGAATCCGTGCTCGGCATCAAGCGCGCCGGGGCCAACATGGTCCTGACCTACTGGGCCTCCGAGCTCGCGGGCTGGCTCCGGGAGAAATGACCCGCTCGGCCGGGAATGATTCCGGGAGCCACGCGGTTTGTATGCGTATGCATGAAAATAGCGAAGTTTCCGGAACCGGTCCGTCCCCTGTACCCGTCTTTGACCCAACCGCCCCCGTAGGCGCGGACTCCATGCTGCTCGGCGTCAGCACCTTCGGCGACGTCGACCTTGACGACGCCGGCGAGCCGAAACACCATGCCGTGGTGCTGCGCCAGGTGGTGGAACAGGCCAAGCTGGCCGACGCCGTCGGGCTCCACTCCTTCGGGGTGGGGGAGCACCACCGCCGGGACTTCGCCGTCAGCGCCCCCGAAGTTGTGCTGGCCGCCGTCGCCTCCGCCACGAAACGCATCCGCCTCGGCAGCGCCGTCACCGTGCTCAGCTCGGACGACCCCATCCGCGTCTTCCAGCGCTTCGCCACCCTCGACGCCGTCTCGAATGGCCGCGCCGAAGTGATCCTTGGGCGCGGCTCGTTCACCGAATCTTTCCCGCTGTTCGGCTACGACCTGGCCGACTACGACGTCCTCTTCGAGGAGAAGCTGGAGCTCTACCACCAGGTCCGCACCCAGAAGCCGGTGAACTGGGACGGCCGCACGCGCGCGGGGCTGCACGGCCAAATGGTCTACCCGCACCTCGAGAACCGGCTGCTGCCCACGTGGATCGGCGTCGGCGGCACGCCGCAGTCCGTGGTCCGCACCGCGGCCTACGGCTACCCGATGGTGCTGGCGATCATCGGCGGGCAGCCGGAACGCTTCGCGCCTTTCTCCCAGCTTTACCGCCGCAGCCTGGCCGAAGCAGGACACAGCCCCAAGCAGCTCGCCGTGCACTCGCCCGGCTACGTCGCCGACACCGATGAGCAGGCCCGCGAAGACTACTTCCCGCACTGGCTTGCCACCCGCAACCGGATCGGCGCCGAACGCGGCTGGGGCCCGGCCGGCCGCGGCGAATTCGAAGCCCTCGTGGAGGAGGACGGTGCCTTGTTCGTCGGCTCGCCGGAGACGGTGGCCGCCAAGGTCGCCCGGCTCAAGGGGACCCTCGGCGCCGACCGCTTCGAACTCAAATACAGCAACGGTACCCTGGCCCACGCGAAGATGATGCGCTCCATCGAGCTCTTCGGCTCCGAAGTCGCCCCGCGGGTGGCAGAACTGCTGTCCTTGAGCGCGCAGGTGAAGTGACCCTTTCATCCCGCAGGGGCGCCAATCCCTGCCCCTGCGGGATGAAAGAATAGGGGCATGACTCGTTCGGATGATCTCTTCGCCCATGCCCAGACCCTGATGCCAGGGGGCGTCAACTCGCCTGTTCGCGCCTTCGGTTCCGTGGGCGGCACCCCGCGTTTCATGGTCTCCGCGAAAGGCGCCTACCTCAAGGACGCTGACGGCAAGGACTACGTGGACCTGGTGTGCTCCTGGGGCCCGGCGTTGCTTGGCCACGCCCACCCCGCCGTGCTCGACGCCGTGCACGCCGCCGTGGACCGCGGTCTCTCCTTCGGTGCCTCCACCCCGGACGAGGCCCGCCTGGCCGAACTCGTCAAGGAACGTGTGTCCGCCGTCGAGCGCCTCCGCATGGTCTCCACCGGCACCGAAGCCACCATGACCGCCGTGCGCCTGGCCCGCGGCTTTACGGGCCGCAACCTCATCGTGAAGTTCGCCGGCTGCTACCACGGCCACCTGGACGGCCTGCTGGCCGCCGCGGGTTCCGGCCTGGCCACCATGGCGCTCCCGGGCTCGGCCGGCGTCACCGAAGCCGCCGCCGCCGAAACCCTCGTGCTGCCCTACAACGACCTCGACGCCGTCGAGGCCGCCTTTTCCGCCCACGGCGAGCACATCGCCGCCGTCATCACCGAAGCCGCCCCGGCGAACATGGGCGTCGTTACCCCGGGCGAGGGCTTTAACGCCGCCCTCTCCCGGATCACCCGCGAACACGGCGCCCTGCTCATCCTGGACGAGGTCCTCACCGGCTTCCGTACCGGCTACGCCGGCTACTGGGGACTCACCGGCGCTACCGAGGGCTGGACCCCGGACCTGCTGACCTTCGGCAAGGTGATCGGCGGCGGCATGCCGACGGCGGCACTCGGCGGGCGTGCCGACGTCATGGACTACCTCGCACCGCTCGGCCCCGTGTACCAGGCAGGCACGCTCTCCGGTAACCCGGTGGCCATGGCCGCCGGCGTCGCGACCCTCACGCATGCGACGCCGGAGGTCTACTCCTTCGTGGATGCCCGTTCGCTGGAGCTCTCCGCTGCCCTGTCCTCCGCCCTCGACGCGGCGGGCGTGGACCACTCCATCCAGCGCGCCGGAAACCTGTTCTCCGTGGCCTTCGGCACCTCCGCCAACGGCGTGCACAATTACGCCGACGCGCAGGCCCAGGACGTGTTCCGCTATGCGCCGTTCTTCCACTCCATGTTGGACTCCGGCGTCTACCTGCCGCCGAGCGTCTTCGAGGCCTGGTTCCTGTCCGCAGCGCACGACGACGCCGCGATGAACCGGATCTTCGACGCCCTTCCGGCCGCCGCCCAGGCTGCCGCGCAGGCAGTGCCCGCCTGAGATCGCTTATCCGTGGCCGGCGGCGGGTCCCTCCGTTGCCGGCCACGCCGGGCGTAGGCTGGTTTGGTACGCACGAGGCCTATCAGGCAGCTGATTCCATGCTCCAGAATTCCTCATCAGAAAATTATCCGCGGCGCCGTTGCGTGTTCCGCGGTGCCGGAACGGTGGTGCTTGCGGGAGCCATCGCGGCGCTTTTCACGGCGTGCACGCCGTCCGGCAGTCCTCAGCCGTCCCGCGCTGAATCGACGGCGTCGAGCCCGGCTGCCGCGCCGCCGTCGTCCGCGTCCGCTTCGGTGACGACACCCGCCGAGACCCCGCGTCCCACCGGGACCCCAACGCCGTCCGCCGCTCCGAAGCCCCGGCCGACTGCCAAACCCGTCCCGGCAACTCCCGAACGCCTGCTCGCTGCGTTGAGCTTGGACCAACGGGTGGGCCAGCTGTTCATGGTCGGCGCGAACGCCGGCGGCAGCGATTCCGCTGCCGTGGCGAACCTCCTGGGCCGGAACATCGGCAACTTCTACCTGGCCGGCCGCAGCCAAGCCGGTGTCAACGCAACGGCCTCGCTCGTGGCGTCCCTCCGTTCAGCTGCCGCGAAGTCCGGGAACAAGATCCCGGTCTCGGTGGCCACGGACCAGGAAGGCGGCTACGTGCAGGTGCTGCGCGGACCGGGCTTCTCCGAGATCCCCACCGCCCTGGCCCAGACCGCCTACGCCCCGGCGCAGCTGCGCGCACAGTCCCGCATCTGGGGCGGCGAACTCCTCAGGGCCGGGATCAACGTCGACCTCGGACCGGTCCTGGACACCGTCCCCGGGGCCGCGTTCGCGCCGTCGAACGCGCCGATCGGCTACTTCCAGCGGGAATACGGCTACACACCCGGCGCGGTCTCCGCCTACGGGAACGCGTTCGCCGCGGGACTGCGGGACGCCGGCGTGGCCCCCGTGGTGAAGCACTACCCGGGCCTCGGCAGGGTCACGCTCAACACCGATGTCAGCGCCAACGTCCGCGACACCGCCACCACCCGGAACGACCCGTACCTGGCACCCTTCACGGCGGCGATCCGTGGGGGTGTCCGTTGGGTCATGGTCTCCAACGCCTACTACAACCTCATCGACTCCGCCCGGCCCGCGCCGTTCTCGCCCGTGGTCATGCGCACCATGCTCCGCACCGACGCCCGCTTCACCGGCATCATCGTCTCTGACGATCTCTGCAACGCCGCGCAGCTTGCGCCCTGGAGCGTGGGGGAGCGGGCAGGCAACTTCATTGCCGCCGGCGGCACGATGGTGCTGTGCGCCGATTCCGGCTCTGTTCCGGCGATGTATGCCGAAGTCCTGCGGCGCGCGACGGCGGAACCGGCCTTCCGCAAGGCCGTCGACGCCGCGGCGCTCACCGTCCTCCGGGTCAAGGCGGGCAAGTAGGGCCGGTTAAAGCGAGATCCCCGGCAGCCTGAGGCTGCCGGGGATCTGCGCCGGGTTGGTTGGAGACCAGCCGGCTAGAGAACGTCCGAGAGGAACTTCTGCAGGCGCTCGGTTTTCGGCTCGGTGAAGAGCTGGTCAGGGCTGCCGTTCTCCACCACCACGCCGCCGTCCATGAAGACCACCTGGTTGGACACGTTGCGGGAGAAGCCCATTTCGTGGGTCACCACCACCATGGTCATGCCATCGCTGGCGAGGTCGCTCATGAGGGCCAGGACGCCTTTGACGAGCTCGGGGTCGAGGGCGGAGGTGGCCTCGTCGAAGAACATGACTTCCGGCTTCATGGCCAGGGCCCGGGCGATCGCCACGCGCTGCTGCTGGCCGCCGGAGAGGGTTGCGGGGCGCACGCCGGCCTTGTGCTTGAGCCCGACCTTGTCCAACTGGTCCAGGGCCTCGGCCCAGGCCTGGTCCTTGGGGAGCTTCCGCAGCTTCCGCAGCGCGAACGCTACGTTCTCGCCCACGGACTTGTGCGGGAAGAGGTTGAACTGCTGGAACACCATGCCGATCCGGCGGCGGAGCTCGTCCGGGTTGTCCTTGAGGACCGAGCGGCCGTCCAGCAGGATGTCGCCCTGGTCCGGTTCGATGAGCCGGTTCATGACGCGCAGCAAGGTGGACTTGCCCGAGCCGGAGGGGCCGATCACGGAGGCCGCGGTGCCCTTTTCCACGTGGATGTCGATGCCGCGCAGCACCTTGTTGCTGCCGAAGGCCAGGTGCAGGTTCTTGCCGGTGAGGGATCCGGAGGTGAACTGGCTCATGCGTGGGCTCCCTTCCCGATGACGGCCGCGGCCTCGTCAGGTTCGTGCTTCTGTTCCTTGCCGGTCCGCAGGCGGTTGTCGATGTAGTTGACCAGGTGGGTCAGCGGGATGGTCAGCGCCAGGTAGAAGATGGCCGCCGCGACCAAGGGGGACTGGTTGCCGTTGTTGGCGGCGAAGTCCTGGCCGATCTGGAACAGCTCGCGCTCACGGCTCATCAGGCCGAGGGTGAACACAAGGGAGGATTCCTTGATGAGGGCGATGAACTGGTTCATGAGGGCCGGGAGCACGCGCCGGATGCCCTGCGGGACGACGATCATGCGCATCGAGGGGCCGTAGCCGAATCCCAGCGCGCGGGAGGCTTCGAGCTGGCCCTTGTCCACGCTCTGGATGCCCGAGCGGAAGATCTCGCCGATGTAGGCGGCGGCCATCAGGCTCAGGGCGGCGATGCCGAGGGGGTAGGGGCTGCGGATGCCGGTGAGTTCGTTCAGCAGGGGGCCGAAACCGAGGCCGATCACCAGGATGACCAGCACCGCCGGCAGGCCGCGGAAGATGTCCGTGTAGATGCGGGCGACCCAGCGGGCCACGGGGTTCCTGGAGATACCCATCAATGCCAGCACTATGCCCAGGAAGGTGCCGATGAGCCCGGACGCCAGCGCCAGGACGATCGTGTTCAGCAGGCCGTACGAGAACATCGTGGGCAGCACCTCGGCGATGTAGCCCCAGTTCAGAAAGGTGTCCGCAAGGCGGCTCCATGCGTCCATATGACTCCTCGGTCTTAGCCGCTCAAGCCCGGACCCGATAACGGGCCCAGGCTTGAGCGGTGGTTTTACTGCGGTTCGGCTGGTGGCCGGTCTTTACTTGTCGGCGGGGACCTGGACAGCCTTGCTGCCCGGCTTCCAACCGTCGGGCATGCGCTCGGCGTCGGTCTTGCGCTCGGGGAACCACTTCTTGGCGAGAGTAGTCCAAGTGCCATCCGCGATAACAGCGTCGAGGGCGGAGTTCAGCGCCTCGGCCAGGGCCTTGTTGTCCTTCGCGACGGCATAGGCGGAGAAGTTCTGGGTTGCGACCTTCTTCTCGTGGATCTTGGTGCCGTCGCCTGACTTGATCTGGCCTTCGGCCTGCTGGGACGGGGCCAGCCAGGCGTCGATCTGACCGCTCTTTACGTTGGCGTAGGCGGTGTTGTAGTCCGGGTAGCGGACAGGGTCGAGGCCCAGTTGGTTGGTGACCATGTCGTCCTGGACGGTGCCCTGGACGACGCCCACGCGGACGCCTTCCTTGAGGTCGGCGATGCTCTTGACGTCGCTGTCGGTCTTGGCCACCAAGGCCATGAAGCCGAAGTCGTAGCCGTTGGTGAAGGAAACGGTCTGGCGGCGGGCGTCGGTAGTCGAGATCGAGGAGGATCCGACGTCGAACTGCTGGTTCTTGACCTGGGCCAGGAGGCTCTGGAACTTGGTGGAAGCGAATTCGACCTTCAGGCCGAGCTTCTCGCCCATTGCCTTGAGCAGATCGTTGTCGAAGCCGGTGAAGTTGCCGGACTTGTCGATGAAGATGCTCGGCGGGGCGTCGGAGAGGGTGCCGACCTTGATGGTGCCATCGGTGATGAGGCCCAGCTTGCTCTTGTCGATCTTGTCCAGGGACGTGACGTCTGCAGTGGTGTACTTGTCAGTGTTCTGGGCACCGGCGAGGGCGTCGGTGGGGGAAGCCGAGCCAGCCGGGGACGTTCCACCGCCGCATGCGGCGAGGGACACGACGAGGGCGGCGGCTACGGGGACAGTAGACAGCCACTTCAGAGCTTTGATTTTCATCAAGCGTTCACTTTCATTGGAATTACTGGGATCTCGGTGACGCGGGCGGGGATGCGGCCACAGGTTCATTCGTGGGGCCCTAGCAGAACTCAACCCGCCAAACTTAATTATGTCATCCGGCCCTGCGGCTCAAAGATTCCGAACATAGTTCGCAACAATGGTCAATATTCCGAAGATTTATTACGAAAAGTCACAAACCTTCATTGGAACGCTCGTAAGAAAACGCAACGGATGAATTGTGTCCGCCGCCCGGAGGCGCTGCTCCGGAGGCGGGATCCTGTGACATGCGTCATGTCTGCTGGCGTGCTATATGGGCCTGTGGAAAGGGCTGGAAACCAGCGACTAGAAACCGCCGCGGCTCGCGTCTTCCGGCGGGAGCACCGGCCAGTCGCCCTCGATCACGGCGGTGGGCTTGCTGCGGCGCAGGTAGGACTGGAAGTCGGCGGCCTGCGCTGCGGCCCAGTCGACCTGGAGCTGGTGGAGCTTGGACGCCGGCATGTGCAGCTTGGGGAACTTGCCGGCCATGGCGTCGAGCACCCGCAGCGTTGCCAAGGCGTCGGCAGCCGAGGTGTGGGCGTTCTCGAGGTCCACCCCGTATTCCTCGCACAGCGCCCCGAGGGTGCGCTTGCCCTTGCGGTAGCGGTCCACCTGCTTGTTCATGATGTACGGGTCCAACACCGGGAACCGGCTCAGCTGCGGCACCCCATAACGGGCGGATTCGGCGGCAAGGACGGTGAAGTCGTAGCTGGCGTTGAACGCGATGACGGGAACGCCGTCGTCGAACAGTTCCTGCAAGGTGGCCGCGACCTCGCGGGTGACCTCGGCCGCCGGGCGGCCCTCAGCACGCGCTTTCGCGGTGGTGATGCCGTGGACGTCGCTCGCTTCCTGGGGGATCTCGACGCCGGGATCTGCCAGCCACTCCCGTTCCTTGATCACGTTGCCCTGGCCGTCCACCACGGTGATGGACGCAGTGACGATCCTCGCGGCGCGGGAGTTCCGACCGGTGGTTTCGAGGTCGAACGCGGCGCGGGGGAGGGTGTTCCAGGAGCTCATGCCTTCACGCTACCGGCAGCCCCCGACAAGATTGGAAACCGACACCGTGGGGCAGCCGATACGCTTGAAACATGCGGACGGAGTTTGTGGGGGCGGTGCTGGCCGTTGTGGATCTCGTGCCTCCGGGCGCGGCCCTCGCTTACGGCGACGTTGCTGAACTGCTCGGGCACGGCGGCCCCCGCCAGGTGGGTTCGGTCATGAGCCACTACGGCAGTGCGGTGGCCTGGTGGCGCGTCCTTCGGGCCAGCGGCGAAGCCCCGCCGGGCCACGAAGCCGAGGCCCTACGCCACTACCTCGCCGAAGGAACCCCGCTGCACGGAGACCATGAGGCATTCCTGCGGACCGGCGAAGGCCGCTGGCGGGTCGACATCGCCGCAGCCCGCTGGGCCCCCGGCGAGGAGGATTTCGACCGGATCGATGTGATTTCGGAGGAGCTGGAGCGTCAGCTCCATCAATTGTCAGTGCCCGATGATGAAATGACTGTGTGAGCGTCCCCCTAAGCAGCCAGTCAGCCAGCAAAGCCTCGGCAGGAACCCCGCAAGCCCCCCGCCAAACCCCGCGCCTCCGGCTTGTCCCGCCGCGCGAAAACATCTGCACGGTGCCGCTGCTGTCCGCGGACCAGGCCGCCGTCGTCGGGCTTCCGCACGGTTCCGGGCCGCTCCTGGTGCCCGGCGCGCCCGGCACGGGAAAGACCGCCGTCCTGGTCGAAACGGCTGTCCGGCGGGTGGAACGGGACGGCGTCGACCCCGGCCGCATCCTCATCCTGGCACCGGGGCGGCACGCCGCCTCGGCGCTGCGGGACCGCTTCACCGCCCGCCTGGGGCGGACCCTGAGCACGACGCCGGCCCGCACCTGGGCGTCCTACGCTTTCGACCTGATCCGGCGGGCGAAGGCCGAAGGGGTCATGCCGCTGCCGCGGCCGCCGAAGCTCCTCTCGGGCCCCGAACAGGACCTCATCATCAAGGAACTGCTTGAGGGCCACAGCCGCCCGGGCCTCGAGCTGCCTTGGCCTGACGACTTCTCCGCGGCCCTGCCCACGCGCGGTTTCCGCCAGGAAATCCGCCAGCTTTTCGACCGCATCATCGAATCCGGCCGCACCGCCGAGGACCTCACGGCACTCGCCTATGAATGCGACCGCCCCGATTGGATGGCCGCAGCCCGTCTCTATTCCGAATACCGCGACGTGCTGGACCTGCGCATGCCCGAGGCCTTCGATCCCGCCGGGATCATTACGGCGGCGCGGCAGATTTTCCAGGACGCACCCGGCTTCCTGGAAGCCGAACGCGAACGGCTCCAGCTGATCCTCGTCGATGACATCCAGGAGGCCAATCCGGCCGTCTTCGAACTGCTCGCCGACATCGCTGAGGGCAAGGACGCCGTGATCACGTCCTCCCCGGACACGGTGGTCCAGGGATTCCGGGGTGCCCGTCCGGACCTCGTGGCCGAGCTGCCCCGACTGCTGGGCACCGCAAAGGAGCTCCCGCTGTCGACTGCCCACCGCCAGGTGCCTGGCGTGGCGAAGGCCTGGCTGGGCGTCGCGGACCGGATTTCGCAGCGCCAGGGCGGCCAGCTGGCCCGGCGTCTCGAAACCGCCTCCGGCGCGGCCGGGGATGGCCGCGCAGAGGCGCACCTCCTGCCGTCGCCCGCGCACGAACTCCGGTACGTGGCGCAGCGCATCCTCGAGGCACAGCTGCGGGAAGGGCGCGCTTTCAGCGACATCGCCGTGATCGTGCGCAACGGCGGGCAGCTCGCCCAGCTCCAGCGCTACCTGTCCGGGCAGGGGATCCCGGTGCAGGTGCCCGTGGCAGACGCCGCTGTCCGCGACGAGGTTGCGGTGCGTCCCCTGCTGGAGCTCTACGGCGTGGTGCTCGAGCCCTCGAAGCTCACGCCCGAACTCGCCGTGTCCCTGCTGACCTCCCGGATCGGCGGGGCCACGGCCATCGAACTGCGCCGGCTCCGGCAGTCGCTGCGACGGGAGGAGCTGCTCGGTGGCGGCGGGCGGGCGAGCGATTCCTTGCTGGTCGAAGCGCTGCTCCAGCCCGGCGCCCTGGGTTCCTTGGGGATCGAGGGCAGCTCCGCCCGTCGCATCGCCCGGATGATCAGGGCCGGCGGCGAGGCCTTGGGCCAGGCGGGAGCCAACGCCGAAACCGTTCTCTGGGCGTTGTGGCAGGGCAGCGGCCTGGCGGCCCGGTGGACAGCATTGGCGCTCGACGGCGGCGCGCCTGGCGCCCGCGCGGACCGCGACCTCGACGCGATGATGGCCCTTTTCCACACCGCGGAGCGGTACGTCGACCAGCTCCCGGGTTCGGGTGCGGAGCAGTTCCTGGAGTACCTGATGAACCAGGAACTGCCGATGGACACCCTGGCGGCGCGCGCCCAGTTGGAGGAAGCCGTGGAGCTGATGACCCCGGCCAGCGCGGCAGGCAGGGAATGGCCGGTGGTGATTGTGGCGGGCCTGCAGGAAGGGGTGTGGCCGAACACCCGGCTGCGCGGTGAACTGCTGGGCAGCACCCTGTTCGCGGACGCCGTCGAGCACGGGGTGGAGCACGCGCTGCAGCGCGGCCCGCTCAGCCGGCTCCGCGACATCCGCTACGACGAACTGCGCAGCTTCTCCACCGCCGTTTCGCGTGCCGGGGAACTGCTCATCTGCACCGCTGTGTCGTCGGAAGACGAGCAGCCTTCGGCGTTCCTGGACTACGTGGCTCCCCTCGAAACGGGCCAGTACAGCCGTGGCTACACCTCGGTGGAGCGTCCCATGACACTGCGCGCCCTCGTG
Source organism: Arthrobacter celericrescens (assembly GCF_003614925.1). Classification (GTDB taxonomy): domain Bacteria; phylum Actinomycetota; class Actinomycetes; order Actinomycetales; family Micrococcaceae; genus Arthrobacter; species Arthrobacter celericrescens. Next base: position 53,491 of record NZ_QYLP01000016.1, read on the forward strand.
GCGGAGCTACGCCAGAAGGTGCAAGTGGATACGAACGCGGTGGAACTCGACAACGCCGCCGAAGCCGCACGGGTCCTCGCGCACCTGGCCTCGGCCGAACCCCCTGTGCCAGGTGCCCATCCGGACAGCTGGTGGGGCCTGGCCCCGCTTAGCAGCGAGGCCCCCGTGGTTCCCGACGGCGGGACCGTCATGGTGTCACCGTCGAAGGTCGAATCAGTGCACAAGTCGCCGCTGGACTGGTTTGTGCAGGCGGCCGGCGGAGAGGCGGCCACGGACTTCGCCCGGAGCCTGGGCACCCTGGTGCACGCCATCGCCCAGGAACTCCCCGACGCCTCCGGCGCCGAGTACCTTGCGGAACTCGCCCGGCGCTGGCCTGCCCTTGGCATGAAGGACAACTGGGAAGGCCGGCTGGATTTCCAGCGTGCCGAGGCCATGGTCCGCAAGCTTGCCCAGTACATCCTGGTGATGCGCAGCGAAGGCCGGCGCCTCGTGGGCGTCGAGCTCGATTTCGATGTCCCGCTACCGCCCGTTGGTGAGCGGGCCGCCATGCTTCGTGGCCAGGTGGACCGCCTGGAAATCGACGCTGAGGGCAGGCTCGTGATCGTGGACCTCAAGACGGGCAGGAGACAGCCCGGCAAGACCGAACTCGCCCGGCACCCGCAGCTTGGCGCCTACCAGGCTGCCGTCCTCGAAGGGGCCTTCGATACCGGCGCAGCCCCCGGCGGTGCCGTGCTGGCCCAGCTCGGTACCAAGACGAAGTCTCCCGGCATCCAGGTCCAGGAGGCACTCGAAGCCGGCGACAACTGGGCCCGGGACATGGTCAACGAAGCCGCCGCGCTCATGTCGGGGGCCACTTTCGAAGCCCGGCACGATCCGTCCAAGGGCGGCCACGGCGGGCACGGGTGCCGCCTGCCCGAGATTTGCCCGCTCTGTGCCCGAGGAAAGCAGGTTACGGAATGACGCTCGACACCCTCGCCCCGGCGCTTGGCGGGACCGCCCCGGAACCGGGTGCAGGCACGCCGCCGGCACGATTCACCCCCGGGGAGCTCGCCGCAATCATGGGCGAAAAGAACCGCCCCACGGATGAACAGGCAGCAATCATCGCCTCGCCCTTGTCGCCCCGGCTTGTCATCGCAGGCGCGGGGTCCGGGAAGACCGCAACCATGGCAGACCGTGTGGTGTGGCTGGTGGCCAACGGCTGGGTCAGGCCCGAGGAGGTCCTTGGCGTCACCTTCACCCGGAAGGCGGCAGGGGAACTGGCCAGCCGCATCCGGGCCAAACTGGCCACGCTGCAGCGGATCGCCGTCGAGGACCCCGGACGGCACGGTTTCCCGGACTGGCTGGCGGGTTCGGACGAGCTCGAGCCAAAGGTGTCCACGTACCACTCCTACGCGAGCGGCATCGTCTCGGACTACGGCCTGCGCCTGGGCATCGAGCGTGACGTGGTGCTGCTCGGCGGAGCCCAGGCGTGGCAGCTGGCCGGCGAGGTCGTGGAAGCCTACGACGGCCCCTACGAACACTTCACCGCGGCGAAATCCACGTTGGTCAACGCCGTGGTGCAGCTGGCGGGCGAATGCGCGGAGCACCTGCGGGAGCCCGCCGAAGTGCAGTCCTGGCTGATGGAGCGGACCACGGAGTTCAGCCAGCTGCCCTACCAGGCAGGGGCCAAGAAGAACCCCACCCAGGCCGCCGCCGACCTGAACGCCATGCTGCTGACCCGTGCCAGCGTGGCGGACATGGTCGGCCGCTACCAGTCGGCAAAGCGCGAACGGGGCGTGCTCGACTTCGGCGACCTCGTAGCCCTGGCGGCCAGGATCGCCCGGGACGTCCCCGTGGCCGCCGCCACCGAACGGTCCCGCTACAAAGTGGTGCTCCTCGACGAATTCCAGGACACCTCGCACGCCCAGCTCGTGCTCTTCTCCCGGCTGTTCGGCGAGGGGCACGCCGTCACGGCAGTGGGGGACCCGAACCAGTCGATCTATGGATTCCGTGGCGCGTCCGCGGGCCAGCTGTTCCACTTCGTCCAGGAGTTCCCGGCGAGGACCGACGACGGCGGCCGCCCGGCGTCGTTCATTCCGGCCCCGGTGTCCTACCTGACCACGGCGTGGCGGAACGGCCGCAACATCCTCGGCGCGGCCAACGTCATCTCCGCGCCCCTGAACAAGGCAGCAGGGACCGGCGGGCCGGCCGGTGAACGGACGCAGGGGAGCGCAGTGTCGGTCCCGTCGCTTAAGCCAAGCCCGGCAGCAGTCGAAGGCAATGTCATCCTTGGCCGCTTCGCGACGGACGAGGACGAGGCGGCGGCGGTTGCCCGCGACGTCCAGCGCTACCGCCGCACCATCTTCGAAACGGACCAGGCCGGGGACGCCGTCCTGCCGAGCATGGCCGTCCTTTGCCGCCGCCGGGCGCAGATGGAGGTCCTGCGGCGGGAATTCGAAGTGCAGGGGATTCCCTACGAGATCGTCGGCCTTGGCGGGCTCCTGGACACCCCGGAGATCGTGGACCTCGTATCCACGCTGCGGGTGCTCGCCGATCCGGGCCGCTCTGACGCCCTGATGCGCTTGCTCGCCGGAGCGCGGTGGCGGATCGGTACTGCCGACCTCATGGCCTTCCACGACTGGTCGCGCTTCCTCGCCAGGCGCCGTGCCCAGGCCGGCTCCGGTCCGGAAGCGCTGATGGCGGAGCTCGCCGCGGACGAGACCGCCGGCGACGTCGTCGTCGAAGGCGACATCACTGACGCCGCGAGCCTCGTGGAGGCCCTGGACTTCCTGCCCCGCCCGGGGTGGACGTCGGCCCACGGCCGGTCCCTGAGCGACGTCGCGCAGGAGCGGCTGAGCCGGCTGTCGGCGGAGCTGCGGGGGCTGCGCAGCTTCCTCGGGGACGACCTCACCACCCTGCTGGGCGAGGTCGAACGGGCCATGCTGCTCGACGTCGAAGTGGCCGCCAAGCCCGGGGTCAGCATCCACCAGGCCCGCCGGAACCTCGACGCCTTCCAGGACGCCGCCGCCGGCTTCCTGCAGACCTCCCAACGGGTGGACCTGCTGGCCTTCCTCTCCTGGCTGGAAGCTGCCGCGTCCGAGGAAGGCGGGCTCGACGCCGCCGCCACGGAAGTCAACCACGAGGCCGTCCAACTGCTCACGGTCCACGCCTCCAAGGGACTGGAATGGGACATCGTCTTCGTCCCGGGCCTCAATGCCGGCTCGTTCCCCAGCAACAGGGACTCGCGATGGAGCAGCGGCGCGGCTGCCCTTCCCTGGCCCCTGCGCGGCGACCGCGCCGACCTGCCGCAATGGGACCTGGACCAGCCGGACCAGAAGGGCTGGCTGGACGCGGAGAAGGAATTCAAGGCCGAGGTCCAGCACCACGGGGAGGCTGAGGAGCGGCGCCTGGCCTACGTCGCCTACACCCGGGCCAAGTTCGTGCTGTGGGTGTCGAGTGCGGCCTGGAACGGGTCGCGGTCCGGAATCGCCGAGATCTCGCCCTTCCTCGCCGAACTCGCTCCACTCACGGAACCCGCGGAGGCCGCAGGCCTTCCAGGTATGCCCGACGCCGGAACTTCCGCAGGAATCCATCCCGCCTCCCTGCGTGAAGACGAACTGCCCGCCGAAAGCCCGCTGACCGTGGCAGCCGAACTGGCGGTGTTCCCGTACGATCCGCTCGAAGGTCCCTGCGACCCGCGGACCGGGGACCGGCTGCGCAACGTGCCGGGCCGTCGCGCCGCCATGGACGCCGCGGCGGACCGCGTCAGGCAGGCCATTGGGGCGCTGCGCCCGGGCGAGCCCTTGTACCTGGCGGAAGCACCTGCTGGCCCCGACGGACCGTCCGGGCTGGACAGCCCCTCCGCGGCCGGGGCGGTTGCCCCGCGCAGGGCGCTCCACGGTACTGCTGCCGGGTGGGCGGAGGAAGCGGATCTCCTCCTGAAGCGCTCACGCCAGCGGAAACCGGTCCAGGACATCCACTTGCCGGGCCACATTTCTGCGTCCATGTTCGTGGAGTTGGGCGACGATCCGGATGCGGTGCTTGCCCAGCTTAGGCGTCCGGTGCCCCGCGAACCCGGTGTCGCGGCACGCAAGGGAACCGCATTCCATTCCTGGGTGGAGGAGTATTTCGGCACCACAGGCATGCTGGACTTCGGCGGGGAAGCGGGGGCCGACGCCCATATCGACGCCGCCTACGGTCTCGACGACATGGTGGATACCTTCAAGGACTCCGAATGGGCCCACCGGGCGCCGGCCTTCGTCGAAGTGCCGGTGGAAACCAGCATCGCCGGGGTGGTGGTCCGCGGCCGGATCGACGCGGTGTTCCGCAATGCCGACGGCAGCTGGGAACTGGTGGACTGGAAGACAGGCAAGCGCCCCTCGGGCGGCCGCCTCGCCAGCCGCTCCGTGCAGCTGGCGGTGTACCGCCTCGCCTGGGCGCGCCTGAAGGGGGTGCCCTTGGAATCGGTCAGCGCGGCCTTCTACTACGTCCCGGACGACGCCGTGGTCCGTCCGCACGACCTCGGGTCGGAAGCCGAACTCGAAGCGGTCATCGCAGGGGCGCTTTCCCGGCCGGGGGAGTGAGGCCGCGGCCGTCGCCCGCAAGGAGCGGGGTGGGCCGGTGCCCCGGGCTACCGCTTGTCGGCGTCCTGGAGGCCGGCCTTGCCCGGCTCTGAAGCCTTGCCCGACTCTGAGGGCTTGTCCGCCGCGGGCTTTTCTCCTGCGGGTCCTCCCGAGGCGGAGTCTTCCCGCTGGCCGTCCGGCTCCGCGGAGGCGCTCTCTTCCGGCGCACCCGCAGGTGCGGGAGGCACGATCCGGAGTGCCGCCGTCGAGACATCAGGGACTGCCGGTGCGCCGCCCGCAAGTGCGGTGTCAGCAGCACCCCCGGCGGCATCCGGGATCGGAGCAACGCTGACGGCGGGGGCTGGCACTGCGCTCACGCTGACCGCCGGCGTCGTGCCGGCAACCGGGTGTGGAGGTACCGCCGTCGGGCTGCCGGCAGCTCCGCCACCAGGAACCGGGGCCCCGGCGGCTGCCGTGTCGGCTTCGGCGGCGGCAGCTTCGGCGTCGGCTGCGTCCTGCTCGCCGATATCGTCCGCCAGCGATTTCAGCATGGCTTCGGCCTCGGCGGTCATTTCGGCGTGGCCTGCGGCTAGTGCCTTCACCAGGTACTGGGCCAGGGCGAACTCGGCGAGCAGGGCCGCGCGGCGCAGCAGGTGGCTGTCGGCCTGGTCCCGGCGGGCATCCGTGTAATGCCGCAGCACCGCGCCGACGAAGGACTGCTCATTGGAAGCAACCAGCCACGCAAAGTCGTCCGCGGGGTCGCCGATACGAAGGTCGGTCCAGCCCGTCAGGGCCGTCACGCGGTCGCCGTCCACCAGCAGGTTGTCTTCGTGCAGGTCGCCGTGGACCACGCACGGGTTGAAGCGCCACAGGGCCACATCCTCCAGGGCGTGCTCCCAGCGGCGCAGGAGGATCGTGGGGATCTTGCCCGTGGTCGCCGCCTGGTCCAGCTCATTGAGCTTTCGCTGGCGGAACTCGTTGGCCGTGTAGCTGGGCAGGTCCGCGTTGTTGACCAGCGACTGCGGCAGGTCGTGGACGGCCGCCAGGGCGGTGCCGATTTCCTTGGCCAGGGCGTCGCTGCAGGCCGAGAGTTCCTCGATGCTGCGGGTCGTGCCGGCCAGGTGCGCGTACACGAAGGTGCTCAAGGTGCTTTGCCGCACGGTGCCGGCGACGCTGGGGAGCAGGAAGGGGAGTTCGGCACGGATGGCCGGGGTGAACGTCCGCAACACCATGAACTCGGTCTCCAGCCGGGTGCTGGCCTCGGCGTGCCTCGGTGAGCGAACCCGCCAGCGTTTGCCGTCGGAGTCGAGCAGGAGCGCCGAGTCGAAATCGGCGGCGTCGTCCGGAGCGGATGCAGTGGCTGTCGGCGCCAGGCCGGGAACTGCCGCTGTTGCAATTGCGGCCAGTTCGAGCGGTGTTTTTCTCACAGATTCAACGGTATGGTCAGTGGCGCCCGTCGGGGCGATGTCCTGCGGCGAGTCTCCAGATCCGCCGGAAGATCGGCCGGAAAAGCTGCGCCGAAAGACCGCCGTGCGGACGGTGGCGCCCTGAACAGGGCAAATGTTATTTGTCGGTGCGAGTCAGTACGGTAGGTACATGAGTTTTACCGAGTTCCGGGCGCCGGCGAACCACCTGACGGACACCCTTCTTCCAGTCCGTCCGGCCATGATAGACAGGGCATCCGCTGAGCGTATTAAGCCCGGAACGGTCGAGGAGCTCATCGCTTCCGGAACCGCGAAGGCCATGGTCCTGGCGGAGCGGCAGGCACTGGTGGATGGCGACGCGCTCTGGCTCGGCGACGCCGGAACCCTGTTCAATTCCCTCCAGGAAGCCTCAGGGGCACCGCCCGCGGCGGTCTACCTGGGCAGGACCCTGACGGATGCGGCCCACCCGCGGGACACCCCTGTGCTGCTGTTCGTTCCCGCGGCACCCCCGGAGCCCGGCACCTTGGGCGTCCCCACAAGCGCATTTTGGGTCGGCTTCCGGGAAATCGCCGCCCGCCTGGACGCCACCGATACCGCGCTGTTCATCCAGGCAAGCGCGATTGCCAACTGGCACGCCACGCACACCCATTGCCCGCAGTGCGGCACTCCTACGGACATCGAAGCCGGCGGCTGGGTGCGGCGCTGCCCCAAAGACAACTCTGAACACTACCCGCGCACGGACCCGGCCATCATCGTCACCGTGGTCGGTCAGGACGGCCGGGTGCTACTTGGCGGCGGCGGACCCGCCGGGTCGATCAACCACTCCACCCTGGCCGGTTTCGTGGAGCCGGGGGAGTCCCTTGAACAGGCCGTGGTCCGCGAAATCGGCGAGGAAGTCGGCGTCCGGGTCAGCAGTTGCCAGTACCTGGGCTCCCAGTCCTGGCCGTTCCCCGCGTCCCTGATGCTCGGGTTCACTGCCTTTACCGAAGACGCGGAAGCCAGGCCCGACGGCGTCGAGGTCACCAGGGCGCGCTGGTTCAGCCGCGAGGAACTCCAGGCCGCCGTGCTCTCCGGCGAAATCACGATTCCGTCCCGCCTGTCGATCGCGCGTTCCCTTATCGAGCACTGGTACGGCGGCACCATCGAGGACCTCCAGAAGTGACCTCTGCACTCCCCGTCCTTGGCGGCTCGCTCGAGGACCGCATCCTGGGCGGCCTCGACGCCGAACAACGCGAGGTTGCCAGCACCCTGACCGGACCCCTGTGTGTCCTGGCCGGCGCCGGAACGGGAAAAACCCGGGCCATCACCCACCGTATCGCCTACGGAGTGCACTCGGGCGTGTACAGCCCCCAACGGCTGCTCGCCGTGACCTTCACCGCGCGGGCGGCCGCCGAGATGCGCAGCCGCCTCCGGGATCTGGGCGCGGGCAACGTCCAGGCGCGCACCTTCCACGCGGCCGCGCTGCGCCAGCTGCAGTTCTTCTGGCCGCAGGCGATCGGCGGGACCCTGCCGAACCTGCTGGACCACAAAGCCACCATGATCGCCGAGGCTGCGCGCCGGCTCCGGCTCAGCACCGACCGCGCGTCGATCCGTGACCTCGCCGCGGAAATCGAATGGGCCAAGGTCTCCATGCTCACCCCGGCCAACTACTTGGAGAACGCCCAGGGCCGCGGCACACCCGGCGGCTTCGACCTCACCGCCGTCGCCCGGGTCTTCCAGTCCTATGAGGACGTGAAGACTGACCGCAACGTCATCGACTTCGAGGACGTCCTGCTGATCACCGTGGGAATCCTCCAGGAAGACCCGAAGGTGGCCGCCACGGTCCGGGAACAGTACCGGCACTTCGTGGTGGACGAGTATCAGGACGTTTCCCCGCTGCAGCAGCGCCTCCTGGAGCTGTGGCTCGGCGACCGCAACGAGCTCTGCGTGGTGGGCGACGCCAGCCAGACCATCTACTCCTTTACCGGCGCCTCGCCCAAGCACCTTCTGGGCTTCAAGAAGCAGTTCCCGGACGCTACCGTCGTCAAGCTGGTCCGTGACTACCGTTCCACCCCGCAGGTGGTGAAGCTCGCCAACGAGCTTCTAGGATCCCGCCGCAGCGGCGGGCCGGCGGCCGATGCCGCCTGGGCGAAACCCCTGCAGCTCGTGGCCCAGCGTCCGGGCGGACCCGAGCCCCGGTTCATGGAATGCCCGGATGACGAAGCCGAGGCCGCCGTGGTGGCCGGCCGGATCCGCGAACTGCTCGACGCCGGAGTGCAGGCAAGCGAGATCGCCGTCCTTTTCCGCACCAACGGACAGTCCGAAGCCTATGAGCAGGCTCTCGCCTCCGCCGGTATCGGTTACCAGCTCCGCGGCGGGGAGCGCTTCTTCGCACGCAAGGAAGTGCGCGACGCGATCCTGCAGCTGCGTGCCGCCACCCGCGCCGCTGCGGAAACTGCCGGTGAACCGCTCGGCCAGCTGGTCCGGGACATCGTGGCATCGCTCGGCTACTCCGATTCCGCCCCGCACGGCGGCGGCGCGTTACGGGAACGCTGGGAATCCCTGGCCGCCCTCGTGGCCCTCGCCGACGAACTCGTGGCCAACCGCGGACCGGAATTCGGCCTCGCCGAGTTCGTCAACGAACTCCAGGAACGCTCCGTGGCCCAGCACGCCCCCACGGTGCAAGGGGTCACTTTGGCTTCCCTGCACGCCGCGAAGGGCCTGGAATGGGACGCGGTGTTCCTGGTGGGCTTGAGCGAAGGCCTGATGCCTATTTCCTTCGCCGACACGCCGGAAGCCGTGGACGAAGAGCGGCGCCTCCTCTACGTCGGCATCACCCGCGCGCGCGAACACCTCAGCCTGTCCTGGTCCACGGCCCGCACACCGGGCGGCCGGGCAAACCGCAAACCGTCCCGCTTCCTCGACGGGCTGCGGCCCGATTCCGTCGGCTCGGCCAGCGCTCGCAGCCGTCCCGTGGCCCGGCGCAAGGCCGCTGCACCAGCGTCCTGCCGGGTGTGCGGCAGCATGCTCGCCACCGGCGCCGAACGCAAGATCGGGCGCTGCCGCCAGTGCCCGCCCAGCTACGAGGAACAGACCTTCGAGGCGCTGCGGCAATGGCGCAAGGACGAGGCAAACTCGGCGGAGGTTCCCGCGTTCGTCGTCTTCACCGACGCCACCCTGACCGCCATCGCCGAGGCCCGCCCGGCAAGCCTCGAGGAACTGGCCACGCTGGCCGGGGTCGGCCCGTCGAAACTCGAAAAGTACGGCGAAGCCGTCCTCGCCGTGCTGGCCGACAGCGGGCACGGCGATGAGTGAGCGTGCAGTCCCCCTGACCGCCGGCGAGCTGACCACGCACGACGGCGCCCCCGTCATCGTGCGCCGCTCCGCACGGCGCCGCCGGACGGTGACCGCCTTCTGGGAGGACGGGAACGCCGTCGTCGCCATCCCGGCGTCGTTCACCCGGGCGCAGGAGCGTGAATGGGTGCAGCGGATGCTGGACAAGCTCCGGCGCCAGGGGGAGCGCCGCGCGCAGGGCGCGGGACGCCGTCGGCCCTCAGGGGACGCCGAACTGGCCGCCCACGCGGCGGCGCTTTCGGGCAGGTACCTCGGCGGGCGGGCGGTCCCGACGTCGGTCCGCTGGGTCAGCAACCAGAACTCCCGTTGGGGTTCGGCCACCCCCGCGGAAGGCAGCATCCGGCTGTCGGACAAGCTGAAGCCCATGCCGCAATGGGTGATTGACTATGTGCTGCTCCACGAACTGGCCCATTTGCTGGTGGCGGGCCATAACAGTGCATTCTGGCGCCTGCTGGAGGCCTACCCGGAAACGCAACGGGCGAAGGCTTTCCTTGAAGGAGTAGCCTTCGCCTCGTCGCGCGGTCTGGGAAGGGAACCGGAAGGCCCCGACGGCGAATCCGGCTGCTAGGCCTTCGCCTCGCCTGAACCGTTGTCGCTGCCGCCCTCGGGAGCGTCCCCGTCGTGAGCGTCACCCGCATCGGGATCAGCATCCGGCTCAGCGGAATCCGCGGGGGAGTCGTAGCCTCCGTTGAGCAGCTTCTGCAGGGCGTCGTCCACCTCGCTGTCGCTGGCTTCGGCCAGGCGGCGGCGCTCGGAGAAGCCCTTCGGATCGTCCAGGTCCTCGGCGGTCGGCAGGAGGTCCGGGTGGTGCCAGATGGCATCGCGGCCGGCGATTCCGCGCTCTTCCTTCAGCTGGGCCCAGAGGGTGGCCGCTTCGCGGAGCCTCCGTGGGCGCAGTTCCAGGCCGACCAGCGAGGAGAACGCATGCTCGGCTGGTCCGCCGGTGGCGCGGCGCCGGCGGACGGTTTCGCGCAGGGCCGCGGCCGAGGGCAGCATCTTCTCCGTGGCGGCGGCGGTCAGCTCGTCCACCCAGCCTTCGACCAAGGCAAGGGCCGTTTCCAGCTTCTCCAGCGCAGCGGACTGTGCCGGGGTGCGCTCCGGGGTGAATACGCCCTGGGACAGGGCTTCCTGAATGCCTTCGGGGTTGCTGGGGTCGAGGTCGCGGGCCAGGTCTTCGATCCGGCTCATGTCGATGTGGATGCCCCGGGCGTACGCCTCGATGGCTCCGAGCAGGTGGCCGCGCAGCCACGGCACCTGGACGAACAGCCGGGCGTGGGCCGCTTCGCGGACGGCGAGGTAGAGGCGGATGTCGTTCTCGGGGACACTGAGCCCTTCGCCGAACTTGGCGACATTGCCCGGAAGCAGCGCCATTTCCAGGTCGGCGAGGGGGACGCCGATGTCGGTGGAGCTGACAACCTCCGCAGAGAGGGCCCCGATGGCCTGGCCCAGCTGCATGCCGAAGATCGCGCCGCCCATGTTCTGCAGCATCGACGAGGCGCCGCCCATCATGGATTTCATCTCTTCGGGCATCTGCTGGGTCAGCGCGTCCGAGAGGGCGTTGGCGATGCTGTTCGCCACCGGCTCGGTCAGGCGCTTCCACGTGCCGAGGGTCGCCTCCACCCATTCGGCGCGCGACCAGGCGCGGCCGATCAGCCCTGTGGCTTCAAGGTCAGTGACCGGATCGAGCCAGAGCTCCGCCAGCCGGAGGGCTTCATCGATCGCGCGGCTCTGGGCCGTGGTGACGGAGGGATCGCTGCCCGCGGCGGCCACGCGGCGCGCGTTCTCGTGGGCCAGCTGCCAGTTGACCGGGCCTTCCGAGCTTGAGCTCATCATGGCCTGGACCTGGGAAAACATCTGCTGGAGCAGGGCAGGGTCGTTGGGCAGCCCCGCCGCCTTGGCCAGCTCCGCAGGGTCGATGTTGCCCATGCCCTGCCCGCCCATCAGGTTCTTCAGCATTTCCGCCAAAGGATCCTGGGGTGCGTCGTCCCCGTTCGAGGGGGTGTTGGGGTTGGAAGTCATGGTGCCGCCGATCGTCGCTGCTGACTGGTGATCATCTTCAAGTTACCGCGCAGGGACGGGGCTGTCTGCCTTGCGGCGGGCCCGTTCGCTCTAGGCAAAGCAGCATCCGGAGGGCACGGCGTCGTAGGGTGGGACGTTGAGAAGGGTGCCGGACGCGAAGCGCCCGGCGACAGGACATTGCGCACCCGGCGGTGCGCGCGGAGAGGCCATTTCATTGAACACATCGCCGAACCCCCGGGACGGCCGGGGTACCGGAAGCTTCGACGACGGCGGGCAGCGGTTCCGGGCGCCGGCACCTTTTGAGGGCGCCGGTTCCGAGGTCCCTGGGCCACATGGCACGGTGCCTGGAAGCGCAGAGCAGCCCCGCCCGCGCGGCGGCCGGTACACCGCGATGCTCATCTCTGGGGCGCTCGCGATCCTCCTGGGCGTCGCCGCCGTCGCGCTGCCGGTTCCGTATGTCGTGGAGTCTCCCGGCCCCACCTTCAACACCCTGGGCGAGGACGAGGGAAAGCCCGTGATTTCCATCAGCGGTCACGAAACCTTCCCCGCCAGGGGCAACCTCGACCTGACTACTGTCTACATCAGCGGCGGCCCCAACGGCCCGGTCAGCCTGGTGGAGGCCTTCCAGGCGTGGCTGGACGGCTCCAAAGCCGTCTATCCGGAGGAGCTGATCTACCCCAAGGGCATCACCAAGGAGGAATCCGAGCAGGAAAGCGCCCAGGCCATGACCTCCTCCCAGGAGAACGCCGTGGCCGCTGCCCTGAAGGAACTGGACATTCCTTTCGGGCAGGAGCTCGAAGTCGCCGGGCTGAGCAGCAATTCCGCCTCCGAAGGGAAACTCCGCGAAGGGGATACCTTCACCTCCATCAACGGCAAGGCCGTGACGTCCCTGGCCGTCATCCAAAGCGAACTGGCCGCCACCGCGGGGGCCCCCGCCGCCGTCGTCGTTGAACGCCAGGGCAAGGACGTCGCGGTCAGCATCAAACCGAACAAAGGCGACAACGACCGCTGGCTGCTTGGCGTTGCGCTGCAGTACAAGTTCACCTTCCCGTTCCAGGTGAAGATTTCCCTTGAGGACGTGGGCGGGCCGAGCGCGGGAATGATGTTTGCCCTGGGGATCATGGACACCGTCACTCCAGGTGACCTCACCGGCGGCAAGCACATCGCCGGAACCGGGACCATTTCCCCTGAAGGTTCGGTGGGGCCGATCGGTGGAATCGCACAAAAAATGCACGGTGCCCGGGCCGAGGGGGCCAGCCTTTTCCTGGCCCCGGCAGCCAACTGCGATGACGTGGTGGGCCATGTTCCCGACGGCCTGCAGGTAGTCAAGGTGGAGACCCTCGGTGACGCCGAAGCGGCCGTGAAACGGCTCGCCGCGGGGCAGGACACCTCCGGACTTCCGGCCTGCACTAAGAACTAGACTGGCGAAGGAACTTAGCTCCGCCGCCACTCGTGGCATATTTGACGGCCCCGGACCGTGCAGCATGGCTGGACTGTGTTGTGGGGGACGGGCCGCCGAACACTCGCACTGACCCGTAAATCTGACATCGAGCTATGAGGTACCTGGTTTGTCCCGTCCTGCAAGCACCCGCCCGCCCGGAAGACCGCCGCTGAGACGGGGTGCCCTGACTCCCACGTTGATCGTCGTGGCGCTCGCGGTCGTGGCCTTCGTGTTCTTCTCCAACGTCTGGACCGACGTCCTGTGGTACCAGCAGCTTGGCTTCTTCGAGGTCTACGTCCGCGAGAACCTTGCCCGCATCCTGACCTTCGTCGGCGGCTTCATCATCATGTTCGGCGCCGTTTACGCGTCGATCCGCCTGGCGTACCGCTCGCGTCCGGTCTATGCCCCGGATTCCGACGTGCGGGACAACCTCAGCCGTTACCAGGTCCAGCTCGAGCCGGTGCGCCGGGTGGTCATGATCGGCCTGCCCATCCTGTTCGGCCTGTTCGCCGGCAGCGCCGCCGCGAGCCAGTGGCAGAAGGTGCTGATGTTCTTCAACCAGGAGCAGTTCGGCCAGCAGGACCCGCAGTTCGGCCTGGACATCAGCTTCTACCTGATGAGCCTGCCGTTCCTTGGCTTCGTGACCGGTTTCCTGATCAGCGTGGTGGTGGTGTCCGGCATCGCCGGAATCCTCACCCATTACCTTTACGGCAGCATCCGGCTTATGGAACGCGGCGTGTTCACCAGCCGTGCCGCACAGATCCACCTCGCGGTCAGCGGTGCCCTGTTCCTGATCCTGCTGGGCGCGAACTTCTGGCTCGACGTCTACGGCACCGTGCAGAACAACGGCGGCCGCTGGGCCGGTGCGCTCTACACGGACGTCACCGCCGTAGTGCCCACCAAGTCCATCCTCGCGGTTGCTGCCGGCCTGGTGGCCATCCTCTTCATCGTTGCCGCCGTGATCGGCCGCTGGCGCCTGCCGGTAATCGGCACGGCGATGCTGATCATCACCTCGATCCTCGCCGGCGGCGTGTACCCGTGGGTGATCCAGCAGTTCCAGGTACGGCCCTCCGAACAGACCCTTGAGAACAAGTACATCGAGCGGAACATCTCGATGACCCGCTCCGCTTACGGCTTGGACAAGGTGCAGGTCCAGCCGTACAAGGCGACCACCACGGCCAGCTCGGGCGCCCTCGCCAAGGACGCCCAGACGGCGGCGAACATCCGCCTGCTCGACCCGAACCTGGTGTCCTCGGCTTTCGGCCAGCTTGAGCAGTACCGCCCGTACTACCAGTTCCCCAGGGCCCTGAACGTCGACCGCTACACCGTGAACGGCAAGGTCCAGGACACCGTCATCGCCGTCCGTGAACTGAACGCAGACGGCATCAGCACCGGCCAGCAGACCTGGTACAACAAGCACATCGTGTACACCCACGGCTACGGCGTCGTGGCCGCGAAGGGCAACAAGTTCACCGTGGACGGCAAGCCCGACTTCCTGCTCTCGGGGATTCCCACCAGCGGTGTCCTGGGCAACGACTCGAACTACCAGCCCCGGATCTACTTCGGCGAAAACACCACCGACTACTCGGTGGTCGGTGCTCCCGAGGGGTCCACGCACCGCGAACAGGACCGCCCCGCCGGCAAGGACGGCTCCACCGACACCCAGTACACCTTCACGGGCAACGGCGGTCCGAATGTGGGCAACTGGTTCAACCGCATCCTGTACTCCATGAAGTTCCAGTCCTCGGACCTCCTGCTGTCCGACGGCGTGAACGAGAAGTCGCAGATCCTCTACGACCGCACGCCGCGCGAACGCGTGGAGAAGGTGGCTCCGTACCTGACGGTGGACGGCAACGCCTACCCGGCGGTGGTCGACGGGCGCGTCAAGTGGATCGTGGACGGGTACACCACCAGCCAGTACTTCCCGTACTCGCAGCAGCAGCAGTTGCAAAACGTCACGGCGGACACGCAGACCAGCACGGGCCGCACCGCCGTGCTGCCGAACAGCACGGTCAACTACATCAGGAACTCCGTGAAGGCCACGGTGGACGCCTACGACGGCTCCGTGACCCTTTATGCCTGGGATGACCAGGACCCGCTGCTGAAGACCTGGCAGAGGATCTTCCCGAGCACGATCAAGCCGTTCTCGGAAATGTCCGGCCAGCTCATGAGCCACGTCCGGTACCCGGAAGACCTGTTCAAAGTCCAGCGCGAACTGCTGGGCCGCTACCACGTCACCAACCCGGACCGTTTCTACAACAACGTGGACGCCTGGAGCGTACCGAACGATCCCACCGTCGCCGGTACGGACGCCGTGAAGCAGCCGCCGTTCTACATGTCCCTGCAGATGCCGGGCCAGACCAAACCGGCCTTCCAGCTGACCTCCTCCTTCATCCCGCAGACCGTCAACGGCAACGCCCGTAACATCCTCTACGGCTTCCTGTCGGCTGACTCCGACGCCGGAAGTGCCAAGGGCGTGAAGGACCCGGGCTACGGCCAATTGCGCCTGCTCCAGTTGCCGACCGACACCCAGGTGCCCGGTCCCGGCCAGGCGCAGAACAAGTTCAACTCCGATCCTGAGGTGTCGCGGGAGCTGAACCTGCTGCGCCAGGGTGCCTCCGATGTGCTCAACGGCAACCTGTTGACCCTCCCGGTGGGCGGCGGCCTGCTCTATGTCCAGCCGGTCTTCCTTAAGTCCACGGGCGAAACCTCGTACCCGACGCTGCAGCGCGTCCTGGTCGCCTTCGGTGACAAGGTGGGCTTCGCGGCAACGCTGGACGAGGCCCTGGACGAACTGTTCGGCGGCGACTCCGGCGCCCAGGCGGGCGATTCGGCCAACAACGGCCAGACGCCCACCACGCCTACCAGCCCGAACACCCCGTCTGGAGCAGAGGACGCCAAGGCCGACCTGAAGGCGGCACTGGACGAAGCCAACAAGGCCATCCAGGACGGACAGGCTGCCTTGGCCAAGGGTGACTTCGCTGCCTACGGCGCGCAGCAGAGCAAGCTCGCCGCAGCCCTGAAGAAGGCGCTCGACGCCGAAGCCCGGCTTGGTGTGACGCCGTCGCCGACGACGTCCCCCACCGCTACCCCGACGCCGACCCCCACGCAGGGCGGCTAACGTCGAGGAACGGAACCCCTTGAGGGAGCCGGTGTCCGCTGGAAACGGCGGACACCGGCTCCTTTCATTTCATGCTGGGACCCTGCTGAACACGGGGCGAGACGGACGTCACGTCGCTTGGATTTGGCTCCGCATTCACCGGACGGTAATGTTGTTCGTGCGACGCGGGGTGGAGCAGTTCGGTAGCTCGCTGGGCTCATAACCCAGAGGTCACAGGTTCAAATCCTGTCCCCGCAACTGGAGAAAAGATCCGGATCAGTGAAAACTGGTCCGGATCTTTTGTTTTCCCAGGGTGTTCCGGGGTGGGGTTCGTGAGGGCTTTCAGAAGTCCTCCGGCCGCCGCGAGGCGGGTGGTCAGGAGCCCGCCGAAAGTAGGGTAGAGTAGAGACCGCGACGCGGGGTGGAGCAGTTCGGTAGCTCGCTGGGCTCATAACCCAGAGGTCACAGGTTCAAATCCTGTCCCCGCAACTGGAGAAAAGATCCGGATCAGTGAAAACTGGTCCGGATCTTTTGTTTTCCGCATGCCGCGCCGGGCCCGGGGACTCTTGCGATCGGCTTTTGATCACAGGATTCTGGTAGTGCCGGGCAACAGGCATTGGGTGATGAAGCGGGTGCGGGACAGCAGTGGCGGATCTTGATAAGGACCCCCAGGACCGGGCAAGGCGGTTGTACGCCGCACGGGAATGGGCTGCCGCCGCACACGCGTTCAACGGCATCGACCCGGGCCGACTGACTGCCGACGACCTGGCGGCCTACGCAGATTCGGCATGGTGGACCGGCCGCATTGACGATTGCATCAGGCTGAACGTTGAAGCGTGCGCAGCATTCGAGTCGGCCTCGCGCCCTGTCGACGCGGCGGCGGTCGCCCTCCGTGTGGGAATCTTCCATCTGGCAAGGGGTGACCAGCCTCAGGGCGACGGCTGGCTCGGACATGCGGAGCGCCTCCTGGAAGGGTGCCCGGAGGGGCGTGTTCACGGACTCCTCCGGGCGTTGACGGGCCTGGACGCCAATCTCCTGGCCGGCCGGCCCGCTGCCGCACTGGAAGTGGCCGGGCAAATCCTTGATCTCGGCCGGCGGCTCGAAGACCCTGTGTTGGTTGCAGTCGGGGTGAACGGAGAAGGACGTGCCCTCACGATGTCAGGCAAGGTGGCCGGGGGATTGGCCTTGCTTGACGAAGTGATGGTCACGGTCCTCCAAGGCAGGTTCGATCCGTTCATGACCGGTGTCCTCTATTGCCACACGATCGCGGCATGCCATGAGGTTGGCGACGTACGCCGGATGGGCCAGTGGACGGATCTGGCGGAAGAATGGCTGACGACTGTTCCTGCGGAAGCTGTGTTCAGCGCAATGTGTGCGGTCCACCGGGTGCAGTTGCGGTTGTTGCGGGGGGAGTGGGACAAGGCCGAGTCCCAGGCTCTGGCGCTGATTCCTGGCCTGGATTCCAATCGCGTCGACTATGCCGCGCAGGCCTGGTACCTCGTCGGTGAGGCCCGGCGCCTGCGTGGCCAGGCAGGCGCGGCCGAGGCTTATGCCGAAGCCCATGCCAGGGGGTTGGATCCGCAGCCGGGCAGTGCCTTGCTCCAGCTCGCCGGTGGAGATCCCGGGGGTGCCCTGGCCGCGATCCGTGCCGCGTTGGCAGCGGCCGGGCGGGCTCCGCTTCGCCGGGCCGCGCTGTGCGCTGCGATGGTGGAAATCGCAATTGAGGCAGCCCAGTTCCAGGCAGGGCTGGATGCCGTGCTGGAGCTCGAACAGACTGCGTCCGCGTACGCGACATCGGGACTGGAAGCAATGGCCGTATCCGCGCGGGGAACGGTACTGCTGGCTGACGGCAGGGCCGCGGAGGCGCTGCCGGTGCTCCGTGACGCGTGCACGCGCTGGTATGGACTTGGTTCGGAGTATCAAGCTGCCAGGACCTGCCTCCTGCTTGCCGAGGCATACCATTCCCTGGGTGATGTTGCCTCCGCGGGCAGGGAGTCGGCGCGGGCGCGGGAGATCTTCGCACGGCTGCGTGCGGGCGGCACGGAGCATGGGCGTCCGAGCGGTCTGTCGCCGCGCGAGTGCGAGGTCCTTGCGCTCGTGGCCGACGGCTCTTCCAACCGGGAGATCGGTGCGGCGCTGTTCATCAGCGACCGCACTGTGGCCCGGCACCTGACGAATATCTACAACAAGATCGGCGTCGTCTCGCGGACCCAGGCCGCACGCTACGCCATCGCCCATCACATGACCACGGCTCCCTGAGGCCCTCCCGGCTACGCGTCATTGCGTAGCGATGGCTGAACGTTTGGTCAATCGAACCGATGCGGGCCTTGCCCTCTGCTCCTTACCGTCGGAATAGACACCGGATACGGTGCCACCAACTCAAGGAGCGAATCATGAAAGAGAAAGTGCAAGTTGCCATCTCCGCCGATGGCACCGAGATCGTCGGGCGGGTCCGGGGCGAAGGGCCGCCCCTCGTGCTCGTCCATGGTGGATGGGGTGACGGCGAGGTCGGCTACGAGGCTTTGGTTCCGTACCTTGCCCGGCGATTCACCTGCTACACGCCAAGCACGCGCGGACGAGGGCTGTCCGGTGACAACTCCGACCATTCCGTCGACAGGCTGGTCGAGGACCTCGTCGCATTCATCGACATGATCGGCGGGCCGGTGTGCCTGGTGGGTTGGTCGGGGATCGAAGCGGTTCTCGGCGCGGCGGCTCGGAGCGATGCCGTTGCCGCCATGGCCATTTTTGAAGGCTACATTCCCACGGTGGCCGAGCAGGGCGAACTCGCCGCACTGGGCGCCGCCATTGACGGCGCGGCTGCGGTTGCCGCCGTCGGGAACCTCGCGGATGCGGCGAGGGCGTTCGCCCCGTACGTTGTCAACGGCACCGAACGTGCCGCTTTGGCTCCCGACTTCCATGAACGGTGGGGCCGCAGCATCCCTGCCATGTTGCGGTACTTCCAGCAAAACGCGACGGCGGACGGGCCTAAAGCGTACGACGGCGGGCAGCTGGCTCGGATTTCCGTTCCGGTGCTTGCGTTGTGGGGGCCGGCACCACCCACCCCGCATTTGTGGAGAAGTCCGCGCGGTATCTCGCGGAGCACCTTGCGGATGGTCAGGTCCGTGAGCTGGCTGGCGTCGGGCATTTCGCCCCCGTGGTTGCACCGGAGCTCCTTGCCGGGGAACTGGCCGCCTTTTTTGAAAAGGTCCCGGCCATGGAGAATAGTTGGATTTCCTAGTATTCTCGGTTTTGGGCGCCCGGACGGCAGGGAAAGTCGGCAGGACTGGGCGCCCGATGGCCGCATCCGAAGACTGGCGTAACAGGCGTTGGCTGCGGCAGGCGAAAGCCTGTTAGCTTGATGCGTCCATGATTGCCAAAGTTCCCCGAGAGGTGTCTGCGAAGATGTCCGCCCCCACGAAGAAGCCGTCAGCACAGCAAAGCAAATGGCTCCGGCCCGTCCTGGCCGTTGCAGGCGCCCTGGTGCTGCTTCTCATCCTCGTGCTGCTCGCCAAATGGTTCACGGGCAGCACTGCCGGGCAGTCCTTCCTCCACGACTACCCGGGCCGCTCCGAACTTCCCGCGGGCGCCCCGGTGGGGATTCCCGCCTGGCTGGGCTGGCAGCACTTCCTGAACGTCTTTTTCCTGGTGCTCATCGTCCGCTCGGGTTGGCAGGTCCGCACTGCCAAGCGGCCCCCGGCCTACTGGACCCGCAACAACAAGGGCTTCATCCGGACCAGGAATGCGCCGACAAAGATGAGCCTGGACCTCTGGTTCCACCTCACACTTGATGCCCTGTGGGTCCTCAATGGCCTGATCTTCATCATCCTGCTCTTCGCCACCGGCCAGTGGATGCGGATTGTACCGACCAGCTGGGACGTCTTCCCGAACGCGGTCTCCGCCGGAATCCAGTACCTCTCCCTCAACTGGCCTGTTGAGGACGGCTGGGTCAACTACAACGCCCTCCAACTGCTCACCTACTTCGCCACGGTTTTCATCGCCGCGCCGCTGGCCATCCTCACCGGCCTGCGCACCTCCTCGGCCTGGCCCAAGAAGGCCGCCGTCAACAAGATCTACCCGATCGAAATCGCCCGCGCCGTCCACTTCCCGGTGATGATCTACTTCGTCGCGTTCACCCTTGTCCATGTCACCCTGGTCCTCGCAACCGGAGCGCTGCGCAACCTGAACCACATGTACGGCGGCAGCAGCGACGAGAACTGGATCGGTTTCGGGATCTTCGCCGCCTCACTCGCCGTGATCGTGGCCGCCTGGTTCCTGGCCAGGCCCTTGTTCCTTCGCCCCATCGCATCCTTGACGGGGAAGGTCAGCAAATAAATCCTGGCAACTAGCCGGCCAACCCGGATAAGGAGTGCCCATGTTCGAGCTCAACGAGGAGCAGCAAGCGGTCGTCGAGATGGTGCGCGACTTCGCGGCAACAGCCATCGCCCCGCATGCGGCCGAATGGGACGAACATAAACACTTCCCCGTGGACGTCCTGAAGGAAGCGGGCGGGCTCGGGATGGGCGGCATCTACGTCGGCGAGGAATTCGGCGGCTCCGGCCTTGGCCGGATGGATGCCGTGCTGATTTTCGAAGAGCTCTCCAAAGCGGATCCGAGCATCGCGGCCTACATTTCCATCCACAACATGGTGGCGTGGATGATCGACGCCTTCGGCAACGAGGAGCAGCGCGCCAGGTGGGTGCCGCAGCTGGCTTCCATGGAAGTCCTGGGCAGCTACTGCCTGACGGAGCCGGGCGCCGGCTCGGACGCTGCCGCGCTCACCACAAAAGCAGTGCGCGACGGCGGTGACTACCTTTTGACGGGCACCAAACAGTTCATTTCCGGGGCCGGGGCCGCCGGGGTGTACGTCGTCATGGCCCGCACCTCCGATTCGGGCAGCCACGGGATCACCGCCTTCGTGGTGCCCGGGGAGGCCCAGGGGCTGTCCTTCGGACCCAACGAGAAGAAGATGGGCTGGAACGCCCAGCCCACCCGGCAGGTGATTTTCGACGGCGTCCGCGTGCCTGCCGCCGACCGGCTGGGGGAGGAGGGCAGCGGCTTCGCCATCGCCATGAAGGGCCTGAACGGGGGCCGGCTCAACATCGGGGCATGTTCCCTGGGCGGCGGCCAGGCGGCGCTGGAAAAGTCCATCGCCTACCTGAGCGGACGATCGGCCTTCGGAGGTCCCCTCATCAAACAGCAGGCGCTGTTGTTCGACATCGCGGACATGGACACGGAACTCGAAACGGCCAGGACCTTGCTGCTGCGGGCCGCCGACGCCCTGGAAAGGGGCGCACCGGACACCGTCCGGCTGTGCGCCATGGCCAAGCGTGTCGCTACCGACGCCGGCTTCAACGTAGCGAACAAGGCCGTGCAGCTCCACGGCGGCTACGGCTACCTCTCCGAGTACGGCCTGGAGAAGATCGTCAGGGACCTCCGGGTTCACCAGATCCTTGAAGGCAGCAACGAGATCATGAAGCTGATCGTCGGGCGGCTGGCCGTCGAAGCAAGGCACGGCTGAACCAGGCAAGCAAGAAGCCCGGTGCCCCGTCCGGAAGGACGGGGCACCGGGCTCTTTGCGATGTCGCGGCTTAGAGCTTGTCGAAGTCCGCTTCGTTGATGGCGGGCGTGGCCGGGGCTGCGGAACCGCTGCCGATTGCCGCCGTCGAACCGCCGGACTTCAGGGCCGCAAGGCGGGCCTCGATCTCGGTCTGTTCGCCGAGGTCTTCAAGCTGGTTGAACTGGGCGTCCAGGCTGGAGGCGGCCAGTTCCTGCTGGCCAAGGACCTTGGCCTCTTCGCGGCGGATCTTCTCCTCGAAGCGTCCCACCTCGCTGGTGGGATCCATGATGTCGATGCTCTTGAGGGCGTCGTGAACCTGGGACTGGGCCTGGGCGGTCTTGGCGCGGGCCACCAGCTCATTGCGCTTGGCGGTGAGCTGGTTGAGCTTGTTCTTCATCTGGTCCAGGCCGGACTTGAGCCGGTCCACCACCTCGGTCTGGGAGGCGATGCTCGGTTCCGCGGACCGCGCTTCGCTCTCCGCCGTCATCTGGCGCTGGATGGCAACCTTGGCAAGGTTGTCGAACTTCTCGGCATCGGCGGCGTCGCCGGCCGCACGGTACTCGTCGGCCTTGCGGGACGCGGCGAGGGCCTTGTTGCCCCAGTCCTGGGCGTTCTTGATGTCCTCGTTGTAGTCCGCCTGGAGCATCCGGAGGTTGCCGATGGTCTGCGCCACCGCGGACTCTGCCTCGGCGATGTTGTTCGTGTAGTCACGGACCATCTGGTCCAGCATCTTCTGCGGGTCCTCAGCCTGGTCGAGCAAGGCATTGATGTTCGCCTTGGCGAGCTGTGCGATCCTGCCGAAAATGGACTGCTTAACCATGGTGTTGCCTTTCGTCCTGCTCAGTGGGTCCCACTGAATCCAGTGATCAGTTGTTGTACCGCTTCTACGAGGGGCTTGGGCCCCGCCTAGTCTTGTGGGCTAGAAGTCGCCGCCTCCGCCGGAATCGCCTCCCCAGCCACCGGAGTCTCCACCTCCCCAGCCGCCGTCGCCGCCGCCACCGAAGAAGCCTCCACCGCCTCCGTCACCATCGCCGTGGCCGCCGCCCCAACCGCCGCCGCTGTTGAAGATGGAGTTGATGAGGATGCCGCCGAGGATGGCGCCGCCGAGGCCGCCGCCTCCGCCGCCGAACATGCCGCCGCTGGTGTACCCCTGGTTCGCGTAGCCGCCGAACTGTTCGACGTCGGACTGCGCCACCTGCGCGGCCTGGGCCGCCAGCGCGTGGGCCTGCTGTGCGTACGCCAGCGCCGTGACGGGGTCGTTCCGGGAGATGGAGAGGGCGTAGTCAAGGTTCCGCTGCGCTTCGGCGAGGCGGGTCCGTGCTTCGGTGCCCACGCCGCCGCGGCGGGCCGTGATGTAGTCCGAGGTGGCGCTGATCTGGGCTTGGGCCGCCATGATGGTCTGCTGGAGGGAGGCCTGCGCGCGGCGGGCCTGTTCCTGCTGGTCACGGATCCCGCCGAGCGACTGGTCGAGGGCCTGGTGCGCCTTCTCCACCTTGTCGAGCGTGGCGATGGGGTCGATCTTTCCGGCCTCGATTTCGGCCTTCACCTGGGCAAGGGCCGACTCGACGCCCGCCACCGGCCCGGCCAGTTCAGGATGCGCACCCGACTGGATCATGGCCTTGGCCTGAGCCAGGTCCTGGCTGGTGTCCACCACCGCCGATTCGAGGGCTGCCCTGGCCTCGTCCAGGTTGCCGGCCACCTTGGAAATGGCGTCGAGGAGGACGTTGGTCTGGTGCAATCCTTCCTCGGCGGCGCGGACGGCGACCGCTGCGAGGCTGCCTTCACCGGAGGCGAGTTTTTCGTCCGCGGTCTTCTCCGCGTTGTGGACGAAGGAGATGCGCTCTTTGGCCTGCGTGATGTTGTCGGCAACCTGGGTGAGGGCGCTCTCGGCGTATTTTGCGCGGAGCCCGTTCAGGGATTGTTCGGCGCTGGCGATCTTCGCTTCGGCTTCCCGGATGCCCGTCCCGACGGTGGCGAGGGCCTGCGGGGCGTTCTTTTCCAGTTCCCGCAGCGAGTCGAAGTCGGCCTTCTGCTCCCGGAGCGAGGACAAGGCGGCTTCGGAGCGGCGGATGATCTCGCCAAGCCAACTGCGCTGCTGCTCTTCGGTGTCCGGAATGTGGTCATCGAGCTGCTGTTGCAGCTTGAAGGATTCCGTCATGTGGCCCTTGGCGTCCTGCAGCGCCTTGGTGAAGTTCCCGACGGCGGCGTCACCGTACTGCGCCTGGGCGAAGCCGAGTTCCTGCTCGCTCGACTTGATGGCGTCGTCCGCTTCGATCAGCAGGGAGCCGCCCTTGCGGCGGAGGTCCTCGATACTCATGGCCGCCAGGGGATCGGGCTCGCCCTGCTGGGGGGACAATCCGCCGGAAGCCACGGCACCCTGGGCTTTCTTCCGGCGGTTGCGCAGGTACAGGTAGGTCCCTACGCCGCCTGCAGCGACGATGCCCGCACCGACGAGCACGGCGGCACCGGAACCGTTCGGCACCGTGCCCTTGCCTCCGCTCGCGGCGTCGCCGATTGCGGCGGCTGCGTCGATCGCGGCCTGTGGATAGTTGCTGTTTGCAAGCTGCGGACCAATGGCGCTGCTCTTGATGCTTTCGACCTGGGCGTCGGTGATCTTGCTGCCGCCCTTGTTCAGGATGTACTGCCTAGTGTCGGTGGCGATTGCGAAAATCAGGGCATTGGAGCCGAGGTTGGCTTTTTCGGCAACCTGGTCGGTCCAGGCTTCCCGGTTAGTTGGGTTTTCGAACTTCTTCACGGTGACGACGTGCAAAACCATCGAATGCTCGGTTCCGAGCTTCTTGATGGCGTCCTGGACTTCCGAAGTCCGGCTGCCCAGCACGCCGGCATCGTCCACGATCTTCGTGGTCGGGTTCAGATCGACCGGGGGCTCCGCCCATGCGGATGCGGCCGGGAAAGCCAGCAATCCGGTCAGGCCAATGACGGCGAGAACTCGTTTCAACATTGACCGCATGCGCAACCCTTCAGCACGTCTGCGACTGGTCCAGGCCGGACCAATCGTCACAGAATGCAGCAGCGCCCCCACGCATGTTTTGTGTAGCCGCAGGTCGCTGTGGCAATTCCATTTTGATTCTATGGTGCACCCGAAAAGGCGTCCACGGCGCCGAATATGCCGCCAGCGAAACGCGGAGAAAAGCCGGAACTTCCGCCGTTGTAGGCACTTTTCCAGGGTTGCCCGCCCCGGCGTCCGGGAGGAAGGCCGAGGCCTCGTTCTCGCGTTCAGGAAGCTTTCAGCAAACATCCGATCTTGATCCAGCAAGAGCGGCCATAGTTAATGCAGACGAGGAAGAAAGGAAGTCCCATGACGGAGAACCCAGCGCAGGGACCGGGAAACGAACGCGAGATCCCGGAGCAGAACAACGCCGAACAGGGAAATGCCGATGCCGGGCGCAGCGGCGTGACCGGCCGGCCTGCAGGCACCCCTGCCGGGGGAGAGCAGGGCCCTGGGGAGCAGAGCACCACCCGGTTGCCCGCCTACCAGTCTGGTGAGCCCGTCCAGCCTTCCCAGCAGCCCCACCCCGGCGCGGCTCCGCATGCAGGCCCTTCCTACCCGCAGCATGCTCCCTTCTACGGTACTGCCGGCGGCAATCAGCCCGGCAGCAACCACCCCGGCAGCGGCTACCCTGCGCAGCACCCGGCTTCCCAGCAGCACCCCACCCAGCAGTTCCCGCACATCATGGGTGGCCCGGCTGCGGCCCAGGGAGGCACGGCGACGGACACCAAGCGCAAGCCTGCCTTCGGCGTCGGGACCCTCGTCGCCAGCATCCTCGCTGCCGGACTCGTCGGCGGCGGCGTGGTGGCCGCGGGCAACCAGCTTTTCGACACCCCTGCCCCCGCTTCAAGCAGCAGCAGCCAAGGGGGCACCGTCATCGTCAACAACAAGGACGATGTCAACGCGATCACCGCGGCGGCGGCCAAAGCATCCCCGAGCGTGGTCACCATCAAGGCCTCCAGCGGCAGCGAAGGCGGTACCGGTTCGGGCATCATCATCGACGGCCAGGGTCACATCCTCACCAACACGCACGTAGTGACCCTCGACGGCGCCACCGCCAACGCGTCGATCGAAGTCCGCACCCACGACGGCCGGGTCCTGAAGGCAAGCGTCGTTGGCACCGATCCCTTGTCCGACCTGGCGGTCATCAAGGTAGCGGACCCATCCGGCCTCGTCCCGGCAACCCTTGGCGACTCCAGCAAGATCAACGTGGGGGACACCGCCGTCGCGATCGGCTCACCGCTCGGCCTCATTGGCACGGTGACGGATGGCATCGTCTCCACCCTGAACCGCACCATCAGCGTGGCGTCCTCCGCCGCCCCGAAGGAAGCGCCGGACAGCTCGGAGGGCAACGGCGAGGGTGGTTTCGAGTTCGCGCCTCCGGGCGACAGCCCGAGCCAGCGCAGCGCGGACCAAGGCTCCATCTCGATCAACGTCATCCAGACCGACGCTGCCATCAACCCCGGCAACTCGGGCGGTGCCCTGGTCAACAGCAAGGGCGAGGTGATCGGCGTGAACGTGGCCATCGCTTCGGCCGGCAGCGGCACCACGGATGCCTCCAGCGGCAACATCGGCGTGGGCTTCAGCATCCCGATCAACCACGCCAAGCGTGTCGCAGAGGAAATCATCAAGGACGGCAAGGCCAGCCACGGCCAGTTCGGCGTCAGCGTGCAGGCCAAGTCCGCCACCGGAAGCAGCTCGGGCTTCTCGGTAGGTGCCGAAGTTGCCAGCGTCACCAAGGGATCCGCTGCCGACAAGGCCGGGGTCAAGGTGGGCGACGTGGTGGTGAAGTTCGCCGGGCAGGCCATCAGCGACCCTAACCAGCTGACCGCCGCCGTCCGTGAGCAGGCGGCCGGTGCCACGGTCAAGGCAACTATCCTGCGCGACGGCCAGGAACGCGAAATCGACGTCACCCTGGACTCCGCCCCGCAGCAGTAAGGCAGGGAGCAGGATGCGAAGCGGGCAGCACCACGCGGTGCCGCCCGCTTCGGCGTTCCCTGTCCCGAAACAGGCGTTAACGCGGGCACGTCGTATTTCGCCGCAATATGCTTAGCTAGGACGAAGCCCGCGAGCCGGGCGCCCATGGCCATGCGCCCCAGCCGCTGGCCATCCTCAAGCAAGGAAGGCTGCCTCGAACACAGTGGAAGAGACATTGAAGATTGTTGTTCTGGTCAAGCACGTCCCTGACGCGCAGTTCGACCGACACCTCACGGGCCAGGGAAACACCGTGGACCGTGACGAAAGCATCCTCTCGGAACTGGACGAGTACGCCCTCGAGGCCGCGTTGCAGCTGAGCGAAGCCCGTGGCGGTGCCAAGGCAGGCAACGAAGTCATCGCCCTGAGCATGGGCCCGGCAGGAGCCGTGAACTCCGTCAAGAAGTCCCTCCAGATCGGCGCCAGCTCCGGCGTCCACCTGAGCGACGACGCCCTGGCCGGTTCCGACGCCGCCGCCACCTCCCTCGCGCTCGCTGCGGCCATCCGCTCCCTCGGCCCCGTGGACCTGGTGCTGACCGGCATGGCCTCCACCGACGGCGAAACCTCCCTGGTCCCGGCACAGCTCGCCGAGCGCCTCGGCGTCCCTCAGGTGACGTTCGCCTCCGCGCTGGAACTGAACGGCACAACTCTCACCGCACGGCGCGACGGAGACGGCCACTCGGACACCGTCGAGGCATCGTTGCCGGCGCTCGTCTCCGTGACCGACCAGATCAACGAGCCCCGGTACCCGAACTTCAAGGGCATCCTGGCCGCCAAGAAGAAGAAGATCACTACCTTGGCCCTGTCGGACATCGGCATCGACGCCGGCCAGGTCGGCGCCGCCGGTTCCCTGACCGCCGTCGAGACCGCCGATGCCCGCCCGCCGCGCACCGCCGGCACCATCATCACGGACGACGGCGACGCCGGCATCAAGCTGGTTGACTTCCTGGCCGCCCAGAAGCTGCTCTAAGAGGACCCAAGACACATGGCAAAAGCACTTGTTTTCATTGACAACCCGGGCGGCGCACTGAAGAAGAGCAGCCGCGAGCTGCTCACCATCGCCCGCTCGCTGGGCGAGAGCGCGGTGGCCTTCAACGGCGAACTGCACGACGACGTCGCGGCAGCCATCGCTGCCCACGGCGCCACCGCGGTCTACCGCCCGTCGGCCGCGGACCTGGATGACTACCTGGTGGCCCCGAAGGCTGCCTACCTCGCCGCAGCGGTTGCCGCCTTCGGGGCCGACACGGTCCTGCTGGAGAACTCCTCGGACGGCAAGGAAATCGCAGCGCGGCTCGGCGTGAAGCTGAACGCCGGCGTGATCACCGACGTCGTGGGCGTCGACGCCGACGGCACCGCCCACAAGTCGGTCCTGGCCGGCGCCTACACGACCACTGCGAAGGCGCGCACCGCCGTCGCCGTCCTGACGGTCAAGCCGAACAGCGTCGACGTCAGCCAAGCGCCCGCCTCGGGCGTACTGGAGACCATCACCGTCGAGGTTCCGGCGGACGCCACGGCTTCGGCCGCGCGCATCACGGCGCGCAACGAACGTCCCGCCAGCGGACGCCCGGAACTCACCGAGGCCCGAGTGGTGGTGGCCGGCGGCCGCGGCGTCGACGGTGACTTCGGCCCCCTCGAGGAACTCGCCGACGCCCTGGGCGGCGCGGTGGGTGCCTCCCGTGCGGCCACCGACGCCGGATGGATCGGCCACGACTTCCAGGTCGGCCAGACCGGCAAGACCGTCTCCCCGCAGCTGTATATCTCCGCCGGCATCTCCGGCGCGATCCAGCAGAAGGCCGGCATGCAGACCTCCAAGGTGATCGTCGCGATCAACAAGGACGCCGAGTCTCCCGTCTTCGAAATCGCCGACTTCGGCATCATCGGGGACCTCTTCAAGGTTGTCCCGCAGGCAACCGAAGAGATCAAGAAGCGGAAAGGCTGATCCTTGACCACTGACGCCACGTCAGCAAAAAGCCCGTTCAACGCCTCCACGGAGCGCGTTGAGCGGGTGCTTTGTTTTACCGCCCACCCCGACGACATCGACTTCGGCGCCGCCGGCACCATTGCCGCCTGGACGGCCGCCGGGGTCCAGGTCAGCTACTGCATCATGACCGACGGCGATGCCGGCGGCTTCGACGCCGACGGGCACCATGCGATCACCGACACCCGGAACCAGGAGCAGCGGCGCGCAGCGGCGATTGTCGGCGTTGAGGACATCCACTACCTGCACGAGCGCGACGGCTACCTCGAGGTCAACCACGCCGTCATCAAGCAGGTGGTGAAGCTGATCCGCGAAATCCGCCCGCAGATCGTGTTGGCCATGCACCCGGAACGGAACTGGGACCGGCTCCAGAAGAGCCATCCGGACCACCTCGCAGTGGGTGAAATCGTCACCCGGGCCGTCTACCCGGCGCTGGAGAACCCCTTCGCCTACCCGGAACTTGCCGAAGCTGGGCTGGAGGCCTACAAGCTGCCCTGGCTCTGGCTGTTCGCCGGCCCGGAATCCCGTGAGAACCACTTCGTCGATGTCAGCGGCCAAGTGGAGGAAAAGCTCGAGGCGATCAGGGTCCACGCCAGCCAGCACCCGGACCTCGCCGCCATGGAAAACACTGTGCGCGCCATGCTGCAGCACTACGGGCGCCGGGCCGGGCTGCCGGAGGGCAGCAGCGCCGAGGCCTTCCATGTCGTCTCTGTTAACGGATCCCAGACCATCGCGGGCTTCTGATATTGCCCAGCTGTAAGCCATGTCATAT
The DNA here is from genome assembly GCF_003614925.1 of Arthrobacter celericrescens. Lineage (GTDB taxonomy): Bacteria > Actinomycetota > Actinomycetes > Actinomycetales > Micrococcaceae > Arthrobacter > Arthrobacter celericrescens. The sequence goes on from NZ_QYLP01000016.1 coordinate 82,640, forward strand.
GCTTGATCTCGGTTAAATCATATTTATTTTAGGAAGACAGGCTTTCAATGGCGAAGACTGCACAGCAACCCGTCCTGGTGATCATGGGCGTTTCCGGCTCGGGCAAATCCACCGTTGCAGGTGTCCTGGCGGGACGCCTCGGCTGGGATCTCGCGGAGGGCGACGACCTCCACCCCGAAGCGAACGTGGCAAAGATGCACTCCGGCCAGCCCCTCACGGATGAGGACCGCTGGCCCTGGCTCGAGCTGATCGCCGGCTGGATCCGCACCCGCACCGAAGCGGGGGAGCCCGGCATCATCACCTGCTCGGCGCTGAAGAAGAAGTACCGGGACGTGCTGCGCGGCGAGAACGTGGTGTTCGTCTTCCTGCAGGGCAGCAAGGAGAACATCTCCGACCGGCTGGCGTCGCGGCACGGGCACTTCATGCCGCCGTCGCTGCTTGAATCCCAGTTCGAAGCCCTCGAAGAGCCGGGGGCGGACGAGAACCATATTTCACTGTCCGTGTCCGCGTCCCCGGCCGAGGAAGCCCAGGAAGTCATCGAACGCCTGGGACTGGTGGCAAGCGACGCCGCGCAGGGCGGGATCAGCTAAGCCGCGCCTGCGCGTAGGCCGCCATGGCGTCGCCCAGGTACGCGGCCAGGCGCGCGTCGTACTTGTCGTAGAACGCCTTGAAGCGCTCATCCTCGACGTACATGCGGCCGAGGCCCGTGTACGACTCCCGGTCCGGCGTCCAACTGCGCAGGATCCACTGGTAATGGAGCTCGACGGCGGCCAGGGTCCTGGCGTCGTCGGCCGGCAGTCCCGCGTTCAGGCAGTCCAGGACGGCCCGGTTGGCGGCATCGGCCTGCTCCATGAATTCCTGCTTCTGGGCGGGACTCATGGCCGCATGACGGGCCTTGGATTCGTCCACCACCTTGTCGCCCCAGCGCTCCCGGGCTTCGGCTTCGTAGGGATTGTTGTCGAAATCCTTGAACATGTTTTCGGCAGACATCGGTGCTCCTTGACGTAGTGCTGTGATGGTGGCGTCGACCGTCCTGGACATGCGGTCCAGGCGGTCGCGCTCGGCCAGCAGCCAATTCCGGTGCACTGCAAGTGCTTCCACGGGATCGGCCTGGCCATCCAGAACTTCGCCGATGGTCTCGAGCCCAAGGCCAAGTTCGCGAAGCAGGAGGATCCGTTGCAGCCGCAGCAGCTCTGGTTCGCCGTAATAGCGGTAGCCGTTGTGCGCCGTATAGGCCGGCTCCAGGAGTCCGAGCTGGTCGTAATGCCGCAGCGTCCGTGAGGAAACCTTGCTGGCCTTCGCCACCTCGGAGATGCTCCAGGTGCCTTCTTCCTGCTTCATGGTTCCAGCGTAGAAGTTGACGTTACGTCAAGGTCAAGGCCTGCCTTGCGTCAGATTCCGGCGCCGGAAAAGCCGTTCTGCCGCCAGGCTTCGTAGACCGCGATCGAGGCGGCGTTGGCAAGGTTCAGTGAGCGCAGCGACGGCAGCATGGGAAGGCGCAGCCGGGCCGTGACGTGCGGGTCCTTCTTCAGCCAGTCGGGCAGGCCCACGGACTCCGGGCCGAACAGCAGCACGTCTCCGGGCTGGTAGGAGATGTCCGTGTAGGAGGTGTCGCCGTCGGACGTGAAGGCGAAGACGCGTTCCGGCCGCAGGACCTCCCACGCCGCCTCGATGTCCTTGTGCACGGTGACAACGGCGAGGTCGTGGTAATCGAGCCCGGCCCGGCGCAGCTTGGCGTCGGAAAAGTCGAAGCCTAGGGGCTCCACGAGGTGCAGCTCGGCGCCGGTGATGGCGGCGAGGCGGATGGCGTTGCCCGTGTTGCCCGGGATTTCAGGGGTGTGGAAGAGGATGCGGAACACGGATCAATCCTAGCCGTCAGTGCATGCCGCGCAGCAGGCGCGCCAGTACCGGGACCACCACGGTGTTGGGCACCGGCCCCGATGACAGGAACTGCTTGAGCCCCTTGGCAAGGCCCGCGGCGTTGACCACTTGGACGCCGCCTCTGTCGTCGTGCCGGTAGCGGTCGATCACCGGCTCGTGCGGGTTGGTGTCCGGCCCGTGGACCACCACCCAGGCGGTGACGTTCAGCTCCGGGAAGATGTCCTGCATGTGGCGGGCAACCACATCCAGCTGCGGCGGCGGCACCGCGCGCCCGCCATGCCTCAGGGCCACCCCGTCCCAGGCGTAGGCGCCCTTGGGCAGCAGCATTGATCCGATCAGGGCCAGGCGGTAGCCAGCCAAGACGGCATGGTCGATGTGGCTGTTGTCCGAGGGGGAGCGGAGTCCGTTGATGAGCCGGGCCGAAGGGATGGCCGGGAGGACCTGCCGGCTGATCAGCTGCACGGTGCGCATTTCCCGCTGGATCCTGGCTTCGGCGCCGAAGATGCCGCGCTTGCGCGGCATCCCGTGCACTTGCAGGGCGGCCTCCGCCGGGGAGAGCAGCGGGACCTCCAGCGGGTCATCGAAGGCGGGGACGTAAACGGGCGCATCGCCGGCCGTGTTGCGCGGAACGTTGGGGCGGTGGACGGTGCTGCGGCTTGCCGGCCCGGGAGCCTCGCTGCCGCCGTAATCGGCAGGGGCCGTGGGCCGCGTGCTGGCGTAGCGGCGGTCGTACTCGGCCCGGCGGCGGGGGTCCACCAGTGTCTCGTAGGCGAGGGTGACCTGCCGGAACACTGCGGGATCTCCGCCGTGGTCCGGGTGCGCCAGCCGGGCGGCCTTGCGGTAAGCCCGCTTGATCTCCTGCTCCGTGGCATTCACGGAGACCCGGAGTATCTGGTAGTGGGAGCTGCTGCCCTCGGCCAAGCACGGCCCTTTCTCTGGAGGTCTGTGTTCGGGGCCAGTTTAGCCAGCCTTCAGGGATAACGAACCGCGGCCTCCTTCAGGTTCCCGGGGCAGGCGGGGGAAACGGCGGGCTAGACTCAGAGGCGGCAACGGCAGGACCGGAAATGACGGGGGCGACGGTTTGGAGACATCCGCACGGCGGACAGCGGCATGGCCCGCACGCTTTGGTGCCGCGATCATCGGGGCAACTGCCCTGGCCTCCTGCAGCGTCAGCGTTCCCGACCCCGGGGTGACCACGCCCGCGCCGGCGCCTTCCGTCCTGGCCACGCCCACCGTCACCCCGGGCCATGACGCCGATGCCGTCGCTGCCAGGGACCTACCGCTCAGCGCCGGGGGGACGTTGGCCGCCGGCGTTCCGGTGGAAATCTCGGACGGCCTCCGCGAAGCCCCGGGCTGGAAGCTGGTGCAGGAGAACGTCCAGGGCCAGAGCCGCTACGTGCGCAAAGACGGCTGCAAAGTGAGCGCCAGGCTGAGCCTCAACCAGGGTGCTTTCGCCGTCCCCGGCAACGACAAGGCCTCCACCGAAGCCTTGTTTGCATACCTGGATCCGAGCATCGAGCCGGTGTCGCTGAAAGCCGAGACCCTGCGCTGGGGAGGCGGGAACGACAAGCCCCGCCGCAAGGTCGAGGTGCTCGTCTTCAACGCGCGGCCGGCGTCGGACGGCACCTCGTTCAGCGTCCTTGCGCGGATGTTCGCCACTGCCGGTTCATCGGTCTACGTCTCGGCGTCCTGCCCCTCACCGGCCGCCCTGGCGACGGCCAAAGCCGACGTGTCGAACTACCTACCGCTCATTCCGCCCGGCAACTGAGAGCCGGTTGAGGGCGAGGGCCGCAACCAAGAGGCCGAAGTCCCGGAGCGCGACATCGAAGAAGCTGCCGAGAACCAGCAGGTTGACGATGATCCCCAGCAGCCAGACGGCCACCAGCAGCGAGCCGAAGCGCGGGCGCACGGCGACGGCGATGCCCGCGATGATTTCCACGACTCCCACGCCGTACATGAACACCTGGGGCGTGACCGGAATGACGGCCGTAGCCACCGGGGCGAGATAGGCCGTCCAGTCCGTCAGGATGTTGGTGAACTTGTCGAGGCCGAAGAGGATCGGGGCGACCGTGAAGACGGTCCTGAGAAGCAGGAATCCCTGCCGTGCCGGATCCATGGCGGCGATCCTGCCGGTGCCTGCGCGCACCGCGGTTTCCTGGGTTTTCATGGCTTTCCTTCCTTGTTGCTATCGGCATCCTTCTAAAGTCGGATAGTTTGATTTTAGAATCCGGGCCGGATTTAATCAACGGATGCCTTTTTAGAGTTACCCTTGTCCCATGACCGGACTTTCATGGCGCGAACGGCTCTCCGCCCTGTCTTCGCTCGGTGACGACAACCGCCGCCGGCTGTATGAGTACGTGTGCTCGGTTGGCGCCGCCACCGGCCGGGACGAGGCCGCTGCCGCCCTGGGCATGCCGCGCAGCACGGTTTCGTTCCATCTGGACCGGATGGTCCGCGACGGGCTGCTAGGCGTCGAGTTCCGCAAGCCGGCGGGCAAGGGCGGGCCCGGTTCCGGGCGCCCCGCCAAGCTCTACGTCCCGCTCTTCGCAGAGATCGGCGTATCCGTCCCCGAGCGCCATTACGACCTGGCGGGTGACGTGCTGGCCTCGGCGATCGGTTCTGCGATGGAGGGCGGGGGAGCCGCGCGCGAGGCGCTGCTTGGGACGGCCCGCGCCAAGGGCGCCGAGGCCGGTGCGGGCGGGCGGGACTTCCTCGATGTCCTCACCCGGCAGGGGTACCAGCCGGCGGAGGACGACGACGGCGGCCACGCGCTGCTGAACTGTCCGTTCCATAAGCTGTCCCGGAGCCACCCCGAGGTGGTGTGCGCGATGAACGGCGCCTTCCTGACGGGAGTGGCCGACTCCTGCGGCATCGATGGCCGGCGGATCGCCGGGGACGTACGGCCCGGCCACTGCTGCGCCCGGATCCTGCCCGCAGACTGAAGCCGGCGTCGTGGGCCGTCGATAGACTCTTAAGGTGCCTGTATACCTGGACCATGCCGCCACCACCCCGATCGCTCCGGCCGCCCTCGAGGCGATGACCCGCGAGTTGGCCCGGACCGGCAACCCCTCCTCCCTGCACGCGTCCGGCCGGCGCGCCCGGCGCTCCGTGGAGGATGCCCGGGAAACCCTGGCTGCCGCCGCCGGCGCACACCCCTCCGAGGTCATCTTCACTTCCGGCGGGACCGAAGCGGACAACCTGGCAGTCAAGGGCTTGTTCTGGAGCCGCCGCGACGAAGACCCGCGCCGGACCCGCATCCTCTGCTCCGCCGTCGAGCATCATGCGGTGCAGGACACCGTCGAGTGGCTGGAACGGCACGAAGGCGCCGAAGCCGTCTGGCTGCCCGTGGATGCGGACGGAGTGGTCAAGCTGGAGGCGTTCAAAGCGGAACTGGAACGCGACCCGTCATCCGTTGCCCTGGTGACCGTCATGTGGGCCAACAACGAGGTGGGCAGCATCCAGCCGGTCCGCCAGATCGTGGACCTGGCCGCGGCACACGGCATCCCGGTGCACTCGGACGCCGTGCAGGCCTTCGGCGCACTTCCGGTCAACTTCAGGGAATCCGGCCTGGCGGCGATGTCCGTCTCCGGGCACAAGATCGGCGGGCCGGTGGGCGTGGGGGCCCTGTTCCTGGGCCGCTCGGTCAAGCTGACGCCGGTGCAGCACGGCGGCGGCCAGGAACGGGACGTGCGCTCGGGAACCCTTGATACCGCCTCGATCGCCGCGTTCGCCGCCGCCGCAGGTTCAGTGGCCACCGGGCTGTCCGAGGAAAGCGCGCGGATCGCGGCACTGCGGGACAGGCTGATCGACGGCGTCCGGGCGGCGGTGCCCGAAGCCGTGCTCCGCGGGGCACCGGGCGACGGCCGGCTGCCGAACAATGCCCACTTCACCTTCCCGGGCTGCGAGGGGGACTCCCTGCTGTTCCTGCTGGACCTTGCCGGCGTCGAATCCTCCACGGGCTCGGCGTGCACGGCCGGGGTTCCCCGCCCCTCCCATGTGTTGCTGGCGATGGGGCTGGACGAGGACACAGCCCGCGGGGCACAGCGCTTCAGCCTGGGCCACACCTCAAGCGAGGCCGACGTCGACGCCTTGCTCAAGGCCCTGCCGGACGCCTATGTCCGGGCGAAACAGGCGGGCATGGCCGGGCACGAGTCCAGCATCCAGACAGCGGCCACCGCGGCACGGTCCGCGGGGTCGGTGGCCGGCGGACCGGCGCCGTCCGGCCCGGCCGGGAGTTAGCTCAGGCGTCCGGAAGCAGCTCCTCCAGGGCCACGTCCGGATCGGCCAGCCGTGCGGGATCCAGCTGCACGCGCCCGGTAATCAGGGCCTTGATGGTCTTGTGCACCTTCGGCCGGTTGATGCTCATCCCGGCGACCACCGCCCCGCCGTCGAGCCAGAAGGCCAGGAAGCTGCCGTCGTCCATCGAACCGCGCAGCAAGGGGCTTTGGCCGGCGGCCAGTGACGGGAATCCGGAATACTCCATGGCGACGTCGAACTGGTCCGTATAGAAGTAGGGCACCATGTCCAGCTTCGCGTCCTGGCCGAGCATGGCCCTGGCGGCCACCTTTCCGCCCATGAGGGCGTTGTACCAGTGCTCGCTGCGGTGGTGTTCCCCGGTGAAGGGGTGCAGGGCGTTGGCGACGTCCCCGGCGGCAAACACATCGGGGCTGCTGGTGCGCAGGTTCGCGTCCACCAGGATCCCGTTCTCCAGGGTCAGTCCGGCCTTCTCGGCGAGGGCGGTGTCTGGAATGACGCCTGCCGCGATGACCACGAGGTCCGCCGGGAGCTCCTCCCCGGAATCGGTGACGACGGCGCCGGCCCGGCCGTCGGTGCCCGTGATCTCCTTGGCGCTCGCCGGCAGCCGGAACTGCACGCCGCGGGATTCGTGCAGGTCACGGAAGAAGGCGCCAAGCTCCGGACCGATGGCCGTGGACAGCGGGATGTCCTCCAGGCCCAGCAGCGTGACCTCGTTGCCGTAACTGCGGGCGGCGGCCGCGAGTTCCATGCCGATCCAGCCGGAACCGACCATGACGAGGTGCCGTCCGCCGTCGGACAGTTCAGCCTTCAGCCGGCGCGAGTCGTCCAGGGTGCGGAAGGTGCTGACACCGGCCAGTTCGCTTCCCGGCAGGGGCAGCTTCCTCGGCTGGGCGCCGGTGGCGATCAGGAGCTTCGAATACCCCAGTTCCTTCCCGGACGCGAGACGGACGGCATGGGCCGGCGGATCCGCCTCGACCACGGGATCGCCAATCAGGAGTTCGACGCCGTTCTCCCCGTACCAGTCGGGCGGCACCACCGGGACCTTGTCTTCGCCGTCTTTGCCGAGGAGGAATTCCTTGGAAAGCGGCGGCCTGAGGTAGGGCACCTGCGCTTCCGCGCAGGCGATGGTGATGGTGCCCGTGAAGCCTTCCGAGCGGAGGGTCCGGGCGGCGGTGGCGCCGGCCAGGCCCCCGCCGGCGATGACGATATTTCCGGTGTCCATGATGCCTCGATTCCTGTCGGGTGGCTCGGTAATCGCATCTAAAACCGTTAATTTTGACTTTAGAATCGGTGGAGGGAACGGTCAAGGGTTTCCGGGCCGGAACCGGCAGACGCTAGAATGGACGGGCGTGCGGTGTCTTCCGGCGCACTATTCCTCCCCATATCCAGCAGAAAGCCAGCATGCGAGTACTTGCAGCCATGAGCGGCGGAGTCGATTCCGCCGTTGCCGCCGCCCGCGCCGTCGAGGCGGGGCACGACGTCGTCGGGGTCCACCTGGCGCTGTCCCGCATGCCCGGAACGCTCCGCACAGGAAGCCGCGGCTGCTGCACCATCGAAGACTCCCGGGACGCCTGGCGTGCCTGCGACGTGCTGGGCATTCCCTACTATGTGTGGGACTTCTCGGAGCGCTTCAAGGAAGACGTCGTCCAGGATTTCATCGATGAATACGCTGCCGGCCGCACCCCCAACCCCTGCATGCGCTGCAACGAGCGCATCAAGTTCGCCGCCCTGCTGGAAAAGGCGATCGCCCTGGGCTTCGACGCCGTGTGCACCGGCCACTACGCCAAGGTCATCACCGACGCCGACGGCAACCCGGAACTGCACCGCGCCGCGGACTGGGCCAAGGACCAGAGCTACGTGCTCGGCGTGCTGACCCACGAACAGCTCAAGCACTCCATGTTCCCCCTCGCGGACACCCCCTCCAAGGCTGAGGTCCGCGCCGAAGCCGAACGCCGCGGCCTGTCCGTGGCCAACAAGCCGGACAGCCACGACATCTGCTTCATCTCCGACGGCGACACCCGCGGCTGGCTCGCGGAGAAGATCGAGATGACCACCGGCGACATCGTCGACGAGACCGGTGCCAAGGTCGGCGAGCACCCCGGTGCCAACGCCTTCACCGTGGGACAGCGCCGCGGCCTGAAGCTCGGCACGCCCGCGGCCGACGGCAAGCCGCGCTTCGTCCTGGAGATCCGCCCCAAGGAGAACAAGGTGGTGGTGGGTCCCGAGGCCCTCCTTGCCATCGACGAGATCCGCGGCATCAAGGTCTCCTGGGCCGGCTTGCCGATCGCCGAGGTCGGCACCGGGGCGGAGTTCGAGTGCCACGCCCAGGTCCGTGCGCACGGCGACCCCGTGCCCGCCCGTGCCCGGGTGGAAGCCGTCCTGGATGATTCCGGCGTGGAGCGCGAAGGCGTGGTGGTCACCCTCAACGAGCCGCTGCGCGGCGTGGCCCCCGGCCAGACCGTGGTGCTGTACCAGGGAAGCCGGGTGCTGGGCCAGGCCACCATCGACGCCGCCCGCTCGCTGCAGCGCGCCGCGCTCTAAGGGCGGGGCTGCCTGCCGCCGTCGTGCACTAAGCCCGCAGGACGCCGTCGGGCGCCATTGCCTCCGGCTCCTGACGGGCAGATACTTGGCTATGCAGCATTCGGCTGCGGATTTGCTGGGGTTCCGCGCAGGGGGCGGCGATGGCTGTGGCATTTCAGGACAAGGCCCCGGGGGACATCAAGGCCGGGCAGATGATCCCCCTGACCGTTCTCGCGGAGGGGCCCATCGGAAGCAACGGCCTGGCCCCGATCACCACGCAGTTGAGGATTCCCGTCGAGCGGCTGCGCCGGGGACCCACCGGCCACCGGCTGAGCGTGCACATCAGGAAGTGGCGCGGCACCAACGTGGTCCCCGTGTCGTTGACGGTCCCGGGAAACCCCTGGCAGTTCATCTCCGAGGATCCGCCCGCCGAACTGCGGGACCTGCTGGACGATTCGCGTTTCCTCGCCCAGCACGTCTACGGAGTGGCGGCTTCCACCCTGCACCTCTTCGAATCGACCCTTGGCCGGCGCATGCCCTGGCACCCCGAGGGGCGGCTGATCCTCAAGGCCCGGGACCTGGTGACCGCGACGGACACCGGATACGAACGCGGCACCAACATCATCCGGTTCGGCTCCATCGATCGCATGGGCTACAAGGTCCCCACCGCACTCTTCCGTGACATCGTGGCCCACGAGGTCACCCATGCGATCCTCGACGGATTCCGCCCGGCGTGGGCGGATCAGCTCGCAGGGATCGAGCAGCTTGCCATGCACGAGGCCCTGGCCGACCTGGTGGCGATCCTCTCCGTGTTCTCCTCCCGGGACGTCGTGTACCGGCAACTGCTCGCCGCGGCGGGGAAGGCGGGTTCGGACACCGCGCTCGACGACGACGCCCTGATGCATACGCTCTTCGACTTCGCCAGGGACCTGTATGCGCGAGGTCCACTGCGGGAGCCCTTCGCCGATGCCGTCCCGGACAACTGGCAGGATCTGCCCGAACCACACGTCCGCGGAACCGCGGTGGTGGGCGCAGTGCTGCGGGCGGTCCACCGGCTGTGGATGGAACGCAACCGCCGCATGGGCGAAGGACAGAGCCTGCAGCAGTTGGCGGATTCCGGGTCGATCGTGGGCACCCGGGTGCTCCGCATGGTCATCCGGGGCCTGTCCTATATGCCGCCGGTAGATGTCCTGTGGCGGGACCTGCTGAGGGGCATCATCGCCGCGGACCTGGACATGGTCCCGGAGGACCAGCACGGCTACCGGGAAGCGATCCAGGAAGAGTTTTCCAGGATCGGGATCCGGCGGGTTTCCCTGGCCAACATTTCCGGCGTAGAGAACTACCGGGGCCTGCGCTACCCGGTCCGGCTCGCCGCCTTGGGCTCGGATCCGCAGGAGGTCCAGCGTTTCGTCTGGGAAAACCCCCGGTTGCTCGACGCCGCCCGCCTGGAACGGCGCACCCCGCTCAGTTCCACCCGGGTGCGGACGTCCGAGCGGGTATCGCCCGACGGCTTCGTGGTCTCGGAAATCGGTGCGTCCTTTATCCAGACGGTGCGCATGAGCCGCCGCGAGGCCTCGGTCAGGCTGGGACTGAAGACCAAGAGCGAGTACGTGGACATCCGCGGCGGGGGGCTGCTGCGTTTCGACGCCGGCGGCCGGTTGGTCTACGCGGCGCTCAAGCCCGTCATGTCCCGGGAGCGGCAGACCGCGATGTTCGTCTCGGACGAGCAGCACGCCGCCGAACAGCAGGTGTCCAGCGGCGTGCAGGGCAGGTTCCACCGCACCGGCGACTGAGGCTGGGCCGGTCCAGCCGCCCCGCGCCTATCCCGGCGTTCCCCACGCGGCCTTGCGGGCCGCCGTCGACGCCTCCAGCTGTGCCACCTGGTCGAATCCCCCGGCCTTCAGGCCCTTGCTGACAGCCTTGAGGATGTCCGCACGGGGGAGGGTGCCGTCGGACTCCAGGGCCTTCACCAGGTTGTAGGTGAAGGCGCCGTTGTAGCGCTGGTCGAGGTAGGCATCGGCGGCGGTCTGGTCGGCACGGCAGGCAGCCATCAGTACGGGTTTCGTGGCGCCTCCCGCCTTGACCAGGTCCCGCAGCACACGGGTATCGCTGTATTCCGAGGCTGCCACCGCACGCGCCGTCGGCGCCGGCAGGAAGCGCGGGCGCCGGCCGGGCAGGAGGTCCAGCGACTTCAGCCCGGTGCCGCTGTGGCATGTGTCCAGCACGACCTCCATGAGCACGCCGTCGGGCAGCTTCGAAAACAGGTTGAAGAGCTCGTCGTCGGCGATCACAGTTTCCGGATCCCACGCGTCACCGGTGTTGTTGATGCCGTAACAGGCGAAGGCTTCATCCAGGCGGTCGGCTTCGTCCCCGCTGGTGTCCGGGATCTGCGTGCCGTGGCTGGAGAAGGTGAATACCAGGTGATCAATGTCGCCCGAACCCGCAAGGTCCATGAGCCGGGACAACTCGGCCATGACGGCGTCCTTGTCCGCATCTGCATCGTGCAGGACCTTGATGCCGGAGGAAGGGAACCCGTAACGGCCCTCCAGCAGGGCCGCGAGATCGTTGGCGTCGTTGACACATCCCTGGAGCCAACTGGATTGCGGAAGGTACTTGAATTCATTGATGCCCACACAGAGGGCTGCCTTGTTCATGAGCGCGTCCTTTGACCGGAAGTTGCGCGGATTCAGCTAGGCGGCCCCAAGCTCCGCCGCCAGGACGGCCCTCCTGCGGCGAAGCGCATGAGGGCCGACGAGCACAACCTGCTCCGGGCGGGCCGGAAGGCCGACGGCTGCGGCGGGCCACGAAGCACCTCAACCTTATTCCCGGGGCAGGGCCGCGGCAATGGACTCGGAGGGTCCCGGAGGAATCCGATTATAAAGTTTGTGTTTCAAATCACAGGAAACCCTCTTTCCTGACCGATTGTTCTGGTTGAATCGGGGCATCAGCTGTGCGCGCCTCCCGGAAATCGTCCGAGGGCGGCACGCCGGACCCATCGAACAGCCGAATCCACAGAACGGAAAGTCCACTGATGGCAATCAACAAGAAAGCCCTGCGATGCGCCATCGCGCTCGCAGGTGTCTCTGCCTTCGCTCTCACAGCCTGCACGGGCCCCTCGGGCGGTACGCCTTCCAACGGAGCCAGCGGTACGGCCAGCACCATCGCCTACGGCACCACCGACAAGGTGACCGCGCTGGATCCCGCGGGTTCCTATGACAACGGGTCGTTCATGGTGATGAACCAGATCTTCCCGTTCCTGCTCAACTCCAAGCCCGGCGGCGCAGATCCCGTTCCGGACATCGCCGAATCGGCCTCGTTCACCAAGCCCACCGAATACACGGTCAAGCTCAAGGCCGACCTGAAATGGGCCAACGGACACACCCTGGACTCCAAGGACGTGAAGTTCAGCTTCGACCGCCAAGTCAAGATCAAGGACCCGAACGGGCCGTCCTCCCTGCTGACCAACATCGACTCCATCAGCACCCCGGACGCACAGACGGTGGTCTTCACCCTCAAGCAGGCCAACGACCAGACCTTCGCCCAGATCCTTTCCAGCCCGGCCGGTCCGATCGTCGACGACGAGGTCTTCCCGGCTGACAAGCTCCTTTCCGACGAGGACATCGTCAAGGCGAAGGCCTTCCATGGGCAGTACACCATCGAGAGCTACAACAAGAACACGCTCGTCAGCCTCAAGCCCTACGCAGACTACAAGGGTGTGCTGGACAAGGCGGCCAACGGCGGCGCCACCATCAAGTACTACACCGACCAGAGCAACATGAAGCTGGACATCCAGCAGGGCAACCTGGACGTTGCCAACCGCAGCCTGAGCGCCACGGACATCGAGGACCTCAAAAAGGATTCCAAGGTCAAGGTCCACGTGGGACCCGGCGGTGAAATGCGGTACATCGTCTTCAACTACAACGTGATGCCGTTCGGTGCCAAGACCGCCGACGCCGATCCCGCCAAGGCGCACGCCGTCCGGCAGGCCGTTGCACACCTCGTTGACCGCCAGGCGATTGCTGACCAGGTGTACAAGGGCACGTACCTGCCGCTGTGGTCCAACGTGCCGTCCGGGTTCGTCGGTGCCAATGAGTCCTTCAAGGAGCTCTACGGCGAGGACGGCAAGCCGAGCGAGGACAAGGCCAAGCAGGTCCTGTCCGACGCCGGTGTCAGCACCCCGGTGACCATCAAGCTCCAGTACAACCCGGACCACTACGGCAAGTCCTCCGGCGACGAGTACGCCATGGTGAAGGACCAGCTGGAGAAGTCCGGCCTGTTCAAAGTTGACCTCCAGTCCACGGAATGGGTCACCTACAACAAGGCGTCCAAGGCCGACACCTACCCGGTGCACCAGCTGGGCTGGTTCCCCGATTTCTCCGACTCGGACAACTACCTCACCCCGTTCTTCCCCAAGGGCGGCTTCATGAACAACCACTACTCCAACGCCGAGGTCGACCAGCTGATCGCCAAGCAGCTGACCGAATCGGACAAGGCCACCCGTGAGAAGGACATCCAGGATGTCCAGAAGCTGCTCGCGGAGGACATTTCCACCCTGCCGCTGCTGCAGGGTGCCCAGGTCGCCGTCGCCGGCGCAAGCGTCAAGGGTGTCGAATCCACCCTGGACGCGTCCTTCAAGTTCCGCCTGGGCAGCGTTTCGAAGTAATTCGTCCACGCAGGAGGCGGGGTTCGCCCCGCCTCCTGCCGTGAGCAGGGCGATCGCCCGCGAAACGACTGTCTACAAAGGATTCCCCATGGCAACACTCATCGAGGCCGAGACACCAGATGTCCTTGGCCCGGCCGCGCCCAAACGCGGCGGCGGGGGAGTGGGACGGTACATCCTCGTCCGCTTCCTCCTGATCTTCCCCACCATCTTCATCCTGGTCACCCTGGTCTTCTTCCTCATGCGGATCACCGGCGACCCCATCACCGCCGCCCTCGGCGGACGCCTCCCGCAGGACCAGCTCGACGCCAGGATCCACGAGGCCGGCTACGACCGGCCCATCCTGGTCCAGTACTTCGAATACCTCGGCCAGATCGCCACCGGCAACTTCGGCACCACCCTCTCGGACCGGCGCCCCGTCGTCGAGATGCTCGCCACCTTCGGCACGGCGACCCTTGAACTGGCCATCAACTCCCTGGTGGTGGCGCTGCTCATCGGCATCCCGCTGGGCATGATCGCGGCCCACCGCCGCGACCGTACCCCCGACGCTCTCCTGCGCTTCTTCGCCATCCTCTGCTACGCCACCCCGGTCTTCTTCGCAGGCCTGCTCCTCAAGCTGACCTTTTCCGTGGCCCTGGGCTGGCTGCCGGTCTCCGGACGGGCGTCCACCAACACCGAGCTGGCCATGTCCCAGCTCGCGGCGCCCAGCGGCATTTACTGGCTGGACGCCCTTCGCAGCGGAAACTACCAGGCACTTGGCGACATCGCCGCGCATTCGGTGCTTCCCGCCGTCGCGCTCGGACTGCTCACCGCAGGTGTCTTCCTGCGCCTGGTGCGCACCAACCTGATCGGCACGCTCGGCAAGGACTATGTGGAGGCCGGCCGTTCGCGCGGCGTCAGTGAGTTCCGCCTGGTTACCAAGCACGCCTACAAGCCGGCCCTCATCCCGATCATCACGGTCATGGGCCTGCAGATCGCCCTAATGCTCGGCGGCGCCGTGCTGACCGAGACGACCTTCGAATGGAAGGGCCTCGGATTCCAGTTGGCGCAGTACCTGACCGCCCGCGACTTCGTCGCCGTTCAGGGCATCGTGATGCTGCTCGCCGTGATCGTGGCGGTCACCAACTTCGTGGTGGACATCGTTGCCGCGATCATCGACCCGAGGGTGAGGTACTGATGTCTGACACGACGACGGCGGCCCTCCAGCCGACCGCTTCCCGCAAGGCGCCGCTGCTGGACCGGCTGCCCGTGACCTCGCACATCCGGCAAAGCGTCGGGCTGCAGCGCACGATGCTGCTGATCGGCGTCTCGCTGACCGGGCTGTTCCTGCTTGCCGCAGTGTTCGCCCCCTTGCTGGCACCGTATGGCTACGCGCAGATCTCGGACGCCGCGGGGACCTTCCCGGCGCAGGCCGCCCCTGGCGGCAAGCACCCGTGGGGGACCACGGTCGGCGGGTACGACGTGCTGTCCCGCGTGCTCTGGGGTTCCCAGACGGCGGCGACCGTAATTGTGGTGTCCGTGGCGATGTCCATCTTCGTGGGCGTGGCCCTAGGCCTGCTCAGCGGCTACTTCGGCGGCTGGCTGGACAGGATCCTGGTGGTCATCGCAGACGCCATCTACGCCTTCCCCTCGCTGCTGCTGGCCATCGTGATGTCGATCGTCATCAGCCAAGGCCAGTCCAGCTTCTGGGGCGGCATCCTCGCCTGTTCCATCTCCATCACCGTGGTGTTCGTGCCCCAGTACTTCCGGGTGATCAGGGCCGAGACCATCCGCCTCAAGGCCGAACCCTTCGTGGAGTCGGCCATGGTGGTGGGTGCCTCCAGTTGGCGCATCATGGGCCGGCACATCTTCAAGAACGCCACCCGCACCCTGCCGCTGATCTTCACGCTCAACTCCTCCGAAGCGATCCTCACCCTCGCGGGCCTGGGCTTCCTGGGCTTCGGCATCGAGCCGACGTCCGCCGCCGAATGGGGCTTCGACCTGAACAAAGCGCTCGCCGACACCACGTCCGGGATCTGGTGGACGGGCGTGTTCCCGGGCGTCGCGATCGTGCTGTCCGTGCTCGGACTGACCCTGGTGGGCGAAAGCATGAACGACCTCAACGATCCCCGCCTGCGCGGACGCCGCCGGGCCGGAAGTAAACGGACCGGCGGCAAGGCGGAGAAGGCAGGCAAGCCATGACCATCAACCTCGGAAACATCTCGGACGAACCACGGGCCGCCGGGGCGTCCGTCCTGGACATCGACGGACTCAAGGTCACCTTTGCCACCGACGCCGGGGACGTCCAGGCCGTCAAGGACGTGAGCCTCGACGTCAAAGCCGGTGAGGTCCTGGCCATCGTGGGCGAGTCCGGCTCCGGAAAGACCGTCACGGCCAAGACGATCCTGGGACTCCTGCCCGAAACGGCGACCAGCTCCGGCACCGTGCTCATCAAGGGCAACAACGTCATCAGCGTCAGCCCGGCCACGCTACGAAAAATCCGTGGCAGGGACGTCGCCATGGTGTTCCAGGAACCCTCCACGGCGCTGAATCCGGTGTTCACGGTGGGGTGGCAGATCGCCGAAGGCATCCGTGCCCATGCCACGGACGGGCACCGGATTTCGGCCAAGGAGGCCAAGGCGCGCGCCACCGAAGCCCTGCGCAAGGTGGGCATCCCGGACCCGGAGATCCGTGTCAACTACTACCCGCACCAGCTGTCCGGCGGGCAGAAGCAGCGCGTTGTCATCGCCGCGGCCCTCGCCCTGAACCCCGGCCTGATCGTGGCGGACGAACCCACCACGGCGCTGGACGTCACGGTCCAGGCCGAGATCCTGCAGCTGCTGCGGGACCTCCGTGACAAGTACGGCACCTCGATCGTGCTGATCACCCACAACATGGGCGTGGTGGCGGACCTGGCGGACCGCGTGGTGGTCATGTACCAGGGCGATGTGGTGGAAGAGGCCACCGCCAGGACCCTGTTCGCGGAACCGAAACAGGACTACACGAAGAAGCTGCTGGCCGCGGTCCCGCACCTCGGCCGGGACTCGGCGTCGGAAGGGGCCACGGAACGGCTTCACCAGGGCGGGAAGGTCCTGGTGGAGGCAAAGGACCTCACCATCGAATTCCCGGGACGCCTCGGTACCCCGGGCTTCAAAGCCGTCAACGGGGTCAGTTTCACGATCTCCGAGAACGAAGTCTTCGGCCTGGTGGGCGAATCCGGTTCCGGGAAATCCACCATCGGCCGGGCCATCGCCGGGCTCAACCGCGCCACCGGCGGCAGCCTCAAGGTGTTCGGCTACGAGATGCTCGGCTTCAAGGAACGCAGCTTCAAACCGCTGCGAAGGGACATCGGCTTCGTGTTCCAGGACCCCGCGGCCTCCTTCAACCCGCACCTCACGGTGGGGGAGTGCATCGCCGAACCCCTGCTGATCCACACCCATCCCAGCCCGGCCCAGACGCGGCTCAGGGTGGCCCAGCTGCTCGAGTCCGTGCAGCTGCCGGCCTCCTACGCGGCGCGGTACCCGCACGAGCTCTCGGGCGGGCAGCGCCAACGCGCCTCACTGGCCCGGTCGCTCGCGCTGAACCCACGGCTGCTGATCGCCGATGAACCGACCTCCGCCCTGGACGTCTCCGTGCAGGCCAAGGTCCTGGAACTGTTCAAGGACATCCAGGAGGAGTACGGTTTCGCGGCCCTGTTCATCAGCCACGACCTCGCCGTGGTGGATATGCTTTCGCACTGGGTGGGCGTGCTGTACAAGGGCCGCCTCGTGGAGCAGGGGATCGGCAGCCAGATCATGGGCGCCCCCAGCCAGGACTACACGAAGCGGTTGATCGCCTCGCTGCCGGTCCCGGACCCGGAGGAACAGGCCTTGCGCCGGGAGGCCCACCGCGCGCTGCTGGGGAGCTGAGGGGCTAAATCGCAGGAGGCATGCCGTGATCCGGCAGCGTGCGTAAAAGGGGCCCCGCGCCCCTCGGCAGGGCACTTAGCTGCCGAAGGGCGCGGGGAATAGCACGCAGAGGATTGCGGTATGCCGGGCGCCCGAGCTGCCGCCAGCAACGCTCGCCGCCTGGCCGCCCAACCGCCGTCGTCGTCTCCTGTCAGTTCTCCGAGACGATCGCGATGTTGAACAGCTTCCCCTGTGGCTGCTGCATGTAGAGCCGCAGCCACAGGGGAAGCCACATCTCCAAGCCGCGGGCGGCATCGAGGCCGCCCAGGTCGCGGATGCGGTCCGGACGCCAGCCGAAGGACCGCAACAGCTCATGCACAACAGTCTTGGCCTCGGGGTCGTTGCCAGCCAGGAAGACGTCGTGTTCCCCGCCGGCAAGGCGTTGAGGGTCCACCATGACGGGCGCGCTCATGGTGTTCAGGGATTTGACCACGCGGGTCCGCGGGAAGGTGCGCTGGATGGTCTCGGCGATGCTGTCCGTGTTGCAGACCGAAAGCGACGGCGGGAAACCCGCCGAACCGTCCAGGGGGTTGGAAAGGTCCAGCAATACCTTGGCGCCGAGGTTGGCTTCGCCCGCTTCGCTAAGGGCAGCCACGGACACCGTGCCCGCGGTGGCGTTGATGACAACCTCCGCCATGGCCGCAGCCTGGGCAAAGGATCCCGAGGACGCGTTCGGCCCCGCGCTGGCGGCCCAGTCCGTGCCCTTGGGATTTCCCGCCTCGCGGGACCCCATCATTACCTCATGGCCCAGCTCCACCAGCTTCCCGCCAAGGATGTGGCCCACCGTTCCCGTTCCCAAGACTGCGATTCTCATGCTTGCCTCCTTTTGCCCCATTCTGCTCCAGCGGGGATTCCCCGGACAGCGTTTCCCCGCCAGGAGTAGCACCGGCAAGGCCGTCGGCTCGATAAGAGAGACTGCAGAGGCTCCATGGGTGAGGCGCCCAGGCGCCGAATCCGTGGAGAAGCAGTCGAGCGCCATAGACTGGTGCAATGACCGACCCGAAGCCATTACTTTCCGAAGACGCCCGTTCCGAAGACGTCTCCGAGACCACCGACGCCTTCGATCCCGGCGCGAGCTCGCTGGCCGGACAGGTGGACCGCTCGGTCATGGATGAACTGCTGTCCATCCGTTCCAGCATCGACAACATCGACGCCACGCTCGTCTTCCTCCTGGCCGAACGCTTCAAGGCGACCCAGAAGGTGGGGGTCCTCAAAGCCACCCACAAGCTGCCCGCGGGCGACCCAGGCCGCGAGGCCGCCCAGATCTCCAGGCTCCGGCGCCTGGCCGAGGAAGCGCACCTGGACCCGGCCTTCGCCGAGAAGTTCCTGAACTTCATCATCAGCGAAGTGATCCGCCACCACGAGGCAATCGCCGAGGGCCACCAGGCCAACCGGGACTGAGGCGTGGAGGAACGCTCCGTGGCAGGGCTCCCGTCGAGCCAGGTGACGGCCACTGCCCTGGGGCCCTGGCCGGGCGACGATCCCCTCGAAGCCACGCGCACCATCCGTGGGGAACTTGGCAGCCCGCACCTGCCCTTCCTTGCCGAGCTACCGGACCGGGGTGTCGGCTCCGACGCGCTGGGCCGGACAGCGTCGCTCCTAGTTGAGCTCCCCGTGGACGTGCAGCCGCACGGCTGGCGCCTGGTGGACCGCCCGGGCAAGGACCAGCAGCGGGCCGAGTCCGCGCTTGCCACCGACATCAACGTGCTCGCGGACGTGGCCGGTGCCGAAGACGCCTCCGCGGACGCGGTGAAGATCCAGCTCCGGGGGCCGCTCAGCCTGGCCGCGGGCCTCTACCTGCACAACGGCGAACGGGCGCTGCTCGACTTCGGCGCCCGCCGCGACATCACCGACTCCCTGGCCGCCGGCGTGGCCGAGCACATCACACGGATCCGTACGGCGGTGCCCGGTGCCGACGTCGTGGTCCAGCTGGACGAACCGGACATCGCCGCCATCCTCGCCGGGACCATCCCGACGGCGAGCGGGTACCGCACGCTCCGATCGATTCCGCAGGATGAAGCCACCGCCGCCTGGCGCCGGGTTGTCGAAGCACTCCAATCGGCAGGTGTGGCGGAGACGGTGATCGCCGTGTCCGAGATCGAAGCCCCGTTCGCCCAGATCCTCGCCTCCGGGGCCGACGGCGTCGCGGTCCCGCTCAAGGCCTTGACCACGCGCCAGTGGGAGCAGCTGGCCGGCGCGGTCGAGTCCGGCAAGCGGGTCTGGGCCGGTGCCCTGCCGGCGGGCGAACCAAGCGGGACACTGCCTCGCACGGCGGAGCTGGTGGAAGCGGTCTGGCGGCCGTGGCGCCAGCTGGGCCTGCCGGCGTCGTCCCTCGCGACGCTGCGGGTGACGCCGTCACACGGCCTGGCCGCGCACAGCCCGGCGGCGGCGAAGGAGATCCTCGGCCGGTTGACCCGGCTCGCGGACGGGCTCAACCAGCTCGCCCTCGGTTAGGAGCCTAGACGCGGGACTCCCAGCGGTCCGGCTCCGCGTAACGCGGGAGCCCGACGGCGGCCCTGTTCCCTGCGGCGGCACTGCTCCCCGCTGCGGGTTGCGGCAGAAGCGGGGCAAGCCGGTAGTCGAAGTGTCCCGCGTATACGAGCACGGTGCCGACGTGCCTTTGCAGCACTTTCACCTGGATCCGGTGCTTGCCCGCCCTGGCATCCCACCATTGTTCGGCGTAGGCGCTGGCGTCCAGCAATGCGGGCAGGCCGAGCCGGAGCGGGCCGAGGAACGCCCGGGTTGCCCCCGAGATTCCGCGGAGCCTGCCTTCGGGCGTGACCTCAAGCCGGAGGTCGGTAACCAGCCGCCGGTGCCTGCCGAGGTAGTCGACCAGCCGGGTGGTGCCGTTGGCCTTGACGGCGGAGGTGGTGTCCTGGAAGAGCCGGGTGCGGCCGGGGAAGAAGATCTCGCGCCGGGCGGTCAGGCTGGAACGGCCGAACGGGTCAAGGTGGGCGTGGTTCTCGATCCGGAACGGCACCATTTCGCCGTATTCGGGGAACAGGGATTCCTCGGCGGCCGCGAGGGTCAGCAGCGGCCGCAGCCAGCCCTGCCGGCACCCCACCACTTCGAACACGCCCTCGCCGATTCCGTACGAGCCGGACCCCGGGGCCAGGGCGAAGTAGTCCTGCAACTCCGGCTGCAGGCGGCGGAACGCGCTGCCCAGCGCGCGCTCGTAGATCGGCGTGCGTTCCCCGGGTGTGTCCACGGCGCGTTCTCCTTCGGTACGGTTCTTGCCCGGCCAGCAGTGATCCGACGTCACAGCCTGCCGGCGGCCTTCAGCCGGATGTAGGCGTCCGCGAGCTTCGGCGGAAGATCCAGTGGTTCTGCATCAACCACCTCGGCCCCGAGCTGCTTCAATTGTGCGGCAACCGCTGCCCGGTCCAGCAGCGCGCGTTCCGCCGCGGCCGCGCGGAAGACCTCGCTCGCCGTCGTCCGTTCTGCCGCCATCGCGCCCAGCAGCGGGTCCCGGACGGCCGCAACCACCACCACGTGCTGGAGGGCCAGTTGTGCCACGGTCGGGATGAGGTTCTCCTCGGGAACGCCGCTGTCGAGGGAGGTCAACAGCACCACGAGGGAACGGTGTGCGGATACCGCCCGCACCTGCGCCGGCACCTGGCCCCAGTCCATCTCGATCAGCTCGGCCTCCAAGGGCACCATGGCCTGGACCAGCCGGCCCAGCAGGGTCCCTTTGGACGCCGAATCCACCCGGCCGCGGACCCTCCGGTCGAAGGCGATGAAGTCCACCCTGTCGCCGCCGCGTTCGGCGAGCACTGCGAGCAGCAGCGCTGCCTCGATCCCCGTATCCAGGCGCGGTTCGTCTTCGATCCGCGCCGCGGCGGTGCGCGAGGTATCCAGCACGATCACCACGCGGCGGTCCCGTTCGGGCCGCCAGGTGCGGACGACGACGGCGGTGCGCCGGGCGGTGGCACGCCAGTCGATGGAGCGGACGTCGTCGCCGCGGACATAGTCGCGCAGCGAATCGAACTCGGTCCCGGCGCCGCGGATCTGCACGGCTGCCTTGCCGTCCAATTCGCGAAGCTTGCGCAGCTTCGAAGGCAGGTGCCGCTTCGAATGAAAGGGCGGCAGGACCCGCAGCGTGCCCGGCACCGGCAGGGTGCGCTGCCGGGCGGCCAATCCCAGTGGGCCGAAGGAACGGATGGTGACGTGCGGCGCGGACAGGTCGCCCCGGCGGGTGGGAACGAGCCGCACGGTCATGCGCCGCCGTTCGCCGGCGGGAACCGTGATCCGCTGGACCGGGTCCACGGCGCCGGCGGAAGGCTGCCAGGCGTCACGGACCATGGCCCGGAGGGTGCGGTCATTGTTGTTCGTCAGCAGCAGCATGCTCTCGGTCCCCGAATGCAGGGTCACATTTGCGGGCTGCTGGCGCTCCAACACCAGCCGGCGCGGGGAGGCGGCCAGCATGGCGTCAAGCACGGCCAGCATGAACAACCCGGAGAACAGCAGCCAGGCCGTTCCCCAGCCGGGGTACAGCAGCATCGGTGCGAGCGCGACCGCCGCCAGCAGCACGAGCCTTCCTGTGATGGCCATTCAGGACCCCCGGATCAATTCGTGGGCGGACATCAGCGCGGCACGGGAACGGAGGCGAGGATGCTGCCGAGGACCTCGTCGACGTGCACACCGTCCATCTGGGCTTCCGGGCGCAGTGCCACCCGATGGCGCAGGCACGGCAGGGCGAGTGCCTTGACGTCGTCGGGCGTGACGAAATCCCGGCCCGAGAGCCAGGCCCAGGCCCGGGACGTGGTGAGCAGCGCCGTGGCACCTCGCGGCGAGACGCCCAGCTGGAACGACGGCGCCGCCCGGGTGGCCCGCACTACATCCACGATGTAGGCCATGACTTCCGGCGCCACCCGCACGGCGGCAACTTTCGCCCGGGCGCTTTCCAGCTCGGCGCTGCCGGCGACCGCCCCGACTCCAGCGGCCGCCAGGTTCCGCGGGTCGAATCCTTCGGCGTGCCGCCGGACAACCTCGATCTCCTCGCCGCGGCCGGGCAGCGGCATGGTGAGCTTGAGCAGGAAACGGTCCAGCTGCGCTTCGGGTAGGGGATAGGTGCCCTCGTATTCCACCGGGTTCTGCGTGGCGGCGACGATGAACGGCACCGGCAACGGGCGGGACACGCCGTCGGCCGATACCTGGCGTTCCTCCATGGCCTCCAGCAGCGAGGCCTGGGTCTTCGGTGGCGTCCGGTTGATCTCGTCGGCCAGCAGGATGTTCGTGAAGACAGGACCTTCGCGGAAGGTGAACTCGGAACTACGGGAGTCGTAGACCAGGGAACCCGTGACGTCGCCGGGCATGAGGTCCGGGGTGAACTGGACCCGCTTGGTGTCGAGGCTCAGCGCTTGGGAGAGGGCCCGGACCAGCAGCGTCTTTGCCACGCCCGGCACGCCCTCCAGCAGCACGTGGCCGCTGCAGAGCAGTGCGATCAGCATGCCGGTCACCGTGGAATCCTGCCCGACGACGGCCTTGCCCACCTCGTGCCGGACGTCCAGGAGTGCCCGGCGGGCCGGGTCTCCCACAGCTGCGGGCGCGCGATCAGGGGACGGCCAGGTCGCGGCGGACTGCGCGGCCGGTGCCTGGGCTGCCGGATTGTTGGGCCCTGCCTGATTGTCGGGCCCTGCCTGATTGTCGGGCCCTGCCTGGGAGTCCGGGGCCCCCGGGACGATGTCGTAGGAAGGCGCCGTGCCGGTGTATCCGTCCCATTGGGTGTTCTGCTTCACGTTGTCGTTCACCGGGCTGACGCCTCCTGCTCGAGTTGTTCCAAAGTCTGTGCCCATCGCACCATGCCGGACTGCGAATCCGGCCGGTGATCCAGGATGTCCCACACCTGCGCGGGCGGGCGGCCGGTCTTGCGGGAAACCGCCTCCACCACGGCGCCGACGCCGGCGTCCGGACCGAGCCGGAACACCCGTGAAAGCCGGACGAGGGTACCTGCCCGAAGATTCGTTGCGGCCCGCTCCAGAGCCCGGGAATCCTGGTAGAGCCTGGCCCGTCCCTCGGCCGTTTCGGCCGCCTTGACCACCACCGGAAGTGGTTCGAACACCAGCGGTCCAAGCCGCCGTCCGCGCCACAGGACTGCAAAGAAGGCGACGACCAGGAGCCACGGCCCAAGGAACGCCACCCAAGGCGGGGCCAGCTCGGACAGGCTGGCAGGTTTGCCGGCCTGCGGTACATCGCCTAGGCCCGGCAGGTACCAGACCAGCTCGGGGGAGTCGCCCAGGCTACGCAGGACGAGCGCCGCGTTTCCGCGTTCGTCGAGCAGATCGTTGCTCAGCAGTGCGGTCCCGCCGAGCACCACCACCCGGCCGTCGTCGCTGACTGCGTACAGGCCGCCATCGCCTATGCGATAACAAATCCCGCTGCTTCCGGCATACAGCCGGCCGCTGCCGGCCGAGATGTTCCCCGCCACCCTGGGATCCTCGAGGCTGCATTCGGGCTCCACCACCTCGCGCCCTTGCGGAACAACACCGGCGTTGCGGAGGCCGCTATCCAGTCCCCGCAAGGTCCGCCGGCCCGGACTGACCACGACGACCCTGTGCGCGGTGGCCCGGAGTTCCTGGAGCTGTTCCTCGCCGAGGTAGCCGTTCTGGTCGTAGAGCAGCAGGGTCGCTGCGGCCTTTTCTTCCAACACCGCCAAGGCCTGTTCGAAGGTGCCGGGTTCGGTGATGGCCACGCCCTGGCGGCGGAGGATCTCGGCAGCCGCCATGGCGCCGTCAGGCGCGGCATTGCGGGGTGACAGTGTCCTCCCGTCAGGATCCGAGCCTAACCGGGACACCACCAGATAGCCCAGCGTCATGGCCACGATGGACCCGATCACTATCCAGGCCACGTGCCGCCGAAGAGCACTTTTCCAACTGGCCGGCCCTGGCGTGCCGGGATCTGTGCGCTTCTGGCCGAGGGCCGTCATCGCGGCACCGCCAGTCCCCGGCCGGTGCGGCCCTGGTAGTCCGGCTTCAGGGTGGCCAGGTGGCTGTCCAGTGCACGCAGGCTCTCGTACTGTTCCGCCTCCGCCGCGGCGCGGCCGTACTTGACGGCGTCGAAGAGCCGGGCTGCTTCGTCCAGCTGCGCCTGGCTCCCGCTGAACGCGCGCCCGAGTTGGTCAGCCGCTTCGTCTGCGGTGCGTCCCGCTTGCGGATCGATGACGGTGCGGTCTTCGGCCGAACGCACCAGCGCACGGAACTGCTCGACGACGGCGGTGCTCCAGTCGCCCAGCGCCGCGGCGGCGGCGGCCCGCGAACGGAAGGTGACGGCGTCGAGGATTGCTTCTTCGTCAAAGACCGCGGCGGAGGGCCGCTTGCGCCCGGAGTTGAGCCGCGGCCTGACCACGATGACGGCCGCGACCACGAGCGCGAGGGCGAGCAGGATGGCGACGGGCCACGTCCAGTCCTGGCCCGGACCCGAGCCGTCGGAATTCAGGGAGCGCAGCCATTCCAGGAAGTCGTTCATTAGCTTGTCGAACCAGCTTGGCTTCGCGTCGGCGTACTGGGGTTTGCTGAGTTCCTCGATCGCCCATCGCCGGGCCTCGTTGCGGTCCGGATCGACTGGGGTTTCGGCGGGCAGCGCGGCCGCGAGCACGGAAAGGGCCATCATCCTGTCGGGAACCCCATACCCGGTCCCTGCTGCCATCCCCCGGGGCGATGCAGGGGCAGCCCGCGGCCGGGAACGCCGTCGGGGTCGCTTCCGGATTCCAGCATTCTCTGGAGATCCACATCCAGCCCGTCACGCCGCATCCGCAGATCGAGGTAAACCAAGGCGGATACAGCGGACTGGAACGCGAAGCCCAGGGCACCGACCAGGCCGCCAACCACCATCCCGATGATCGTGAGCAGGAGGTCTGTGTTGGTCTGTTGCTCGATGCCGGCGTGCGGGGTGACCGTTGAACTGATCCCGCCGACCGCGAAGGTGATGGGGATCTGGACCACTTGGCCGATCACCCCAACAATCAGGCCGGCCACCAGCACGATGCCGAGGATCCGCCACCAGTTCGCGGTGGTCAGGGCCCAGGAACGGCGGAGGGCGTCGATAACCCCCAGCTCCTCGATGGTCACGGCGGCCGGAGCCACCAGCAGCTTGATGGACAGCCAGACGGTGACCGCCAAGGCTCCCAGCCCGAGAGGAAGGACGATGAGGAGGCCGGCCGGACCCATCCCGGTGAGGATGGCCACAGCCATCACGAACAGCAGGCCGAGCGGCACGAGGGGCACCAGAAGCATGAGCAGGGACAGCCCGGTGAGGGCGAGCAAGCGGTGCCGTACGAGGACCCACATCTGCTTGAACCCGGTCCTCCGGTTCAAGGACGAGCGGGACACGGGCACGGCCATGACCCCGCTCAGGATGGACATCAGGATCGCAGTCAGCAGGGAGACGCCCAGCCCGCCGGCGAACAGGCCAAGGGCCGGCCCGAGCAGTGCAGTTGTCTCATCTCTATCCAAGCGGCTTCCGCTCGCCAGTTCGAGGCGGGTGAGCAGGTCGAGGGTTCCGGCGATCAAGGTAGCCGCCAGAAGGAGGGACACACATTGTCCGAGGAGAGAGGAGCCGAGCATGGCGGCGGGGTTCCTGCGGACCGTTTGGAAGGCGCCGTCCAAGACTTCGCCGAACAGCAAGGGACGCAGAGGGACGATCCCCGGCTTGGGAGGGGCGACATAACGAGGCTGGCCATAAGGTGTGCCCGGCTGGGGCGGCTGGCCCCACTGAGGCTGGCCCGGCCCGCCCCAATGCGGCTGTCCGCCCCATTGCGCCTGGCTTCCCCATCCCGGCTGGGCAGCCGGTTGCGTTCCGCTGCCGCCTTGCGGCTGCCCCCCCTGCGGTTGGCCGCCGCCCCGCTGTTGGCCCCACTGAGGCTGACCCCATGGTGGCTGGGCGCCGGGCCCGGGTTCCTGCTGTGACACGCGTTCCTCCCCAAAAGTGCCGTGTCCGCCCAGCCTATAGTTCCGCCGTCGCTGCTCATAGCCCTTCCGGCGATCACGGCAGGGGTGCGGCCGCGGCAAGCCGCCATGCCGTGATCAGGGGTCAACGGGACAATGGCCATTCGATGGTGGAATATATAACTATGAAGGCACGCATCCTGGTAGTTGACGACGACGAAGCACTCGCCGAGATGATCGGCATCGTGCTCCGCAACGACGGCTTCGATCCGGTTTTCTGCGCAGACGGTGGTCAGGCGCTTGACGTATTCCGCTCCTCGAAGCCGGACCTCGTCCTCCTGGACCTCATGCTCCCGGGCTCGGACGGGATCGAGGTCTGCCGCCAGATCCGTGGCGAATCGGATGTCCCCATCGTCATGCTGACGGCCAAATCGGATACCTCCGACGTAGTCCGCGGCCTGGAGTCCGGTGCAGACGACTACGTGCCCAAGCCTTTCAAGCCTGCCGAACTCGTCGCCAGGGTTCGCGCCCGGCTGCGCCCGGGGGAGCAGAAGGCCCCCGAAACCCTCCGGATCGCGGACGTCACCATCGATGTCGCCGGCCACATGGTCACGCGCGGCGGGGAACGGATCTCGCTCACTCCGCTGGAGTTCGACCTCCTGGTCGCCTTGGCCCGCAAACCGTGGCAGGTCTTCACCCGTGAACTCCTCCTGGAGCAGGTGTGGGGTTACCGTCACGCCGCCGACACCAGGCTCGTGAACGTCCATGTCCAGCGGCTGCGCTCCAAGATCGAGCGCGACCCGGAAGCACCCGAAGTTGTTCTGACGGTCCGTGGTGTCGGTTACAAAGCGGGATCCTGAGTCACCCTCCGGCAAGACCGGATCCGGGACCACGCTGCCCGATGCGGTGCCGGCGGAGCAGCCCGTCCCATCAAGCCAGGAACCGGACCAGGAACAAGGCCGTCCGGCGGAAAAGCACGGCAGCGGCCGGCCCCTCACCGCGCGGCGCATCATGCTCCTCGGCCGGATCTGGACGCGCCGCGCCCTGATCCTCGGGCTGCGGATAACGCGCTTGGTGGTCACGGCGCTGCAGCATCTCCGGCCGGGACTGCGGTACCTCTGGAAGTCCCTGCTCCGGCGCTGGCGGCGCTCCCTCGAACTCAGGACGGTCATGATGACCATCCTGCTCTCGGTGATTTCCTTCGCGGTTGTCGGAGCCTACTTGTCCAACCAGATCGCGAACAACCTGTTCCAGGAACGGCTGACCCAGGCGGAGTCCGAAAGCCGCTACTACGTCAAGCAGGTCCAGGACACCTTCGACGGCGCCCAGGTCAACGATCAATCCAGCGTCATCACCCTCGTGTACGACACCCTGAACACGGTGGAGGGCAACGGCTCGGTCATCCAGCGCCGGTATGTTTTCGAAGCCCTTCCGGAACAGAACAAACCGCGCAACCGCTGGGTGGAATCCCGCGCCTCCGACCAACTGACGGTGCGCGTCATTCCGCCGGAACTGCGCAAGTCCGTGCAGGAGTCGGGCAAGGAACAGTACTGGGCCTCCACCGAATTCCCGGTGGGAAACCAGGACCACCCGGGCATCGCCGTCGGGAACAAGGTCACCTTCAACGGCACCGTCTACGAGCTGTACCTGCTCTATGACCTCGAAAACGCCCAGCAGACCCTCGACCAGATCCAGAACGTGCTCTGGGCAGGCGGCGCGGCGCTGATCATCATGATCGGCGGCATCGCCTGGTACGTCACCCGGAACGTTGTGAGTCCGGTGAGCCATGCCGCCGTCGTCTCCGAAAAACTGGCCGCCGGGCAGCTCCAAGAGCGCATGGTCGTCAAGGGCGAGGACGAGGTGGCCCGCCTCGGAGCGTCCTTCAACCACATGGCGGCGAGCCTTCAGGAACAGATCACCCAGCTCGCCACGCTCTCCCAGATGCAGCAGCGCTTCGTCTCGGATGTCTCGCACGAGCTCCGCACGCCGCTCACCACCGTCCGGATGGCGGCGGAGGTCTTATTCGACGCGCGGGACAGCTTCGACCCCATCAACCGGCGCTCCGCGGAACTGCTCTACAACCAGGTGGAACGGTTCCAATCATTGCTTTCGGACCTGCTGGAGATCTCGCGGTTCGACGCCGGCGCCGCCGTCCTGGAAGCCGAACCGCAGGACATCTTCCAGCTCATCGGACAGGTCATCGAGGGTGCCGCCCCGGTTGCCGCCGAGTACGGTTCCGAGGTCCGGCTCACATCACGGAACAAGAGCATCATCGTCGAAATGGACTCCCGCCGCATCGACCGGATCCTGCGCAACCTGCTCCTGAACGCCGTCGAGCACGGCGAAGGAAAGCCGGTGCACGTGACGGTCGCGGCGAACCACGACGCCGTCGCGGTTTCGGTCCGGGACCACGGAATCGGCATGACCCCGGCCGAGGCCGCCCGGGTGTTCGACCGCTTTTGGCGGGCGGATCCAGCCCGTGCCCGCACCACAGGTGGCAGCGGCCTTGGCCTGTCCATCGCCGCCGAAGACACCAAGCTCCACAACGGCTGGCTGCAGGCCTGGGGCCAGAAGGGCGCTGGGTCGAATTTCCGGCTCACCCTGCCGCTGAAGAAGGGCGGAACCATCGTGAAATCGCCGCTCCACCTTGAACCCCATGACCTCAGGCTGCCCGGCACCGCCCCGGAGCAAAGGGTGCTTGTGGTCGACACGCAGGAGCGCCAGCCGCGCCTTGCCCAAGCGCCGTCGTCGGACACGTCCGGACGGACCGACTACGGCGGGGCACCTGGCGCGGGGGAGGCCGGCCGTGCGTAGGGGACCGCGCCGCTTCCCGGTGCTTTTGCTCGCCGCCTTCGCCGCTGTTGTGCTCGTGCTCAGCTCCTGCGCCCAGATCCCGCGCTCGGGGCCGGTGGGGAAGAGCAAGGAGGAAAGCGCCGGAAACCTGAACGTGCCCGATTTCTTCCCGCCGCCGCCGCAGCCCGGCGCCGGTCCGGAGACCGTCATCGAGGACTTCTACGGCGCCGGCAGCGGCTACGCGGACGACTACGCGGTCGCCCGCCAATACCTCACCCAGTCCCTCTCGGTCAGCTGGAAGTCGGACAAGCGCACGCTCGTGTACCGCAAGGCGCAGGTGGTCCCCACCAGCGTCGAGAATGAATTCAGGTATGAACTGGACCTCGCGTACGCCGTTGACGCCGACGGCGTTGCCACCCACTACCCAGAAGGCACCCTGGAGAGCATTCCGGTGACCGTCGAACAGGTTGACGGTGAATGGCGGATGTCCCAGGTGCCGGACGGCACCGCGATCCCGGAACAGACCTTCCGGGTGATCTACGGCGCGTATCCGATCTACTTCTACGATCCCGGCTTCGATTACGCGGTGCCCGACTACAGGTGGTTTATCAAGAAGAAGACGGTCAAGGCGATGACGAGCGCCCTGCTCGCCGGACCGGCACCATACCTGCGCGGCGCCGTCGTCAGTGCTTTCCCCTCGGGGATCCGCCTGGTGCGCGAATCGGTGCCCGTGGTCTCGGGGGCGGCCCAGGTGGACCTGTCCGCCAAGGAACTGGTGGAGGCTTCCGCGGAGGACCGGCAGCGCATGCAGAACCAGCTCCTGCTGACCTTCCGCACCCAGCCGGACGTGATCAGCGTCCAGCTCCGCGCCGACCAGGACCTGGTCCGGGTCGAAGATACGGGGGCCGTCCTTCCGCCAGTCCTGGAGAAGAGCGTGCCCGCGCGCCAGATCGTGGTGAGCAACGGTGAACTCGCCCGCTACGAAAACAACCGGCTCACCCCGTTGCCGGACATGCAGCCTGTTGCGGGACTGGGGCCGCAGGAACCCGCTGAATCGCCGGCGTCGAAGTCCGTGGCCTTCCTCAACGGCTCCGGCTCCACCCTGTACTCGATGCTGCCTGGCCAGGAACCTCGTCCGCTGACCACGCGCAGCACGTTGACCCGGCCGTCCTTCAGCCTGCAGGACTGGGTCTGGACCGCGGGCCCGGGGGCGAACGGCGGTACGCAGGTGGTGGCTTTCAAGCCCTCCGCGGCCGCCAAGGGCGGAGCCGTTCCCGCCGTGTCCCTGACGCCCCGGTGGCTCGCAGGACGTTCCGTCAAGGAGTTCCGGGTTTCGCGGGAGGGCACCCGGGCCCTGGTCATCTCGGAACTTCGAGGCAGGACATCCATCCAGGTCACGGGCATCGTCCGCAACCCGGACGGCTCTCCCCGGGGCCTCACCAGCCCGGTCACGCTCGAAGCGAGCAACGGGGTGGACCACGGGGTCTGGGTCAATTCGGCGACCGTCGTTGTCATGAAGGCTTCTGCGTCGGGAAACGTTGCCCCTGAACTGGTTCCGCTGACCACCGGCCTGCCGCAGCAGCTCCCGGCCTGGCCCGGGCTGACCGGTCTGAGCGCCGGCAATGGCGGGGACGAAATCTACGGGCAGTCCGCGGCTGGCCTGTTCCAGCGGGTGGGGAACGGTTGGGAGCTCCAGCTCAAGGGACCGATCGACCCCGCCTTCCCCGGCTAGCTTTTCCACATAGCCGAGTCCGTCTCTGGTGCAATAGGAGGCGCCGCCGGAGGCTGTGTGCATGGACAAACCGATGCCCGGCCGGGGAGCCGTGGCGGAGGCGGAAAGCGTGACGTACGACGCCGGCGTCCCCGGCGTGCGCGACCCCGACCTTTTCGCCGTGCCCGACCATGCCGCCCGTCACCGGGGCGCCCATGCGCGGGCGTTGTCGCGCCTGCTTGAGGCCCTCGGTCTGGCCTGGGCCGAGCTCATTGCCCTTGTCGCCCCGGTGGAGTGCGTCTGCTGCGGCCGTGAGGACACTGAAGTTTGCGGGGCCTGTGCCCGCCGGATCCGGAAACTGTGCGCCAATCCGTTCCGGGCCGAGTCCCAGGCGCCGGCCCTGCTCACTGTGGAGGGCACGGTCCTGGTGCCGGTGGTCGCGGTGGGGCCCTACCGGGAAGAACTTGCCCAGGCTGTTCTGTCCTTCAAGAAGTTCGGCCAGCGCGGCCTTGCCTTGCTGCTGGGGCGGATGCTGGAGCGCGGCTTGTCCGCGGCGGCAGGGGAAACCTCTAGCGTTTGCCTGGTACCGGTGCCCAGCAGCGCCGCTGCGTTCCGCCGTCGCGGGTTCAGCCCTGTCCACCTGCTGCTCCGGCAGGCCCGGCGCCGGGAAGGAACTGAGTGGGTTCCCTGCGACGTCCTGCGCAAGCGCTGGAGCGGCCTTCCCGCCTGGGCCGTTTCCTTTCAGGGCATCGGCGACGGTGTGCCTCTGCCCGACCTCCTGGGGGCGGGCTCCGGGCTGCTTGGCCGTGCGCGTTCCGCCCGTCCGGGGAGCACCGGGCAAAAGGGATTGGACAGGGGCGGCCGCGCCCGCCGTGTCCGGGGATCGATGGCTGTTCGGCCAAGCCTGAAGAATCCGGTCGCCGGCAAGCCCTGCATCATCGTGGACGATGTCCTGACGACGGGAGCCACCATCGCCGAGGCGGCCAGGGCTGTCGAAGCCGCGGGCGGGCTTGTGCGCGGCGCCGTCGTGCTGGCGGCAACACGCGCTCCGGGCGGCCAGAGCTCCGGCGATGGGAAAGCCGCTCACGGTCAAGATGACTCAAAACAAATTAAAAGCTCCGAAGGGGTGAATTAGCGGTAACGATGAACTAACGTCGGAGATGGGTACCAAGAACAGATGTACCTGTCGATAGCGGCTCGGAAAGGGGCTCGACTGTCCGTCAGAAAGCCCCCCCAAAATTGCCGTTGTCGTGTCACCTGAGTTATTTGGAGGGCACCATGGAGTTCATGATCAGCGGCCGGAATCTGACCGTTTCGGATCGCTTCCGCGAATATGCGGGCGAGAAGATTTCCAAGATTGAATCGCTCGGGGACAAGGTCCAGAGGGTCGACGCCAAGGTTTCCAAGGAAAGCAACCCGCGTCAGAACCCCGGCCAGCTCACGGTGGAAGTGACAGTCATGGGCAGGGGTCCGGTCATCCGGGCAGAAGCCAGCGCCGCTGACAAATTCGCAGCCTTCGATCTTGCGTACAGCAAACTGCTCGAACGGCTGCGCAGGGCCAAAGACAGGAAGAAGGTCCACCACGGGCGGCACACACCAAAGGCGGTGCGTGAAGCCACGGCAAGCCTCGAACCAGTCAGCACGAAGGAGCCCATCTACGCTGCGGCAAGCAACAGCCAGGAAACGGCCGCCCCGGCGGCAGAAGCTTCGCCGTACGATATCGACAATGACATCCCGGCCGGTGACTCCCCGGTGTTGATCCGCCGGAAAGTCTTCCCTGCGGCATCCCTGACCATCGATGATGCCGTGGACAACATGGAACTCGTGGGTCACAACTTCTACCTTTTCGTGGACAAGGAGACCAACACGCCGTCAGTGGTCTACCGCCGGCGCGGCTGGACCTATGGCGTCATCACCCTGGACTCGAACTGCGAGCCCGGTAACGAAGCGGTGGAGGAGAAGATCCACGCCTACCGTTCCGATGACCATGCAGCAACCGCCTAGGCTGCCCCGTCTCCCATGACGAAAGGACTGGCATGGCCGCTTCGCTGAGCCTCCAGCAGGCACGGCGGATCGCATTGGCAGCCCAGGGCTTGGACAAGGTCCGGCCCACCGGTCCCGTAACATCACGGGCGGTGGGCCGGACCTTTGCCCGCCTGCAGCTTGTGCAGATCGATTCAGTAAACGTCCTCTCGCGCAGCCACTACCTGCCCTTCTTTTCCCGGCTCGGGGACTACGACCGCAAGATTCTCGACTCGCTTTCGGCGCGGAGCCCGCGCCGCATGATGGAGTACTGGGCCCACGAGGCAAGCTTCATCCGGCCCGACCACTTTGCGGACCTCCTCCTCTGGCAGCGGCGGAACTGGGTCGGCGCCGGGCACCTCGACCGCGCCTTGCGTGAGGACATGGCGGCGCGGATCCTGGAAGCCCTGGCTTCCGGCAGGCCGATGACGGCGGCCCAGCTCACCGCACGGCTGGACCACCAGGAAGACCGCCGGAACGAGCAATGGGGCTGGAACTGGAACCTCGTCAAGCGGGTCCTGGAGCACCTGTTCGAAGAGGGCCAAGTGAGCGCGGCATCCCGCACCGAACAGTTCGAACGCCGCTACACCCTGACCTCCAGGGTCCTTCCGGGGGCAGTGCGGGCCCCGGACACGAACCATAGGAACGCCGACGACGGCGGCGCCGGCCGGGACGCTGCCATGGAGCGCCTGATCGACGCAGCCGCCCAGGCGCACGGAATCGGGACGGTCCGGTGCTTCGCCGACTACTTCAGGACGCCGGTCAAGGCAGCGACCCTGGCGGTCGGCAAGCTCGTCGAGCAGGGGCGGCTGGAACCCGTAGCGGTGCGGGGCTGGGACCGGGGACTGTACCGGCACGCTGAGGCGCGAAGCCCCCGGAACGTGACGGGGCGGGCGCTCCTGAGTCCCTTCGATTCGCTTGTCTTCGAGCGGCGGCGGCTGCACGAGCTCTTCGGGTTCCACTACCGCATCGAAATCTATACTCCGGCCGAGAAGCGGAAGTTCGGCTACTACGTCCTGCCCTTCCTCCTGCGGGACGGTGTTGTGGCGCGGGTGGACCTGAAGGCCGACCGCGCCGGCCGTTTGCTGCTCGTCCGTTCCGCGCATGCGGAAGCCGGAGCGCCGGCGGACACCGCGGACGAACTTGCCGACGAGTTGCGGCTGATGGCCCGCTGGCTGGAACTGGACGACGTCGTCGTGTCGCCTGAAGGTGATCTCGCACCACGGCTGGCGGACGCACTGCGCCGGGCATAGGGGAGGTACCGGGCAGCCATTGGGGAGGCGCCGCGGGTGCGGCTCCCGCAGGACATGTGCGGCTTCAACAGGTTCCCGGATTCCATACTCTGCTCTCAGGGGAACAGCACGCCTTCGTGTTGTACGCTCCCGTAGACTGAAACCGCCAGAATTCGGCAGCTTGAGACTGGGAGCAACTTCACGTGGCATCACTTATCGAAAAACTTCTCCGCACGGGTGACAAGAAGACCCTGAAGCAGCTGCGGAGCTATGCCGATTCCATCAATGCCCTTGAAGATTCCTTCAAGACGTTCACCGACGCCGAACTCCGTGAGGAGACGGACGTGCTGCGCGCCCGCTACCAGGACGGCGAACAGCTGGACGCCCTGCTTCCCGAAGCCTTCGCGGCAGTGCGTGAAGCCTCCTCCCGCACCCTGGGCATGCGCCACTTCGACGTCCAGCTCATGGGCGGCGCAGCCCTCCACCTGGGCAACATCGCGGAGATGAAGACCGGCGAAGGCAAGACCCTCGTGGCCACGGCTCCGGCCTACCTCAACGCCCTCACCGGCAAAGGCGTGCACGTCGTCACAGTCAACGACTACCTCGCCGAATACCAGTCGGAACTCATGGGCCGCGTCTACCGCTTCCTCGGCCTGAGCAGCGGCTGCATCCTGGCCAACCAGGACCCCTCCGTGCGCCGTACACAGTACGCCGCGGACATCACCTACGGCACGAACAACGAATTCGGCTTCGACTACCTGCGCGACAACATGGCGTGGGACAAGTCCGAACTGGTCCAGCGCGGACACCACTTCGCCATTGTTGACGAAGTCGACTCGATCCTCATCGACGAAGCCAGGACCCCGCTCATCATTTCCGGCCCCGCCCAGGGCGACACCAACCGGTGGTACAGCGAGTTCGCCAAGGTGGTGCAGCGCCTGAAGCCGGAAACCGACTACGAGGTGGACGAAAAGAAGCGCACAGTCGGCGTGCTCGAAGCCGGCATCGAAAAGGTCGAGGACTACCTGGGGATCCAGAACCTCTACGAATCGGCCAACACCCCGCTCATCGGATTCCTGAACAACGC
Source organism: Arthrobacter celericrescens (assembly GCF_003614925.1). Taxonomy (GTDB): domain Bacteria; phylum Actinomycetota; class Actinomycetes; order Actinomycetales; family Micrococcaceae; genus Arthrobacter; species Arthrobacter celericrescens. The sequence goes on from NZ_QYLP01000016.1 coordinate 117,611, forward strand.
CATCAAGGCCAAGGAACTGTTCAAACGGGACAAGGACTACGTCATCCTCGACGGCGAGGTGCTCATCGTCGACGAACACACCGGCCGTATCCTGGCCGGCCGCCGCTACAACGAGGGCATGCACCAGGCCATCGAGGCGAAGGAAAACGTCGAGATCAAGGCCGAAAACCAGACGCTCGCCACGGTGACCCTGCAGAACTACTTCCGCATGTACGAGAAGCTTTCGGGCATGACGGGCACGGCCGAAACCGAGGCCGCCGAATTCATGAGCACCTACAAGCTCGGCGTGGTTCCCATCCCGACCAACCGGCCCATGCAGCGGCTCGACCAGTCGGACCTCGTCTACAAGAACGAGATCGTGAAGTTCGAAGCCGTGGTCAAGGACATCGCCGAGCGCCATGAGAGCGGCCAGCCGGTCCTCGTCGGCACAACCAGCGTGGAAAAGAGCGAGTACCTTTCCCGGTTGCTCGCCAAGGAGGGCATCCGGCACGAAGTCCTCAACGCCAAGAACCATGCCCGTGAAGCAGCAATTGTCGCCCAGGCCGGCCGCAAGGGTGCCGTGACCGTCGCCACCAACATGGCCGGCCGCGGTACGGACATCATGCTGGGCGGCAACGCCGAGTTCACCGCGATCGCGGAACTGGCCAAGCGCGGCCTGGACCCGGAGGAGAACTCCGAAGACTACGAGGCCGCCTGGCCGGATGCCTTGGAGGCAGCGCGGCAGGCAGTCAAGGACGAACACGTCGAAGTCCTCGACCTCGGCGGCCTGTATGTCCTCGGCACCGAACGGCATGAGTCCCGCCGGATCGACAACCAGCTCCGTGGCCGTTCCGGCCGCCAGGGCGACCCGGGGGAGTCCCGCTTCTACCTGTCGCTGACAGACGACCTGATGCGGCTCTTCAACTCCGGTGCGGCCGAACGGCTGATGAACAGCTCCGTGCCGGACGACGTCGCCCTTGAGTCCAAGCTGGTGTCCCGGGCGATCGCGTCCGCCCAAGGCCAGGTGGAAGGCCGCAACGCCGAGCAGCGCAAGAACGTGCTGAAATACGACGACGTCCTGAACCGCCAGCGCGAAGCAATCTACGGCGACCGCCGCCGGATCCTTGAGGGCGATGACCTCCACGAGAAGGTCCAGTTCTTCCTCGAGGACACCATCAACGCCTTCATCGACGCCGCTACGGCCGAAGGCAGCGGCGACGACTGGGACTACAACCAGCTGTGGACCAACCTGAAGACCCTGTACCCGGTGACGGTTTCCGCGCAGGACGTCATCGATGAAGCCGGCGGCAAGTCCAGGGTGACAGTGGACTTCCTTAAGAACGAGATCCTTTCGGACGCCCAGCTCGTCTACAAGGCCCGTGAAGAAGCCATCGGTCCCGACAGCATGCGCGAACTGGAGCGCCGGGTGGTCCTGTCCGTACTCGGACGCAAATGGCAGGAACACCTCTATGAGATGGACTACCTCAAGGAAGGCATCGGCCTGCGGGCCATGGCCCAGCGCGATCCGCTCGTCGAGTACCAGCGTGAAGGCTTCACCCTCTTCCAGGGCATGATGGAGGCCATCCGGGAAGAAAGCGTCGGGTTCCTGTACAACCTCGAGGTCGAAGTCACCCCGGCCGAAGACGTCGTTGTCGCCGACGACAGTGCCGAAGGCGCCCACACGGAGCACCACGATCCGCAGATCCGTGCCGCCGGCCTGCAGGCGCCCGAGCGCCCGGCCCAGCTACAGTACACGGCCCCCGGCGAGGACGGCGCAAGCCAGACCCGGGTTGAGGGACGGTCCGGAGGCGGCCGGTCAGGCAACCCCGCCAAGGCCGCCGCCGAGGACAAGGCAAAGAAAGCGTCCCGCAAGAAGCGCCGCTGATCCTGGGGGCGTGCCCGCGGGATAATGCGCAGAATACACATAAGGACCGGAACGTTTGTTCCGGTCCTTATGTGTATTCTGCTGTTCTCATCCAGGGCCTTCCTCCTGAGCGGCGAATCCTTTTGTGGATGTCGGCGTGCCGGAGCGTGGCCTATCCGATCTCGAGGGCCGTCACCTTCCAGGCGCCGTTGCTCAGTTCGAGGCGCATGGCGACGGCGCGTGACCGCAACTCCTCGTTCACCACCATCGAAGCCTCGTACACGGTTTCGGAGACCGCGCAGCCGTGTACCGAGCGGACCTGGGGATTGCGGTGGTGCCGGGACTGGCCATTGCCGCTCCGCAGGGCGTGCGCCCGGGTAAGCGCCGCACGGTGCTGGAGCGAGGTCAGGGACTTCGGGTCGAGGGAACGTGAAAGCTGCTGGACAGGCCGGGTGCCGGCAAGCACCTCAATGGCAGCCTGCGCGATTCGCCGTGCGTGCATTTTGACTTCCTGCTCCGTGCTGGCCGGTCCGTTGATGCCGGTTCCTGCGGTACTGACGCGGGTGACGGCGGCGGGAACGGGGCGGATTGCTGTTACTGCGCTCATGATGTGGGTCCTGACTTGTGGGAATGGCTGGCGATCGGTTCTTTGGTAGTGCTCGGTTCCTGCGGTGCTCAGTTCCTGGGTGGGGCTTGGAGGATCTGGCCGGGAAGGATGAGCCCGGGGTCATCCCCGATGGCCTCCTTGTTGGCCGCATACCACTTGGGCCAGTGGCGGGCGATCTCCACGTCGCTGGCCGCGGGCCCGAGGTCCCTGGCGGCGATCGACCACAGTGAATCGCCGCGCAGAACAACCACCTCCTTCGCGGCGGGACTGCCACTCTGCTGCGCGGCGCGGCTGACTTTTGTTCCCACCAGCCCCGGGTCGACCACCGGAGCCCGTGGCTGCCACTGCGGCTGCACGGCGTCGACGGCGGTACCTCGATCGGGCGCGGCAGTTCGCACCTGAACCACTGAGCGGGGACTGTCCGTGCCTTGCTTTGCGGATGCAGCGCCGTCCGTCGCGTTGGAAAGCGGAGTCCAGGCTGCGGAAATACTGGTGGAGCCGCTGGAGGGAGCCCACGCGGCCTCGACCATGTTTGGCGATGCCTGTGCGAGGGGCGCTCCAAGCAAGTTCAGTCCGAGCACGGCCAAGGCAAGCCTTCGCATGAACACGGGGCTGAACCGTCCGGCAACCTTCGCCCCCCGCGTACGTCCGGTCTTCTGGCATATTGCCGAGGCAAAGGCCAGCAGCAGCGAGAGCAGCCACCAGGCGACGATCAATACTCCCGCGCCGGCAGCGGCGAAGCCGATGATGTCCCCGAACATGAGCCCTTGGTTGTGGGTCGACGCAATCCGCCAGCGTTCGAGGAGGACGTAGCCGAGAGCCAGCAACAGGAGCCCCAGGAGCAGGATGACCACGGCCATCGCAGCGTCGTGCCTGAGGGGCCTTTCTGTCTCGTTCACCCGAGTCTCCTTATGTTTGATGCTGTTTGATGTCATTTGATGTTGCTTGAGTAATTTTGAGCATGTGAATCTGATTTTGTCCAGTCACTGCACGAACAACGACGAAAATTGACCCCGCCGTGGGGCCCGCCTACGCTGGCGGAATGCGATGGGACGCTCTCTTTGAGGACATGGAGGCGCAGCTCGCCGCCGAACAGAGACTGGCGCTTGAGTCGGAGATCTCCGAGCGTGCCCGTGTGGAAATGGCCGGCATCGCCTTGATTGACCGCTTGCGCGGTGTGCTGGGCGGGGAGCTTTCCGTGCTCCTGTCCTCCGGAATGCGGGTCTCAGGCGTTCTGGCGCATGTAGGCAGCGAATGGATCGTGCTGAACGAGGCGCCCCAGCAATGGCTGGTGCCGCATTCGGCGGTTGTCAGCTACCAGGGGGCCGGGCGCCGGGTCCTTCAGGATTCCGGCGTACGGGCGCGACTAGGCCTTGCAACCGCGCTGAGGGGCTTGGCCAGGGACCGGGCGGAAGTGACCGTCCACCTGCTGATGGGCGCGCTCCAGGAACGGGCGCTGTTCGGGGTCATTGATCGCGTAGGAAAAGACCACTTCGACGTGGCGGCCACGGCGGCCGGGGAAGCCAGGCGCCAGGGGAACGTGAGCTCCGTCGTCACGGTGCCTTTTGCATCACTGGCCGCCCTGCGTTCCCTGCGCGGCCAGGAGATCTAGCCGGATTCAGTCAGGCGTGGGAGGACTTTGCCTTGGCCTCTTCGATCATTCGGCTGGCCTCCGCGTAGCGTTCCTGGATGTACTGCTCCAGCATGGTCTCTTCGACCCGCCACTGACCCCGCCCGCCAACCTGGATGGCCTTGAGTTCTCCGCTCCGGACCAGGGCATAGGCCTGCGGCGAGTTGATCTGCAACTGTTCGGCGACGTCTGCAAGGGTAAGGAATCGGGGCATGACACCATTTTGCCACTTCCTGACCTGTTTGATCCGGTTATCCACAATTTGGTGCGGTTTGGATGCCTTGACTTTGGAACACGCTCAACAGCAGTCAGAATGAAGTCGGCTTCCGGCCCGGCAGCCGCCCAGAAAACAGGGGGATTCATCATGACTGAAAACACGACGGCTGCGGCAGCGCGGCTCAGGAAACCTTCCTGGAAGGATCCCCGGCTCCTTGTCGGCATCCTGCTCGTGCTTGCCTCCGTCGCCGGTGTCATCTCCTTGGTGGGGGCCGCGGACCGGACCGTCCAGGTTTACGTCGCACGTGAGGGCATCGCCGTCGGGCAGAAGGTGAGCAAGGACGACCTCTCGGTCACCAAGGTCCGGCTCGATGACGTCGAGGCGGGGTATGTCACCGTCGAATCCGGTGTCCCCGAAGGAAAGGTGGCGATCCAGCGCATCGCCAGGAACCAGCTGCTGCCTAAGGAGAGCCTGGGCGACGCCGATGCCCTCGACAGGAAGCCGGTGGCCGTTACCGTCGAGGACTCACTTCCGGCGCAGGCCGTTCCAGGTTCGCGGGTGGACGTGTGGGTGTCTTTGCCGGATGCCCGGAACGGATTCGCCGAACCCCGCCTCCTGCTTCCCGGCGCGGAAATCGCGCAGGTCACCGAGGGCTCCTCCGCCCTGGGAGCCTCCAAGCAGACTGTGGTGCTGGTGCTCGTCACCGATGAGCAGATGCCGAAATTGCTTGGAGCCCAAGCGAACAAGGCAAAGGTCGCTGTGGTCTGGAACCCGGCGGGGACCGCGAAATGAGCATCCCCGTTGTCACCGTCGGGCAGTCCCAGGAAGATCTCGTCGGCGGGCTCGAAAGACTTCACGGCCCGGTGACCGTGGTGCGGCGCTGCGAGGAGCTGACCGAGCTGCTGGCCGCCTGCCAGAGCGGACTGGCGCGGGCGGCCGTCGTCGCGGAAGGGAGCGAAGACCTTACGGCCTCCCTCGTGGACAGGCTGTCAGCGGTGGGCGTCGCCGTCGTCGGGCTCGTTGCAGACCCGGGTGAAGCGGCACGGCTGCGCGCCATCGGAGTGCTCACTGCGCTTCCGGATGTCGATGCGGCCGGCCTCGCCTCGAAGATTTCCGACGCCGTCCAGCAACTGACGGGCCGTGGGCCAAGGCACTCGGAACCGCGGGACTCGGGCCTCGCCGATCCGGCAGCCGGACTGCGGCCTGCTGCTCCGGTGGTCACGGAGGAGGCGCCTGCGCCAAGAGGCACGGGAGAGATCATCGCGGTCTGGGGGCCGGCTGGGGCTCCGGGACGGACGCTTCTTGCGGCGAACTTTGCGGCTGAACTCGCGGCCGAAGGCAAGGCCGTCCTGCTTATCGACGCCGATAGTTACGGCGCCAGCGTCGCGGCAACCCTTGGTTTGCTTGACGAGTCGGCCGGGCTTGCCCAGGCGTGCCGGCTGGCCGACCAGGGGCTTTTGGACGCGGACTCCCTGAAAAAGGTCGCTGCCTCCGTCTTCACGAAGTCCGGGGAGTTCCGCGTCCTGACAGGGATAACACGTGCGGATCGCTGGACGGAACTCCGTGCGGCCGCGCTTTCCACGGTGTTCGAACAGTCGAGGAAGGTGGCCGACGTCGTGGTGGTCGACGCCGGATTCTGCCTAGAAGCGGATGAGGAACTGAGCTTCGATACCATGGCGCCACGGCGGAATGCCGCCACACTGCGGAGCCTGGAAGTCGCGGACACCGTGTTTGCCGTGGGCTCGGCTGATGCCATCGGGATCCCGAGGCTTGTTCGTGGCCTGGCCGAACTTGAGGACGCCGTTCCCCAGGCCACCCCCCGGATCGTCCTCAACAAGGTCAGGGCCTCCGCCGCGGGCCGCTCCCCGGAACGCCAGTTGCGAGAGGCCTGGCAGCGTTATGCGCCGGGAGGCGGGATCGAGGCATTCCTTCCGTCGGACCCTGAGAGCTGCGATGCGGCGCTGTTGTCAGGTTCGGTCCTTTTCGAGGTGGCGCCGGATTCTCCACTGCGACACGCCATCGCCGGATTGGTTTGTGCGCCTGCCCAGGGAAATTCAAGATCCTCTGTACGCTCTTCCAGAGCAAGGCGCCTCCTTAAGCGTTAGGCTCGCCATGAGGGCTGCAAAGACGCAGCAAAAAAGATGTGATGGAGGCGTGTGTCGATGTCGTCAGGATCCAGCGTGGAGGATCGTTCCGCAACGGGTGTAGGCCGTGAAGGTTTTCTCGGAGACTACTACGAACATCTGGCGGAGGAGGATGCGCGCGGATACTCCGCCGAGCGGCTGAATGCCAGGGCCCTTGCCCACCGCGACGTTGCCAAGAAGCGCAACCCGGGCAGCGCCAACATCCAGATCGCCAACGAGGCCGACCGCAGCATCGTCTACATTGTCACGGACGACATGCCGTTCCTCGTGGACTCCGTGAACGCCGAGCTTGTACGCCAGAACTGCGCCATCCGCCTGGTGATGCACCCTCTGTTCGTTGTCTCCCGCGATGGCGAGGGCGAACTCGCCGGCGTGGCCCGCGTTCCGGCGAACGTCGGGATCTCCAGCGGTGACACTGCGGCCCTTCCTGACATTTCCCGCCTGTTCGCAGAGGGACTGAACGCTTCGCACATGGAGTCCTGGATCGCCGTCGAGGTCGACCGAGTCCCGGATTCCGCCCAGCAGGAGCTCCTCGACGGAATCCGGCGGGTCCTGCGGGACGTCCGGGTCGCCGTCGAAGACTGGCCGAAGATGCGCAGCAAGGCAATTGAGCTGGCTTCATCCCTGGACAGGGTGACCCACCCCGAAGAAATCGCCGAGCTGCGCCAGGCCCAGGATCTGCTGCGCTGGCTGGACAACGGAAACTTCACGTTCCTCGGCTACCGCGAATACGGGCTGATCACCGAAGACGGCGAGGACGTCCTGGAACTGCGCGATGAGAGCGGCCTGGGCTTGCTCCGTGCCGGCGACCACCCCCACCAGATCCAGCACCTGACCGACGCCGGCCGCCGCAAGGCGCGCGAGAAGCGCGCCCTCGTGATCACCAAGGCGAACTCCCGTTCCACCGTCCACCGTCCGGCTTACCTGGACTACATCGGGGTCAAGAGCTTCGACGCCGCCGGCAACGTGAACGGCGAACGCCGTTTCATCGGCCTCTTTGCAACGAGCGCGTACACGGGCTCCGTGCGCAACATCCCGATCGTCCGGGAGAAGGTCGACGCCGTTCTGAGTTCTGCCGGCTTCCCGCGGGACTCCCACTCCGGCAAGGACCTGTTGGGTATCCTCGAGACCTACCCGAGGGACGAGCTGTTCCAGATCGAGACCGGGGATCTCGCGGAAACCGCGCTTGGCATCCTGCGCCTCCAGGAACGCCGCCGCACCAAGTTGTTCCTCCGCCCGGACATCTACGGGCGCTTCATGTCCGCCGTTGTCTACCTCCCGCGCGACCGGTACACCACGAACGTCCGCCTGCGGATCGAGCAGGAGCTGCGCGAAACCTTCGCGGCCGAAAGCATCGACTACGAAGCCCGCATCACCGAGTCCGCCCTCGCACGTGTGTTCTTCCGGATCCGCCTGCCGCGCGAGGCCGAACTCGGCGAAGTGGACGCCGCGGCCCTCGAAAAGCGGCTCGTCCTGGCCTCGCGTTCCTGGGGCGAGGGCGTTTCCGAGGTTGTCCGGGAACGCTGGAGCGGCGAGGAGGCCGACCGCCGTTCCGCGGTCTGGGCCGAAGCCTTCCCCGCGAGCTACCGCGTGGACTATGAAGTCGAAGACGCGCTGGAAGACATTGCCCGCTTCGAGGAGTACGGCGCCGCCACGGCATTGCGTGAGGCACCCGCCCAGGCGATGCCGGGGGTTCATGTCTACCTGCCCAAGGGGGCCGGGGAGGTCCTCGAGGAAGACGCCCGCGTCAAGCTCTACCTGCTCGAACCCAAGAGCCTCAGCCAGATCCTGCCGTACTTCCACAACCTCGGACTCGAAGTCCTCGATGAACGGCCCTTCGAGATCGAAACCGCCGACCACCGCGACTTCTTCCTATACGACCTCGGCCTCAAGTACCCGTCCGGCGTGGACCCCCTCGCCACCGGAAAGCTTCTCGCGGAGTCCTTTGCTGCCGCAGTGACGGCCGCCGTGGAATCCGACAGCTTCGACCGCCTCGTCCTGCGCGAAGGAATGCCGTGGCGCCAGGTGGTCATGCTCCGTGCCTACGCCAAGTACATGCGCCAGATGGGCAACACCAACTCCTTCGGGTTCATTGCAGACACGCTGCTTTCGAACCCCGAAGTCGCCCATGGACTACTGGAACTCTTCGCGGCCCGTTTCGACCCGGCCGTTGAAGAAGGCACACGCGAGGCCCGCCAGGAGAGCGCGCGTGCCCGCCTGGCCGAAGCCATTGACCAGGTGGCGACCCTCGACGCCGACCGCGTCCTGCGCACGTTCGTGAACCTGATCGAATCCACCCTCCGGACGAACTTCTTCCAGGGGAAGGCGCACGTCAGCTTCAAGCTTGACCCGACACAGATCGACGGACTGCCGTTCCCGCGCCCGATGTTCGAAATCTGGGTGTACTCGCCGCGCGTCGAAGGCGTGCACCTGCGCTTCGGCAAGGTTGCCCGCGGCGGGCTGCGCTGGTCCGACCGGCGTGAGGATTTCCGCACTGAAATCCTCGGGCTCGTCAAGGCGCAGACCGTCAAGAACGCCGTGATCGTTCCGACCGGCGCCAAGGGCGGCTTCTTCGCCAAGCAGCTGCCTGACCCGGCCGTCGACCGTGCCGCCTGGATGGCGGAAGGCGTCGAGTGCTACAAGACCTTCATCCGGGGACTGCTCGACGTCACCGACAACCTCGTCAGTGACGCCGACGGCGAGACGATCGTGCCGCCGTCGAACGTTGTCCGCCAGGACGGCGACGACTCCTACCTGGTGGTCGCCGCCGACAAGGGAACGGCGACGTTCTCCGACATCGCGAACGGCCTGGCGATGGAATACGGATTCTGGCTCGGCGACGCCTTCGCCTCGGGAGGCTCCGTCGGATACGACCACAAAGCCATGGGCATCACCGCCCGCGGCGCGTGGGAATCCGTCAAGCGGCACTTCAGCGAGCTGGATCTGGACACCCAGAACGAGGAGTTCACCGTTGTGGGCGTCGGTGACATGTCCGGCGACGTCTTCGGCAACGGAATGCTGCTCTCCCGGCACATCCGCCTCGTCGCCGCATTCGACCACCGGCACATCTTCCTGGACCCCACCCCGGACGCCGCGTCTTCCTTCGCCGAGCGACAGCGGCTCTTCGAATTCCCGCGCTCGTCCTGGGACGATTACGACCGGTCCCTCATCAGCGAGGGCGGCGGGGTCTTCCCGCGCCAGGCCAAGGTGATTCCGGTATCGGAGCAGGTGCGTGCCGCGCTCGGCCTGCCGGAGGGCACTCTCCAGCTGAGCCCGCCGGAACTGCTTCGGGCGATCCTGCTCGCTCCCGCGGACCTGCTCTACAACGGCGGCATCGGAACCTACGTCAAGGCCAGCAGCGAATCCAACGCACAGGTCGGTGACAAGGCCAACGACGCCATCCGCGTCGACGGCCGTGAACTCCGCGTCAAGGTGGTCGGCGAAGGCGGCAACCTCGGCCTCACCCAGCGTGGACGCATCGAGGCTGCCCTGCAGGGCATCATCCTGAACACCGACGCCATCGACAACTCCGCAGGCGTGGACTGTTCCGACCACGAAGTGAACATCAAGATCTTCGTGGACCGCATGGTCAAGGCCGGCAAGCTCGATTCCGCCGAGCGAGCGGACTTCCTCGCGGACATGACGGAGGAGGTCGGCCGGCTCGTCCTGGAAGACAACATCGACCAGAACATCCTGCTGCTCAACGACCGCACCCGCGTGGCCGACTGGAGCCCGAGCTACGAACGCCTGATGGACTGGCTCGAACAGCACGCCGACCTCAAGCGCGACCTGGAGGCACTGCCCACCACCGCGAGCCTGCGTGATCGCCTCGAACAGGGCCAGGGCCTGACGTCCCCGGAACTGTCCGTGCTGGCGGCCTACGCCAAGATCGAACTGGCCGCCGCGCTCGGGCGGTCGGACCTGGCCGACGATCCGTGGTTCCAGCGGACCATCCGCGAATACTTCCCGCAGCAGCTGCGCGAACGCTTCGACGCCGAACTGGACTCGCACCCGCTGCGCCGCGAGATCATCGCGACCGTGGTGGCCAACGACATGATCAACCTCGGCGGCATCACGTTCGCCTTCCGGACCATGGAGGAGACCTCCGCCAACGAGGTGGCGGTTGCCAAGGCTTTTGTGGCCCTGCGCGAAGTCTACGAACTGGATTCGATGGTGGCAGAGCTCAACGCACTGCCGGCTTCCTTCCCGACCGAGCACTGGAGCGCCGTCCACCTGGACATCCGGCGTCTGCTCGACCGGGCCGTGCGCTGGCTCCTGACCCAGGGCATGGCCGGCAAGCCGATTGCCGAAATCGTTGCATCCTTCAAGCCGATGCTGGACCCGATGCGCTCCCGCGTGCTCGAGTACCTGCGCGGCGACGACAAGGAACGCGTCCGCGGCTGGCTTGAGCGCGGCCTGCAGTGGAACCTCCCCGAAGACCTGGCCCACCGCTGGTCCGAGCTCTTCGAGAGCTTCGTGCTGCTGGACATCGCCCGGATTGCGGAGACCCGCTCGAGCCGGGTGGAAGACGTCAGCAACGTCTACTACACCGTGTTCAACCGCTTCCACGTCGATTCCCTGCTCGAGCGCATCAGTGCGCTGCCGCGGGACGACCGCTGGCAGGCCCTCGCCCGGGCCGCCCTGCGGGACGATCTGTACTCGACGGTCGCGGACATCACGACGTCGGTCCTTGAGTCGAGCGAAAACGATGCGGTGGCTGAAGATCGCCTGAAGGCATGGGAACTGCTCAATGCCGAACAGCTGGGCCGTGCGAAGAGCATGTTCGATGAGGTCAACGCGCTCGAAGCCGACGACATGGCGTCCCTGTCGGTAGCATTGAGGCTCTTGAGGTCAATCGTCCGGCGCTAGGGAAATCCTGCGCTGCAAATGGAGGTGCAGTGGCAATCTTTACAGACCCCATCAGGGAGCATGCTGATTTCGGGCCTGGAGATGCCGAATGGCTGCACCTCCTGGTCGGCGACTGGCAGATGGTCGCCGACCTGGCGTTCGCGGACCTCGCACTGTGGTTCCCGCATCCTGAGTTCGGGTACATTGCCCTGGCGCACGTCCGTCCGTCGACGAGCCACACCGTTTTCCACGCCGACTTCGTGGGGGAGGGGATCCGCTCCGATCTCCGCCCCCTCGTCGACAAAGCCTGGAACAGCCGCTCGATCGAACGCTCCAGCGAAACCAGCTGGAGCAGCGAGATGGCGCTGCGCGTGGAAGCCGTGCCCATGGTGCGCAACGGCAGGACCCTCGCCGTGGTCACCTCCCACATGGATCTCTCGAGTTCCAGGATGCCCTCCCGCCTCGAGCTGACGTACCGCCAGTGTGCCTACGACCTGCTCCGGATGGGAACCCTCGGGCTCTGGCCCGACTTTGCTTCCCCGACGGGTTCCCGCCGCGGCGCCCCGCGAGTGGGCGACGGGCTGATCCGGCTAGACGCCGACGGCGTCGTCCAGTATGCGAGTCCCAACGGAGTCTCTGCCTTCCGCCGCCTGGGCGAGGTGGAAACGCTGGAAGGACGCTCGCTCGCCGAGGTGACCGCAGGCCTGCTCAAGGATCGGCGGATGGTCGACGAAACCCTGCCGCTCGTGGTCACCGGACGGATGCCTTGGCGGAGCGAGATCGAGTCCCGCGGCGTGAGCCTGTCCCTGAGGGCGATCCCGCTCCGCGACGAGCACCAGCGCTTTGGTGCGCTGGTGCTTTGCCGTGACGTCTCCGAGCTCCGGCGCCGTGAACTGGAACTTGTGACGAAGGATGCCACCATCCGGGAGATCCACCACCGCGTGAAGAACAACCTGCAGACCGTGGCTGCCTTGCTGCGCATGCAGTCCCGCCGGATGGTCAGCGATGAAGCCAAGCAGGGCCTCGAACAGGCCATGCGGCGGGTAGCCACCATCGCGCTCGTCCACGAAACCCTGTCCCAGGGACTCACGCAGAGCGTCGACTTCGACGAGCTCATCGGCCGCCAGTTCCGCCTGTCGGCCGAGGTGGCATCGCCGTCGCAGTATGTCAGGACCGAACGTTCCGGAATGTTCGGTGAGCTTCCGAGCGACTTCGCCACCCCCCTGGCGCTCGTGATCAACGAACTGGTCACCAACGCTGTGGAACACGGTCTTGAGGGCCGCGCGGGCACCGTGTGGCTGATCGCCGACCGGTCCACGGGGGTCCAAGGCGACGAAATGCTGACTGTGACGATTGCGGACGACGGCGTGGGCCTCCCTGAAGGGTCCTACTCGGAGGGGTTGGGGTTGCAGATTGTCCGCACGCTGGTCACCAGCGAACTGGGCGGCAGCATCCAATGGTTCCCGCGCGACGGCGGAGGTACCTCCGTGGAGATCGTCCTGAGCCTGCGTCCCAGCTAAAGGACGGAAAACGTGGGGCGGCCCGGACCAAATGGTCCGGGC
>NZ_QYLP01000011.1 GCF_003614925.1 Arthrobacter celericrescens
TACTACAACACTGAACGCATCCACGCCGCCATCAAGGACACCCCGATCACACGAGTGTCACCAACCTAATGGCCGAGTACAGCTAGCCGCGAGCCAGCCTACGCCGTCGCGGCCATCGCGTCCTTGATCGTCTCGACGGCGGTGTCCAGGTCGCTGCTGTCGGTGGACCAGTTGCTGACCGAGACCCTGAGGATGTCCCTGCCGTGCCAGCGGGAACCGGACATCCAGACCCGGCCGTCGGCCATGATGTAGTCGGTCACGGCCCGCGTGCGGGCGTCGTCTTCGAAGGCCAGGGACAGTTGCGTGTAGACGACGTCGTTGAGCACCTTGACGCCGGGCACGCCGGCGAGGCGGGCTGCCAATTCGCTCGCGCAGGCCGCGCGTCCGGCAACCAGGGCGCGGACGCCGTCGGCCCCCAGGGCGCGCAACGCGGCCCAGACCGGAACACCGCGGGCACGGCGCGACAGCTCCGGCGACTTTTCCATCGGGTCGCCCGGCCCGTGGCTGTCCTGCGGCAGGTACTCGGCGTGCATGCCGATGGCGGGACGCAGGGCGGCGACGTCGCGCACCACCACGATCCCGGCGTCGTAGGGGGCATTCAGGGTCTTGTGGGCGTCGGTCCCCCAGGAATCGGCCAAGGCCACGCCGTCCCACAGTGCCCGCAGTTCCGGGACGGCGGCCGCCCAGAGCCCGAACGCGCCGTCCACGTGCACCCAGGCACCGTGGTCCTTCGCGGCAGCGATGGCTTCGATGAATGGATCGAAGGCGCCGGTATGAATGTTCCCGGCCTGCAGGCACACGATCGCGGGCCCGCTGCCGGCTTCCAGCGCACGGCGCAGCGAAGGGGCCTCGATCCTGCCCTGGGCATCCGCGGGCACCACTTCGGGTGCGCCGAGGCCGAGGAAACGCAGCGCCATGTCCAGGCTCTCGTGGCGTTCGGCCCCGACCAGGACCCGCAACGCGGGGGCACCATTGAGGCCCTGCGCATTCACGTCCCAGCCGGCGGCCTCGAGCTGGCGCCAGCGGGCCGCCGCCAGCGCGGTGAAGTTGGCCATGCTCGCCCCGGTGGTGAAGCCGACGTCGGACCCCTCCGGGAGTCCGAGGAGTTCCAGCAGCCACTGGCCTGCGGCGTCTTCGATCCCGGCCGTCGCGGGCGACGCGAAACGCAGGCCTGTGTTCTGGTCCCAGGCGGAGACGAGCCAGTCGGCGGCCATGGCCGAGGGCAGGGTTCCGCCGATCACCCAGCCGAAGAAGCGGCCGGACTGCATGGCCATGAGGCCGGGTTCGGCGTTCCGGGCAAGGAAGTCGATGAGCTTCTCGGGGTCCATGCCTTCGGCGGGCAGCGGACCGCCGAACGCCGAGCTGACCTGTTCCGCCGTCAGCGAGGGCCTCACTGCCCGCGCCGGCAACGCTTCCAGCCATACCCGGGCGTGCTCCGCCGCTCGCCCAAGAACCCGCTCATATTCACCGGAATCGGCCCACATGGGAGCATGCTACGCCTGCGGGCCCCGGGAAAACATGGCTTCTTGTCGGTGGCCCGTCGTAGGGTACGGACCATGGAAATCATCCTTGTTCCCGGGTTCTGGTTGGATGCCTCGTCATGGTCGGAGGTGACCCCGCCGCTCGTCGACGCCGGCCATCGGGTCACGCCGTTGACCCTGCCGGGCCTTGAGTCTGTTGATGCCCCGCGCGCCGGAATCGGCCTGCGGGACCACATCGATGCGGTGACCGCTGTGGTGGACATGGCGGAGGATCCGGTGGTGCTGGTGGGCCACTCGGGCGGCGGCGCGATCATCCACGGCGTGCTCGATGCCCGTCCGGAGCGGGTGGCCCGGGCGATCTACGTGGACAGCGGACCGCTCGGCGAAGGCGGCGTCATCAACGACGAACTGCCCACGGAAGGCGACGACATCCCGCTGCCGGCATGGGACGTGTTCGACGACGCCGACCTCGTGGACCTGGACGCAGGGCTCCGCGAGATGTTCCGGAACCGTGCCATCCCGCAGCCCAAGGGCGTGGCCTGCGACAAGCAGCACCTGCAGGATGAGCGGCGGTACGGTGTTCCGGCCACGATCATCGCCTGTGAGTTCCCCTCCGCGATGCTCCACGAATGGATGGCGGCAGGTTCGCCGTTCACCGCAGAACTGGCCCTCATGAAGGACGTGAAGTACGTGGACCTGCCCACGGGCCATTGGCCGCAGTTCACCCGCCCGGCGGAACTCGGCGCGGCGATTCTCGCCGCCGTCGAAGGCAGTGCCGCCGGCTAACGCCGTGGTGCCGCCTAGGCCAGGTCCTGCCAGACGTCGATGCTGAGTTTGATGATCAGGGCGGCCACCACCAGCAGGAAGACCACGCGGACGAACTTGCTGCCCTTCTTCACGGCAGTCCGGGCGCCCAGGTAGCCGCCGGCCATGTTCGCCGCGCCGAGCAGCAGGCCGACGCCCCAGAGCAGGGAACCGTGCGGCAGGAAGAACAGCAGCGCGCCGGCGTTGGTGGCCATGTTGACGATCTTGGCCTTGGCACTGGCTTCGAGGAAGGCGTAGCCCATCGCGGAGACGAGGGCGATCACGAGGAAGGAGCCGGTGCCGGGGCCGATCAGTCCGTCGTAGAAGCCGATCACCGCGCCGATCAGGCAGGCCACCACGTAGTGCCGGTGGCCGTCGTGCCGGAGGGCGGTGAGCTCGCCGGCGTTGGGCCGGAGCGCGGTGAAGAGCGCGACGACGACGAGCGCCACCACGATGATCGGCTTGAACACCGAGGCGGGCAAGTTGGCGGCGAGCAGCGCCCCGCCGAAGCTTCCGGCCAGCGCGATTACGGCCATTGGCACGGCGGTCTTCAGGTCCGGGCCCACCCTGCGGTAATAGGTGGTGGCGCTGGTGGCGGTGCCGAAGATGGAGCCCATCTTGTTGGTGGCCAGCGCCTGGACCGGGGTGATGCCCGGGACCAGGAGGAGGGCGGGGAGCTGGATCAGTCCCCCGCCTCCCACCACGGCGTCAACCCATCCGGCGGCGAAACCGGCCACCACGATCATGACGAGCGTGGCGGCCTCGATCGATTCGAAGCCGGAAATCACTTCTGGCGGACGGCGTTGACCACGTAATCCACGGCCTTTTCGACGGCGATGTCCTCGGCCTCGCCGCTGCGGCGGTCCTTGATTTCCACCACGCCGTTCGCCAGGCCCTTGCCGACGGCCAGGATGGTGGGCACGCCCAGGAGCTCTGCGTCGCCGAACTTCACGCCGGGGGAAACCTTCGGGCGGTCGTCATAGATGACCTCGAGGCCAGCGGCCTCCAGTTCGGCGGACAGCTTCTCCGCGGCGGCGAAGATTTCCTCGCCGCGGCCGACGGCGACAACGTGGACGTCCGCGGGTGCCACGGAGCGCGGCCAGACGAGGCCGCGGTCATCGTTGTTGGATTCGGCCAGCGCGGCCACGGCGCGGGTGACGCCGACGCCGTAGGAGCCCATGGTCACCACGACCTGCTTGCCGTTCTGGTCCAGGACCTTCAGGTCGAGGGCTTCGGCGTACTTGCGGCCGAGCTGGAAGATGTGGCCCATCTCGATGCCGCGGGCCAGCTCCAGAGGGCCGCTGCCGTCCGGGGCGGGGTCGCCTGCACGCACCTCGGTGCATTCGATGACGCCATCCCAGGTGAAGTCGCGCCCGGCTACAAGGTCGTAGACGTGCTTTCCGGCCTGGTTGGCTCCGGTGATCCAGGCGGTGCCGCTGACAACGCGGGGATCAACGAGGTACAGGAGCTTGGTGGAGCTTTTGCTGCCCAGCAGGGGTTCGTCCAGCGTGAGGCCGGGGCCAAGGTAGCCCTTGACAATGAGGGGCTGCTTCTTGAGGTCGTCCTCGTTGGCCGCTTCCAGGCCGATCTCGCCGGCAACCGGCAGGAAGGCCCCGATATTGGCTTCGACGCGCTTGAGGTCCACGGCGCGGTCGCCGGGGACACCGATGACGACGAGCTGGCGCTCACCGGTGGGCAGGGTCACAGCGAGGACCACGTTCTTGAGCGTGTCAGCGGCAGTCCATTCGCCGCCGTCGGCCTCGCTGCGCGGGGCGAGCTCGTTCGATGCGGCGACCAGGGTTTCGATAGTCGGTGTGTCCGGGGTGTCCAGGACACGGGCCGTGGGGGCGTTGCTGAAGTCGATGGCCTCAGGGGCTACCGTGGTGACGGCTTCCACGTTTGCCGCGTAGCCGCCGGCGGAGCGCACGAAGGTGTCTTCGCCGATCTCCGTGGGGTGCAGGAATTCCTCGCTCTTGGACCCGCCCATGGCACCGGCGGTGGCGGTGACCGGGACGACCTCCAGGCCGAGGCGTTCGAAGATCTTCACGTACGCGGCGCGGTGCGCGGCGTAGCTGGCGTCCAGGCCGGCGTCGTCCACGTCGAAGGAGTAGGAGTCCTTCATGATGAACTCGCGGCCGCGGAGGAGTCCGGCGCGGGGGCGGGCCTCGTCGCGGTATTTGTTCTGGATCTGGTAGATGCTCAGGGGCAGGTCCTTGTACGAGGAGTACAGGTCCTTGACCAGGAGGGTGAACACTTCCTCGTGCGTGGGGGCAAGCAGGTAGTCGGCCTGCTTGCGGTCCTTGAGCCGGAAGATGCCCTCGCCGTATTCGGTCCAGCGGTTGGTGGCCTCGTAGGGTTCCTTGGGCAGCAGGGCCGGGAAGTGGACTTCCTGGGCGCCGATCGCGGCCATTTCCTCGCGGATGATCCGCTCCACCTTACGCAGCACGCTCAGGCCCAGCGGCAGCCAGGTGTAGATGCCCGGAGCGGCGCGGCGGATGTAGCCCGCACGGACCAGCAGCTTGTGGCTGGCCACCTCGGCGTCGACGGGATCTTCACGCAAGGTGCGCAGGAACAGCTGGGAGAGGCGAACGACCACGGGCAGAATCCGTTTCTGTGGCAAGGATGGCAAAAAGTACTGACTACTAATCTACCGGCTGGCCGCCTGCGTCTTTGCCGCGCGCTGCCGCCGCGGCCACCGCAGCAGGCACCATACGGGATCCATTGACGGTGGCCGGCGGCAGGTCTACCTTGAATTCATCAGGTGATGAATTCATTCCTGGAGGCTGCAATGCACCAGCACACAGCAGAACCCGCCGCCGTTGCCCCGGCCGTCCGGGCCAGTGGCCTGCACGTGAACCGCGGCCGGACCAAGATCCTGCGGGGCCTGGATTTCACCATCGACGCCGGCCGGATCACCGGCCTGCTCGGCCCCTCCGGCAGCGGCAAGACGACGCTCATGCGCGCCATTGTGGGGGCGCAGCGGCCGTCTTCCGGAACCGTGACCGTTCTCGGCAAGCCGGCCGGGGCCGCCGCCCTGCGGCACGAGGTCGGCTATGTCACCCAGTCCCCCAGCGTCTATCCGGACCTCAGCGTCGAAGCGAACGTCCGGTACTTCGGAGCCATGCATGGCGCGACGGCGGCCGACACCGCCGAGGCGATCGCCGCCGTCGGGCTGGAGGACTTCGCCCGGCAGCGGACCATAGACCTCTCCGGCGGCCAGCTGAGCCGCGTGTCCCTGGCCTGTGCCCTGGTCGCGCGCCCCAGCCTATTGGTCCTGGACGAACCCACCGTGGGCCTGGACCCGGTGCTCCGCGCGGAGCTCTGGGAGCGTTTCGCCACGATGGCGGCCGCCGGAACCACGCTGCTGGTCTCCAGCCACGTAATGGAGGAAGCCTCGCACTGTTCCTCGCTGCTGCTGCTGCGCGAAGGACTGCTGATGGCCAGCCTCACCCCGGCCGAACTCGGTGAACGCGGGCACAGCGTAGATCTCGAACAAGCGTTCCTGCACCTGATCCGGGAAGCGGAAGGCAAGCCCTCCCGCCGGAACCGCAACGAAAGCCAGGTGGCGTGATGAACCCCCGCATGATGCTGGCGACAAGCCGGCGGGTCCTGGACCAGCTCCGGCACGACCGGCGCAGCATCGCGCTGATCCTTGTGGTTCCGGCACTTCTGCTGACCGCCGTGTACTACCTCTACGAGAACGAGACCCTGCCGCCGGGGGTGCCGCGGACCTTCGACCGCGTGGGCCTGATGATGCTGGCGATCTTCCCCTTCGTGGTGATGTTCCTGGTCACCTCGATCACCATGCTGCGCGAACGGACGTCCGGGACGCTGGAGCGCCTGCTGACGACGCCGATCCACAAGGCGGACCTGCTGTTCGGCTACGCGATCGCGTTTTCGATCATGGCGGCGCTGCAGTCGCTCGTGGCCACGGCGGTGGCGTACTGGATTTTCGACCTGGACATCAAGGGCAGCCCCGGATACGTGGTGATGATCGCCGTCATCAACGCCGTGCTGGGGGTCGCGCTGGGCCTGCTCTGCTCGGCGTTCGCCCGGACAGAGTTCCAGGCCGTTCAGTTCATGCCCGTGGTGGTGGTTCCGCAGATCCTGCTGTGCGGCCTCTTCGTGGCGCGTGAGCGGATGAACGATGTGCTGGAGAACATCTCCAACGTGCTGCCGCTGACGTTCTCGGTGGAGGCGTTGAAGGAGATTGCGTCCAACAGCGAGGCCACCCGGCTCATGTGGGATGACGCGACGGTCATCGGGATCATCGTGGTCGGGGTCCTGGTGCTGGCCTCGCTGACCCTCCGGCGGCAGACCCGATGAACGGGCTTCCGTCCCTTCGCAGCTCCGCGGCGGCACAGCGCAGCTCCGGGGCGGCACAGCGCAGCTCAGTGCCGTCGTCCCGCCGGGGCCGCCGCAGTGGCACCAACGATTCGCGCGAGCTCATCCTGGCAACCGCGCGCAGGCTCTTCGCCGAGCACGGCTTCGACGGCACCAGCCTGCGCCAGGTGGCCCGCGAGGCCGGTGTGGATCCAGCGCTGGTGCACCACTTCTTCCGGGGCAAGGATGAGCTCTTCGCACTCAGCGTGGACCTTCCGGCCGATCCCGGGCAGGTCCTGGCCGGCGTCGAATCCCTCGACCCCGGCCAGCGCGCGGAGGAAATCGTGCGGGCAGTGCTCCGGCTGTGGGAGAGCCCGGCGCAGCACAGCCTGGTGGCGTTCCTGCGCGGCACGATCGGCTCCAAGGCCAAGACGGCCATGCTCCGCGAACTGGTGACCCGCACCATCCTGCAGCGGATCATGGCGGGGCTGCCGGGCACCCCGGAGGAACGCGCCCTGCGCGGGAATCTCGTGGCCACCCAGGTGATGGGCCTGATGCTGGTGCGTTATGTGGTCCGGCTGGAGCCCCTGGCGTCGGCGGAGCCGGACGACGTCGTCAAACTGGTTGCCCCGAACATCCGGCACTACCTCGCGGAGCCTTTGGAAGGTCCGTAAGGTGCGCAAGATGTCCGGGGCAGGGACCTCGGTGGCGGAACGACTACTTGATGAGTGACGACTACTTGATTTGGGCCGCGATGTCGTCGAGGGTCTGTGCGGCCTGCTTTGTCTCCAGGGCAACGTTGCCGGCACTGACGTAGATGCTGTTGATCACGACGCCACCCTTCATGGCCGTCACCATGACTTGCGTTATCTCGCCCATGCTCGTGGTACTGGTCGCCTTCACGGCGAAGGAACCCGGGGTTGCCGTGGCAACAGGGACCTCCACGACGGAAGACTCCGCCTTCCGGCCCGCCACTTCAATGACGACGTGACCGCATTTCTTGCTCTGTTCCTTGTTCTTGGCATAGAGGGCCGCGAGCTTCGCCTGATCCACGCCGGAGACGAGGCTCACTGTCTGGACCGGTGAGGCGCTGCCCGACGGCCTCGAGGTGGCAACCGCCATGCTTGCCCCTTGGGTTGCCTCGAAGCCGCCCGTGAGGGCGGCTCCGCCACACACTGCCGGGGTGACCTTGATCGACGTGAGCATCTTCTTGGCCGCGGCAATTCCCTGCTCGAGTTGCGCTGGCGGCATCGCGACGAACGGTGACCCTTCGGCGTTGTCGACACTTTCGAACAGCTCCGCGAGCTCGGCATTCGTGTACTTCTTGAACGCCACGGTGGGCGTGGGCGTCGGTGTGGGCGTCTGGCTTTGCGACGCTGCCGACGACGGATTGGAGGCCGGAGCCGGCGCCGAACAAGCGGAGACAGACAGTGCGGCGGCGGCCGAGATGGCCAGGACAATACGACGTGCGTTAGACAAGATCCCCCCAGAGGATGCGAACGGGCACGATGGACCCGCAGGTGGCTGCAGGTGGGCCGGAGTGCCTCCCTTGCATTAATAGAGCACAGTAGCGAACGTTCCCAGCTGCTGGAATCCCACCCGTTCATAACTTGCCCGCGCGCGCAGGTTGTAATGGTTCACGTAGAGGCTGGTGACGGGGGCCAGGGTCCGTGCAAGGAGGACGACGGCGGCCATGTAGCCGGCGCTCAGGCCCTGTCCGCGGATCGCGGGATTGAGCCACACGCCCTGCACCTGGCTCACCTCGGGGGTCACGGCGCCGAGCTCGGCCTTGAACAGCACCCGGCCGCCGTCGATGTGCACCAGGGAGTGTCCCTGCCGGATCAAGCCGGCCACCCGGCGGCTGTAGAAATCCTCGCCGCCCAGGAACGGCGAATAGCCCACTTCCTCTTCGAACATCGCCGCACAGGCGGGCAGGATGAGGTCGAAGTCGGCCATGTCGCCGAAGCCGAGCTGCGGGTTGGCCGGGACGGCCGGTTCCCCGGTGATCGCCATCAGCGGCTGGTCGGCACGCACCTCGTGGGCCAGGTGTCCGTGCGGCTCCAAGGCCTTGTGGAGCGCGAGCACCGTGCCGGCGGGGCCGAAAATCGACGCATAGCGGCGGCCCGCCCGGTGCACCGCCTCGGCGAGGTACGGGGCCAACCCGGGATCGAGCTGGACCGGGACCAGGTTCGCCCCGGCCCAACAGGCACCCAGGAGGGTGCCGCCGTCGAACACGCCGAAAATCCGGGCGCCCGCCGCCGTCGGCGAGGCACTCCCGTGCGAACCCAGCTGGGACAGAATGAACACATTCGCCACCGGGTCTTCCAGTGCAAGCGCGCGCAGCTGCGCCGTATCGGCGCCCTCCAGGATCCGGACGGTCAACCCGTCCGGTGCAGTCTCGTTACGAGACGCTAACCACGGGGCTACCCTTGACAGCATCTTCGCCATCGGCCTCCCCCATCTCTTCAGCGATACGCATGGCCTCTTCGATCAGTGTCTCAACAATTTCGCTTTCGGGAACAGTCTTGATGACCTCACCCTTCACAAAGATCTGGCCCTTGCCATTGCCGGACGCAACGCCGAGGTCGGCCTCACGGGCCTCGCCTGGGCCGTTCACGACGCAGCCCATCACGGCCACGCGCAGCGGAACTTCCATGCCCTCAAGGCCCGCGGTGACCTGCTCGGCGAGGGTGTAGACGTCCACCTGGGCACGTCCGCAGGACGGGCAGGAGACGATTTCCAGCTTGCGCGGGCGCAGGTTCAGGGACTGGAGGATCTGGTTGCCGACCTTGATTTCCTCCACCGGCGGGGCGGACAGGGACACCCGGATGGTGTCGCCGATGCCCTTGGAGAGCAGCGCACCGAAGGCCGTGGCGGACTTGATGGTGCCCTGGAACGCCGGGCCCGCCTCGGTGACGCCGAGGTGCAGCGGCCAGTCGCCCTTTTCGGCGAGCATCTCGTAGGCGGCCACCATCACCACGGGGTCGTTGTGCTTCACGGAGATCTTGAAGTCGTGGAAGCCGTGCTCCTCGAACAGGGAAGCCTCCCAGACGGCGGACTCGACCAGCGCCTCGGGCGTGGCCTTGCCGTACTTCTTCAGGATGCCCGGTTCCAGGGAGCCGGCGTTGACGCCGATCCGGATGGAGGTGCCGTGGTCCTTGGCGGCCCGCGCGATTTCCTTTACCTGGTCATCGAACTTGCGGATGTTGCCGGGGTTCACGCGCACCGCGGCACAACCGGCCTCGATCGCCGCGAAGACGTACTTCGGCTGGAAGTGGATGTCCGCGATCACCGGGATCTGGGACTTGCGGGCGATGATCGGCAGCGCCTCGGCGTCATCGGCCGAGGGGCAGGCCACGCGCACGATGTCGCAGCCGGCCGCCGTGAGTTCGGCGATCTGCTGCAGGGTGGCGTTGATGTCCGTGGTGGGCGTGGTGGTCATCGACTGCACGCTGATGGGCGAATCGGAGCCTACGCCCACGGACCCCACCTTGATCTGGCGCGTCTTGCGGCGCGGCGCAAGGACGGGTGGCGGGGCTGACGGCATTCCCAGGCTGACCGAGGTCACGTGGACTCCTTGGGTTGAGGTGGATCGGGAGGAGGGTTCGCTAGGAAGTGTGCGCGGCGAGCAGGCCGATCACGGGGTTCCACGCGCTGGTGCGGATGCTGGCCAGGCCCTGGGCAATGGCGAAGGGGTCCTGCTTGAGGATGCCGTTCAGTTCGCTTTCATCGGCGGCGTTGACCAGGATCAGGGCACCGGAGCCGTCGGCGTAGGGACCGGAAGCCAGCACGGTTCCCTGCTCGGCAAGTTCGGCGACCCAGGCGCGGTGGGCCGGGCGGTGCTCATCGCGCACTGCGGCGGACTCGACGTCGTAAACGTACTCAACAGCGAAAACAGTCATACCGCTACCCTATCGCCAAGGCCGCGCGGGCGAGGACTCGGGGCGGGTGGCATTCCGCACCCAAAGGCCCGCACAAAGGCCACGTGGTACGGGAAAATCAGCCAAAGAGATTCACCGGTTTGACGATATCCGCGTAGATCAGCAGGGCGCCCATCGCCATGAGCAGCGCGGCCACCACGTAGGTCAGGGGCAGCAGCTTGGCGATGTCGAAGGCGCCCGGGTCCGGTTTGCCAAACAGCTTCGCGATGCGGCGCCGCACGCCCTCGTACAGGGCGCCGGCGATGTGCCCGCCGTCCAGCGGCAGCAGCGGGATCAGGTTGAACACGGCCAGGGCGAAGTTCAGCCCGGCGAGCAGGCCCACCAACGTGGCCAGGCGCGCCTGCACGGGGACTTCCTCCATGGCTGCGACTTCGCCCGCCACCCGTCCGACGCCCACCACGCTGATGGGTCCGTTGGGGTCCCGCGGTTCGGAGCTGAAGGCCGCCTGCGCGACGCCGGCCACGCGGGCCGGGAGGTTGAGGATGACGCCGGAGATCTGCTTGATGTTCTCCCCGGCCATGGGCAGCACGCTCGACGCCGGTTGGGGCACCAGGGCGGTCTGCGAACCGATGCCGAGGAAGCCGACCTCCTGGTACAGGGGCTTGCCGTCGGCGCCTTTCGCCTGCCGGCCGTCGTCGCCGATGACCGGGCGGGAGGACAGGACGGGGGTGACCTGCGAGGTCATGGTGCGGCCGTCCCGCTCGACCGTGATGTCCACGGTGCGGCCCGCGGAGGCGCGGATCCGGGTGGACAACTCCGCCCAGGTGCCGGCGTCCTTGCCGTCGAAGGTGAGGATCGTGTCTCCCGGTTTGAGTCCGGCCTGGGCCGCGGGGGTCGGTTTGCAGGCCGCCGAGTCCGGATCGACCGTCTCGCCCTCCGTGACCTGGCACTTGGAAACGTCCGCCAGGGTGGTGGTGGGCGTGGAGATGCCGAAGCCCATAAGCAGCACTGCGGTGAGGGCCAGGCCGATGAGCATGTTCATGGCCGGGCCGCCCAGCATGACGATGATCTTCTTCCACACCGGCAGCTTGTAGAACACGCGGTTCTCGTCGCCCGGACCGACTTCCTCGTGCGCCGCGGAGCGGGCTTCGCTGGCCAGGGTCTGGAACATGCCCGTGCTGGAGGGCCGGACGCTGCCGTCGTCCTTGTTGGGCGGGTACATGCCGATCATCGCCACGTAGCCGCCCAACGGCAGGGCCTTGAAGCCGTACTCGGTCTCGCCCTTGCGCCGGGACCAGAGGGTGGGTCCGAAGCCGATCATGTACTTGGTGACGCGGACCTTGAAAAGCTTGGCCGGAAGCAGGTGCCCCACCTCGTGGAGCGCGATGGAGGCCGCGACGCCGAGGGCGACGAAGACGACTCCGAGGATGAAGAGAATGACGGGGCTCATGCCTGGTGGTGCTGCTTCCTACGTGGCTCGTGCGGGTTAGACCGTGCTGGTGGCTAAACGATCGTGGGTGCGTGTGCGTGCCCAGAGTTCAGCTTCCAGCACGGAGTCAAGTGTCAGCTCCGAGGAACCTGAATGCTCGCTGAGGACGGCCTCCACCGTGTCCACGATGTCCGTGAAGCGGATCCGTCCGGCGTGGAAGGCCTGCACGGCCTCCTCGTTGGCCGCGTTGAAGACCGCCGGGAAGGTGCTGCCCTGCTTCGCGGCGTCCTTGGCGAGGTCCACGGCCGGGAACGCCACGGTGTCCAGCGGTTCGAAGGTCCAACTGGTGGCCTGGCTCCAGTCGCAGGCCTTCGCAGCCTTCGGGACCCGGTCCGGCCAGCCCATTCCCAAGGCGATCGGCAGGCGCATGTCCGGGGGCGAGGCCTGGGCGATGATGGAGCCGTCCACGAACTGCACCATGGAATGCACCACGGACTGCGGGTGGACCACCACCTCGATCCGGTCCAGGGGGACGTCGAAGAGCAGGTGCGCCTCGATCACTTCGAGGCCCTTGTTGACCAGGGTGGCCGAGTTTGTGGTGACCATGAGGCCCATGTCCCAGGTAGGGTGGGCCAGGGCTTCGGCCGGAGTGACGCCGCGCAGGTGATCCCGGCTGAGCCCGCGGAACGGTCCCCCGGAGGCGGTGAGGATGAGCTTCTCCACCTCGGCGGCCGTGCCGGAGCGCAGGCACTGGGCCAGGGCGGAGTGCTCGGAATCGACCGGGACGATCTGGCCTTCGGCAGCAGCGGCCTTGACGAGGGCGCCGCCCACGATGAGGGATTCCTTGTTGGCCAGGGCCAGCGTCGCGCCGGATTTGAGTGCTGCCAGCGTCGGGGCCAAACCAATCGAGCCGGTGATGCCGTTGAGGACCACGTCCGCTTCCACCGCGGCGATCCTGCTGGACGCGTCCGGGCCGCTGAAGATTTCCGGCCGGTAGTTCCGCAGCCCCTCGGCGGCCGCGGCGGCGTCGATCAGTTCCTGCAGGGCGCGGGGGTCGCCGTCGGCGATTCCGACGGCGGCGGCGCGGGTGTGGACCGCCTGCTGCGCGAGGAGGGACAGGTTTCCGCCGCCCGCGCTCAGGGCCACGACCTCGAAAAGGTGCGGGGCGCCGTCGACGACGTCAATCGCCTGGGTGCCGATGGAACCGGTGGAGCCGAGGAGGACGATCTTGCGGGGCTTCATGGATCAAGTATCCCGCACCCCGTTGACCCTTTAGGGCACGGGCGTAGCGTTGGAGGCGTGGACTGGGTGTGGTTCCTGGAGGCGCCGGATTATGGGTTTGCCCGGCAGGTCCTGCAGCGCGGCACGGCGGCCCTGTTCTTCATCGCCTTCCTGTCCTCGTTCAACCAGTTCCCTGCGCTCTTGGGCGAGCACGGCCTGCTGCCCGTTCCGCGGTACATGGAACGGTCGCGGGACTACGGCCGGCCGAGCCTGTTCCGCTGGCGCTACTCGGACCGGCTGCTGCGCCTCGTCTGCGTTGCCGGAATGGTGCTGGCGCTGCTGCTGGTGGCCGGGCTGCCGCAGCTGGGGCCGCCGTGGGTCCCGCTAGTGGTGTTCCTGGCGTTGTGGCTGCTGTACATGTCGGTGGTCAACGTGGGCCAGACGTTCTACGGCTTCGGCTGGGAAATGCTGCTGCTGGAGCTCGGCTTCACCGTGGCGTTCCTGGGCTCGGAGGAGGTCCCGCCGCCACGGACCATCCTGCTCCTGCTGCTGTGGCTGCTGTTCCGGTTGGAGTTCGGTGCCGGCATGATCAAGATCCGCGGCGGCAGCGAATGGCGGGACCTCACCGCCCTGTACTACCACCACGAAACCCAGCCGATGCCCGGGCCCCTGAGCCGCCAGGCCCACCTGCTGCCGAAGCCAATGCACCGCATGGAGGTAGTCGGGAACCACTTCGCGCAGCTGGTGGTGCCGTTCTTTCTCTTCGCGCCGCAGCCGCTGGCGTCCGTGGCGGCCGGGATCGTGATCTTCACCCAGCTCTGGCTCGTGGCCAGCGGGAACTTCGCCTGGCTCAACTGGTCCGCGATCGTCCTGGCCGGCGGCGCGGTGAGTGATCCGGTGCTGCGGGCGGTCTTCGGGCTTCCGGAGCCGGCCGGCTCCCCCGCGGCCGGCTTGCAGTCCCCGGTGTGGTGGACCGCCGTCGTGCTCGCCGTGACGCTGCTGCTGCTGGTGCTCAGCTACCGGCCACTGCGCAACCTGCTCTCGAGCGGGCAGCTGATGAACGCCAGTTTCAACCGCTGGCAGCTGGTCAACACCTACGGGGCGTTTGGCACGGTGACGAAGCACCGCGTGGAGGTGGTGGTGGAGGGGACGCTCGACGCCGATCCGGACGGTACCGAGGGCTGGCGGGAGTACGGTTTCAAGGGCAAGCCGGGCGACCTCCGCCGCTTGCCGCGGCAGTGGGCGCCGTACCACCTGCGGCTGGACTGGCTCATGTGGTTCCTGCCGTTGCGCACCATCCACGAGCCGTGGTTCTATGCGTTCCTGCACAAACTGCTCGACGCCGACCCCGCGACGCTGCGCCTGCTGCGCCTGGACCCGTTCGACGGCGGACGGCCCCGCTGGGTGCGTGCCCGCACCTTCCTGTACCGCTTCGCGAGCCGGGCGGAGTTCCGGGAAAACGGCGAGCGCTGGGTGCGGCTGGAACTGTATGAGGCGATCCCGCCGCTGTCCCTGCCCCGATCCCCCGGGAAATGAGCGCGAACGTACAGTTGCGGCCCCAAAACCCGCGATTTCAGGGCCCCAAGTGTACGTTCGCGCTTGGGTTCGCGGCTTAGAAGGACTCCCCGGCCCGGCGGAGCGTGGCCTCGGCGTGGCGGAGGATGGGCCCGTCCACCATCTTGCCTTTGTGCTGGAACACGCCCGTGCCGGCGGCCGCCGCGGCGTCGAGCAGTTCCCGGGCCTCGGTGAGCGCCTCCGCCGAGGGGGCGTAGGCGCCTCGGACGGCGGCCACCTGGTTCGGGTGGATGCAGGCCTTGGCACCGAAGCCGCTGGCCACGGCATCCCCGGCTTCCGCGGCCAGTCCGTCGAGGTCGGGGATGTCCACGTACACGGCGTCGATCGCTTCCTTGCCGTGCGCCTTGGCGGCCAGCAGCACTGTGGAACGGGAGTGCACCGCCACGGCCCGGTAGCCGCCGTCGTCGTTCCTGCTTGAGGTGCCGCCCATGGAGGCGATCAGGTCCTCGGCGCCCCACATCAGGGCCACCACGTTCGGTTCGGCGGCGATCGCGGCGGCGTTCAGGATTCCCTTGGCCGTCTCGCACAGGGCGATCACCCGGTAGTCCGCGAGCGCGCGAAGCTGCCCGGCGGATTCGGCCTTGGCGAGCATCACAGTGCGGTACGGCGTGTGCGCCAGGCTGTGCAGGTCCTTGGCGAATTCGCTGCTGCCGGCCGGGTTGATGCGCACGATGGTGCGGCTGGGATCCAGCTCTGCCGCCTGCCCTTCGGCGGCCACGAGGGCCAGGATCGCTCCGCGTGCCCGCTGCTTCGCGTCCGGTGCCACGGCGTCTTCGAGGTCGAGGATGACGGCGTCGCTGCGTTCGGCCGCTTTGCCGAACCGTTCGGGACGGTCGGCGGGGCAGAAAAGGAGGGCCGGCCCCATGGTGAAGGGATCGCCGGGCGTGTGTGCAGGATCAGCTGCTGGCATGTGTTTCGTGAGCCTCCTTGGTCCACATCAGGCAGGAACGGGTGGCCAGTGCCACCACCACACCGTCCTGGTTCCGGCCGGTGTGCCGCATGGTCACCACGCCCTGGCCCGGCCGTGAGCCGGAGAGCCGTTTTTCGGTGACCACCGTTTCGGTGTACAGGGTATCGCCGTGGAAGAGCGGGTGCGGAAAGGAGACGTCGCCCAGGCCCAGCTGCGCCACGATGGTGCCCTGTGTCAGCTGCGGAACGGACTGCCCCACCACGGTGGCCAGGGTGAACATCGAGTTCACCAGCCGCTGCCCGAACGGCTGCCCGGCGCTCCAGGCGGCGTCCAGGTGCAGGGCCTGGGTGTTCATGGTCAGCGTGGTGAAGAGGACGTTGTCCGTTTCGGTGACGGTGCGGCCGGGCCGGTGCGCGTACACCACGCCTTCCTGGATCTCCTCGAAGTACAGGCCGCGCTGCAGGATGACCGCGGGTTCGTCTGCG
Organism: Arthrobacter celericrescens; assembly: GCF_003614925.1. GTDB lineage: Bacteria > Actinomycetota > Actinomycetes > Actinomycetales > Micrococcaceae > Arthrobacter > Arthrobacter celericrescens. Next base: position 16,110 of record NZ_QYLP01000011.1, read on the forward strand.
GGCGCGCCGGAAACACCCGGATCGTCCGTCAAACCGTGAGCTCCTGGTCCTCTTCGAAGACCTGGGCACCGGTGGCCGCGGCCACGTCCTCCACGGTGACGTTGGGTGCCAGTTCCCGCAGCACCAGCCGCGGGCTCCCGCCCTCGTGCACGACGTCGATCACGGCCAGGTCGGTGATGATCCGGTTGACGCAGCCCTTGCCGGTGAGCGGCAGCGAGCAGTTCTCCACGATCTTGGGGTTTCCGTTGCGGTCCACGTGTTCCATCATCACGATGACCTTCTTGGCGCCGAACACCAGGTCCATGGCGCCGCCCATGCCCTTGACCATCTTGCCGGGGATCATCCAGTTGGCGAGGTCTCCATTCTGGGCCACCTCCATGGCGCCGAGCACGGCGACGTCCACGTGCCCGCCGCGGATCATTCCGAAGGACTGCGCGGAGTCGAAGAACGCCGCTCCCTTGTTGACGGTGACGGTTTCCTTGCCGGCGTTGATGAGGTCCGGGTCCACGGCGTCCTCGGCCGGGTAGGGCCCGACGCCCAGGATCCCGTTCTCCGAGTGCAGCACCACTTCGACACCGGCCGGGATGTAGTTGGGAATGAGAGTGGGCATGCCGATCCCGAGGTTGACGTACTGGCCGTTGCTCAGTTCCTGGGCGACGCGGGCCGCGAGTTCGTTGCGGGTCCAGCCCTTGGTGCCGGCGTCCTCCGCGGAATGCACGACGGCGGCCTCCCGGTATCCGTGGCGAACGGCTTCGGGGCGCGGGGGTGCGTCCGGTGAGGTGCTCTCGATGCTCATGCTCCTGCTCCTGCCTGCGGCGACGCTGTTTCCTTCAAAGACACGGTGCGTTTCTCGATCCGCTTCTCCCCGTCCGGGGCCAGGACCACCCGCTGCACGAAGATCCCCGGGACGTGGATGTGTTCGGGGTCCAGCTCGCCGGGTTCCACGAGTTCTTCGACCTCGGCGATGGTGATCCTGCCGGCCGTGGCGCACAGCGGGTTGAAGTTCATGGCCGTGGCGTGGAAGACGAGGTTGCCGTGCCGGTCGCCCTTCCAGGCGTGGACCAGGCCGAAGTCCGGGGTCAGGGACTCTTCGAGGACGTAGTCGGCCCCGTTGAAGGTGCGGACCTCCTTCGGCGAGGAGGCCAGCGCGATGTTCCCGCCGGCGTCGTACTTCTGCGGAAGCCCGCCTTCGGACACCTGGGTGCCGACGCCGGCCGCCGTGTAGAAGGCCGGGATGCCGGCGCCGCCGGCGCGCAGTTTCTCCGCGAGGGTGCCCTGCGGGGTGAGGACGACCTCAAGCTCCCCGGAGAGGTACTGGCGGGCGAATTCCTTGTTCTCGCCCACGTAGGAGCTGACCGTGCGGCGGATGCGGCCGTCCTTGAGGAGGATCCCCAAGCCCCAGTCGTCCACGCCGCAGTTGTTGCTGACGGTTTCGAGGTCCTTGGTGCCTTGTTGATGGAGCGCATCGATGAGGGCCACCGGGATGCCGCAGAGGCCGAAACCGCCGACGGCGAGCGAGGCACCGTCCGGGATGTCCTTCACCGCTTCCGCGGCGCTGGCAACAACTTTGTCGATCATCGGTGATCCTTCCTTCGCGGTTGGGGAAATCAGCGCTTAGAGGCCCAGTTCGCGGGCGATGAGCATCAACTGGACTTCCGTGGTGCCCTCCCCCACTTCCAGGATCTTGGAGTCGCGGTAGTGCCGCGCCACCGTGAACTCGTTGATGAAGCCATAGCCACCGAACACCTGGGTGGCGTCCCGCGCGTTGTCCATGGCTGCCTCGCCTGCGACCATCTTAGCGATGGCCGCTTCGGTCTTGAACGGCTTGCCGGCGAGCATCCGGGCGGCCGCGTCGTAGTACGCCAAGCGGGCCGTGTGGGCCCTTGCCTGCATGCGCGCGATCTTGAACTGGATGGCCTGGTACTTGCCGATGTGGTGGCCGAAGGCGCTGCGTTCCTTGGCGTACTTCACGGACAGGTCCACGCAGCCCTGGGCGGCGCCGGTGGCGAGGGCGGAGATCGCGATGCGCCCTTCGTCGAGGATGGAGAGGAAGTTCGCGTAGCCGCGGCCGCGTTCGCCCAGCAGGTTCGCCTCCGGCACACGGACGTCGGCCAGGGTGAGCGGGTGCGTGTCCGAGGCGTTCCACCCCACCTTGTTGTAGGCCTTCTCAGCCCTGAATCCGGGGGTGGCCGTGGGGACGAGGATGGTGGAGATTTCCTTCCTGGTGCTGCCGTCCTTGCGCTGCTGTTCACCGGTGACCGCGGTGACGGTGACGAGCCGGCTGATGTCGGTGCCGGAGTTGGTGATGAACTCCTTGTTGCCGTTGACCACCCACTGGCCGTCCTCGAGCCGGGCGTGGGTCTTGGTGCCGCCGGCATCCGAACCCGCCTCCGGTTCCGTGAGCCCGAAGCCGGCGAGCGCCTGTCCGGAGGCCAGCTGCGGCAGCCATTCCTCTTTCTGGGCCTGGGTGCCGAAGCGGTAGACGGGCATGGCGCCGAGGGACACCCCGGCCTCCAGGGTGATGGCGACGGACTGGTCCACGCGGCCCAGCTGCTCCAGGGCGAGCGAAAGGGCGAAATAGTCACCACCCATGCCGCCGAATTCCTCCGGGAAGGGCAGGCCGAAGAGGCCCATCTCCCCCATCTGCTTGACCACCTCGTAGGGGAAGCTGTGTTCTTCGTCGTGCTTCGTGGAGACCGGGGCCACCACTTCGTCGGCGAATTCCCTGACGGAATCGCTGAGGTCCTGGTATTCCTCGCTGAGATCAAAGCCGGCCATGGCGGAGTTCCTCGCCTTTCGGGGTGGTGTCGTGTTCTTCGTTCGGGTGGATGGTTGCGAGGACCTGGTCGGCCTTGACGAGGTCCCCTGTGCCTGCGGTCAGGTGGACGGTGCCGGCCAGTGCGGCCGTGAGTTGGTGTTCCATCTTCATCGCCTCGACGGACAGCAGCAGCTGCCCGGCCTCAACTGTGTCGCCGTCGCGCACCGAGACCGAGACCACGGTGCCGGGCATCGGCGAGCGCACCTCCGGATCGGCGGCGCCTTCCTCGCGCTGGATCGCGGCCAGGACCCGCTGGAGGCGGGTCTCCCGGTCGAGGACTTCGAGCCGGCAGGACCAGCCGCCGTCGCCGAGCCACAGCCCGCGCGCCCCGCCACCGGGACGCGCGGCGTCCAGCGCCGACACGTAATGGTGCGCGACGCCGTCGAGCACCAGCTCCGGGCCGCTGCCCACCTTGTGCGGCGCACCGCCGTCGAGCTGCGCCTGGTAGCCGTCGTCCTGCCGGAGCAGGGAAACGGTGGCAAGGCCCGTTTCGGAGGTTCCGGCGGGAAGGCCGAGGTGGATCCGGCGCGGGGCGGGGGCGCCGAGCCGCCAGCCGTCGCCGGCCTGCCAGGGTGAAGCGCCCGACGGCGGCGGGTCACCCGCGGCGGCCAGCAGCCCGGCGGCAAGCAGCTCGGTTTCGCCCGCCTGCCGGAACTGCATGCCCGGCAGCTTGCGTTCGATGAGCCCGGTGTCGAGCCGGCCGGCCCGGACGTCGGGGTCGTTGACGAGCAGGCGGAGGTATTCGACGTTCGTGTGCAGGCCAAGCAGGGTGTAGTTCCCCAGGGCGCGGTCGAGGGCATCCAGGGCCGCGTCCCGCCCGGGTCCCCAGGAGATGACCTTGGAGAGCATCGGGTCGTAGTCCCCAGTGACCGCCAGGCCGGGGAGCATGGCGGAGTCGATGCGCACGCGGGTCCCGGCGTCCCCGGGTCGGCCAGCGTCGCCGTGGCTGGTGCCTTCATCCAGCGCCAGTACCTCGCCCACGGATGGCAGGAAGTTCCGGGCCGGGTCCTCGGCGTAGACGCGGGCCTCCACGGCGTGTCCGTCCAGGACGACGTCGGACTGCGCCACGGTGAGGTCCTCGCCGGCGGCGATGCGCACCTGCCATTCGACGAGGTCGATTCCCGTGACCATTTCCGTCACCGGATGTTCCACCTGGAGCCGGGTGTTCATTTCCATGAAGTAGAAGTGCCCGGGGTCCTCGTCCGAGACCAGGAACTCGACGGTTCCGGCGCCGCTGTAGTTGACCGAGCGGGCGGCCTGGCAGGCGGCTTCGCCGATCCGCGCCCGGATCGCAACCCCGTCGGGCAAGGATTCGAGCAGCGGCGACGGGGCTTCCTCGATGACCTTCTGGTGGCGCCGCTGCAGGGAGCATTCCCGCTCGCCAAGGTGGATGACGTTACCGGCGTGGTCCGCGAGGACCTGGACTTCGATGTGCCGCGGCGTCCGGACCAGGCGTTCCAGGAAGAGCGTGTCGTCGCCGAATGCGGCGGCCGCGACCCGGCGGGCCGTAGCGAGCGCGGCCGGCATCTCCTCGGCGCTCTCCACCACGTGCATGCCTTTGCCGCCGCCGCCGGCCGAGGGCTTGATGAGCAGCGGGAAGCCCACGGATGGTGCCGCGGCGATCAGTTCGGCGTCGCCCAGGCCGGGCTCGGCGATCCCGGGAACGCAGGGCACGCCGTAGCCCGCCACCTGGTTCTTGGCTCGGATCTTGTCCCCCATGAGTTCGATCGCGTCCGTGGGCGGGCCGATGAAGGCGATCCCGTGGGAGCCCAAGGCCCGGGCGAATTCGGCGTTTTCGGCCAGGAAGCCGTAGCCGGGGTGGACGGCCTGCGCGCCGCTCTGCAGGCAGGCATCGATGATGGCGTCGATGTTCAGGTAGCTGTCGGCGGCGCTCGCCGTCCCGATCCGGACGGCGGTGTCCGCTTCGCGCACGTGGCGGGCTCCGGCGTCGGCGTCCGAGTAGACGGCCACGGAACGGATCCCCATGGCCTTGAGCGTCCGGAGGACACGGCAGGCGATTTCGCCGCGGTTGGCGACCAGGACGGTGTCAAAGAGTTGTGCCATCGGGCTCACATCCTGAACAGGCCGAAAGAGGTTTCCGGCAGGGCCTGGCGGGAGACGACGTCGAGCGCGAGGCCCAGGACGCGGCGGGTGTCCGCGGGGTCGATGATGCCGTCGTCCCACAGCCGGGCGGTGGAATAGTAGGGGCTGCCCTGTTCCTCGTACTGCTGCCGGATGGGCGTTTTGAAAGCTTCTTCCTCCTCCGTGGACCAGTCCTGCCCGGCGGCCTCGAACTGTTCCCGCTTGACGGTGGCGAGGACGCTGGAGGCTTGGTTGCCGCCCATCACGGAGATCCGGGCGGCGGGCCACATCCACAGGAAGCGCGGACCGTAGGCGCGGCCGCACATCGAATAGTTGCCGGCCCCGAAGGAACCGCCGATCACCACGGTCAGCTTGGGCACCCTGGCGGTGGCGACGGCGGTGACCATCTTGGCGCCGTTCTTGGCGATTCCGCCCTGCTCGTAGTCCTTGCCCACCATGAACCCGGAAAGGTTCTGCAGGAACACCAGGGGGATGCCGCGCTGGTCGCACAGTTCGATGAAGTGCGCGCCCTTGAGGGCGGATTCACTGAACAGGACGCCGTTGTTGGCGACGATGCCCACGGGGTGGCCGTGCAGCCGGGCGAATCCCGTGACCAGGGTGGCGCCGTACTCCTTCTTGAATTCGTGGAAGCGCGAGCCGTCCACCAGGCGGGCGATGACCTCTCGGACGTCATAGGACTCGTTGACGTCCACCGGCACCACGCCGTAGAGGCCGGCGGGATCGACGGCGGGCTCCACCGGGGTTTCGACGTCCCATACCGGTTCCTGGGGCCGGGGCAGGGTGGCCACGATGTCCCGGACGATCTGCAGGGCGTGCTCGTCGTTTTCGGCGAGGTGGTCGCTGACGCCGGAGATCTTCGCGTGCACGTCCCCGCCGCCCAACTCCTCCGCGGTGACGATCTCCCCGATGGCGGCCTTCACGAGCGGCGGGCCGCCCAGGAAGATGGTGCCCTGGTTCCGCACAATCACTGTTTCGTCGCTCATGGCCGGAACGTAGGCCCCGCCTGCGGTGCAGGAACCCATGACGGCCGCGATCTGCGGGATTTTCGCCGCCGACATCCGGGCCTGGTTGAAGAAGATCCGGCCGAAGTGCTCCTTGTCCGGGAACACCTCGTCCTGGCGCGGCAGGAACGCCCCGCCGGAGTCCACCAGGTAGATGCAGGGAAGCCGGTTTTCGAGCGCGATTTCCTGGGCCCGCAGGTGCTTCTTGACGGTCATCGGGTAGTACGTGCCACCCTTGACGGTTGCGTCGTTGGAGATGACCAGCACCTGGCGGCCGTGCACCAGGCCGATTCCGGCGATCACCCCGGCGCCCGGCGAGTCGTCGTTGTACATCCCGTTGGCCGCAAGGGGCGCGATTTCAAGGAAGGGGCTTCCGTCATCCAGCAGTTGCCCGACGCGGTCCCGGGGCAGCAGCTTGCCGCGGGCCACATGGCGCTCGCGCGATTTCCCGGGCCCGCCGAGCGCCGCCGCGGCGAGCCGTTCCTTCAGTTCCTCCACGAGGGAGTGCTGGGCCCGGGCGTTGGCTTCGAAGCCCGCATTCCTGGCGTCAGCGCGGCTGACGAGTGTCTCCATCGACATGCTTCCCATCCCGGCCGGAACCCCGGCCAACGGCAGCTTCAGTTACGACTTCAGTTAATGACAAATAACTGAAATTTAGCTTAGTCTCTATTAACTGTGATGTCCACCACCGCCCCGGTGGAGCACGCTGCACAAGGAGGATCCGTGGCCGCAACCCACGACGCCCCGCACGAGGATGAAGGCCGGGCGCCGGCGGATGCCGCCGTCGTTCCTCCCGTGGCGGCGGCGCCGCCCACCCTCCGTAGCCAGGCGAAGGAAACCCGGCGCAAGGCACTGCTCTCCGCCGCGGCGGCCCTTTTCGCCGAGAACGGCTTCAGCCGGGTCTCCCTTGAGGACCTCGGCGCGGCGGCGGGCGTCAGCGGGCCTGCCGTCTACCGGCATTTCCCCGGGAAGCAGGCGGTGCTTGCCGAACTGCTGCTGAGCGTGAGCCGCGGACTGCTCGACGGCGGCCGGGCGGTCGCCGCCGAAGCCTCCGATCCCGCGGCAGCCCTGCGCGGCCTGGTGGAGTTCCACGTCGACTTCGCTTTGAGCAACCCGGACGTCATCCGCGTGCAGGACCGGGACCTGGACAGCCTGTCCGACGCCGACCGGACCGAAGTGCGCGCCTTGCAGCGCAGCTACGTGGAACTGTGGGTGGGCGTGCTGGGCGAGGTGCACCGTGACACAGCCGGGAGGGACGCCGGGAGCAGTGACACCGACGCCGCCGAACTGCGCGTCCGTGCGCACGCCGTCTTCGGCCTGATCAACTCCACCCCCCACTCGGTGCGCAGCCACGGCCGCCGGATCGCGGCGAAGACCGCACGGCCCCTCCTGGAACAGATGGCGTTGGCGGCGCTGACGGTCCGCTGACCGTCCGCTGACCGCAACGATTGCTGCGTAATCGTCGTTTTGGGGCCTCATAACGACGATTACCCAGCAGTCGATGCCCGTTGAAGGGGGCACAAGCAGTACCTTCCTCACGGGCAGGCGACAGGGAAAGCTGGGAGGAACCCGAAAGGACCCCATGACCGCGCAGACAACCCTTCCCGCAGGAAAACCGACGAAGACCGGCTTCGTCGCCGCCACGGCCTCCTTCGTCACGGTCTTCGCGGCGGGGTCCACAGCCATACCGCTTTTTGGCAGCTACCGCGCCCAGGACGGGATCACGGACACCCAACTGTCCCTTGTGGCAGCCGGATACTTCGTCTGCGCCGTGTCCGCGCTGTTGTTCCTGGGCCGCCTGTCCAACCACCTCGGCCGCAAGCCGGTATCCATCGCCGCCCTGCTGCTCGCAGCCGCCGGCTGCCTGGTGCTTACCACGGTGGACGGTTTCTGGCCGCTGTTCGCCGGGCGGGTCCTGCAGGGCCTGGCCGCGGGCCTCGCCTCAAGCGCCCTCGCAGCCCTCGCCGTCGACACCGCACCCGCCCGGCCCAAATGGCTCGTGGCAGCAGTGACCACCACGGCCGCCACGGTCGGCCTGTCCTTCGGGGTCTTCGCTGCCGGCGCGCTCGTGCAGTTCGCCCCGGCACCGCGGCAGGCCAGCTACATCGCCTTCGCCGCTGCCCTTTGCCTCTGCGCGCTGGGAGTCGGGCTGGCACCCGAGACCGTCACCCGCCGTCGCGGGGCCCTCGCGTCCCTTCGGCCCGAGGTGCGCGTCCCCGCCGCGGCACGGCCGTTCCTGCCGATGGCCGCGTGCGTTTTTGTCTCGACCTGGGCGGTGGGTGGGTTCTTCAACGCCTTCGGCCCCTCCGTGGCGGTCGACTACCTGGGCTCCCGGGCACCCCTCGTGGCCGCCGCGGTGTTCGCCTCCTACATGGCGCCGGGCGTGCTGGCCGGACCGCTCTCCGGACGGACGACGTCAGCCTCCGCCCAGCGGCTGGGCATGGCGCTTTTCGCCGCGGCGGCGCTGGGCTTGGCGGCCTCGACGGCGCTGGGTTCCGCGGCGTTGTTCATCGGATGCGGCGTGCTCGGCGGGCTCGGGGCGGGGCTGGCGATGAACGGCAGCATGGCGTTGCTGCTCGGCCCCACGAGCCTGCATGAGCGGGCAGGCCTGCTGTCCCTGGTCTACGCCGTCTCCTACACGGGATCAGCCGTGCCCGCCCTCGTGGCAGGCCAGCTCGTCCGGGGGCTCTCCCTGTTCGCCGTCACGTGCGGCTATGCCCTGTTGGCCCTGCTCGCCTGCGTTGCGGTGCTCCTGGGAAGACGTACACCACAAGACAAACACTGACGGCCCGCCGTCTCCGGCGGGCCGTCAGTGAGTTACGCCTAGACCATCGTCAGGACCATTCCCGGGTCCGAGAGGATCGCGCCCACATCGGCCAGGAAGCGCGAGCCTTGTTCGCCGTCCACCAGGCGGTGGTCGAAGGACAGGCTGAGCGACATGACCTGGCGGACGGCGAGCTCATCGTTGTGCACCCACGGGGCCTTCCGCACCGCCCCCAGCGCCACGATGGCGGCCTCCCCCGGGTTGAGGATCGGTGTGCCGGCGTCGATGCCGAACACCCCGATGTTGGTGATCGAGATGGTGCCGCCGGCGAGCTCCGCGGGGGTGGTCTTCCCGGCACGTGCGGTCTCCGTGAGCTCCGACAGGGCCGCCGACAGCTCCAGCAGGCCCATCGCGTCGGCGTCCTTGATGTTCGGCACGGTCAGCCCGCGCGGCGTCGCGGCGGCGATGCCCAGGTTGACGTAGTTGAACTGGACGATCTCCTGCGCCGCGTCGTCCCAGCGCGAGTTGAGCGTGGGGTTCCGCTTCAAGGCGATCAGCACCGCCTTCGCCGCGAGCGTGAGCGGGGTCAGCTTGTAGCCCTGGAACGTCCGGCTGGCCTTGAGCCGCTCCAGCAGTTCCATGGCGGCAGTGACGTCCACGGTAAGGAACTCGGTGACGTGGGGCGCGGTGAAGGCGCTTTGCACCATGGCCGCCGCGGTGTACTTGCGGACACCCTTGATCGGGGTGCGGGTTTCGCGGCCGGCAGTGGCGGGAACGCCCGCTGAGGCGGGGGCCGCAGCGCCCTCGGCGAAGTGCTGAACGTCTTCGCGCGTGATGAGGCCGCCGGCGCCGCTTCCGCTGAGCTGCGTCAGGTCGACGCCGAGGTCCCGTGCCAGTTTCCGTACCGGCGGAGTGGAGCGCGGCCGTTCGGACGGGCGTTCGGACTCGACGACGGCGGCAGGCGCATTCGCCGCGGCAGGAACCGCCGCACGGACTGGCACAGTGGCTGCTGCTGGCGCAGCGGCAGCAGCCGGGAGGTTGCGCTGGCGGCGCGTCGGGTGCCCGCCCTGCTCGACGGCGGCGCCGTACCCGACGAGGGTGGCCTCGCGCTTCGGCGCGGGCGGCGCAGCTGGTGCGGCCGACGCATCATCGGCGTTCCCGGCAGCAGCGGCAGGCGCGGCCGCTCCGGAGGGCGCGGCACCGGCGTCGTCCACTTCGAAGGAAACGATCGGCTTGCCGACCTCGACCACACTGCCCGGCTGTTCATGCAGGGCGGCCACCGTCCCGGCGAACGGCGAGGGCAATTCCACCACGGCCTTGGCGGTCTCCACCTCGGCGATCACCTGGTTCAGTTCCACGGTGTCCCCCACAGCGACCTTCCAGCTGAGGATTTCGGACTCCGTGAGGCCTTCGCCGAGATCCGGCAGTCGGAATTCCTTGATCATGGCAGCGCTCATCCTTCCAGTCCGCTCAGGGAGTTCGGCCGGCCGAGGGCACGGTCCACGCCGTCCAGGATCCGGTCCAGGTCCGGCAGGTGGTGCATTTCGAGCTTGGAATACGGGTAGGGCACGTCGAAGCCCGTGATCCGGACCGGCGCGGCTTCGAGGTAGTTGAAGCAGCGTCCGGTGATGCTGGCCGCGATTTCCGCGCCGAGTCCGCCGGACTGCGCGGCCTCGTGGGTGATGACCAGCCGGCCGGTCTTCCGGACGGACGCCTCAACGGTGCGGTAGTCGACGGGCGCCAGCGAGCGGAGGTCGATGACCTCGATGGACACGCCTTCATCGGCGGCGGCCAGGGCGGCGTCGAGCGCTGTCTTCACGAGGGGGCCGTAGGCCACCAGGGTGACGTCGCTGCCGCCGGCGGCCACGCGTGCACTGCCCATCGGCAGGGCATTGCCCAGCGCCGCGGCTTCGTCCACCTCGCCCTTGTCGTGGTAGCGGCGCTTGGGCTCGAAGTAGAGCACGGGGTCGTCCGAGGCGATGGCCTGCTGGATCATCGTGTAGGCGTCCTGCGGGTTGGACACGCTGACAACGCGCAGCCCCGAGGTGTGGGTGAAGTAGGCCTCCGGGGATTCGGAGTGGTGTTCGGGCGAACCGATGCCGCCGCCGAACGGGACCCGGATGGTGATCGGCATTTTCACGTTGCCCTGGGTGCGGTAGTGCATCTTGGCCACCTGGCTGACGATCTGGTCGAAGGCCGGGTAGATGAAGCCGTCGAATTGGATTTCGCAGACGGGCCGGTAGCCGCGGTAGGCCAGGCCGACGGCGGTGCCGATGATGCCGGATTCGGCCAGCGGGGTGTCCACCACGCGGTGCGTGCCGAAGTCCTTCTGCAACCCGTCGGTGACGCGGAAGACACCGCCCAGCTTGCCGATGTCCTCGCCCATCAGGACCACCTTGGGGTCGTTGTCGAGGGCCTTGCGCAGCCCGGCGTTGATGGCGCGGGCAAATGTCAGCTGGCTCATCAGAGGGCACCTTCCTGGACGGATCCGCTGAAGCTTTCGAGGTAACGGCTGTAGTGGTCCTTCTGGCGCTCGATCCAGGAATTCTCCTCACTGTAGACGTGCTTGAAGACGTCCAGCGGCGCGGGCTCGGGCATGTTGATGGTGCCGCTCCGGAGTTCCGCTGCGACGGCGTCAGCCTTGGCCTTGACGCGGTCCTCCAGTTCTTCGCCCAGCAGCCCCTTGCGGTCCAGCAGCGCCTTGAGCCGGGCGATGGGGTCCTTCGCGGCCCAGTCCTCGAGTTCGTTGGGGTCGCGGTAGCGCGTGGGGTCGTCCGCCGTCGTGTGCGGTCCCATGCGGTAGGTGAGCGCCTCGATGAAGGTGGGCCCGCCGCCCTTCCTGGCACGGTCGAGGGCGATCCGGGTGGCGGACAGCACTGCGAGCACGTCGTTGCCGTCCACGCGCATCGAGGGAATGCCGAAGCCCGAGGCGCGGTCGGCCAGCTGCACATGCGACTGCAGGAGCACAGGTTCGGAGATGGCCCAGTGGTTGTTCTGGCAGATGAACACCACGGGTGCCTGGAAGCTGGCGGCGAAGACCATGGCTTCGTTGACGTCGCCTTCGCTGGTGGCGCCGTCGCCGAAGTAGGCCACCGCCACGGAATCGGCGCCGTCGTCCTGGATGCCCATGGCGTAGCCGGTGGCGTGCAGGGACTGCGAGCCGATCATGATCTGCTGCGTGGCGATGTTGTAGCGGTACGGATCCCAGCCGAAGAGGGCGTTGCCGCGCCAGGCCCGCACGAGGTCCGGGACGGCCACGCCGCGGCAGTAGGCCACGCCGTTGTCGCGGTAGGTGGGGAAGACGAAGTCGTCGCTGCGCAGGGCACGGCCCGAGCCGATCTGGGTCGCCTCCTGGCCCAGCATCGGGGGCCAGAGGGCCAGCTCGCCCTGGCGCTGGAGCGCCGTGGCCTCCGCGTCGATCCGGCGGATGACCACCATGTCTTCGTAAAGCGAGCCCAGCTGCTCGTCGCTGACGTCGCTGATCCAAAGGTCGAATTCCGGATGGCTGATGCGCTCCCCGGAGGGGGTCAGCAACTGGACCAGGTCTCCCCCGGTCCGGCGTGGATTCTTCACACTGTTCGCGGGTTCCGGTGCCTGGTTGGCTCCCCGGCCGGCGTCGTCGGTCAACACGGCTGCTCGCACCTTTCGGCTCGTTCCATGCCGTTGCCGCAAGGACTTTTGGCCCCGCAAGCAGCAGCTGTCCGGGCCTCATCGCCCGGATAACTGTGACCCTACTCACAATGCTCATTGGGTACAACCACCGCCACGGATTCTGAGCATTATGCCCTGTCGTGGACCCTGTCACCGTGCTAATGTTGCGCACTATGCAAGCTTTGGATGGCACGGACACCCGCCTGCTTTCGGCCATGGCGAAGGACCCGCGGGGCACCGTGGTGGCCTTGGCGCAAAAGCTCGGCCTGTCCAGGAACACGGTCCAGGCACGGATGGCGCAGCTTGAAAAGAAGCACGCCTTCCTGTCCTTCGAACGGCGGATCAACCCGGCGGCCCTGGGCTACCCGCTGCTGGCCTTCATTTCCGTGCACGTGCAGCAGCAGAAACTCGGCCAGCTGGCCGTGGAGTTGGCCGGGATCCCGGAGATCCTCGAGGGCTACGGCCTCACCGGTTCCGCGGACCTGCTCCTGCGGGTGGTGGCCCTGGACGCCGAGGACCTCTTCCGCATCAACGGCAAGATCCTGGGCTGCGACGGCGTGGAGCGGACGGACACCGCCCTGGCGATGCAGGAGATGATCCCCTACCGGATGCAGCCGCTGCTGAAGAAGAGCGGCGGCTGACCGGGGCGCTTGGCAGCAGCCCGGGTCCCTTTACTTGCTCCGCCGCCGGGACATGCGATTTGATTCAAGCGGACGTCTTGGGGCCGGCCCGCGGTGCCAAGCATGCGTTCCAGGCGTTGGCGGCGCAGGCGGCCGGAAAGGCGACCCATCGTGACCACTCCCCAGGATCCGCACGGCCAGGATCCGCACACGCCCGACTGGACCTCCCGGCCCGTTCCCCCGCCGCCGCCCGCTCCCCCGCACATCGGGCGGGAGGGCCAAGACGGTCAGGAGGGCCAGGTGCCGCCGGCGCCCGGCCCGGAATTTGGTGCACCGCAGTACGGCCCGCCTCAGTACGGAACCCCGCCGCAGCACGGGCAGGCGGGACAGCCGCCCTACGGGCAGCCGCAGTACGGGCAAGCACCTTACGGCCAGCCACCGTACGCCCAGCCATCTTACGACGGCGGCCAGTACGGGCAGCCGTTCGGCCAGCCCGACGCCCCCGCGCCGAAGAGCCGCAAGGTGCTGTGGATCGTGCTCGGAGCTGTCGGTGCCGTGGTGATCGTGGCGGTGGTCGGCGTCGTGCTGTTGGTCAACCTGGTGGGCAATGCCACCGGCAAGGTCAAGAGCCAGGCCGAGGAATTCACCAACCTGCTGCTCGAGCGCCGGAACGACGAGGCCTACGACCGCTTCCTGACCGACGCGCTGAAGGAGGACCTGCCCAGGGCCAACTTCATCCGCGGCATCAACGGGCTTGAGCTCAGCGATTCGTGCAAGGCCAGCTACAACTCGATCAACGCGGAGTCCAGGAACGGCGTCAACCACGCCGAGATCACCGGAACACTGGATTGCGACGGACGCACGATTGACCTCAAGTACGGATTCGTGGGCAACGAGGGGAAGATGGACGCCATCCGGATCAGGCCCCGGAACTGAAGCCCGGAGCCCAAACGGCGAAGCCTTCCTGCAACTGGCTGCAGGAAGGCTTCGCTGTTACGGAAGGTATCGGGTTCCTAGTGCTCCACGGCCTTCTCGGCCCCGACGCCGGTGAGCGAACGGACTTCCATCTCCGCCTGCTTGGCCGGGTCCTCGCCGCGCTTGTCGAGCACGGTGCCCAGCCAGCCCAGGAAGAAGGCGAGCGGGATGGACACGATGCCCGGGTTGCTCAGCGGGAAGATGGCGAAGTTCGCGCCCTGGATCATGGAGGTCTTGGCCCCGGACACCACGGGCGAGAGGGCGATCAGGATGATCGCCGAGGCGAGCCCGCCGTACATGCTCCAGACCGCGCCCTGGGTGGTGAACTTCCGCCAGAACAGCGAGTAGACGATCGTGGGCAGGTTGGCCGAGGCCGCCACAGCGAACGCGAGCGCCACCAGGAAGGCCACGTTCTGGCCGTTGGCGAAAATGCCGCCCAAGATGGCGAGGACGCCAATGACCACCACGGTCCGCCGCGCCACCTTCACCTCGGTGCCGGCGTCGGCCTTGCCCTTGGCGATCACGTTCGCGTAGATGTCGTGGGCGAAGGAGGCCGCCGCGGTGATCGTCAGCCCGGCCACCACCGCGAGGATCGTGGCGAAGGCGACGGCCGATATGAAGCCCAGCAGCAGCGGCCCGCCGAGGTGGAAGGCCAGGAGCGGCGCGGCCGAGTTGACGCCGCCGGGAGCCGCCTTGATGGTGTCTGCGCCGACGAGCGCGGCGGCGCCGTAGCCGAGCACCAGGGTGAACAGGTAGAACAGGCCGATCAGCCAGATGGACCACACCACGGACTTGCGGGCTTCCTTGGCGGTGGGCACCGTGTAGAAGCGCATCAGCACGTGCGGCAGGGCTGCGGTGCCCAGGACCAGGGCCAGGCCGAGGGACATGAAGTCCAGCTTGGACGTTTCGCTCTTGCCGTACTGCAGGCCTGGGTTCAGGATGTTCGGGTTGTTCGCGGCCTCGGCGGCCGAGCCGAGCAGGTTCGAGAGGTTGAAGCCGTAGATGGACAGCACCCAGAGGGTCATGACGGCGGCGCCGCAGATCAGGAGCACGGCCTTGATGATCTGCACCCAGGTGGTGCCCTTCATGCCGCCGATCAGCACGTACATGATCATGAGGGCGCCGACGACGATGATCACCAGTGCCTGTCCGCCCCAGTCGCTGATGCCCAGCAGGAGGGAGATCAGGCTGCCAGCGCCGGCCATCTGGGCGAGCAGGTAGAAGAAGCAGACAGCGAGGGTGGACAGGGCCGCGGCGATCCGGACGGGGCGCTGCCGCAGCCGGAACGAAAGCACGTCGGCCATGGTGAACTTGCCGGTGTTGCGCAGCAGTTCGGCCACCAGGAGCAGCGCCACGAGCCAGGCCACCAGGAAGCCGATGGAGTACAGGAAGCCGTCGTAGCCGTTGATGGCGATCGCGCCGGTGATGCCGAGGAACGACGCCGCCGACAGGTAGTCGCCGGCGATCGCCGTTCCGTTCTGCGAACCGGTGAAGGAGCGGCCGGCCGCGTAGTAGTCCGCTGCCGTCTTGTTGTTCCGGCTGGCCCGGAACACGATCACCATGGTGACCAGGACAAACAGGGCGAAGATTCCCATGTTCAGCAGGGTGGTGTCCTTGAGCGCGGCCACATTGACCATCGGAGCCGCACTGCTCACAGCCATGCCGCTCATCGCTGCGCCCCCTTGGCTGCCTGGCCGGTGCCGGCTGCCTGGCCGGCGCCGACTACGCGGCCGCGGCTGTCGAATTCGTGCCCTTCGATTTCGCCGCGGATCCCGGCGGCGATGGGGTCCAGTTTGCGGTTGGAGTAGCTCACGTACCAGGCGGTGATGCCGAAGGTGGTGGCGAACTGGAGCAGCCCGAGCACCAGGCCCACGTTGATGTTGCCCCATAGCTTGATGGACATGAATCCCACGGCATAGTCGGCCAGCAGCACGTAGCCGAAGTACCAGAGCAGGAAGGCCACGGCCATCGGGAAGACGAAGCTGCGGTGCCGCCTGCGCAGTTCGCGGAATTGTTCTGTTTGCTGCACTTGCTGGAAATCCACGGACTGCGTTGCGTCCGCCGGCTGGGCCTCATTACCCATGGTTTCCTCCTGGTTGAAGTGTCCACAGCGGCATCCGCCCTTGGTGCCGTGTGATTGGAATCACTATTCAACGCAGGCTTCCGGGTGGGAAAGGCATACGCGCCCCGGCGTCGCCCAGCGGGCCTGTCGGTGCGGTGAACGGCAGCCCGCGGAGCCGGTGAGCGGCGGTTCGCTACTCTTGCTCCATGCCCGATTCCCCGCTCCTCACCGCCGCAGCGATCGCCGTCATCGTCCTGGCGGTGGCGGCCGCCGTCGGCGTCGGACTGATGGTGGTCCGCTCCTTCCGGGACCTCGGCACGGACGCCGAGCGGGCCACCTACCAGACCCTGCACGCGGCGTCCCGCGCGGGCGCGCAGCTGCGCGCGGGGCTGCAGCCGGCAGGCGCGGCCAAGGCCAGCAAGCAGCTGCGCCTGCTGCTGGGCTGCGACGCCCTGGCGATCACGGACCTGGACACCGTGCTGGCCTGGGACGGCATCGCCGAAGAGCTGAAACCGCAGTTGATGGCGCTCGCGGCCCCGGTGCTCGCGGACGGGCGCACGGCCCTGCTCGCGGCGTCACCCTCGCTGAAGGCCGTCATCGCGCCGATCCGGACGGACAACCGGGTGGCCGGCTGCGTCGCCGCCTTCGCGCCGCACGCGGGCGCCGGGCTGGTCCGGGCCACCGGCGAACTGGCGGGCTGGGTCGCCACCCAGGTGGAACTGGCCGAGCTGGACGCTTCCCGCACCCTCCTGATGGAGGCTGAAGTCCGGGCACTGCGGGCACAGATCAGCCCGCACTTCATCTACAACTCGCTCAACGCCATCGCCTCGTTCATCAACACGGACCCGGCCCGGGCGCGCGAACTGGTGGTGGAGTTCGCCGATTTCACGCGCTACTCCTTCCGGCGGCACGGGGACTTCACCACCTTGGCCGAGGAACTGCGCAGCATCGACCGCTACCTGCTCCTCGAACGGGCCCGCTTCGGCGAACGCGTCCAGGTCAGCCTGCAGATCGCCCCCGAGGTCCTGAGCACGGTGATTCCCTTCCTGAGCCTGCAGCCGCTAGTGGAGAACGCGGTCCGTCACGGCCTGGAGGCCAAGGAGGGCCCGGGGCAAATCACCATCCGTGCCTACGATTCCGGTGCGGACGCCGAAGTCACGGTGGAGGACGACGGCGTGGGCATGGACCCGGAGCACCTCCGTTCCGTGCTGGCCGGCCACGCCGACGGCGAACACGTCGGCCTGCGCAACGTCGATGCCCGGCTGCGGCAGGTGTACGGGGACGACCACGGCCTGGTCATCGAAACCGCTCCCGGCGAAGGCACCCTGATCACCCTCCGGGTGCCCAAGTCCCAGCCCGGGCACGATGCCTGAGGGCTGGCGGCAAAGGTTAAGCTGCTGTCATGATCAACGTCCTCGTCGCCGACGACGAGCTGCCCGCCGTCGAAGAACTCGCCTTCCTGCTGGGCCGGGATGAGCGCGTGGGCACCATCCACCGCGCATCGTCCGGTTCCGAAGCCCTGCGGGTCCTGGAGAACGAGTCCGTCGACGTCGCCTTCCTGGACATCCACATGCCGGCGCTCTCGGGGCTGGACATCGCCCGTGCGATCTCGCGGATTCCCGTGCCGCCCGCCGTCGTCTTCGTCACCGCGGACGAAGACTGCGCGCTGGAGGCTTTCGAACTGGCCGCCGTCGACTACCTGCTCAAGCCGGTGCGCGCCGAAAGGCTCGCCCGCTCCCTTGGCCGGGTCAGCGAGCTCATCCGGGACGGCAGCCCGGCCCCGGAGATGATCACCGTGGACCAGGGCGGCACCACCCGGATGATCCGCCGGGACGACGTCAGCTACGTCCAGGCCCAGGGCGACTACGCCCGCCTCCACACGGCCGAGGCCAGCTACCTGATCCGGGTTCCGCTGAGCGACCTCGAACAGCAGTGGGCCGGGGCCGGATTCATCCGGATCCACCGTTCGTACCTGATCTCCCTCAACCACGTGGAGCACCTGAAACTCGGCGCGGTGCACCCGTCCGTGACGGTGGCCCGCGCCGAACTGCCGATCAGCCGCAGGCACCTGCCCTCCGTGCGGGACAAGCTGGGGACCACCCGGATACGGCCGCAGGGATGACCAGGGTCCGGGTCACCGCGCCGCAATCCGCCGGACGGCGTCCTGCCGGCCTGCTACCCAGCGGTTCCGTCAGCCGCGACGCCGCGGTGGATTCCGACGTCGGACGCCTGTACGTCCGTTCGCTGATCCGCTCCCAACTGCGCCTGGCGATCGCCGTCGCGGCAGGCTTCTTGCTGGTGCTCGCCGCCTGCGGGCTGATGGTCGCCTTGGTCCCGGAAATCGCCGTCCTGCGCCTCCTCGGCGTTCCCTTGAACTGGCTGCTGCTGGGCGCCGGACTGTATCCGGTGATCGGCCTGGCGGCCTGGCTCTACAACCGCTCCGCGGCCCGGAACGAGGCCCGCTACCGCGAGCTGGTGGACGAACGGTGAATCCCCCGGTCGGCCTGGCGGCGTTCCTGCTGGTGGTGGTCGCGACGGCGGCCGTCGGCTTCTACGGCCTGCGGATTTCGCGGACCACCAGCGATTTCTACGTCGCTTCCCGGACCGTCCCGCCGTGGTGGAACGCCTCGGCAATCGGCGGCGAGTACCTCTCCGCGGCCAGCTTCCTTGGCGTTGCCGGGCTGATCCTGCTCTCCGGGACGGACGCATTGTGGTTCCCGGTGGGCTACACCGCCGGCTACCTGATGCTGCTGCTGTTCGTGGCCGCACCCCTGCGCCGCTCCGGGGCGTACACGATCCCGGACTTCACCGAGGCCCGGCTGGAATCCACGGCGGTGCGGCGGGTGACCAGCCTGGTGGTGATCGCCGTCGGCTGGCTCTACATCGTGCCGCAGCTGCACGGCGCCGGGCTCACCATCCGGATCAGCACCGGGCTGCCGTCCTGGGTGGGCGCGGTGGCCGTGGTCCTGGTGGTGTTCCTCAGCGTCGCGGCCGGCGGGATGCGCTCCATCACGTTCGTCCAGGCCTTCCAGTACTGGCTCAAGCTCACGGCCCTCGCCGTTCCGGTGGTCTTCGTGCTGCTGCACCAGGGCGGGGGCGCGGCCGTGCCGGTCCCGGAGGCCATCAACCCCACGGGGCTGCCCGCCGCCGGGCCATACCAGACGGTGTCCCTGCTGCTCGCCCTGCTGTTCGGCACGCTCGGACTGCCCCACGTCCTGGTGCGTTTCTACACGAATCCGGACGGCCGCTCGGCCCGCCGGACCACCCTGATCGTGCTGGGGCTGCTGTCCGTGTTCTACCTCTTCCCCACCGCAGCCGGCCTGCTCGGCCGCATGTACGCGCCCGGCCTGGCCCGCGACGGCCGCTCCGACGCGCTCGTGCTGCTACTGCCGGGCGAGCTGGTGGGCGGGACCGCCGGCGACGTCCTCTCGGCCCTGGTGGTCGCGGGCGCCTTCGCCGCGTTCCTTTCCACCACCTCCGGGCTGGTGGTGTCGCTGGCCGGGGTCATCAGCCAGGACCTGCTGGGCGGCAGCGTCCGCGGCTTCCGGATCGGGGCGCTGCTGGCCGCCGTCGTCCCTATGGCGTTCGCCCTGGTGACGGACTCACTGGGACTGGCTGGAAGCGTCGGCCTGGTGTTCGCGTTCACGGCGTCCACGATCTGCCCGGTGCTGCTCCTGGGCATCTGGTGGCGCGGGCTGAGCGACGCCGGGGCCATCGCCGGGATGCTGACCGGTGCCGTGCTGTGCGGGGGCGCAATGGTGGCCGGCACACTGCTCGGCGGAGCGACCGCCCCGGGCTGGCTGGCGCAGCCGGCGGCCTGGACGGTTCCCGCCGCCTTCGCCGTCATGGTCCTGGTTTCGCTGGCCACCAAGGAGCGCATTCCCGGATCGGTGGCGCGGGTGATGACCCGCCTGCATGTGCCGGAACGGCCGCTCTCTAGCGAGCGCTGAAGGTATCGCGCAGGGCCGCCGGAAGGTGTTCATGGGCACCGTCAATGCGGCCCTCATCGGACTGCTGGTGGGTTCTGCGTTGCTGGTGGCAGGGCTTGCCGCCCCGTTTGCCGTCGCCGTTGCGGTCCTGGCAGGCTTGGCGTTCTTCCTGGCGTCGCTGCTGCGGGGCAAGCGGCGCTACGACAGCGTCTGGAGGAACAACAGACCCATCCATCCGACTCCGGGAGCAGCCGGATAGGCGGTGCCTAGTCGATCGCGGCCATCAGTTCGACCACGCGGTCCAGGAAGGCATCGACCTGTGCCTCGTCGTAGCCGGCGGGCCCCTTGGCCGCACGGAAGGCAGCCCGGCGGACGCTGTCCACGCTGAGCGGCTGGTCCTGTTCCAGATAGCCGATCAGCTGATCGCAGAGGGCGTCGACGTCGGCGATATCGTAACTGCGGACGCGCTTCTTCTCGGGGCGCCGGAAGCGCTGGCCGGCCGGGCGGTGCAGCCGGGCCCGCAGCACGCCGGAGAGTTTGCCGATCTGGCGCAGCCAGCCGTCCTCGCCCTCGGCCTCGATGAGTTCGTCGCGTTCACGGCGGGCGAAGGCGTCCTCGAGCCGGTCGAGGGCGGCGTCCACCGCCGCGGCGTCGTAGCCGCCCTTCACCGGGTCGAACGACGCGGAGCGCACATCGCTGCTGCCCGTCTTCACCTCGGCATGGGCCGGGCTCTCGAAGGAGACCCGCGCCCGCTGGAAGAACTGGTCCACCTGCTTGGCGTTGTAGCCATACTTGTTGCGTTCCACGCGCTCAAACGCCGCAGGAATCTGCCGACGAACGTCCACTGCCACTGTCTTCCCTCCGGATTGTGTTGTCAGGCGCCGCTCAGCAACGCGAAAAGAATGAAGGCCACCGGCGCGGCAAAGACGATCGAATCGAGCCGGTCCATCACTCCGCCGTGCCCGGGCAGGATGCTGCTCATGTCCTTGACGCCGAGTTCACGCTTGACCATCGATTCGGCCAGGTCCCCGGCGGTGGCGGCGGCGACCATGCCGACGGCGAGCACCACGCCCACCCACCAGGGCCGGTCCAGCAGGAAGATGCTGGCCAGGACGCCGATCAGCATGGCCCCGGCCACCGATCCTGCGAAGCCTTCCCAGCTCTTCTTCGGGCTGATCTTCGGCGCCATCGGATGCCTGCCGAACAGGGCACCCACCAGGTAGCCGAAGGTGTCGTTGGAAACCACCAGGAGCAGCATGACGGCGATCTGCCACGCGCCGGGCGGAACCTGCCCGCCGGGCCAGAAGCCCGCCGTCGTCGCCCCTCCGGTGGAGTGCAGCGGGAGGATCGCGAAGCTGATCAGGAACGGCACCCACGAGAGGGTGAAGACACCGGCGAAGATGCTGCGGGGCGCCCCGGCGGCGCTCTCCAGGGAGCGCCACAGCAGCACCGCCCCGCAGCTGAGCAGGAAGGCGAACAGCAGGCTTTCCAGGCCGCCGAAGTAGGCGGCCAGGGGCATGGCCACCGTGCCTGTCATGACCGGGATGATCGGCAGCAGGGTGCCGCCGTTGGCGTCCATCGCGCGGAAGATTTCCCAGACGCCCAGCACCGCGAACGCGGTGGTGACCAGCACGAAGCCCAGCGGCAGGACAAGGAGCCCGCCCAGGACCACCACCAACAGGAAAAGCCCGACGCCGATGGCCGCCGGAAGGTTCCGGCCGGCCTTCGGCGTCGGGTTGCCGCTTTTCCGCCTGGCGCGGGTGGTTCCGTGCACGGGCGCGGGCTCAGCCTGGCTCATCAGACCTCGAGGAGCTCGGCTTCCTTGCGCTTGAGCAACTCGTCGATGCTCTCCACATGGGCCTTGGTCAGGGCGTCGAGTTCCTTTTCGCCGCGGGCACCTTCGTCTTCGCCGGCTTCGCCGTCCTTGACGAGCTTGTCCAGGGAGTCCTTGGCCTTGCGGCGGATGCTGCGGATGGAAACCTTGGCGTCCTCACCCTTGCCCTTGACGATCTTGACGTATTCCTTGCGGCGTTCCTGGGTCAGCTCGGGGATGACCACGCGGATCACGTTGCCGTCGTTGGACGGGTTGGCGCCCACCTCCGAATCGCTGAGGGCCCTCTCGATGTCGCGCAGGGCGGTCTTGTCGTACGGGGTGATCAGGATGGTACGGGCGTCCGGCACGGCAAAGGACGCCAGCTGCTGCAGCGGGGTCGGCGTGCCGTAGTACTCCACGATCACCTTGCTGTAGAGGGCCGGGTTGGCGCGACCGGTACGGACCGACGCGAAGTCCTCCTTGGCTACCTCGACCGCCTTGTCCATCTTCTCGCCGGCTTCGAGCAAGGTTTCTTCGATCACGGTTTCTCCTCAGAAATAGTCCGCCCCGTTTCACCAGGGCAGCGCACGCGGTTGGTGCACACAGTAAAGTCCGCCACGTGGGGCGGAGGGTCCTAGAAGTATCCTAGCCGCTGCTAGGGAGTGACGAGGGTACCGAGCTTTTCGCCCAGGATCGCGCGGGTGACGTTGCCTTCGCCTTCCATGCCGAAGACCACCATGGAGAGCTTGTTGTCCTTGCACATGGTCATCGCGGTCTGGTCCATGACGCGGATGTCGCGGCGCAGGGCGTCGTCGTAGCTGAGCGTCTCCAGCTTTTCGGCGGAGGGGTCCTTCTTGGGGTCGGCGGTGTAGACGCCGTCCACTCCGCTCTTGGCCATCAGCACGACGTCGGCACGCACCTCGAGTGCGCGCTGCGCGGCGACGGTGTCAGTGGAGAAGTACGGCAGGCCGGCGCCGGCGCCGAAGATGACCACGCGGTCCTTTTCCATGTGGCGGATGGCACGGCGCGGGATGTAGGCCTCGGCAACCTGTGCCATCGAGATCGCGGACTGGACGCGGGTGTCCACGCCGGCCTGCTCCAGGAAGTCCTGCAGGGCCAGGCTGTTCATCACGGTGCCGAGCATGCCCATGTAGTCGGCGCGGGAGCGGTCCATGCCGCTCTGGGAGAGTTCGGCGCCTCGGAAGAAGTTGCCGCCACCGACCACGACGGCGATTTCCACCTGGGAGACGGCGGCCGCGATCTGCTTGGCGATGGAGCGGATGGTTTCCGGGTCCACACCGAGCTTGCCGCCGCCGAAGACCTCGCCGGACAGCTTCAGGAGCACGCGGCGCTTGGTCTTTTCGGGCCGGATTGCTGTGTTCTCGGATTCCATGATGCCTTCCCGTTGGTGGACTCTGGCTAGATTATCTTGCTGGGTGCCGGGGCAGAAAGACGCCCGGCGGAGCGCATGCGGCACTCCCGTGGCCGCATGCAAAAGGGGCGGCCACCGAAGTGACCACCCCTTTGTTGCGTGCGACTAGTTGCCGACGCGGAAACGTGCGACGGCGGTTGCCTTGACGCCGGCCTCTTCGAGGACCTGGGCAACGGTCTTCTTGGAATCCTTGGCGAATGCCTGGTCCAGGAGGACTTCACCCTTGTAGAAGCCGGTAACGCGGCCTTCCACGATCTTCGGCAGGGCAGCTTCGGGCTTGCCTTCGGCCTTGGCGGTCTCTTCGGCAATGCGGCGCTCGGACTCGACCAGCTCAGCAGGAACATCTTCGCGGGTGAGGTAGTTCGGAGCCATGGCGGCAACGTGGACGGCGACGTCGTGGGCGGCGGTGGCAGCGGCTTCGCCTTCGCCCTCGACCGCGAACAGCACGCCGACCTGGGCCGGGAGGTCCTTGGAGGTCTTGTGCAGGTAAGCGTCGACCGTGGCGCCTTCGATGCGGGCGATGCGGCGGACGGCAACCTTCTCACCGAGAACGGCGCCTTCTTCGACGACGACCTCGGACAGCGGCTTGCCGTCGACGTCGACCGCCAGGAGGGTCTCGAGGTCGGCAGCGCCGGACTCGACGGCCACGGCCAGGACCTTGTCGGCCAGCTGGATGAACTTGTCAGCCTTGGCGACGAAGTCGGTCTCGCAGTTGACTTCGACCATCACGCCGACGTTGCCGGTGACCTTGGCGGCAACCAGGCCTTCGGCAGTGGCGCGGCCTTCACGCTTGGTAGCGCCCTTGAGGCCCTTGATGCGGATGATCTCGATGGCCTTCTCGGCGTCGCCGTTGGCCTCGTCAAGAGCCTTCTTGACATCCATCATGCCGGCGCCGGTGCGCTCGCGCAGGGCCTTGATGTCTGCAGCAGTGTAGTTCGCCATGTGAACCCCTCTGTCTAGAAATTTATGTGTTTACGGACTGACAGGACGGCAGCCCGCCTGGCGGGCCGCCATCCTGTCAGTAGCTCCCGCTGCCGTTGGGGGCTGCGGGAAAGTCCGGATTTACTTTGCTTCTTCGCCTGCGGCGGCGTCGGCAGCCGGTGCTTCCTCGGCAGCTGCGGCTTCGGCCTTGCTGCCTTCGAGGAGCTCGCGCTCCCACTCAGCCAGCGGCTCTTCCGGAGCTTCCGTGGTGCCGGTTGCGCGCTGGTTACGGGCGATCAAACCCTCAGCAACGGCGTCGGCAACAACGCGGGTCAGCAGGTTCACGGAGCGGATGGCGTCGTCGTTGCCCGGGATCGGGAAGTCGACTTCGTCGGGGTCGCAGTTGGTGTCCAGGATGGCAACAACCGGGATGTTCAGCTTCTTGGCTTCGTCAACCGCGAGGTGTTCCTTCTTGGTGTCGACAACCCAGAGGACCGAGGGGGCCTTGGTCAGGTTGCGGATACCGCCGAGGTTGGCCTCGAGCTTGGTCAGTTCACGACGGAGGAGCAGGAGCTCCTTCTTGGTGTAACCGGAGCCGGCGACGTCCTCGAAGTTGATCTCTTCGAGTTCCTTCATGCGCTGGATACGCTTGGCAACCGTGGAGAAGTTGGTGAGCATACCGCCCAGCCAACGCTGGTTGACGTAGGGCTGGCCGACGCGGGTGGCCTGCTCGGCGATTGCTTCCTGGGCCTGCTTCTTGGTGCCAACGAACAGCACGGTGCCGCCGTGGGCAACGGTGGCCTTGACGAACTCGAAGGCGCGGTCGATGTAGGACAGCGACTGCTGCAGGTCGATGATGTAGATGCCGTTGCGCTCGGTGAAGATGAAGCGCTTCATCTTCGGGTTCCAACGACGGGTCTGGTGTCCAAAGTGGACGCCGCTGTCAAGCAGCTGGCGCATGGTTACGACGGGCATGCCGACGCTCCTTCCGGCAGGTCATTCATGAGAGAGCCTCGCGGGCTGCTCTTACCCTGCCAATAGTTGACGGTTGTTAGCGGACCCGGACGGGTCCTACTCCTGGCATCCCTTGCACCCCTCATCCGCTCGAAGAACGGACCGCAAGGGGCACAATCCTCCACAGCAAGGATCCATCGGGATCTGGATGTGGAGGGCTGGATGCGCGTAGTCAATTTGAGGCCCCCGCGCGGCTGAATGAGCCACGCTTCTGAAACAGCCTGAGGGCACGCCAAACTGCAGTCACAAGTGTACTACAGCAGCCGCCATGTCCTGCGCGCCTGCGGGCCACCGCCAAGGCGACCCGGTTTTCCACATAGCCGGGTGCGGGGCTTCCCGGACGCCGGCCCGAACCGGAGGCTGGACTGCATGAAAACCGGCCACTTCCTGACCACCTTGCTGCTCGTCACGGCCCTTGCCGGACCTGCCGGCGCCGCCCCCGCGCCGCAACCTTCGGAAAGCACCGCCCGCCCGTCCTGGAGCTGGCCGCTCTCCCCCAGGCCCGCCGTCGTGCGGCCCTTTGATCCGCCGCCGGAACCGTGGCTGAGCGGGCACCGCGGCGCGGACCTGCAAGCAGCGGCCGACGGCGCTCCCGTCACCTCGCCTGCCGACGGCGTGGTGTCCTTCGTGGGCGTGGTGGTGGACCGTCCGGTGATCACGGTGGACCACGGCGGCGGACTGCGCAGCAGCTTCGAACCGGTGCGCAGCACGCTTCACCAGGGCGATCCGGTGACGCAAGGCCAGGAGCTCGGCGTCCTCGAGCCCGGCCACTGCGGGCAGCTGCCGTGCGTGCACTGGGGCGTGCGTCGCGGCGAGGAGTACGTCGATCCCCTGCCCTTCATCATGGACCTGCGGCCGTCGGTCCTGCTGCCGCTCGAAGGTCCGCCGTAATCGGAGCTGGGTGGGACGCGCTAGACGATCGCTGAGATTCCGGTGATGGCGCGCCCGGTCACCAGGGTGTTGATCTCGTGGGTGCCTTCGTAGGAGTAGATGGCCTCGGCGTCGGCGAAGATCTTGGCCATTTCATAGTCGGTGACGATTCCGTTGCCGCCCAGGAGGCTGCGGCCGAGGGCCACGCTCTCGCGCATGCGGTCCGTGGTGAAGGCCTTCGCGAGGGCGGACTGTTCATCCTTGGCCTGGCCGGCGTCTTCGAGCTGGGCCAGTCGCACCATCATCCCCATGGAGCTGACCGCATTGCCGAGGATCTGCACCAGCTGCTGCTGGACCAGCTGGAACGACGCGAGGGGGCGGCCGAACTGGATCCGTTCGACGGCGTAGCGGCGGGCGACGTCGAAGGCCGCCAGTTGCTGGCCCACGGCCTGCCAGGCCACGGCAAGCCGGGTGACCTTGAGGACTTTGTTGGTGTCGCGGAAGCTGTTGCCGTTGGCGAGCTTGAAGAAGTCCGGCACCACCACGTTGTCGAGGACGATGTCGGCGTTCTGGACGGTGCGCAGGGAGATCTTGTTTTCGATCTTGCTGGCCGAGTAACCCGGGAGGGAGGTGTCAACGAGGAAGGCCTTCACCTGGTTGTCGGCCAAATCGCGGGCGTAGATGACCACCCAGTCGGAGAAGGTGGCGTTGCCGATCCAGCGCTTGGCGCCGTTGAGGATCCAGGTGTCGCCGTCGCGCAGGGCGGTGGTGCGGGTGCCGCCTGCCACGTCGGAGCCGCCCAGGGGCTCTGTCAGGCCGAAGGCGCCGATCTTCTTCATGGAGTAGATGTCCGGCAGCCAGGCGTCCTGCTGTTCCTGGGAAGCCAGCGCTTCGATCGAGCCGGTGAACAGGCCGTCGTGGACTCCCATGAAC
The DNA here is from genome assembly GCF_003614925.1 of Arthrobacter celericrescens. Taxonomy (GTDB): domain Bacteria; phylum Actinomycetota; class Actinomycetes; order Actinomycetales; family Micrococcaceae; genus Arthrobacter; species Arthrobacter celericrescens. Next base: position 43,016 of record NZ_QYLP01000011.1, read on the forward strand.
GTGGCGATGGAGGTGTCGGCGCGGGTGACTTCGGCGTGCACCAGTCCGGCGAAGAGGTTCGAGAAGCCTTGCCGGCGGACCGGGCTGACCAGGTCGATCTCCGCCAGCCTGGGGATCAGCTCCATGGGGAACTCGCCGCGGTTCCAGCAGTCCACGGCGATCGGCTTGACCTCGCGGGCCAGGAACTCCCGGATCTCGGCGAGCCGGTCCCGTTCCTTGTCGGTGAGCAGCTGCTCGAAACCGTAGAAGTCACCGTCGGCGTAGGGAAGGTTTTCCGGATCGATGGCAGTCGTCGTGGACATGCAGGTTCCTCCATTGGTGCGGCGAGAGGCGCACGGGGCCGCGGGCGGCGAAGTGCTACCGGTAAGTAGGTTACTCATCAGTAACATACCGCATGGAGGCGGACCCTTCAATGGCTGCCCCCGGCCTGGTGCTTCGGCCCGGCCGTTAGGACAAAAGAACCCCCGGAAATCCGAAGGGATTTCCGGGGGTTCGCTTGTAGGGCTACTCGGACTTGAACCGAGGACCTTAGGATTATGAGTCCCGCGCTCTAACCAGCTGAGCTATAGCCCCGTGACGGCCGCAATCCTGCTGGTATCAGCAGCCTTCCGGCCGAAAGCACTCTAGCAATACTAGTGGCTGGCACGCGTGCATTGCGCGCATGCCGGTGCCAGGCGGGGCGCGCGGGCCTTAGAGCGCCTTGTCCTCGTAGGACGCTCCGCGGTAGAGGTCCTCGAAGGTCTGAAGGGTTCCTTGGATGCTGTGCGGCTCCACCATTTCGCGGCTCGCCTTGCCCATCACGGCCCGCTCGTCCTTGGACATCCGCACCAGTTCGGTGATGCGGGATGCCAGTTCGCTGCTGTCGCCGGGCGTGAACAGGTAGCCGTTCTCGCCGTCGCGGACCAGGTGCGGGAGGGCCATCGCGTTGGCCAGCAGCACCGGGGTGGAGGCAGACATCGCCTCGAGGGTGACCAAGGACTGGAGTTCCGCCGTGCCGGGCATGCAGAAGATGTCCGCCTGGATGTAGGCCTTGCGGAGGTCTTCGTCGCTGGCCAGGCCCAGGAACTTCACGCGGTCCTGCAGCCCGAGGCGGGCCACCTGGGCTTCGAGGGCCGGGCGCACCTCTCCCCCGCCGACGATCTCCAGGTGCACCTTGAGTTCGGACGGGGTCTTGGCGACGGCGTCAATCAGCACATCCACGTGCTTTTCCTCGGCGAGGCGGCCGGCGAACAGCACCGTCGGGTGTTCGTGCGGCTCGATGACTTCGCCCGGCTGCAGTTCGTAAGCGGCGGAGTCGATGCCGTTGGACAGGGGCAGCACCTTGTGGAGGAAGGCGTGCTGGTGCATCGCCTTGGCGGCCAGCGGGGTGGGCGTGGTGACCACGTCGGCCTGGCCCATGACCTTGCCCATGTCCTTCCACGAGATGCGGCCGATGATGTTCTTGAACCACTGCGGGAACGGGAGGAACGGGTTCAGGTTCTCGGGCATGAAGTGGTTGGTGGCCACGATGCGGACGCCACGCTTCACGGCCTCGTACAGGACATGCTCGCCGATCATGTAGTGGCTCTGGATGTGCACCACGTCCGGCTGCACCTTGTCGAACAGCAGGCTGATTTCCTTCTTGATCTCCCACGGGAAGCAGATCCGGAAGTATTCATGGGTGGGGACGCTGTGCGAGCGGAGACGGTGCACGGTGGCTTCGTCACGGAATTCCGTGAAGCTCTTCCCCTTGTCCTGGCGGCAGGCCAGGACGTGGACGTTGTGGCCGCGCTCGTTCATGCCCTTGGCCAGCCGGTACCCGAACTGTGCTGCACCGTTGACGTGCGGCGGGTAGGTGTCCGCCGCAATCAGGATGGTGAGGGGTTTGGTGTTGCCGGGATTGGTCACGTGGAGAACTCCTGTTTGTCACGGTGTGAACACCACGGGAAGCTGTGCCTCGCGGTGCCTTCGCCGCCTGCCCGCATGTGGCGGAGCAATCGCGAAGCTTGCCCTAGGCTTTCCGCGCGGAGGCCGCTTTGGCGTCCCGTTTCCGCTTGGTGACTTCCGGATGGTGCCGGCTCAAGGCAATAACCCCCACGATAGCAAGGAGAGCAGCCGCAGCCATGGCGATTGCCATCACGGCGTGGACATCGGGACGAAGCTCACCAAGAATCGTGATCCCGATGGCGATCCCCACGATCGGGTCGATGACGGTCAGCCCGGCGATGACGAGGTCCGGCGGGCCGCTGGAATAGGCGCTCTGGACGAACCAGGAGCCCAGGCCGCCCGCAGCGGCGATCGCCACCACGGAGTACGGCGAGACGTTCAGCAGGAACATCCCGTTGGGGTCCAGCAGGTGCTTGCCGATGATCCGGGTCAGCACCGCCACGAAGCCGAACAGCACACCGGCGCCCAGGATGTAGACGAAGGCGCTCATGCGGTGCTTGAACAGCACGGCCAGCGTGCCGAACAGCCCCACGGCCAGTGCCAGCAGCAGCACGATGGTCAGTTCGTCCTCGCCGCTGACGTGGTGGTTTTCCTGGGTGACGTTAACCGCCAGGAGCACGAACAGCGCGGAGCCCGTGACGCAGGCCGTGATCGCCACCACCGTGGCGCGGTTGATGCTCAGCCCCTGGTCCTTGGCGTTGACCACGGTGGTGATCACCAGCGCGATGGCGCCGATCGGCTGGACCACCGTCAAAGGGGCCGTGACCAGGGCGATCGCGTTCAGGGCCATGCCCGCACACAGCAGCAGGAGACCAAGCACCCAGCGCGGGTTGCGCAGCAAGCGCAGGAAACCATTGGAACTCAAGGCGAGCCCGCCGGTGTCGGCCTTGACGGCACTGCCCTGGCGCTGCGCCCCGAAGGCCATGCAGAACGCGCTGAGCACAGCGAGAAGAACGGCGAACCAGACCATCAGCTGCGACCGCCGTCGTCCGTGGGGTGCTCCCGCAGGTCCCGTCCCTTGCGGCGGATCGCCCAGAAGTAGTTCCAGGCCGCGACCCAGTGGCCCGCCAGGCCCAGGCCCAGGCAGATCCACGCCAGCACGAAGCTGGCGCCGGCGAGCGGGAAGGACAGCTTGGACAGCAGCAGCAGGGGCGTGCCCAGGAGCAGCAAGGCGGTGCGGATCTTCCCGATCCGGCTCACTGGGAGATCGGGGTGGCTGCGGAAATAGAACAGGGAGACTGCGCCGAGGATCGCGTCAGGGACCACGAGCGCCGCGAGATACCACCAATCAACGACGCCGGCGATCACCAGCGTGACGGCGACGGCGATGAGGGCCAGGCGGTCGGCTGCGGGATCGAGGACACGGCCGAGGCGGGAGGTCTGGTTGAAGCGGCGGGCAACGTAGCCGTCGATCCAGTCGGTGCTGCCCATGATGGCAAGGACGAGCACAGCGTAGCCGTATTCGTGGGCACCGAGGACCAGCCAGACGAACACCGGAACGCCCATGAAGCGGAGCACGGTCAGGAAGTTGGGAACGGTGAAGACCAGATCGTGGTCGATCTGCGGCTGGCCCGGACGGGCACCGGCGCCGATGAACTTCATCTGTCCCCTTGAGTCCTGTTGCCTGGCGTGTTGATGGTGTGCTTACTTCCTGAAGAGCCTCCGCAGCCCGACGGCGAGCACCGCGGCGGAGGCGAGGAAGGCCACGATTTCCTTCCAGCGGCCCGCGACGCGCTCAGGCAGGCCGTCCGGGAGCCGGTTGCCGAGGTCCCCGGCGAGTTTCCGGCCGTCGTCGAGCTTTTCCTGGGCGAGATCCTGGAAGAACTTGCCCTGGGTCTTGAAGTCCAGTTCGGAGCCGAGCTGGTCGCGGACACCGGCCAGGTGTTCGCGGCGCTGCTGCAGGCGGCGCAGCAGCTCGTCCTTGTCCGGTGCGGGAGGTTCGTCCCGGTGGCGGGCCTCCTCCTTGGCCGCGGCTTCTTCCTTGGCCTTCCGTTTGGCTTCTTCCTTGGCAGCCTTCGCGGCCTTGTATGCCTCGGAGTCCGGGTCAAGGATGCTCGCGTCGAAGTCAGAGCCTTCCGTGAGGACGCCAAGATCGTGCTTGAGTCCGCGGATGGTTTCGGCCGGCAGCAGCGGCTGCGCCTTCTTGAATTCGGTCAAGGCCACGAGCCCGCCGATCGCGATGAGCAGCAGGAACCCGGCGGAGACCACGAGGGCGGCAAGCCACCCCGGCATGACGGTTGCGAGGCCGAGGATGGCAGCCACCACGAGGGCGATGACCAGCAGCAGGGCGAAGACGAGGGCCACGCCCACGAAGGCGCCGGCCACGCCCAGCTTGACGCCCTTGTCCTTGAGCTCAAGTTTCGCGAGCCGGACTTCGTCGTTGATCTGCCGGGGCACTAGCCGGCCCGCGAGCTTGAGGGTCCTCGGCAGCGCCCCGATTCCCGGGCCCATCCCGGGCGTGCCCCTGTGACGTCCGCTCATCAGTTCCCCGCCTTACTGCTTCTCTACGTATCCGTCGGCGGCGCCAAGTCCGAACCCCCTACTCAGCACCTGCCCACAAAACTACCATTCAGCGTTCTTCCGGTTTTCCGCCTGTTTCCCGGCGTGCCCCTGTGCCCTGAGGAATCTGCGGCAAGGCCTATCAGAGATATGACCTTTGGCACATAGGATTGGTGTTCGTGACGACTCCCCCTGCCCCCGGTGACGCCCTCAGCCGACGCGAAAAACTCCTGTACATCCTCCTCTTGGGCGCCCTCACTGCGCTTGGCCCGTTCACCGTGGACCTGTACTTGCCTGCGTTCCCGGCGTTGGAGCAGCATTTCGCGGTGTCCGCGGCCGCCATCCAGCTGACCCTGGCGGGCACCACGGTGGGTTTCGCCATTGGGCAGCTTGTCGTCGGACCCTTCAGTGACAAGTTCGGCCGGCGGATGCCGCTGATCCTGGCAACAGCGCTTCACATCGCGTCGTCCCTCGGCGCGGCCCTGTCCACAGACATCGGCGCTTTGTCCCTGTTCCGCGTCCTCATGGGCATCGGCGCTGCCGGCGGCGGAGTGGTGGCCATGGCGATGGTCCGGGACCTCTTCCACGGCTACGCCATGGTGCGGATGTTCTCCCGCATGTCCCTGGTGAACGGGCTGGCGCCCATCCTGGCGCCGATCATCGGTTCCCAGCTGCTGCTGGTGATGCCGTGGCCTGGCATCTTCTACTTCCTGGCCGGCTACGGCGCCCTGGTGATCATCGCCGCGATCTTCCTGATCCGGGAAACCTACCCGCCCGAGCTCCGCAGCCAGGGCGGCACGACGGCGGCCCAGCGCTACCGCGCGGTCTTCGGCGACCGGATCTTCGTGGGCATGCTCCTGGTGGGCGGCTTCAACTTCGGCGGGCTCTTCGCCTACCTCTCGGCCTCGACCTTCCTGTTCCAGCAGGTCTACTCCTTTTCGCCGCAGGAATACGGCCTGCTATTCGGCGTCAACTCGCTGGGAATCGTGGCCGGCGTCCAGATCAGCTCCCGCGTAATCAAGCACGTCGCACCGCAGTGGATCATGGCCTGGGCGACGGCGTGGCTGCTGCTCATGTCGCTGCTGATCGTCGCGTTCGACATGCTCCACCTCGGCCTGTGGGGCGTGATCGTCCCGCTGTGGTTCTACATCCTGGCCACGGGTTTCATGTTCCCCTGCGTCCAGGTGGTGGCGCTGGCCAACCATGGGGCGCAGGCAGGCACCGCCGCTTCGCTGCTGGGCGCCTCGAACTTCATGATGGCGGGGATCGTCCCGCCGGTGGTGGGTGTGCTCGGCGTGGCGTCGGCCACCCCGATGGGCGCCGTCCAGGCCGTGTGCGTGTGCTGTTCGGTCCTGGCCTTGTGGCTGGTGGTCCGGCCGCGCACGGTGCCCTCAATTCATTAGCGTCCGTCGATCCACTAGCGCGGATCCAATGAGCCCGCGATCCATCAACGCCTAGGCTGGACCCATGGCCCGCACTCCTTCCGGCAACGGCCCGCACCGCAACGGACCCCACCGCAAGCGCCCGCACCGCAACGGGCGCGGCCTCTTCGTGGGCGCGGTGATCGGCGGCGTCGCCGGCTTCTTCCTGGGACGGAACCTCGGCAACCCGGTGTTCGGCGCCCTGCTGGGCGCCGTGATCGTGGCCGCACTGATGTACCGGATCAACCCGGGACCCTGGAAACGGGACTGAACCGGCCGCTGCGTTAACGGCCCCGGCTGGCCCTGTTGTGCTCCGGGGCCCGGCGATAAAGTTGAGGTGTGCCCCGTTGGCAGGAAACACACCCCGTTCCGGCGCCCTGGCAGCGGCAGGACAACGGAATCCTGCCTCTGTGGTGGGACCGCCTGTGTTCCGTGACGAGTCCGCAGTCGGCGGCCCTGTACGCCGCGGGACTCTTCACCGAAGACCGGCGGCGGCCGATCGCCCAGTGGTTCAATCCGGATACCGGAGCGGCCCTCCTGGTGGCCCCCGAAACGTCCCCCGAATGGCCCGTGCAGCGCTTCGGGATCTTCTACGCCCCTCCGGGCAGCGGCTTCACGCGCGTGCATTCCTCGCCGCACGAGTGGCATCCGCGCGAACCACGCACTCCCCCGACGGAAGACGAAGCGTTCCGAGCCGCCGTCGACGAGGCCGCCAGGTTCCTGCAAGTGGAAATGGACTTCGTCTAGGACTGCAAAACAAAAGGGCCCGTGCCGCGTTTCCGCGGTACGGGCCCTGTGCGCTCCTCCGACTGGACTTGAACCAGTAACCCTTCGATTAACAGTCGAATGCTCTGCCAATTGAGCTACGGAGGAATGAAGCGGTTATGACTTTAGCAAAGGTCGGGCCGGTTCGCGAAATCGGCGCCGAACGGCGGCCCCGCTTCCGGAAAATACCCTCCCGGGGTATAAAAAATGCCCCCGTTCCGGGGATTCCGGAACGGGGGCATCGGGAGCTCCTCCGACTGGACTTGAACCAGTAACCCTTCGATTAACAGTCGAATGCTCTGCCAATTGAGCTACGGAGGAATGAAGCGGTTATGACTTTAGCAAAGGCCCGCCGGGAAACGAAATCGAGGCCCGGACGCCNAGCGGTTATGACTTTAGCAAAGGCCCGCCGGGAAACGAAATCGAGGCCCGGACGCCACCCATGAACGGGCTCATTGCTCCGCCCGGAGCGCCCTGCGCTGCATCTCGAGTTCCATGAGTTCGCGGTTGAGCTGCTGGAACTCCTCCGGGTTGGCGCCGGAGTCGAGGCGCTGCAGGCGGCCCATCTTGTCCGCCTTGATGCGGGTGATCTGCAGTTCGAAGAGGCGCGCCAGGATGTCGCGGCAATAGCGCTGCATGGCTTCGGGGGTGCTGGCGGGCAGCGGCACGACGGCGAGCTCCGAGACGAGGCCGCGCAGGGGCTCCGGCATCTCCTGCCGCACGGCTTCCACCCAGGCCACCGGATCGGCGGCGCGAGCCAGCCCCGCGGCCCGGATGGCGTCGTGCACGGCCGCGTACGCGGGCGTAGCGAAGCGGGACATCTCGAAGCGGTCCCAGGCGGGCCCGGCCAGCACGGAGGGGTCCTGAAGTACCACTTCGAGCGACTGGCGTTCCATGGCCGCCACTGGGTCGCGCGGGTCCGGGCGATGGAAGCCTGCCCCGGCGTCCGACGACGGCATGGAGCCTCCAGCGGGGGCTCCCGGTCCCTGCGGGGTCCCGGATCCCTGGGAGGCACCCGGGCCGCCTGCGCCACCCTGGGCGGCCTGTGCGGCGGCCCGCTTCTGCGCGCCGCCGACGGCGCGGCTGACGTCCTCGATGGGCATGCCCAGCCAGCCGGCAAGCTCCCGGACGTACGCCGGGCGCAGGCCGGAGTCACGGATCTGGGCGACGACGGGTGCGGCCTCCCGCAGGGCGGCGACCCGGCCCTCCACGGTCTCCAGGTTGTGCCTGCGCAGCGAGGCGCGGATGGCGAATTCGAAGAGGGGCTTCCGGCTGCCGATGAGGTCCCGCACCGCCGCGTCGCCGCGGAGCTGGCGCAGGTCGCACGGGTCCGCACCGGTGGGTTCCACCGCCACGTAGGTCTGGGCGACGAAACGCTGGTCCTCCTCAAAGGCGCGCAACGCCGCTTTCTGGCCCGCGGCGTCGCCGTCGAAGGTGAAGATGACCTCTCCCCCGCTGCCGTCGTCGGAGAGCAGGCGCCGGGCGATCTTGATGTGGTCGGCACCGAACGCGGTGCCGCAAGTGGCCACCGCGGTGCCGATGCCGGACAGGTGGCACGCCATCACGTCCGTGTAGCCCTCGACAACCACCAGCTGGCGGTCCTTGGCGATGTTCCGCTTGGCGAGGTCGATCCCGTAAAGCACCTGGGATTTCCGGTAGAGCGTGGTCTCGGGCGTGTTCAGGTACTTGGGGCCCTGGTCGTCCTCGTAGAGCTTACGGGCGCCGAAGCCGATCGTGTCCCCGGCGATGTCGCGGATGGGCCAGATGAGCCGGCCGCGGAAGCGGTCGTAGATGCCGCGGTTGCCTTCGGAGAACATGCCCGTGAGCTTGAGTTCGGCATCCGTGAAGCCGCGGCCGCGCAGGTGCTTGAGCAGCGAATCCCAGCCTTGCGGGGCGTAGCCGACGCCGAACTGTTCCGCGGCGGCACGGTCGAAGCCGCGGCCGTGCAGGAAGTTCCGTCCCTCCGCCGCGCCCGGGGTCAGGAGCAGCGCGCGGAAGAACTCGTCGGCGATCTTGTGGGCGTCCAGCAGCCGCTGCCGCTTGCCGACTTCCTCGCGGCTCGGCCCGGTGCCGCCGTCTTCGTAGCGCAGTTCGTAGCCGATGCGGGCGGCCAGTTTCTCCACGGCCTCGTGGAAGGAGCTGTGGTCCATTTTCTGGACGAAGGAGATGACGTCCCCGTCCTCGCCGCAGCCGAAGCAGTGGTAGCGGCCCACCTGGGGGCGGACGGTGAAGGAGGGCGAGCGCTCGTCGTGGAAGGGGCACAGGCCCTTGTAGGTTCCCAGGCCCGCGCCTTTGAGGGTCACGTAGCCGTCGACGACTTCCTTGATGTCCGTGCGCTGGCGTACCTCGTCGATATCCTCACGTTTGATCAGCCCAGCCACCGAACCATCCTAGTCCGAGTGGACTCACCACAGCGACGGCAGGCTGCCCACCAGGCGTTCGTACATCGCCAGGGCGGAGGCGTCCGTGAGGGACGCCACCTGGTCGACGACGACGCGGAGCCGGGCGGCGTCGTCGACGGCGTCACGCCAGTCCGCGGCGAACATCGGCTCCAGGTGCCGGTCGCCGCTGGCGTTCAGCACGCCCACCAGGGCGTGCAGGACTTCCCGCTGCCGCTCGTAGACGGGCTGGCGGTGGTCCGTGGAGATCACGAAGGTGGTGGCGAGGCCCTTCATGACGGCGATTTCGGTGACGGTCTCTTCCGGCACCATCAGCTCGGCGCTGAAGCGGGTAAGCCGGTCCGGGCCGAAATGCAGCCGGGTGGTTTCCAGGGCGCTCTGGCAGAACCGGCCGATCAGCTGGCTGGTCATGTTCTTCAGCGCCGCCATCGACTTGCGGCTGCCGTCCGCCTCGCGCACCCAGACGCTGGTGGCTTCGAGGCGGGCCAGGGCGGCGTCGATCTCGGCCGGTTCGTTGTGCGGCAGGTACCACTGGCGGGTGTAGCCCACCACGCGGGCCCGGTGGTCCGGGTTGTCGAGCCATTTCAGCTGGAAGTGGCCGGCTACGATCGCGTCCTCGACGTCGTGCACCGAGTAGGAGATGTCGTCGGCGAGGTCCATGACCTGTGCTTCGATGCACGAGCGGTTGCCGGGGGCGCCTTCGCGCAGCCAGGCGAAGATGGGCAGATCGTCCTCATAGGCGCCGAACTTGCTGGTGCGGTGGCCATGGATGACGGGGGCGTCGGCGGCGGACCAGGGGTATTTCGACGCCGCGTCCAGGCTGGCGCGTGTGAGGTTCAGGCCCGCGGGTTCGCCGCCCGGGGTGAGGACCTTGGGTTCCAGCCGGGTCAGCAGGCGCAGGGTCTGTGCGTTGCCTTCGAAGCCGCCAATGGCGTGGGCGAGTTCGTTGAGCGCGGATTCCCCGTTGTGGCCGAACGGCGGGTGGCCGAGGTCATGGCTGAGGCAGGCGGTGTCCACGACGTCCGGGTCGCAGCCCAAGGCCCGGCCGAGCTCGCGGCCCACCTGGGCGACCTCGAGGCTGTGGGTCAGGCGGGTCCGCACGAAGTCGTCGGTGTCCGGGGCCACCACCTGGGTCTTCGCCCCGAGCCGGCGCAGCGCGGAGGAATGCAGCACCCGGGCGCGGTCCCGCTCGAAATCCGAACGGTAGTTGCTCTTCCTGGGTTCCTGGACCCAGCGGGCGGAATCGGCCTCGCTGTAGCCCGGAATGACCGGCGCGGACTCGCTCCGGCTGGTGGCGGACAGTGCTTCGGTTCCCATGTGGCCTAGTCTTCCACGACCGGGCCCGGGTAGATGACGCCTAGCCGCCGGAAACGTCGAGTTCCGCCGCGGCGATGTCGCGGCTTTGCTCTTCGTTCAGGGCGCGGCTGAGCAGCCAGTCCTTGGGCAGGGCCGGCGTCTTGGGCGATCCGGCCCGGCCGCGGGGTCCTTCGGAATCGACGCCCGGGTACGGCAGCTCCATGTCCAGTTCGTCCAGCAGGCCGCGCAGCACCTCAAGGGTGGGCACGGTGGCCAGCTTGGCGCGCAGTTCCCCGCCCACCACGTAGCCCTTGAAGTACCAGGCCATGTGCTTGCGGATTTCGCGGAGGGCCTTGTATTCGTCCCCGCCGAAGGTCTCTATCATCAGCTCGGCGTGCCGGTAGACACCCTCGGCCACCTGACGCAGTCCGGGGCGGTGCCGGTGGTCGCTGCCTTCGAAGGCCGCCTGGAGGTCGCCGAACAACCACGGCCGGCCCTGGCAGCCGCGGCCCACCACCACGCCGTCGATGCCGGTTTCGCGGACCATGCGGACGGCGTCCTCGGCGGACCAGATGTCGCCGTTGCCGAGCACCGGGATGTCCGGCAAGGCCTCGCGCAGCCTGGCGATCGAGGACCAGTCGGCCTGGCCGGAGTAGAACTGGGAGGCGGTGCGGCCATGCAGCGCGACGGCGGCAACACCGGAATCGCGGGCGATCCGGCCGGCGTCGAGGTACGTCAGGTGGTCCTCGTCGATGCCCTTGCGCATCTTGATGGTCAGCGGGATGTCCCCCTTGGACGCCTCGCGCACGGCGGTCTGCACGATCGCGGTGAACAGGTCGATCTTCCAGGGCAGGGCGGAGCCGCCGCCGCGGCGGGTGACCTTCGGGACCGGGCAGCCGAAGTTGAGGTCGATGTGGTCCGCGCGGTCTTCCTCGACCAGCATGCGCACGGCGGCCCCGACCGTCCCGGGGTCCACGCCGTAAAGCTGCACGGAGCGGACCTTCTCGTCGTCGTCGTGCGAGATGATGCGCAGCGACTCAGGCGTCCGCTCCACCAGCGCGCGGGAGGTGACCATCTCCGCAACGTAAAGCCCGCCGCCGTATTCGCGGCACAGCCGGCGGAACGCGGAGTTGGTGATGCCGGCCATGGGGGCCAGGATCACAGGCGTGTCCACGGTGATGTTGCCCAGCTGCAGGGGCGGCAGCTCGAGCTTCGGCGAAGGAGGGGTTGCTACAACAGTCACCCGTCCATTGTCTCAAAGCCGGGCAAATCAGCTCCGGCCCGTCCGGAGGCCCTGCGAAAGCCGGGCGGCGGAGCCCCTGGGCCGCGTTGCTGAACCTGATCGGACAGTTCGGGGTGATACTGATCGAGGGCGCGAAGCGCTGTTGCACATCGAGGTAGGAGGAGTACCTGATGGGACTTGTGTTCGCCGACATGTCCGTATCTGTTGATGGCTACGTCACCGGTCCCAACGACAGCCGCGAGAATCCATTCGGCGACGGTGCGCAGGATCTGCATGCCTGGCTCCGTCCCACCGCGAGCGACGACGACCGCGCTGTTGTGGAGGAGACCGTCGACCGGGTGGGTGCCATCGTCATGGGCCGCCGCTCGTTCGAGAAGAACGAAGGCGACGGCGGCTGGGGCGATGCCGGTCCGATGGGCGACATCCCGTGCTTCGTCGTCACCCACCACGCACCACACAGGCCCTATCCTCCAGTGTTTACCTTCGTCATCGATGGCGTGATGAGTGCCATCCGGCAGGCCCGGCAAGCAGCCGGCGACAAGGACGTGCACCTCTTCGGCGCGACCGTCATGCAGCAGGCGCTCCCTCTGGGCCTCGTGGACGAGATCCACCTCCACGTGATGCCGGTTCTCGTCGGTGGCGGCACCTCGCTGTTCGGCAGCCTGGACTCCCCAGTGGGGCTGGAGCGCATTGATGCAGTAGTCACGCCGGCGGCGACGCATCTGACGTTCCGTGTGCTCGGCAAGGACACTCCTAAGGACCAGGAGATTTAGCAACACACCCTAGCGGCGCCCGTCGGTTCCCCGGCGCTCCGCGTCGCGGCGTTCGGCTTCCTTGCGTTCCGCCTCGCGGCGGGCGCGGCGGGTTTCGACGACGGCGGCCAACTCCCCGGTGTCGAGCGAGGCGTAGTCCTCCACCGCCGTCGGGGAGCTTTCCAGCTCGCGGACCCGGCCGGCGTCGTCGTCCTCCGCGGCAGCACTGCCGAGGGACCCGGCGCCCGCCGGCGCGCGGCGGAGGCCGGTTGCCTTGACCACAAGCACCGCGATCAGCGTGGTGACCGGGATGGCGAGGACCAGGCCGATCGATCCGACCAGGGTCCGGACCACTTCCTCCGACAGTTCAGCGCTGGTGAGGGTGTCCAGCAGGGGCCGGTCGTAGAGCATCACGATGATCAGGATCGGCAGGGCGGCGCCGGCGTAGGCGAACGCGATCGTGTACACGGTGGAGGCGATGTGGTCGCGGCCGATCCGCATGGCCGAGCTGAAGAGCTTGCGGGCCGTGGTCTCGGGGGCCAGTTCGTAGAGTTCCCATACCGCCGAGGACTGCGTGATGGTGACGTCGTTGAGGACGCCGAGGCCGGAAATGATGAGGCCGCACAGGATGATGCCGGAGATCGAAATCCGGTCGGACGTGTTTATCAGGGTGGCGGCGTCGTGGTTGCCCACGCCTGCCAAGTTCGCCGCGCTGGTGGCCCAGGCCGCCAGCAGGGCCGTGATGCCAAGGCCGAAGATCGTGCCCAGGAGGGCAGTGGACGTGCGGGCCGAGAAACCGTGGGCGAAATACAGCACGCCGATCATGATGGCCGTGGAGCCCACCAACGCCACGAGCAGCGGCGGCTTGCCCTCCACCAGGCCGGGAAGCATGAAGCTGACCAGCACCACGTACGCGCCCACCAGGCCGAGCAGGGCCCGGAGACCCCGCCAGCGCGCGACGGCGATCACCACCACGGCATACAGAATGGCCAGCAGCGCGATCGGCAGGGACCGGACGAAGTCCACGAAGACGTAGGCGGGCGAGCCGGTCCCGGCTGCCTGCACCTTGGAGAGGTTCAGGTAGCGGATCTCGTCGCCTGCCTTGACGCCGTGGCTCTTGGCGACGTCGGGGTTGATGACCACCTTCACCGGGCTGCCGCCGGCGTCGGGCTGGGTCATGGCGAAGGTGCATTGCGAGCCGGCGTTGTTTTGGCCGGCCGGCGGGATGTCCGCGCCGGTGTTGGCCTGGCTGCAGCTTTCCTGGAGGACCGACTGGATCTTCCCGGTGTCGAAGGTGACCCCCGGCGCCGCCTGGTATGGGCTGGCCAAGGTGAGCCCTTCCTTGCTGCCGGAAGGCCACAACAGCAGCATGGCCACCATGGTGAGCACGCCAAGGGGCACCAGGACCGCTGCGAGCAGCCAGTTGGCCCGCTTGCGTGCCGCTAGCGCCTGGGGCGCGGGATCGCCGTCGTGGTTGTGTCCGTGGGCGTGGCCCATTGCTTTCTTTCCCCATCCTTCAGCCCAACTAACTGGCAGTTGTGGTCGTTCTCAGCGTGCAAAACGACCACAACTGCGAGCTAGTTGGGTACTACCGAAACGTCAGTCGCTGACGACTTGGGTGTCCGCGCCCTCAACGTGTGCCTTGCCTTGCGCCAGCAGGGGATCCAGGACCTCGCGCAAGGCAACCATCGCGTCGTCCACTTCGAGCAGCACGGAGTGCTGGTACGCAATCAGGGCAAGCAGGTCCCCCACTGCCTGGGCGGAGTCGCCGGCGTCCAGCGCCGGTTCGTGGCCGAGGAAGACCTCCGAGGTGTCGTCGGCATTGCCCGTGGCGTAACTGACGGCGAAGGCCCGGATCCTGCCCTTGCGGGTGGCGGGCACCCCGGATCCGAAGGCGCTCGCCTTCGGCGCACGCAGCACCACGGCCCCGTGGGCGCCGCTCAGCTCGTCAAGGAACATGCGCTGCACCGTGGGAATCCCCAGCTCGCCCGGGTTGTCCCAGTGGTGCACGGCCGTGTAGTAGCGGCCGACGACGTCGCTCAGTTCCACCGAACCGGTGGCCAGGTCCTCGACCTGCTCGGAGGCGGCTTCTTCCGAGCCGTCCCCGAACACCGGCAGCTTCAGCGCCTCGGGATGGACCACCACCAGCTGCGAACGCTGGATCGGGGCGAGCCCTGCCCACTCTGCGAAGGCGGCACCGGACGTGCCGGGCTCCACCTTGCTTCGGAGTTTGGACACGCCCGACGGCGCCAGTTCGGCTTCGCGGCGCAGCATGGTCAGGAGCGTGGCACCGATGCCGTTACGGCGGTGGTCCTTGGCGACCTCGATGTAGGCCCACAGCCGCTCCGGGTGGAGCGAAGCTTCGTGGACGACGCCGGCCGCCACCGGGATGGCGACCCCGTCCACGACGTCTTCGGCCACGATGCACCGCCGCCAGGGGGTGTTGCTGGACGGTGCCAGCGCTGCACGGAACTGCTGGGCCGGGAGTGTTTCGGGCCCGCCCCAGATTTCCAGGAGCGCGAGGTCGTCGCCTTCGCGCCATTCCCTGTATTCGACCGCCATGGATCAGGCGCCGATCAGCCGTGCTGCCAGGTAGCCTTCCACCTTGTCCAGGGACACGCGTTCCTGGCTCATGGTGTCGCGTTCGCGGATGGTCACGGCCTGGTCCTCGAGGGTGTCGAAGTCCACGGTGATGCAGAACGGGGTGCCAATCTCGTCCTGGCGGCGGTAGCGGCGGCCGATGGCGCCGGCGTCGTCGAAGTCGATGTTCCAGTTCTTGCGCAGCTGGGTGCCGAGTTCCTTCGCCTTGGGCGAGAGATCCTCGTTGCGGCTCAGCGGCAGCACGGCGGCCTTGACCGGGGCCAGGCGCGGGTCAAGCTTCAGCACCGTGCGCACGTCCACGCCGCCCTTGGCGTTGGGGGCCTCGTCCTCGGTGTAGGCGTCGATCAGGAACGCCATGAAGGAGCGGGTGAGGCCGGCCGCGGGTTCGATCACGTATGGGGTATAGCGCTCGTTGGTGGCCTGGTTGAAGTAGCTCAGGTCCTGGCCCGAAGCCTTCGCGTGCGTGGAAAGATCGAAGTCGGTGCGGTTGGCGATGCCTTCGAGCTCGCCCCATTCGGAACCCTGGAAGCCGAAGCGGTATTCGATGTCCGTGGTGCCCTTGGAGTAGTGGCTGAGCTTGTCCTGCGGGTGTTCGAAGAAGCGCAGGTTCTCCTCGCGGATGCCCAGGCCCGTGTACCAGGCCATGCGCTCCTTCATCCAGTACTGGTGCCACTCCTCGTCCGTGCCGGGCTCGACGAAGAATTCCATTTCCATCTGCTCGAATTCGCGGGTGCGGAAGATGAAGTTGCCCGGGGTGATCTCGTTGCGGAAGGACTTGCCGATCTGGCCGATGCCGAACGGGGGCTTCTTCCGGGACGTGGTGAGCACGTTGCTGAAGTTCACGAAGATGCCCTGCGCGGTTTCCGGGCGCAGGTAGTGCAGGCCTTCTTCGCTGGCCACGGGGCCCAGGAAGGTCTTGAGCAGCCCGGAGAACTCCTGCGGTTCGGTCCACTGGCCGCGGGTGCCGCAGTTGGCGCAGACGATGTCAGCGAGGCCGTTTTCCGCGGGGCGGCCCTTCTTTTCCTCGTACTCTTCCTCGAGGTGGTCCGCGCGGTAGCGCTTGTGGCAGGAGAGGCATTCGACCAGCGGGTCGGAGAAGACCTCCACGTGGCCGGACGCTTCCCAGACCTGGCGGGGCAGGATCACGGAGGAGTCCAGGCCCACCACGTCTTCGCGGCCGCGGACAACGCTCTGCCACCACTGGCGCTTGATGTTTTCCTTCAGTTCGGCACCGAGGGGCCCGTAGTCCCAGGCAGAGCGGGAGCCGCCATAGATCTCACCGGCCTGGAACACGAACCCGCGCCGCTTGGAGAGGGAAATGACCTGGTCGAGGACGGATTTTGCTGCCATGGGTACTCCATTTTTCTACAGGGCCGCTGGGTGCGGTCCGCGCTGGTGCGCAGCAGTAGGGCTGCGCGAAGGAAAGCTGGGCAGGAATGCTGCCCGTCCTAGCCTACCGGCCCCGGCCCCCGTCCGGCTTCCACGGCCGGCTTCGCCGCCCGGCCGCCCCGTCCGGCCGCCAAGGCACCCCTGGGCCACGGCAGGGTGGCGAGGATGATCGCCCCGAGGGTCAGCAGGGTGCCCAGCACCGTGGGCAAGGCGACCACCGCGCCCGGGGCGGGCAGGACGACGTCGAGCGCCAGGGAGCCGAGCAGCTGCCCGGCGATCATCCCGAGTCCGGTCATCAGCACCCCGAGGCTGCGCACCAGCAGCGCCGCGAGGCCGATGAACACGCAGCCCATCGGCCCGCCGAGGTAGTACCACCATTCGCCTGGCAGCGCGTGGCCGGGACCGGCGACCGCCAGTTTGAGCAGCAACAGGACCCACAGCACCACGGCGCCGGCCGCGAAGTTCACGAAGGTGGCCGCCACGGGGCTGCCGTATTGCACGGTGGCGGTCCCGTTCATGGCCTGCTGGAAGCTCATGAGGAAGCCGGCCAGCACCGGAAGCAGCACCGGAAGCAGGAGCGCGGCGGGCTCGTTCGACGCGGAAAAGCGCGGCGACACGGCCCAGGCCACCGCTGCGACCGTGAGCAGGCTGCCCAGGATGCGCATGGCGGTGACGGACCGCTTGCCGCCCGGGGCGATTCCCATGCGGTCGACCAGCAGGCCGCTGACGGTCTGTCCGGTCACCACGGCCACCGTGAAGAGCGCCACGCCGAGCACGCCCACCGTGAAGACCTGCGCGATGACGAACAGCGCGCCGATGACGCCGGCCAAGGCATAGGGGCGGGGGAAGCGGCGCTCCCGCAGTGCCGGAATGACCTGCCGAAATGCGGTCCGGCCTTTCGGCAGGACAAGTCCGACGGCGGCAATGACGATGAGTCCCGTGGAGAAGCTCACGACGGCAGCCGCGATCCCGTCCTCAAGCCGTGCGCCCAGGGCACCGTTGATCCGGCCCTGCAGCGGGAGAAACACGCCCCCGGCGACGGCGAGGGACAGGCCGGCGACGGCGGCCAAGGGCGTGCTACGGGAAGATTGCGGCATTTTCACCAGCCTACGTCAGGCATCATTGCTGTATGAGCAACCCCGAAATCGACGAAGTACCCATCCGCGACGAGATGATCCGCCTCGGCCAGCTGCTGAAGCTCGCCAACCTCGTGGAGGACGGCGTGGAGGCCACCGAGCTCATCAAGAACGGCCTGGTGAAGGTCAACGGGGACATCGAGGAACGCCGCGGCCGCCAGCTGCACGCCGGTGACACCGTGACCGTGAACGGCCGGACGGTGCGGATCGCAGGCAACTCCTAGCTGAGCACCTTGTGGGTGAGGAATTCGCCCACGTGGCCGATCTCCTGCTGGTTGATGCCGTGCCACATGCCGGTGTACAGCACCTTGGTGAGGTCCACGTGCTTGCGCACCCAGCCCATGGTGAATTCGATCTTGTCCGGCGTGATCACCGGGTCCTGCTGGTCGCGGCCCCAGAACAGCGGAACCGTGCCGTCCAGTTCGGCGTCCCGGAAGGCGGCGTCAGCACCGGCGTCGACGGCGAACCCGGACAGCCCGACGACGGCGGCAAAGTCCGCGGGACGCTGGCGCAGCATCGAGGTAGCCATGGCCATTCCCATGGAGAAACCGAGCAGGGTCACCGAGGGGTGATCCTCCTTGACGGTGTCGAGCCAGCCCAGGGCATAGTCGGCGGCGAGCTTGACGGCGTCGAGCGAGTAATCGATGGAGGCCGTCAGCGGGAACCAGGTGAAACCCGGACCCGTCGGGATCGGGGCGCGCAGGGAGGCGACCACGAACCCCTCGGGCAGCATCCCCGCGAGGCTGAACAGGTCCGCCTCATTGGAACCGTAGCCGTGCAACAGCACCAGCAGCGGCTTGCCGGCCCGCTCCCCTTCCTCGTGGGACCACAGGACAACAGGGGCGGGGAAGGCAGCTGCTTGACTCATGGGTCTATTCTTACAGTTACCCACGAGTAACAAGTTACCGTCGCGTAGCTGCGCAACAAGAGGCAGGACAACAACGTGAACGCCACTGATCCCATGGCCCACCCCGCCGTGGACGAGCAGAACCACCCCTGGAGCCGTTATGTGGCCTTGGGCGACAGTTTCACCGAGGGCATCGGAGACCCAGAGCCCGGCAGCCCGGGCGGCCACCGCGGCTGGGCCGACAGGGTGGCCGAAGAATTGAGCCGCGGGCAAGGGGACTTCGCCTACGCGAACCTGGCGATCCGCGGCCGGCTGCTGCAGCAGATCCTCGACGAGCAGCTCGCGCCGTGCCTGGCCCTCAAGCCCGACCTCATTTCCATCAGCGCCGGCGGCAACGACCTCATACGGCCCGGCGGGGATCCGGACGCGCTCGCCGAGAAGCTGGACGGCGCCGTCGGGCGGTTGAGCGCGGACGGCGCCACGGTGGTGCTCTTCAACGGCCCGGACACCGGGTCCACGGTCCTCGGCCGGATCCGCGGCAAGGTGGCCATCTACAACGAGAACCTCCGCACCGTGGCCTCCCGCCACGACGCCGTGGTGGCCGACATGTGGTCCCTGCGCGAGCTGGCCGATCCGCGGATGTGGGACGACGACCGCCTGCACTTTTCGCCCCTGGGGCATCACACGATCGCCGCCATGGTGCTCGATGCGCTCAACGTGGCGCACCAGCTGGAGCCATACACCCCGAAGCCGCTGCCGCTGCGCAGCTGGCGGGAAGCCCGCACCGGGGACCTGGTGTGGGCCCGCGAGTACCTGGTGCCGTGGGTGATCCGGCGGATCCGCCACCAGTCCTCCGGCGACGGCATCTCCCCCAAGCGCCCGACGCCGGGCCCCGTCTTCGGCCCCGCCGGCGCCGTCCTGCCACAGAACTGACGGCCCTGTGGACACGGACGGCAACACTGACTGGCTTGTCGGCAGCAGGCTCCGACGCCAGCAACTGCGGCCGCCCGGCGCGGCCGGCATCGAGGAGGCCCTGAAGAACCTGCTCGCCGTCCAGTCCCAGGAGTTTGCCTATGCCCGCTGGTCCCTCGCCCAGCGCTGCGCGACCGGAGCAGCCGACGACGACGGCGGGCTCGCTGCCCGGGTGGAAGACGCCGTCGCGGACGGCACAGTCCTCCGGACCCACGTGCTGCGGCCCACCTGGCATTTCGTGCACCGGGACGACCTGGACTGGCTCATGGAGCTGTCCGCTCCCCGCCTGCACCAGGGGAACAAGGGCATGTACCGGCAGACCGGCGTGGACGCGAAGGCCGCGGCCCGCAGCGCCGACATCCTGGCCGCCGCGGTTGCCGGCGGCGCCCACAAGACCCGCGAGGACCTGGCCACGGTGCTCGGGAACGCGGGCTTCCCGTCCAAGGGCCTGGGCTTCATCTACCTGCTGATGCATGCGGAAATCAACCGGGTCCTCGTCAGCGGAGCACCGGTGCGCTCCGCCGGCGGAGCCTTGAAGCAGACGTACGCCGCCTTTCCTGAACGGGCACGGCAGGATGTGTCCGCGGGGCACGGCGCCACCGGGGCGGCGCGGCGGGAGGCGTCCCTGGGGCAGCTCGCCCTGCGGTACTTCCGGAGCCGCGGGCCGGCGACGGTCAAGGATTGCGCCGCCTGGTCCGGCCTGACGATGGGCGACGTACGGGAGGGCCTGCGGCTGGCCGCTGACATCTCGCCCGGCTCCCTTGCCTCGTTCAGCCGGGACGGGATGGAGTTCCACCTCGCCGCCGAGGAGCTCGACGCCGTGGCCTCCGCCGCGTCCGGCGCCAGGTCCGGCGCCGGCGCTGCTGGTTCCCGCGGGGTGGCGCCGACGATCGACCTGATCCAGTGCTACGACGAATACGTGATGGGCTACTCGCAGACCCGGAACCACCTTGGCGGAACGGCTCCCTACTTCGCGGCGGCGGGAGCGCCCATGCATGTGGTCCTGCTGGACGGACGGCTGGCGGGGTGGTGGCGGCACGACTTTTCCGGCGGCGAATGCCTGCTCGATGCCAGGATGGACCACCCGCTGGATGCGGCCGGGCAATCCGCGCTCGAGGCCGAGGCCGCGCGGTACGGAGCCTTCCTGGAGATGCCCGCGCGGCTCGTCTGACGGGCCCGGCCCGCAGGAAAGTCCCGGGGCTAAGATTGGGGTGGAATGAGGTGCCCCCATGAACAATCTGTTCTTTTGGATTATCGTCTGCTCGTGGCTGATCCCGGTCGGGATCCGCATGTACAAGCGCTCCCAGCAGCGGCGGATCCGTAACAGCGGCTACCCGGACGGGCGTTTCCAGCAGGGCGGTTACCCGGGCAAACTCCCCGACTACATCTCGGGCCAATACCCGCCGCCGGGCCATTACCCGCCGTCGCGGGTTCCGCCGTCGAACCCGTACCCGCAGCCGTACCAAACACCGCAGCAGCACCGGTCACCCGCCGGACCGCCGCCCGTCCCCAGCCCCGCGCCGTCGGAGCCGCAAGGCTACCGGGCCCGCAAACTGGCGGAGCTGGACCGGAAGTTCAGCGACGGCAAGATCGCCATGGAGGAGTACATGAAACTCCGCCAGGAGATCATGAACGGCTGACGTGGGAGCACACTACGGGTTCCGGGCCGAGCTCTGGCTTATCCCGGAGCAGGCCGGCTGGCATTTCCTCACGCTCCCGCCGGAGCTCGCCGCGGACATCCGGGACGAGGCGGCACCGTTCCGCCGCGGCTTCGGCTCCATCAAGGTGACGGCGACCGTCGCCGGGAAGAGCTGGAGCACGTCCATCTTCCCGGACAGCAAGAGCGGCTCCTACCTCCTGCCCGTCAAGCAATCCGTGCGGGCGGCCGCGGGAATCGAGGCCGGGGACAGTGTGGACGTGGAACTGGACATCGCGGAGCCGGGATAGGACCCAGCGCTGACCATGGGCACCCGGGGCTACGCGAAGAAGGCCGCGCCCAGCTGCGGGCCGAGCTGGCCGATCTCGGTGAGGAAGCCGTCGTGGCCGATCGGGGCTTCGATGGTGTGGACTTCCACCCCGCCGGGCAAGGCGTCGGCGAGTTCGCGTGACTGTTCCGGGAAGTAGAGGCGGTCCGAGTTCACGGCAGCGACGAAGAAGTTCGCCTCCGCGAGGGAGAGGGCTTCCTTGAGGGTGCCGCGGCCGCGCGACACATCGTGGCTCATCAGGGCCTCGGTGAGGGCGACATAACTGTTGGCGTCGAAGCGTCGCACCAGCTTGTGGCCCTGGTGGTCGAGGTAGCTTTCCACCTGGTAGCGGCCGCGCTCCCCCAGCGCCGGGGCCTGCAGGGGCGATTCGTCGTCCTGGGCGTTCCGGCCGAAACGGAAGTCCAGCTCCGCGGCCGAGCGGTAGGTGATGTGCGCGATCCGGCGGGCGAGGGCCAGGCCCGCCTCGGGAGCAGCGCCGTCGTAGTAGTCGCCGCCGTTGAACGCCGGATCCTGGCGGATCGCGAGCGTCTGGGCCTGGGCGAAGGCGATCTGTTCGGCGGTGCTGTACGCGCCCACTGCGATGACTGCACAGTTCTTCACGCGGGCGGGGTAGCTGACCGCCCATTCGAGGGCGCGCGCGCCGCCCATGGAACCGCCGATCACCGCGTGCCAGCGGTCAATCCCGAGGGCGTCGGCGAGCCGGGCCTCCGCTGTGGTGGAGTCCCGCAGGGTCACCAACGGGAAGCGGGAGCCCCAGGGCTTGCCGTCCGGCGCGTTCGACGACGGCCCGGTGCTGCCGTAGCATCCGCCGACAATGTTGACGGAAACCACGAACCAGCGGTCCGTGTCGATGGTGGCGCCGGGGCCCACGAGCTGTTCCCACCAGCCCTCTTCGTCGCTTCCGCCACGGGCCACGTGGGTGCTTCCGGTGAGGGCGTGCTCGATGAGGACGGCGTTGGAGGCGTCGGCGTTAAGGGTGCCCCAGCTTTCGTAGGCAAGGAGCACATCCGGCAGGAAACCCCCTGCCTCGAGGTCCAGCGCGCCAATGGAAGCGTACTTGAGCGCGCCGTCTTCGGTGCGGCCGTTTTCGTCGTGCTTGCTGGTGACCGACGGTGCGGCAATCGTCATGGAGAACCCCTGAGCCTCGTGCTTGCCTGCCGGCAACTGTCCGGCAGGCCAGGTCTTCACCCGGGGCACCCCGCCACGGAAGGAGGGTTGCCGGCCAGCAAACCGGGGTTTAGCGCTGGCACTCGTGACCTTTGGCTTCGAGTGTAGGAAGAACCGCTCCGCCAACGCGAACAATGTGACAGCTTTGTGACGGTCCGGACCCGCCATGGCGCGGGCCCGGACGCGTCGGTCGCGGTGGTTCAGTCCTCCTTGGCGGCCCGGAAGCCGGCTTCCAGGTCGGCCAGGATGTCGTCGATGTGCTCGATGCCCACGGCAAGGCGCACCAGCCCGGGAGTCACTCCGGCCACGGCCTGCCGCTCCACGGTCAGCTGGCTGTGGGTCGTGGAGGCCGGGTGGATCACCAGGGAGCGGACATCGCCGATGTTGGCCACGTGCGAGTGCAGCTCCAGGGCGTCCACGAAGCGCTTGCCGGCCTCGAGGCCGCCCTTGATGGTGAAAGCCACCACCGCACCCGTCCCCTTTGGCCCGTACTTGCGGCCGCGTTCGAACCAGGGGCTGGACGGCAGGCCGGCATAGGCGACGGATTCGACGTCGTCCCGTCCTTCCAGCCACTGCGCCACTTTGATGGCGTTCGCCACGTGGCGTTCGACCCGGAGGCTGAGGGTTTCCAGGCCCTGGGCGATGAGGAAGGCGTTGAACGGGGAGACCGCCGAACCGAGGTCGCGCAGCAGCTGGACCCGTGCCTTGAGGATGTAGGACAGGTTGGCGCCCAGGGCACCGTCCTTGCCGAGGTCCCGCGCGTAGACCAGGCCGTTGTAGCTGGGGTCCGGGGTGTTGAAATTCGGGAAACGCTCCGGGTCCTGGCTGAAGTCGAAGGTGCCGGAATCCACGATCACGCCGGCGATCGCAGCGCCGTGGCCGCCGAGGTATTTGGTGGCGGAATGCACCACGATGTCGGCGCCCCATTCGATGGGCCGGATCAGGTACGGGGTGGACAGGGTGTTGTCAACAATCAGCGGGACGCCGGCCTCGTGGGCGACGCCGGCGACCCCCTCAATGTCGAGCACGTCCTGGCGGGGGTTGGACACCACTTCGGCGAAGAAGAGCTTGGTGTTGTCCCGGGCCGCGTCGCGCCACTGGCCCAGGTTGTCCGGATCCTCGACGAACGTCACGGAGATGCCGAACTTCTTCAGCGTGTGGGCCAGCAGGTTGTACGTTCCGCCGTACAGGCTGGGGCTGGCCACAATGTGGTCCCCGGCCTCGGCCACGTTGAGGATGGCGAAGGTTTCGGCGGCCTGCCCGGAGCTGAGCAGGAGCGCCCCGAGTCCGCCTTCGAGGCTGGCGATCCGCTGTTCGACCGCGTCCTGCGTGGGGTTTCCGATCCGCGTGTAGATCGGCGCCAGCTCCGCCAGGGCGAAGCGGTTTGCCGCACTCTCGGCACTCGGGAACACGAAGGACGTGGTCTGGTAGATCGGCAGGGCGCGGGCACCCGCGGCGGCGTCCGGCTCCTGGCCGGCATGGATCTGTCGTGTTTCGAATGACCAACCGTGCGACATTGCGGCTCCTTCTGATGCGTGTACTGGTCCGGCCGGCCAAGGCGGCGGTTCCCCCTCCAGCGTGCCGTGCGGCCAGTCTAGGAAGGCCCTCCGGCCTCGCTGAAGCATTGTGAAGAAGACAGACTTTTTCGGGCCCAAGGAGTCCTCCCGTGACCCTCCGGGACACGATTCAAGGACGTCCTACGTTACTTAGGCTTGACTAAGCTGAGAGGTCCATCACAAAGTGCCAAGATGAGTGTCATGCGCATGGATCACGTCTCTTACGCTTGTGAACAGGATGGCCTGATGGCCACCACAGAGCGGATTTCCGCAGCTTTGGGAGTGGATGCGGTCCGCGGCGGAGTGCACCCGCGCTTCGGTACGCGGAACATGATCATTCCGCTCGCAGACCACAAATACCTGGAAGTTGTGGAGGTCCTGGACCACCCCGCGTCGGACAAGGCGCCGTTCGGACAGGCTGTCCGGGCACGCTCCGCCACCGGCGGTGGATGGATGGGATGGTGCGTCGCCGTCGACGACCTGTCCCCCTTCGAAGAACGACTGGGCCGCTCCGCGGTTCCCGGCAACCGCAAGTTCCCTGACGGCCGGGAACTTGTCTGGCAGCAGATCGGCATCCTCGGCCTGATTGCGGATCCGCAGGTCCCGTACCTGCTCCGCTGGGAAGGCGATCCCTCCCTGCACCCATCCCTCGTCTACGCGAGCGACGTCAAGATGTCCAGCCTCACCATCGCCGGGTCGGCTGCCCGCGTGACGGAGTGGCTGGGCGAACCCGTGGAAAAGCCGCTCGAGGACGTCGCTGTCCAGTGGGTCGCTCCGCACGGTGTCCCGGGCATCATGTCCGTCACCTTTGAAACAGCCAACGGGGCCGTCACCATCTGACCCCTTCCGGGGTGCCGCCGCCCGGCGGCGCCCCGGCCCAAAGCTTCGGCCGCCATCGGCAGGTGCCAATGACGTCACCCAGCGACGGCGGCCGAACCCCTTTAAGCGGTGCCGGCGCGAAGCCGGATTGTGGCTCGGCCTGTGGTGGCCGAGTGTTCCGCCGAATTCGCGGGAGAGCTGCGGAGTCGCTGGAACGTTCCGGCGACTCCGCAGCTCTCCGGCGATCCGGGACAACTCCGGTCCGCTCAGCCCAGCCCGACCGCCTTGCCGAAGAGGCTGAAGCCGACGAAGGCCACGATGTCCAGCAGGGCGTGGGCCACCACCAGCGGCATCACCCGCCTGGTGCGGCTGTAGAGCCAGGCGAAAACCAGGCCCATCACGGCGTTCCCGATGAACGGGCCGAAGCCCTGGTAGAGGTGGTAGCTGCCGCGCAGCAGGGCGCTCAGGCCGATGGCCAGCGGCATGCTCCAGCCGAATTTGCCGAAGCGGTCCAGCAGGTAGCCCACCACGATCACTTCCTCGACGATCGCGTGCCGCACCGCCGAGAGGATCAGCACCGGCACCGTCCACCAGTAGGCGTCGAGCGCGCTGGGGATGATCGCCGTCGTGATCCCCATGGCACGGCCCGCGGCGTAAAGCCCCAACGAGGGGATTCCGATGAGGGCCGCCAGGCCCACGCCCTGGAGCAGGTCCCGGCCCGGCCGCGACAGCGTGAAGCCAAGGCGCTGGAAGCCGGACTCGTGCTCGGACGCCCCACGATGCAGCGAGAGGAAATAGAACACCAGCACCACCGGCACCAGTGCGAAGACGATGTCCAGCAGCTGGTAGGTGAGGTCGAAGTATTCGCGGCTGTTCCGGGAGGCGTTCAGGGTGGAGGTTCCCTGAGCCAGCGGGGCCCGGCTCATCTTGTCCAGCAGCTGCACCACCGAGTACACCGCGGACTGGCCCAGGGACAGTCCCAGGACGATGAGGACTTCGGCGCGCAGGCGGCGCCTGGAGGCAACGAGCATGGTCCTATCTTGCCTTCATTTCCCTGGGTGTTTGCCTATGCTTGGTGGGATGAGCGCGCCAGCACGTATCTTCATGGTCCGGCACGGCCAGTCGGCTGCCAATGTGGACACCTCGATCTACAACCGCGTGCCGGACTACCGGATTCCGTTGACCGAACTCGGGCTGGAGCAGGCCCGGCGCACCGGGGAGGCACTGCGCCGGAAGCTCGACGGCGAGCAGCTGTGCGTGTACGTCTCGCCCTACCTGCGGGCGTACCAGACCCTCGAGGCCCTGCAGCTGGACGGTCTGACCGAGCGGGTGATCGAGGAGCCGCGGCTACGCGAGCAGGACTGGGCCAACTTCCAGATCGCCGGCGAAATCGAGGACCAGAAGGAACTGCGGAACCTGTACGGTCACTTCTTCTACCGGTTCCGGGAAGGCGAGTCCGGCTCCGATGTGTACGACCGCGTCTCATCCTTCATGGAAACCCTGTACCGGCACTGGGAGAAGCCGGACTACGCACCGAACACCCTGCTGGTGACGCACGGGCTGACCATGCGCTTATTCTGCATGCGCTGGTTCCACTGGTCCGTTGAATACTTCGAGTCGCTCAACAACCCGGGCAACGCAGAACTGCGGACCCTGGTCAGGAACGACGCCGGCAAGTACGACCTGGACACCCCGTTCAGCCAGTGGGTGGAACGGCGGGTGGACGAAACCGTGCTGGACGCCCCGCCGGTGGTTTTCTAGCGGCGGTCCGATTCAGCGCGGGTCCGCCTCAGTCCAGTTCGGCGACCGTCACTTCGGTTCCCGCCGCTTCGAAGGCGGCCTTGTCCGCGGCCTTGATGCCGCTGTCCGTGATGAGCCGCTTGAACTCGTAGCCGGCCATGGTGGCGAAGGACCGCTTGCCGATCTTGCTGGAGTCCGCCAGGACGTACGACGCGGTGGCGCGCCGCGCCATGGCGGAGTTCACCATGGCTTCGCCTTCGTCGGTGATGGTCGGCCCGATCTTCGGATCCACGCCGTTGACGCCGATGAAGGCGATGTCCAGGGCGACCTTCTGCATGATCACGTCCGTGTAGGGCCCCACCAGCTCGTAGGAGCGGGGGTTCAGGATGCCGCCGGTGACCATGATCTTGATGTTGGGGCGCACCGCGAGCTGGGCGGCGATGTTGATGGCGTTGGTGACGACCGTCAGCATCGGCCGGTTGGAGGGCGCGTTCAGGTCCTCGCGGGTAGAGAGCACCTGTGCCAGGGCCGTGCTGGTGGTGCCGCCGCTCAGGCCGACGACGGCGCCCGGTGCGATCAGTTCCGAAGCGGCCAGGGCGATCCGCTGCTTGGCCTCGGCATGGTCGTCGCGGTTGTACCGGCCGGGCAGGTCGTACGCCACGGCGCCCTTGGTGGCGCCGCCTCGCGTGCGGCTGAGCAGCCGCTGCTTGGCCAGGCTGTCCAGGTCGCGCCGGGCGGTGGCCGGGGAAACCCCCAGGCGGGTCACGATGTCCTCGACTTCGACATGCCCTGACTCGGCGAGGAGATCAAGGATGGCTGTCAGCCGATCTGTACGGGTCATCACGAACCTTCCGGAGGCGGTTTCTAGTTCACTTTCGCGAACAACGTCAGCAAGCGGGCGGTTTCCACCACCAGGGCGTCACGGCCCGCCGCGATGTACTTGCGGGAATCCACCACCGTGGGATTGGCGTCCAGGTACTCCCGGACAGCGCGCGTGAAGAACCCGTTCAGGTGGGTGGATACGTTGATCTTAGTCATACCGGCCCGGATCGCCGCCACTAGTGTCTCGTCTGCTACGCCGGAAGAACCGTGCAGCACGAGTGGCAGCTGGACCGCGTCCTTGAGCCGGGTGATCAGTTCCAGGTCCAGCTGGGCATTGCGCTCGGTCATGGCATGCGAGGAGCCGACGGCGACCGCCAGCGCATCGACGCCGGTGGCCGCCACGAAGTCGCGGGCTTCGCCGGGATCCGTCCGCACGCCCGGTGCGTGCGCCCCGTCCTTGCCGCCCACTTTGCCCAGTTCGGCCTCGACATGGACGCCGCGCTCATGGGCGTAGGCGGCCACCCGGCGCGTTGCTTCGACGTTGTCCGCGTAGGGAAGGTGCGCGCCGTCGTACATCACCGAGCCGAAGCCCAGGTCCACGGCCTGCAGGGCGAGCTCCTCGGATTCGGCGTGGTCCAGGTGCAGGGCCACCGGAACCGAGGCATCGCGGGCAATGGCCAGGGCGCCGCGGGCGAGCGGCTCCAGGCCGCCGTGGAACCTGGCGCAGTTCTCTGAAATCTGCAGGATCAGCGGCACGCCGGCCGCTTCCGCGCCGGCCACGAGGCCCTCGGCGGTTTCGAGGTGGATGATGTTGAACGCGCCCTGGCCGATGCCGGCCGCGGCGGCCGCGTCCATCAATTCCCGGGTGTTGACCAGGCTCACCGATTGTCCTCCCAGCTGATGATGAGTTGTTCTTCGAGTTCCGTGTAGCGGGGCGAGATTTCCCCGGCGGCCGGCATCAGGACGGCGGCGGCGGACCACGCGGTGGCGCGGCGGAGGATCTCCCTTGTGTCGGTGATCCCGGCGGCCAAGGCCGTGGCGGCCGCGGCGACGGCGGCGTCCCCCGCGCCGGTCGGGTTGCCGCTGAGGGCTTCGGGCAGCCTCGCCCGCCAGTACCCGTCCGGGGTGGCGTGGCTGAAGGCGAGCATGCCGTCGGCTCCCGCGCTGACGAGCACGGTTTTCGCGCCGAGGCCGATCAGCTTCCAGGCAGCTGCCTCCAGGTCCCGGTCCCCCGTGGCTTCTTCGAGTTCGTGGTGGTTGGGTTTGAGCAGGTCGGCCCCGGCTTCGGCTGCGGCGAGGATCCCGGAACCGGAGGTGTCCACGATCGCCGGGATCCCGGCGTCGTGCGCCAAACGCACTAAAGCCGGATAGAAGTCAGCAGGGGCGCCCGGCGGCAGGCTGCCGGACGCGGCCAGGACGCCCGGGGCGTCCTCTCCCTGTGCCGAAAGGGCGTCGACGACGGCGGCGGCCAGCGCCTGCCATTCGCCGGCCAGGAGGGGGCTGCCTTCCTCGTTGAAGATGGACGTCTCCCCGCCCACCGTGTCGACCAGGGCGATGCTGCGGCGGGTCGGGCCGACGACGGGAACCAGGGCGTGGGGAACACCGCTGGCGTCCAGTTCGGCGGCGAACTCGGCACCGGAACTGCCGCCGCACGGGGCGAGGGCGAGCACCGGATGGCCCAGCTGGTGCGCCACCCTGGCCACATTCAGTCCCTTGCCGCCGGCGCGGCTGAGCGGCGCCGGCACCCGGTGGCTGGCGCCGGGGTGGATGCCCGCCACGCGGTAGCTCATATCCACGGCCGGGTTCGGGGTGACGGTGACGATGCGCTTCATGCGGCACCGTCCGTACCGGCGGGAGTCCCGGCGTCGGGGGTTTCCGCAAGCAGGGCCCGCGCGTTCAACGCCGCGCCCAGCAGTCCGGCATCCTGGCCGAGCTGGGCCCGCAGGATCACGGGTCGGCGGTGGAAGTCGAGCATGCTGTCCACCCGTTTGCGCAGCGGTTCGAGCAGTTCCTCGCCGGCCTCGGCCAGGCCGCCGCCGATCACGACGGCCTCGGTGCCGATGATGCTGACGCACTGGCAGATGCTGAAGGCGAGCGCGTCCACGGCGTCGGCCCAGATCCGGGCGGCCAGTTCCTCGCCGGTGCGGGCGCGTTCCAGGACGTCGCGGGCGCCGGCAACCGGGGTCCCGGAGTGGGCGGTGTACCGTTTGGCCACGGCCCCGGCGGAGCCAACAGCTTCCAGGATGGTGGTGCCGTTGCCGTCGGGATCGGGGACCTGGGCGTGGCCGAGTTCGCCGGCGAAGCCGCCGGCGCTGACGGCCTTGCCGCCGGAGAAGACAGCGGCGGCGATTCCGGTGCCCACCACCATCACCACGACGTCGTCGAACTCGCGCGAGCCGCCGTAGTGGTGTTCCACCGCGGCGGCCGAGCGGACATCGTGGTCGAAGGCCACCGGCACGCCCAGCCGTCGTTCGGCCTCGGCAGTGAAGGGGTAGTTCCGCCAGCCGAGGTTGGCCGAGTAGAGGCCCACCCCGGATTCCGGGTCCACGATTCCGGGCACGATCACCCCGGCGGCGCGGACCGGGTGTGCGGGGAATTCGGCTTCGAGCTCGCGAGCCAGTTCGGCCACCCGGTCCAGGATGGCGTCGGCGGGCCGGTGGGGATCCCGCGGCGTGCTGACCCGGCGCAGGCCCAGGACGTTTCCCTGGGCGTCGACGAGACCCACCTTCATGTCCGTGCCGCCGACGTCGAAGGCAAGTACCGCCGCTCCAGCTGCTCCGAGAACCATCGCGGCGTCCTAGGCGGTGGTGTCGAGGATGACCGAGCGGGTGAGGTTGCGCGGCAGGTCCGGATTCAGCCCGCGGGCGCGGGCGCGTTCCAGGGTGACGCGGTGGACCCGGGCAAGTTCGGCGAGGGGGTGCTTTCCGGTGTTGATGTACAGGGCGCCGGTGGCTTCCATGTTGGCGTCCAGTCCTTCGGGCTGTTCACCGAAGAGCCACGTGACGCGTCCCGGTGCGGCGATGGAGATGGGCCCGTGCCGGTATTCCATGGCCGGGTAGGACTCGGTCCAGCCCTGTACGGCTTCGCGCATCTTCAGGCCGGCTTCGTGGGCCAGGCCGATGGTCCAGCCGGTGCCGAGGAAGGTGAACTGCTCGGCGTCCACGAGTTCCCGGGATACGGGCTCGGTGACCGCCGGGCGGGCCTGCTCGACGGCGTCGCCGAGGTCGATGCCCAGGCTGCTGAGCAGGTAGACCAGGGCGGTGGTGGCGAAGCGGGTCTGGACGACGGACTTTTCGTCCGCGTACGGCAGCCCGACGACGGCGTCCGCCAGCGTCGCCACGGGCGAGTCCACGTCGCCGATCAGCGCAATGGTGCGGACCTTGCCGCGCAACGCCTCCAGCAGCTCAATCACCTCGGTGGTGGTGCCGGAGCGGGTGATGGCAATGACGGCGTCGTACTGGCGGCCGGCGCTGTTGTGGTTCAGGAAGGCTCCGGACGCGGCGAACGCGTCGGTGACGCCCTTGCCGGCGGCCTCACGCGCGGCGGCGTAGCTCTGCGCCATGAACCAGGAGGTTCCGCAGCCGACGACGGCGACCCGCTCGCCATCCGCGGGCAGGACCTGTTCCGCCTTGGCCTGGGCGATGGCCTGGAGCCAGACATCCGGCTGCGAAACCAGCTCTTCTTCCATGTAGGCACCAAGGGCAGCGTTGCTCATCGGACGCACCGTTCCTGTCTGCGCTTCACGACGCGCATTTGACGTTTTTTGATCTATTAAAACACTAATCGATCAACTTCAATCGCACAAGGAGGGCGCGTGAGGTGCGGCACCTGGGCGCCGCCACTCGGTGTCAAAACGGTTTTCGCGTCGCCCAAGCTACTTCTCGCCCTAAGAGGAGACTTTTTGCTCAGCTCTCGTCATCTGGAGTTCACGCGGTGAGGAGTTCAAGAGCGAGGTCCGGCCAGCAGGGCCGTCAAACACTACTCATGTACCGGAGGGACGATCGTTGCGCCGGTCACGTACTCCATGGCCCGCACGAATTCCGGCCGTGCGGCACGTTCGTAGGCTTCTTCCTCGGTCAGTTCGGCGACGCGGCACTGGATCCACCAGAGATTTCCGAAGGGATCACGGACCCGGCCAACCCGGTCTCCCCAGAACAGCTCCGTCATGTTGGTCACCGCAGTAGCACCGGCGGCGAGGGCCGCAGCGAAGGTCGCATCGCCGT
This sequence comes from Arthrobacter celericrescens, assembly GCF_003614925.1. GTDB lineage: Bacteria > Actinomycetota > Actinomycetes > Actinomycetales > Micrococcaceae > Arthrobacter > Arthrobacter celericrescens. The sequence continues at coordinate 74,574 of NZ_QYLP01000011.1, forward strand.
CGTCGACGTAGAGCCGCAGGAAAGCAGGGGTTTCGGGCCAATCCGGACGCGAGTCGAACGCCAGGACATTGGAATCGCCGATTCGCGCTTCCGCGTGGCCGATCGACCCGTCGTCCATCGGAACCCGGAAAGCCTCGTGCGCGCCGAAGGCCGCCGTCATGAAATCCAGCAAGCCAGCGGTGTCCCGCGTAATGATCCAAGGTTCCACCGAACGGTAGCCCTCAGGGACCGCCCTGACACCGTTCGCCCGCGGCTTGGCAGCCATGTTAAGAACCAGTTCGGGCACAGGCACGCTACCGGATGCACGCCCTGTCATGTGGCTGTTGAGGGAATCAATGGCGTACTCCATGCCGGCCAGATAACCGGGCTGGGCCCATCGGCTGGCGGCTTCCTCCTCGCTCACATCCTCCATGTGGGACATGACCCACCAGAGGTTGCCCAGGGGATCCTGGACGCGGCACCCGCGATCGCCCCAGGCGCTGTTGTCCATCTCCGACACCACAACGGCACCCGCGGCGACGGACGCGGCAAGGGCGGCATCGGCGTCGTCGACGTACACGCGGAGGAAGGCGGGCGTCGCGGGCCAATCGGGACGGGAGTCGAAAGCCAGGACCACCGAGTCGCCGATTCTGGCTTCGGCGTGGCCGATGGTGCCGTCTTCCCCAACGAGGCGGTCAATCTCCCGTGCGCCGAACGCCTGGGTGATGAATGCCAGCAAGGCCCCCGTGTCCCGCGAAATAATCCACGGGCTGACGCTGGAGTAACCCTCGGGAACAGTCTTGATCGTGGGGTCTGCCGCCGTCATGTCCTCTTCCTCTGCTTGCCTTGTTCTGATGTGCCAAGGCTACGAGCAGCACAGGCCATTTCCTACCAGCGATGGCGGGCAATCCACGCATGAACGGCCGGCTATTGCCGCTTTTTTCCTAGCTTCCGGCTTGTTCGAGGGCCTGCCCGATGAGCCGCGTTCCTTCCCGGAAGGCGCCGGGGTTCGGCCCCGCGTAGTTGAGCCGGATGAACGGGCCGGCGGGCTCCGCCGGGAACCATTCATTGCCCGGGGCGATCAGGACCCCGGCGGCCTCGCAGGAGCGGGCGAGCTGGTCCACGTCGGTCCCGTCCGGAAGCCGGACCCACAGGTTCAGCCCGCCCTTCGGCAGCAGTCCGAGGTGGGCCTGCGGGACGTGCTCGCGCAAGCTGGTGGCGAGCAGGTCGCGGCGGGCCTGGAGCTGGTGGCGGAGTCCGCGCAGGTGGGTCTGCCAGCCGGGCTGCGTCACGACGTCGAGCGCTGCCGCCTGCAGCAGCCCGCTCACGTACATCGATTCGGCGCCCTGGGCGGCCAGGATCCGCTCGCGCGCCGGTCCGCGGGCGACGACGGCCCCCACCCTGATCGCCGGGGACACGCTTTTCGTCAACGAGCGGAGGTAGACGACGTGGCCGGAATCGTCCCGGGAGGCGAGCGGCTCGGGGTCGGAGGTGATGCCGAAGTCGTGGGCCCAGTCGTCCTCGACCAGGAAGGCACCATTCCGCCGCACCACCTCCAGCACCTCCTCCGCACGCCGCGCGGACCATTGCGCCCCGCTCGGGTTGGCGTAGTTCGGCTGCGCATAGAACACCCGCGCCCCGCTCTCCCGGAAGGCACGCTGCAGTTCCTCGGGGTCAGGCCCCTCGGGACTGCTCGGCACCGGAACCACGCGGACGCCCGCCTGTGCCGCTGCAAGGATGGCCCCCCAGTACGACGGCGACTCCATCAGCAGCGGCTGCCCGCCGGACACCAGGGCCCGGAAAACGGAGCTGAGGCCGCTCTGGGTCCCCGGCAGCACAATCACGTCCGAGGGTGTGGGCGGATTGATGCCAAGGGGTGTTGACGAGCGCAGCTCCTGCGCGAACCACGACTGCAGCTCCGGCAGCCCGGCCGCCGGCGGGCGGAACAGGGCGGCGTCGCCCCTGGACGCCCTGGTGAGTGCGGCACGGACCAGCCGCTCCGGCAAAAGCTCCCTGTCCGGGTATCCCGAATGGAACGCGATCACGTCGTTGGGTGCGCTGCGCATGGCCGCCGACAGCGGCCGAAGGTGGGCCGGCGGCGTACCAAGGGCCGCCGTCTGCCAGCCGTAGTCCGCGGGCCGTGCCGTCCGGACAGCCCGCACAAAGGTGCCCACTCCGGGCCGGCTTTCGATCAGGCCCTGCGTGGCCAGGGTCCGCAGCACCTTCTGCACCGTCACCGGACTGGCCTGGTACTCGGCCACCAAGGACCTGGTGGACGGCAGCCGGGATCCCGGAGGCACCGCGGAGATCCATTCCCGGAGGCGTGCGGCGATCCGCGAACTGCTATCGTTGTTCATGAGAGACAATAGTAGCGCTACTATAATTTCCACCCAAGCGGTATCCATCCAGGACAGCCCGGAGCAACCCAAGGAACGCCGCCCGGCGTCGGGGCTGTGGTGGGGGCTGCTCGGAGTGGCGGCCTTCTCCTTCACCGTTCCCTTCACGAAGGTGGCCGTCGGAGGGCTGCCGCCGCTGTTCATCGCCTCCGGCCGGGCGGTCGTGGCAGCGCTCCTCGCGGCCTTCGCCCTGGCACTCACCCGGCAACGGCTCCCCCGCGGCGCGCAATGGGCGCGCCTGGCAGTGGTGGCGGGCGGCGTCGTCGTCGGCTTTCCGTTCCTCACGAGCTTCGCGCTGACTACCGCACCGGCGGGCCACAGCGCGGTGGTGATCGCGCTGCTTCCCGCCGCCACGGCCATGACGGCGGTGCTTCGCGGCAGGGAACGTCCGCCGCGGTCCTTCTGGATCGCGAGCGGTGCGGGCGCCGCGGCGGCGATCGGCTTCACGTCCCTGCAGTCGGGCGGCTTCACCGCCCTGCACTGGACGGACCTGCTGCTTTTCGGCGCTGTGGCAACGTGCGCGGTCGGCTATGCGGAAGGCGGCCTGCTGGCCCGCGAACTCGGTGCCTGGCAGACCATCTCCTGGGCCCTTGTGCTGGTGTCGCCCTTGATGGCGGTGCTGGCAATCCTCCCTGCCACCCAGCAAGGACTGTCCGCCACGCCCGCGCAGTGGGCCGCCTTTGCATACCTCGGCGTCGTCAGCATGTTCCTGGGCTTCTTCGCCTGGTACCGCGGCCTGGCCGTCGGGCCCATGGCACGGGTCAGCCAGGTCCAGCTGGTCCAGCCGGTCATGACCATCGGCTGGGCAAGCCTCCTGCTGGGCGAGCGGCTGGACTGGACCACGGTTGCCGGTGGCCTGGCAGTGGTCCTGTGTGCCGGCGCCGCGGTCCGAGCGCGGTCCAGCCGCTCTTAGGACCAACGCGGGGTCACTTACGGCCCGTCCGAGCGATCGGAATGGGCCGTAAGTGACCCCGCGTTGCGGAAAAACTCAAACTGCGCGCACGCCGGCACGCCAAACGGCGTGCGTCATCGGGATGCCGGGCCGGTAGGCCAGATGGGTGGCGGACGGCGCCTTCAGCATGTGCAGGTCCGCGCGGTGCCCGACGGCGATCGAGCCCACCGCGCGTTCGCCGTCGGCGTCCTTGCCGGATTCGCGGCCCAGGGCCAGGGCGCCGCCGTAGGTGGCGGCCCGGACGGCTTCGTGGACGCTCAGGCGCATCTGCAGCACCGCCGTGGTAACGCAGAAAGCCATGGAGCTGGTGTAGGAAGTGCCCGGGTTGCAGTTGGCGGCGAGCGCGATCTGGACGCCGGCGTCGATCAGTTCGCGGCCCGGGGCGAGCGGCTGGCGGGTGGAGAGGTCGCAGGCGGGCAGGCAGGTGGCCACGGTGCCGCGGATGCCGGTGCCGCTGGCGGCGTCCCAGCCGGACCAGGTGCCGGCGAGCGCCTGGATGTCCGCCTCGGAGAGGTAGTTCACGTGGTCCACGCTGGCTGCGCCGAATTCCACGGCGAGCTGCACGCCCGGGCCTTCGCCGAGCTGGTTGCCGTGGACGCGCAAGCCGAGCCCGGCGTTGCGGGCGGCGGTGAGGACGCGGCGGGACTGGTCTTCGGTGAAGGCGCCGCGTTCGCAGAAGACGTCGGCCCAGCGCACGTGCGGGAGCACGGCGTCGAGCATGGGACCGCAGACCAGGTCCGTGTATTCCTCGGGGTCGATCCCTGCCGGGACCAGGTGGGCGCCGAGGTAGGTGACTTCGTCCACGGTCGCGGCGGCGATCCGGGCGCTGCGGGCCTCGTTCTCCACGTCCAGGCCGTAGCCGGTCTTGCTCTCGAGGTAGGTGGTGCCCTGCGAGACGGCCTCGGCCACGCGCTCGGCGGTGAGCCGGGTCAGTTCCTCTTCACCGGCAGCGCGGGTGGCGCCCATGGTGACGGCGATGCCGCCGGCACTATAGCTCTCCCCCGCCATGCGGGCTTCGAACTCGGCGGTGCGGTCGCCGGCGAAGACCAGGTGCGAGTGCGAGTCCACCCAGCCAGGCAGCACGGCGCGGCCTTCGGCGTCGACGGCGGCGTCAGCGGCGGGTGCCTGCGACGCCGGGCCGATCCAGGAAATCCGTTCGCCCTCGATCACGACGGCGGCATCCCGCAGGACGCGGTGCTCGCCGTCCTGGGTCATCAGTTCGCCGATGTTATGGATCAGTGTGCTTGCGTGCCCGCTCGTGAACCCCGTAGTCATGGATCAATTGTTCATCGGCGGACGGACCAGCGGGTGGCCGCCAGCTGCGCCGGTGTCCGGGATACCGGACTGCTGCCGGAGGTGTCGAGGATCGCTGCGGCCGCGAGCTCGGCGATGGCCGAGGAGGTCTGGAAGCCGTAGCCGCCCTGCCCGGCGAGCCAGAAGAAGCCGGGCGCCTCGGCGTCGAAGCCCACCACCGGGACGCCGTCGGCAGCTTCGGTGCGCAGCCCGGTCCAGGCACGGTCCACCGCGCGGATGCCCAGGGTGGTCAGCGAGTTCAGCCGTTCCACAAGCGCTTCGATGTCCCCCGGCCGAGGCTTGGCGTCCTCCGGCCCGCTGGGTACGGTCTCCGCGGGCGAGATGAGTACCTGCCCGCCTTCGGCGCGGAAATACCAGCGGTGCGCGGCCTCGGCCACCATCGGGGTTCCTGGCGCCAGCGGGCGCTCGACGTCGACGACGGCCGCGGTGCGCCGGTACGGCTGCAGCCCGAGCTTCTCCACCCCGCTGAGGACCGCGAGTTCGTCCGCCCAGGCACCTGCCGCGTTGACCACGACGGCGGCCCCGAGTCCCTCGGTCCCGGCGCCGAGCTGCCAGGCCGAGCCGATCCGCTGGGCCGAGTGCACGCGGGCCCCGGTGATGATGTCCGCGCCCGCCGCTTCCGCGCGGCGGCGGTGGTCCTCCAGCAGCACCGGGGCGTTGCAGGCGAAGGAGCCGGTGTCCAGGCCGGCGTGGGTGAAGCTTTCCGGCCGGAGCGCCGGGCAAAGTTCCAGGGCCTCGGCGTGCGTGATCGGGCGCATGTGGCCGCTGGCTTCGGCCGTGAGGTCCGCTTCGTCCCCCACCATCATGAACGCCCGCGGCGTCAGCACCGGGACGTCCAGTCCGGCGTCGCGCCCTGCGATCAGTTCCAGAGTGCGGACGGTGAGTTCCTGAACGACGGCGGGTCCGTAGCTGGGGATCAGCTGCCGCGCCGAGCGGGAAGAGGTGTGGTACGCAAGGGTCTGCTCCGCTTCCACAAGCGCTACGGAGCAATTCCCTGCCAGGGCGGAGGCAAGCGAGAGCCCGGCGATGCCGCCGCCGACAATCACCACGTCGTAATTCGAGGCCATCAGACCATCCTGCCAGTGCCGGGAAGTCCGCGCGACAACTCCGCGCGGCAAAGGTCCGCTACTCGCCCCTGGCCGGTTTGGTGCCGCTGTAGGGCGTCCACCAGGTCAGCGGCGGCGTGACGGTGAAGCGGCGGCCGGACACCGAATCCGCCGGAATCCTCACGAAGTGGTCCTTCTGCCCGGCCTCCCAAGGAAAGAGGGGAATCGAGAACGAGCTCACGACGTCGTCGATGTTCTTCAGCGGGACCGCTTTGCCGCGGAGCACCACACTCCAGGCGACGCCGGTGTCGGGGTCGACGCCGTCCGCCTCCATCGCGACGGGATAGTCGCCGAGGGCGGCCTGGAGCTTTGTTCCGGCGCCGGTCCTGAAGACGACGCTGCCGTGGTCAACGGCGTAGTTGACCGGGAAGATGTCCGGTCGGTCGCCAAGCCAGACGGCCAGGCGCCCCACCGACACGATCCGGAGGAGTTCCCAGCATGCCTGCGGGTCCAAGACTTCTGTGGCTGCATCATTGCCCATGCTGCGATCCTAGGCCCGGGCGGGGATTCCCGACAGGGCTATTTGGGGCTCCTTCACGGCGTCCAGCCGCACGGGACCGGCACGGCAACGGCAGGCGCTCAGCGCAGGTACGCCAGCTCCTTGAAGTGCTCGGTGTAGCCGTCCAGCAGGGCGTGCGCCACCCGTACCGAATCGACCAGCGGGTGCATGGCCAGGGCGCGGTAGGCGGCATTCCGTGATCCGCCCAGGGCCGCCTCGATGGTGGCCCGCTCCACGGCCTTGACGGTGGTGACGAGCCCCGCGGCGTAGCCCGGAAGCGGATCCGCGGGCAGCAGCCGGACACCGTCCGGGCCTACGACACAGGGGGCCTCGATGACGGCGTCGTGGTCCATCCCGGGCAGGGTTCCGGCGTTGGGCATGTTGAGGATGAGGCGGGTTTCGTCGGTGTCGGCCGGGCCGCCGCCGGCTGCGCCTGCCAGGGCCTTCATGATCGCCAGGGCCACGCCCTCATAGCCGCCGCCCTGCAGGTCCGCGGCATCGCGCTCGAAGGTCCCGGCGGCGTCGCGGTTGTCGGCCATGTATGTCTGTTCGCGGTCCAGCCTGCACTGTTCCCAGAGCTGGAGGGCGGAGCCCCCGGCTTGTTCTCCGGCGCCGGTCGCGTAGAAGGCGGCCTGCTGCCGGGCCAGGTAGCTGCCGCGGGTGGCGGCGGCCTCCTGTTCGGCCAGCAGGTTTTCCCGGCGGAAGTAGTAGTAGTGCAGGTATTCGTTGGGCACCGCGCCGAGCGCCTGGAGCCAGGGGCCGCCGAACAGCCGGCCCTCCTCGAAGGACTCGACGGCGTCCGCGTCCGCGAGCAACTCCGGGAGTACGTCCGCACCGTCCACCGTCAGCCCGCGCAGCCAGCCCAGGTGGTTCAGGCCGATGTAGTCGATCCCGACGCCGGCCCCGTACACGTCCAGCCCAGGAAACCCCGCCGCCCACAGCGCGCGCCGTGCCAGGCCCGCCGGGGAATCACAGATGCCCACCACCCGCCCGCCCAGCAGGGAGTTCAAGACCTCGGTGATGACGCCGGCCGGATTGGTGAAGTTGATGAACCAGGCCTGCGGGGCGTGCTTCCGGACGGCCTGCGCGATGTCCACCACCACCGGGATGGTCCGCAGGGCGTAGGAGATCCCGCCGGCGCCCACGGTTTCCTGCCCGATGACCCCGTGCTCGAGGGCGATCCGCTCGTCGGCGGCGCGGCCGGCCATGCCGCCCACCCGGATCGCGGAGAAGATGAAGTCCGTGCCGGGCAGGGCCTCGGCAAGCTCGGTGAACAGGCGCACCCGGGGTGCGTCGGGCACGCCTGCCGCCTGCTCTTCCAGGACCCTGGCCACCACGGCCAGCCGGCCGGCGTCGTGGTCAAACAACCTCAGCTCGGTGACACGGCCGGGCCGCCGGTCCCTCAGCAGTGCTGAATGGACCAGCGGCACCCGGAAACCTCCGCCACCGAGCAGGGTGAGGATCATGGCACTCAGGCCCCCGCGGTTTCACCTGCGGTGGCGGCGTCCCGGCTGTTGACCGCGTCGCGGCTGTTGACGAAAGCCTGCACGCAAGCTTCGACGTCGGCCGGGCTGTGGGCCGCGGACAGCTGCACGCGGATGCGTGCGGCGCCCTTCGGCACCACCGGGTAGCTGAAGGCCGTGACGAACACGCCGTGTTCGAGCATCTCGGCGGCCACCTTCGCGGCGGCCACGGCGTCACCGAACATGACCGGGACGATCGCGTGTTCGCCGTCGAGCAGTTCGAAGCCTTCCTCGGCCATCCGGCGTCGGAACAGTGCCGCGTTGTCGAAGAGCCGCGTGCGCAGCTCGCCGGAGCCCTGGACCAGCTCGAGGGCCTTGAGCGTGGCGGCGACGATGGCCGGGGCCAGGGAGTTGGAGAACAGGTAGGGGCGGGCCTTCTGGCGCAGCATGGCGATGACCTCCGAGCGGCCGGAGACGTAGCCGCCCGAGGCGCCGCCGAGGGCCTTGCCGAAGGTGCCGGTGTAGATGTCCACGCGGTGGCTGACGCCGGCGTGTTCCGGGGTGCCGGCACCAGTGGCGCCCATGAAGCCGACGGCGTGCGAGTCGTCCACCATCACCAGGGCATCGTGCTTCTCGGCGAGGTCGCAGATTGCCGCCAGCGGTGCCAGATAGCCGTCCATGGAGAAGACGCCGTCCGTGACGATGATCTTGCGGCGGGAACCTTCGGCCTCCGCCAGCTTGGCTTCGAGGTCGGCCATGTCCTGGTTGGCGTAGCGGAAGCGCTTGGCCTTGCTCAGGCGGATGCCGTCGATGATCGAGGCGTGGTTCAGCGAGTCCGAGATGATGGCGTCCTCGGGGCCGAAGAGGGATTCGAACACGCCGCCGTTGGCGTCGAAGCAGCTGGAGAACAGGATGGTGTCCTCGGTGCCGAGGAATTCGGACACCTTCTTCTCCAGCTGCAGGTGCAGGTCCTGGGTGCCGCAGATGAAACGCACCGAGGCCATGCCGAAGCCCCGTTCGTCCATGGCGGACTTGGCCGCGGCGATGATCTCCGGGTGGTCGGCCAGGCCCAGGTAGTTGTTGGCGCAGAAGTTCAGCACCTGCCGGGACGGCTCGCCCAGCGGGCCGGCGGCGATGTGGCTGGCCTGCGGGGAATCGATGTGGCGTTCGCTCTTGAAGAGCCCGGCCGCGCGGATCTCGTCCAGTTCGCCCTGCAGCTGGTCCTTGATCGAGGTGTACAAATTGGTCTCCTTAGAGTCCTGTGGGGTTCGGTTCAGGTGCGGTACGGCCGGTTACAGTTCGGTCCAGTCGAGGACAACCTTGCCGCCGGTGCCGGCGCGGGCGATCTCGAAGCCCTTTTCCCAGTCGGCGGCGGACAGCGTGTCCGTGACGACGGCGGAGATGTTGCGGTGCAGCTCGGGGTTGGAGGAAAGCATGGCGCTCATGGCATACCAGGTCTCGAACATTTCGCGGCCGTAGATGCCCTTGAGCGTGAGCATGTGGGTGACCACCTTGCCCCAGTCGATGTCGATCGACTGGCTGGGCAGGCCGAGCATGGCGATGCGTCCGCCGTGGTTCATGTTGTCGATCATCTCAGGCAAGGCCGTGGGATGTCCCGACATTTCCAGGCCGATATCGAAGCCTTCGCGCATGCCCAGTTCCTTCTGGGCCTCGCTGATGCGCATCTTGGAGACGTCGACGGCGAGGTCCACGCCCATGCTGCGGGCCAGGGCCAGCCGGGATTCTGAGACGTCGGTGATGGCGATCTTGCGGGCACCGGCGTGGCGGGCGACGGCGATCGCCATCAGGCCGATGGGGCCGGCGCCGGTGATGAGCACGTCCTCACCCACCAGCGGGAAGCTCAGGGCGGTGTGGACGGCGTTGCCGAAGGGGTCGAAAATGGCGCCGAGTTCCGGAGTGACCGAGGGGTCCTGGTGCACCCAGACGTTGGTCTCCGGGATTACGACGTACTCGGCGAAGGCGCCGTCGCGCTGCACGCCCACGGACACGGTGTGGATGCACATCTGGCGGCGGCCGGCGCGGCAGTTGCGGCAGATGCCGCACACCACGTGGCCTTCGCCGGACACCCTGTCGCCGACCTTGACGTCCCGGACGTCCTCGCCGACGGCCACCACTTCGCCGTAGAACTCGTGGCCCGCGATGAGCGGGGTTTCGATGATGCTTTGCGCCCACGCGTCCCAGGACTGGATGTGCAGGTCGGTGCCGCAGATGCCGGTGGTCATCACGCGGATCTTGACGTCGCCGGGGCCGGCCTCGGGTTCGGGCCGGTCGACGAGTTCGAAGCCGGCGTGCGGGCCGGACTTGTAGAGAGCCTTCATGGCTCCCATTACATGCCCTCAAACGGCTTAGAACAAGCTCAAGTATCTCACTCAACAGTTTAGCCAGAGCTACACCGTCCGTAATTGCGGACGCCACGCTTCCGGAAAAGCTTGAAACTACTTTGGTATACCAAATATGGTGTTGGGTACACCGGTGTCGTCTGTTGTCCCAAGGATGGCGCCTTCCCCCAAGGAGTAACCATGTGCCTTCATGACCACAGCAATGCGGCCGTCCCGTCCGCCGTTCCCTCGCGCCGCGGAGTCCTCGCCAGCGCCGCGGCCCTGGCCGGCATTTCCGTGGCAGGCGTCGCCGCCCAGCTCGGCTCGGCTCCGGCAGCGCAGGCCGCCGAGCGTCCGGCCGGCCCCGATTACCACGGCCGTCCCGTGACGCCAGGCGCCGTCATCATCGAGGGCGGCACCATCGTGGACCCGCTCACCGGCGATGCGATCGAAGACGGTGTGCTGGTGCTCGACGGCGGCAAGGTCGCCGCCGTCGGAAGCCGCGACGCCACCCGCAAGGCCGTCGCCGACGTCGCCGGCCGCGCGACCATCCTGAACGCCGCCGGCCGCTGGGTGACGCCGGGCCTCGTGGACGTCCACGTGCACGCCAACGCCCTGGCCGACACGCGGATCCTGCTGCAGGGCGGCGTGACCAGCATGCGCAGCGGCTCCAGCAGCTTCTACCAGGACGTCGCCCTCGCGGCGCTGCCCGGATGGGCTCCCGGCGCGTCCCCGCGCGTCCGCCCAGCCGGTCTCTTCATTTCGCCCGAGCAGGGCGACTCGATCCTGGCTGACCCGGACCTCGCTCCCCTGGCGGCGCTCAAGAACGGCATCACCGACCCGCAGGACCTGGCCTACCTGACCAGGGTCAACCTCGCCCGCGGAGCCGAAGTCATCAAGACCCGCGCCAACCCGCGTGCCGGGCTCCCGGAACAGGATCCGCGCGAACTGGTCTACGGCGTCGAGCAGCTTTCCGCGGTGGTCAAGGCCGCCCGCGGCGCCGGCGTCCTGTGCCACGCATACAGCGCCGAAGGCATTGACGGTGCCGTCCGTGCCGGCGTCCGCAGCATCGAGCACGGCGTGTTCCTTTCGGAGCAGACCATCGCCGAGATGGTCCGCCGCGGCACCTGTTTCACGCCCACCATGGACGCGATCTCCAGCATGGCCCGCTCATCCAACCCGATCCTCGCCGCCCGCGGCCAGGAGTACACGCCCATCCACAAGGCGGCCGTTCTCGCAGCCCACGAGGCCGGCGTGACGATCGTTGCCGGCACCGACTCCTTCGGCACCGACGTCACTCCCCTGGGCGTCGAGGTCCGCCTCCTGAACGAGGCGGGGCTCTCCCCGCTGGAGGCGATGCGTTCGGCGACGACGCACGCGGCCCGCCTGCTGGGCTGGGAAGGCCGGGCAGGCCGTCTGGTGACCGGCGGCTTCGCGGACGCCGTCGTGGTGGACGCCGACCCGTTGAGCGACGGAACCGCGCTGGAGAAGGTGCGTGCCGTCGTCGCGCAGGGCGTCGTGGTGCGCAACGAGCTCTAGCGCGAACGTACACTTGCGGCCCCGGAAACGCTGATTTCGGGGCCGCAGCTGTACGTTCGCGCACGTGGTGATTCAGTGCCTGCTTCATCGAGTTGGCGCACACTTTAGGATTGACTTATGGATGTCCGCCAGCTTCAGGTCTTGCGTGAACTCGGTGAACTCGGCAGCGTGAAGGCCGTGGCCGAGGCCATGATGGTCACGCCCTCCGCCGTCTCCCAGCAGCTCACCCTCCTCCAGCGCAGCGCCGGGGTCCCGCTCACCCGCAAGGAGGGCCGGAACCTGGTGCTCACCGATGCCGGCCAGGTCCTCGCCGACGCGGGCGGCGCCGTCATCCGTGCCATGGCCGACGCACACGCGGCGATCGGCGGCTACCACGACGACCCCGCGGGCACCGTGTCCGTCAGTGCCTTCCACAGCGCCGGGCAGGCGATTTTCGGGCGCCTGGCCGGCCGGCTCGCCGCCACGGAAACGGACGACGGCGGCACCGACCCAAGCGGTCCTGGCACCAGCGGCGTCCCGCGCCTGCGCCTGGCCGACGAGGACGTCCCGCAGCAGGGATTCCCGGCCCTGACGGCACGCTACGACATCGTGCTGGCGCACCGGATGGCGCACAGCGAGGACTGGCCCACGGACCGGATCCTGGTTCTGCCGCTCGCGGAGGAACCTTTCGACGTGGCCCTTCCCGCCGGGCACCCGCTGGCGGCCAAGGCGTCCCTGACGCCGTCCGACGTCGCCGGCGAAAGCTGGGTTTCCAGCCGCCCCGGCTACTCCCCCGCGGATGTGCTGGCCGCAGTCGCCGCGGTGGCGAGCCGGGCACCGCACATCGCACACCGCGTGAACGACTACGCCACGGTGGCTGCCGTGGTGGCCGGCAGCGGCGTGCTGGGCTTGCTGCCCCGGCACACCGCCGCCGCCGCGGCCCTCTCGCAGGGCGTGGTCCTCAGGCCGCTCGAGGGGATCGCCACCCGGCGCCGCATCGACATGCTGATCCGGCCCGAGAACGCCCGGCGCCAGGCCGTCCAGCGGGTTGCTCAGCTGCTGCGGGAGGTTGTGGACGAACTGGTATCCGCCCCCGGATAAGCGCAGCTCAACTGCTGGGCACGGATGCCGGCTGGCCGCTTTCGAAGTACGCCACCAGCCCGGCCGGGAGCGCCGGCACTTCCCGGGCACCGCCGTCGGACCGCAACGACTCGGCGGCCAGCACGCCGGCGGCCACCGCCTGCCGGGCGGCGACGGGCGAGGTCTGCGTCGGACCGCCGTCGGACGCGAAGCGCAGGAACTCGGCGATCAGGCGCGGGTCCGCCCCGCCATGCCCGCCTTCGCCGTCCTGGATGGTGAAGGTTTCGTCCGGCTCCGCATATCCCGGGGTGCGCTTGGTCCAGAGGCCGATCCGCTCCCCCGGCCCGTCGCCGAAGTTCTCGATCCGGCCCTTGGTGCCGATCACCGTGTAGTTGCGCCAGTAGTCCGGAGTGAAGTGGCACTGCTGGTAGGAGGCCAGCACGTCATTGTCCAGCACCATGTTCATCATGGAGATGTCCTCGACGTCGATCCGCTCGGCCAGCCCATGCTGCTCGGTGGGCGGCCAGTTCTCCAGCGAGAACCACTCGCCCATGCGCTTGGTGCTGTTGTCGCTGCGGTCCGTCACCTTGCCGTACACCGCGAGCTCGCCGACGGCGGACACGCGCCTGGCGTAGCCGCCGGCCAGCCAGTGGATGACGTCGATGTCGTGCGCGCCTTTCTGGAGCAGCAGCGAGGTGACGTTCTTCCGTTCGGAGTGCCAGTCCTTGAAGTAGTAGTCCCCGCCGTGGCCCACGAAGTGCCGGCACCACACCGCCTTGACCTCGCCGATCCGGCCCTGTTCGATCAGCTCGCGCATCTGGACCACCACGGGCATGTGGCGCATGTTGTGGCCCACGTAGAGGCGGGTGCCGCTTTCGTAGGCGGCCTGCAGGATCGAGTCGGCGGCCTCGATGGTGATGTCCAGCGGCTTTTCGCAGAAGGTGGGAATGCCCGCCTTGAGCGTGCGGACGGCGACGGCGGCGTGCTGGTTGTCCGGGGTCAGCACCAGGACCGCGTCGATACCGCTGTCGATCAGTTCCTGAAGCTCACCGGTCACCCTTGCGGTAGGGATGCGCGCCGCGGCATCGGCCCGGCCGCGTTCACTGGTGTCGCAGACGATGGTCACCTCCGATCCCTGCCCCGGCTTGTGCGCGTGGCGCCACAGCCCTGCGCGCAGGCCGAAGCCCACCACGCCGATCTTCAAGTCTTCGCTTCCCATGTGTTTTCGTGCTTCTTTCTGTTCTCAGTAAAGTCTGTTGGCCGCACTGCGGTGCGGGGCCGATTCCCTGACGAAGAGCTGCCAGGGGAAGTCCAGTACTTCCGGGACTTGTGTGCCGCCGTCGACGGCCCGCTTCAGCAGGAGCCGGGCCACCCGCTCGAAGAAGTCCACCGGACCCACGGTGCTCAGGGAGGGCGACATCCGCTCGCCTTCGATGGCGTTGCCGACGCCGATGATGTCCACGTCGCGGCCGACGGTCAGCCCGAGTCGTTGCGCGGCGTTGATGGCGCTGACGGCGGCGTAATCCGTGGTGGCATACAAGGCGGAGGGCCGGTCGTCGCGGCCGAGCAGGCGCATGGTGGCCGCGTAGGCTCCCGCGGTGGTGCCGTCGAAGGCGCCCACGTAGTCCTCGTTGAGGCCGATCCCCGCCGCGGCGAGCGCGGAGGTGTACGCCTCATAGCGTTGCCCGGCAGGGGGCCGCCCCTCGCGGGACGGCACCAGGCAGCCCACCTTGCGGTGGCCCGCCAGCAGGTGCTCCACCGCGAGGGTGCAGCCGGGGCCGGCGACGGAGCGAATGACGTCGAACCCGGCGGCCTCGAGCTGCTCGTCGAACACCACCAGGGTGGTGCCGCGGGCGGCAAGCCCTTCCAGGGGTTTTTGCTGCTCCGGGGTGACGGCGTCAACGAACACGGCATCGGCGTCGTGGCTTTGGAGCACCTTGACCCAGTCCGCGTCGCCGAGGATCAGCGGCGTGATCCCCAGCGGCGCGGCCGCCTTCTGCACGGCCTCGATCACGGACAGGGACCAGGGGTCCGACAGCATGGTCAGGGACAGGATCACGGTGTTGGTCCGCCCGGTCCGGATGGCCCGCGCTGCCTGGTTGGGCCGGTAGCCCAGCCGCTCGGCCGCGGCGCGCACCCGCTCCACGGTGATGTCCGAGACGCCGGGCCCGCCTTCGCCGCGCCGGCCGGACATCACATAGGACACCGTCGCCGTCGAAACGCCTGCTTCGGCCGCGACCATGCGGATGGTCGGGCGGATTCCGCTGCCTGCTGTCCTGCCCATGTGCTCCCCCTTCTGCTGTGTTAGAGCCCCAGTTTGCCGTGTCGTGGCCGGCTAGGCGCGGAAGACCGGGACGTCGGACGGCAGTGCCGCCTGGTACTCGTCGCGGATCTTGTCGCCGCCTCCGGACTTCCAGCGCTTGACGGCGGCGTCCAGTTCGGACATCTTGGCCCGGCCGGTGATGATGTCCACCACCTTGTCCCGCAGCTGCTTGGTGATCTTGGCGCCCACCTTGGAGTTGGTGTCCGAGTAGGTGCCGTTGGTGGGATTGCGCCAGGCGAGTTCGAGGAGCTTCTTCTGCTGCTCGTTGACGTACCTGGTGTCGTCGTCGAAGCCGGGGTTGAAGACCACGTTTTCCGGGCTGGACATGATGTTCAGCGCGGAAACCAGGCCCGGCAGGTTGCTGGTGCCGGATTCGGTGAGCTGCGGGTTGCCCTGCCCGTCAAGGGAGTAGTCCTTGCCGGCCTCGCCGAAGTTCTTTTGCATGTACTCCACGGTGCCGAACGGTGCCGAGAGGTAGTTGATGAGGGCCAGCAGTTCGCGGATTTTGCCCTCGTCCGCCTTCTTGAACGGGGTGAAGCCGACCGTGCCGTAGCCCATGTCGTAGGTGGGCCTGACCTTGCCGTCCGCGCTGAACGGAATGAGGAGGTCGAACGCCTGGTCCTTGTTGAAGCCGCGGTAGGCCTTGATATCGTGCGGACCCACCAGCACCTGCCCGGCTACGCTGCCGTTGGCCACGCGGCTGCGGATGTCCGGGACGTTCGTGTCCGGGTAGAAGACCCCGGCCGCGAACAGCTTGGCCGTGAACTCGACGCCGGCCGCGTACTCCGGGGTTTCGAACAGGTGGGTCAGGGAGCGGTCCTTGTTGACGGCCCAGGAGTTGGGCGCGCCGAACCACTCGGTGACCATATGCAGCACGTTCACATAGGCCGGTTCCAGGGCGTACTTGCGCTCCGCGGGCCGGGTCAGCTCCTTGGCCTTGTCCAGGAACTCGTCCGCCGAGGAGGCGTTCAGGCCGCCCACCTTCTCCCAGACGTCGCGGCGGCCGGACATGACCTGTCCGAACGGCGTGCTCGGGATGGGGGCGCCCCAGATCTTGCCGTTGACGACGGCGGTCTTCCAGGAGTCCGGCTTCAGTGCGGCCAGGTTGGGGTACTCGAGGACGGCGTCACCGGAGAGGTACTTGGTGAGGTCCTGGAACTTCGCCTCCAGCATGGGGCCGACGTTGGGGATGCCCTGGTTCGGCGGGACCCACATCATGTCCGGCAGGTCGTCGCTGGCCAGGACCGTGGCGAACTTGGCCGGGTAGCCGTCGCCGATGTCCTCGGCGATCTGCAGTTCCAGTTCGCCGCCGAGCTTGGCGTTGAGCCGCTGCCAGAAGGGGTTGTCCTTCATGCCAGGGCTCATGGTTTCGAAGGTTTCGGTCAGGCCAGTTACCTTGCCCTTGAGCGGGGCCTCCTTCACCGAGGTGACGCCTTCGGGCAGCTTGAAGAACGCTGCCTGCAGGCCCTTGGAGTTGCCCGGGAGGTCGGCGGTGACCCCGGTGAACTCCTTGTAGGTGGGGAGCTTGACCCCGGCGGACGCGGCAGCTCCGCCGTTTCCGCCGGCGGTACCGCCGCCACCGCAGGCGGCAAGGCCCGCCGTCGTGACCGCCAGGCCGGCCAGGCCGAGGAAGCCCCGGCGGCTGAAGCCCGTGTTAAGGGTTGGTGCACTCATGTGTTCATGCCTTTCAACTGGGTATGGACAGCTCGGAAAAACTCAGCCCTTCACCGCGCCCGTGAGGACGCCCTTGGTGAAGTGCTTCTGGAGGAACGGGTAAACCATCAGGATCGGGACCAGGGCCACCACCACCACGGCCATCTGTATGGACTGGCTGGGCGGCACCGAGGAGATGCCCAGGCCGTCGGCGGCGCCGGAGCCCTGGACCACGAAGTTGCGCAGCAGCAGCTGGATGGGCCACTTGCTGTGGTCGTTGATGTAGAGGAGGGCGTTGAAGAAGGAGTTCCAGAAGCCCACCGCGTAGAACAGCCCGACGACGGCGATCACGGCCTTGGACAGCGGCATCACGATCCGCCACAGGATGGTCCAGTCGCTGGCGCCGTCGATGCGGGCGCTCTCGATGAGTTCCTGCGGGATGTTCATGAAGAAGGAGCGCATCACTACGAAGTTGAAGGCCCCGAAGATGCCGGGCAGGATCAGCGACCACAGGCTGTCCAGCAGGCCGAGCTGCTTGATCATCAGGAAGGACGGGATCAGGCCCGGGGCGAACAGCAGGGTGAAGAGCACCGCAAGGACCACCGGGCGGCCGAACAGCACAGGCCGGCTGGTGGCATAGGCCATGGTGATCGTGACGAACAGGGCGAGGACGGTGCCGACGATCGTCACCACGGCGCTGACGCCCAGCGAGTTGAGGACCATGGGCCCGTTGAAGATGGTCTCGTACGCCTCGAGGGTGGGCCGCTCGGGCCAGAGCACGAAGCCGCCGGCCTTGGCGAGCTGTTCCTTGTCCGCCAGCGAAGTGGACACCACCAGCAGGATCGGCACGATGATCGAGGCGCTGAAGAACACCAGGACCAGGGTCTTGATGGTCTGGTAGAGGGGCGAGGGCCGCTCCTTCCAGACCGGGCGCTTGGGGTTGTAGTTCAGTTCCTTCGGCTTGCGGCCGAGGCGGATTCTTCCCGCGGATTGTGTGATGGCCATGTACTCAACCGACTTTCTTCGCGAAAATGCCGTCCTCGCCGAAGCGGTGGGCAAGTTTGTTGGCGGCGTAGATCAGCAGGGCACTGACCACGCCCTTGGCCAGGCCGGCGGCCGCGCCGGAGCTCCAGCCACCTCCGACGACGCCGGTGTAGTAGGTGAAGGTGTCCAGGACCTCGGCGGCACCCGCGCCGATGGCGTCTCTCTGCAGGATGAACTGCTCGAAACCGACAGAGAGGATGTCGCCGATCCGCAGGATCAGCAGCAGCACGATCACCGAGCGGAGTCCGGGGAGGGTGATGTGCCACATGCGGCGCCAGCGTCCGGCGCCGTCGGCCGCTGCCGCCTCGTACAGGGACGCGTCGATGCTGGCCAGCGCCGCGAGGAAGATGATCATCGCCCAGCCGGCGTCCTTCCAGATCATCTGGGCCACCACCAGCACGGGGAAGGTGTCCGGGTTGGTCATGAACGGAATCGGGTCCAGGCCGAACTGCCGCAGGGAGTTGTTGATGAATCCGGCACCGCCGAGCATCTGCTGGAACAGCGCGATCACCAGCACCCAGGACAGGAAATGCGGCAGGTAGGCGATGCTCTGGAAGACCCGGCGCACGCGGGTGCTGACCAGCGAATCCACGATCAGGGCCAGGACCAGCGGCACCGGGAACAGGAAGACCAGTTGCCAGGCGGCCAGGTAGAGGGTGTTCCAGAACGCCCGCAGGAAGTCCGGGTTGTCGAACAGGTCCACGAAGTTCTGCCAGCCGACCCACAGGCTGTCCCCGATGCCCAGGTACGGCTGGTAGTCCTGGAACGCGATGACGTTGCCGAGGATCGGGATGTAGAAGAACAGCAGCAGGAAGGCGATGCCGGGCACCATCATCAGCAGCATCTGTTTGTCCCGGCGCAGCCTGGAACCAAAGCTTTGCCTTTGCTGGGCCCGCGGATTGCTGCGCTTCGCCTGGCGGGGCTTTCCCTTCCCGCGTTTTCCCTTCCCGCGGCCCGGGACGCGCCCTTCGGCATG
Source organism: Arthrobacter celericrescens (assembly GCF_003614925.1). Taxonomy (GTDB): domain Bacteria; phylum Actinomycetota; class Actinomycetes; order Actinomycetales; family Micrococcaceae; genus Arthrobacter; species Arthrobacter celericrescens. The sequence continues at coordinate 93,216 of NZ_QYLP01000011.1, forward strand.
TGCCGGGACGCGGTCAGCATCCGGCAGGGCCGGAACTGCTTCCGTCGTCGAGTTCATGCGTTCTCCTCTTGCTCATGCCGCAATGCAGTCTGGCTGGGGTCGGGTGGGCGGCACGGCAGCACCTGATTCCCGCTGTGATCCAGGCCACGCTCGTTAACCGTTTAACAAACCATAAGTGACGCCGGATACATTTGCAAGAACATGATTGAAACTGCGCAGAAAAATCGTATTTCAGCCAAGCGGGGGTGGCGGGCGCGGAGAACCCCAGCCCCCTGATTGAGTGCCGTGTTGAGACGCCTGCCGGCTAGGCCTTGTTGCCGGGGTGGTGCCGCCCGTGGTCACCGGGCGCTGTGTTGTTGGGCATGGCCTTGTCGACCCCTGCGGGCCAGGTCCCGGCGATGATGTGGGAGGCCGTGACCGTTGTGCCGCTCTTCGTTCCCGAAACCCGGACGGTGTCGCCTGCCTTCAAGTCGGACGCCTTGATGGCTTCAAGCGGGAATTTCCGGCCTTGCGTGGCCGATTCAGGGCCGGGGATCCTGACGATGGAAGTCGAGGACGCGATTGCGTAGCTTTGCGTGAACCCGTCATCGCTCTTGACGGTGACGTTCGAATCGCCGGCGGACTGCACCGTGCCGGTCTGGGTCACGATTGTCGTGTAGGTGCCGTCGTTGTTCTTCACCGTGAACTCGCCGTGGATTCCCATGCCCGCGAAGCCGTGGGCCAATCCAGGGAAGTGCCGGCCGTGGCCGTGGGATGGGGTGCCTGGCGGCGTTGGGCCGGGCGAGGGGGTGGCCGAAGATGTCGGCGCCGGCGTGGGCGAGGCCGTGCCTGCTGCCACAGCGCCCAGGTAGGAGGGGATGATCTGGCTGGCGGCCCAGACCGTGGCCGCACCGCCGCCGCTCAGGACGACGGCAATACCGCCCGCGATAAGGGCCTTGCGAACGCCCGGAGTCATGGTGGACATGGCCTGATCCTTCCTCCGCTCCTCCCCGGTCCGGCAGGGGCGGGTAGCAAAGAACTGATGACTCCATGATGCGCCCGGAAGCTGTGTGCGTGCTGTGGATCCAGACGCAAACTGGGTCGCAGTTGTGGACGTTTTGACGGCTCAAAACGACGTTAACTGCGACCCAGTTGGGAAAAGGCGCGGCCTTAGCCCTCGACGCCGAGCTTCTCCAGGATCAGCTCGCGCACGCGACCGGCGTCGGCCTGGCCGCGGGTGGCCTTCATGACGCCGCCGACGATCGCGCCGATGGCCTGGACCTTGCCGCCGCGGATCTTCTCCGCGACGTCGGGCTGGGCGGCCAGGGCGGCGTCGATCGCTTCCAGCAGCGGGCCGTCGTCGGACACGACGGCGAGGCCGCGCTTCTCGACGATTTCCGCCGGGGTGCCTTCGCCGGCGAGGACGCCGTCGAGGACCTGGGAGGCCATCTTGTTGTTGATCTTGCCTTCTTCGACCAGGCCGTTGAGCTCAACGATGGTCTGCGGGCTCACGCCGAGGTCTGCGGGGTCGACATCGGCGGTCTTGGCCCGGCCCACGATCTCGCCCATCCACCACTTGCGGGCGGCGGAGGCGCTGGCACCGGCGGCGACGGTCTCCTCGATGGAGTCCATGACGCCGGCGTTCACCACGTCGCGGAACTCCAGGTCCGAGTAGCCCCAGTCGGCCTGCAGCCGCTTGCGGCGGGCGGCCGGCGGCTCGGGCAGGGTGGCGCGCAGTTCCTCCACCCACTCACGCGAGGCGACGACGGGAACCAGGTCCGGCTCCGGGAAGTAGCGGTAGTCGTCGGCGTCAGACTTGGCCCGGCCCGACGTCGTCGTGCGCGTGTCCTCGTGCCAGTGGCGGGTCTCCTGGATCACCGGCTGGCCGGAGTCGAGGACGGCGGCGTGGCGCTGGATCTCGAATCGGACGGCGTGCTCGACGGCCCGCAGCGAGTTCACGTTCTTCGTCTCGGAGCGGATGCCGAAGCGTTCCTGGCCGTGCGGGCGCAGGGAGACGTTGGCGTCGCAGCGGACGTTGCCGCGTTCCATGCGCGCGTCGGACACGCCGAGGTTCTTGACGATCTCGCGGACCGCGGCCACGTAGGCCTTGGCGAGCTCCGGCGCACGGCTGCCCGCGCCCTCGATCGGCTTGGTGACGATTTCCACCAGCGGCACGCCGGCGCGGTTGTAGTCCACCAGCGAGTAGTCGGCGCCCTGGATGCGGCCCGCGGCGCCACCCATGTGGGTGAGCTTGCCGGCGTCCTCTTCCATGTGCGCTCGCTCGATCTCGACGCGGAACACGGTGCCGTCCTCGAGTTCGATGTCCAGGTAGCCGTCGTACGCGATGGGCTCGTCGTACTGGGAGGTCTGGAAGTTCTTCGGGGTGTCCGGGTAGAAGTAGTTCTTCCGGGCGAAGCGGCAGGATTCGGCGATCTTGCAGTTGAGCGCGAGGCCGATCTTGATGGAGGACTCGACGGCGGCCTTGTTCACCACAGGCAGGACGCCCGGCAGGCCGAGGTCCACTTCGTTGACATTGGTGTTCGGGTCGTCACCGAAGACGTTCGGCGCGGAGGAGAACATCTTCGTCTTGGTGTTCAGTTCCACGTGGACTTCGAAGCCAAGGACGGGATCGTACTTCTCCATGGCTTCTTCGAAGCTGAGGATCGTGTCGGCAGACATTAGTTGGAACCTCCCACAGTGTTTGCGGCGTCGAGCGCGGGTGCCTGCAGTTCAGGGGCACGGTCAAGCAGCGGGCCGCCCCACTTCTCTTCGAGCAACGATTCGAGGACGGCACCCACGCGGTAGAGGCGGGCGTCCTCGCGGGCCGGGGCGAGCAGCTGGATGCCCACGGGCAGACCGTCTTCGTCGGCGAGGCCGCCGGGCAGGGACAGGCCGGGGACGCCGGCCATGTTCGCCGGGATGGTGGCGACGTCGTTGAGGTACATGGCCAGCGGGTCGTTGAGCTTCTCCCCCAGCTTGAACGCCGTGGTGGGCGCCGTCGGGGAGATCAACACGTCGGCCTGGGCGAACGCGGCGTCGAAGTCGCGCTGGATCAGGGTGCGCACCTTCTGGGCCGAGCCGTAGTAGGCGTCGTAGTAGCCGGCACTCAGGGCGTAGGTGCCCAAGATGACGCGGCGCTTGACCTCGTCGCCGAAACCGGCGGCGCGGGTGGCACCCATGACGCGCTCAATGGTCATGGGGCCCTCCTTCGGCAGCACACGCAGGCCGAAGCGGACGCCGTCGAACTTAGCCAGGTTGCTGGACACCTCGGACGGCATGATCAGGTAATAGGCACCCAGCGCGTACTTGAAGTTGGGGCAGGAGACCTCGACGATTTCCGCGCCGGCGGCCTTGAGCAGCTCAAGGGACTCGTTGAAGCGGTTCTCGACGCCGGCCTGGTAGCCCTCGCCGTGCAGTTCCTTGATGATGCCGATCTTCATGCCCTCGACGTTGCCGGTGCGGGCGGCTGCAACGAGGTTGTCGAAGGAGTCGGTGAGGGAGGTGGAGTCCTGCGGGTCGTGGCCGCCGATGACTTCCTGCAGCAGCGCCGAGTCCAGCACGGTCCGGGAGACCGGGCCGATCTGGTCCAGGGAGGAGGCCATGGCGATGGCGCCGTAGCGGGACACCGCACCGTAAGTGGGCTTCACGCCGACCGTGCCGGTGACGGCGCCGGGCTGGCGGATCGAGCCGCCGGTGTCGGTGCCGAGCGCCAGCGGCGCCTCGAAGGCGGCGACGGCGGCAGCGGAGCCACCGCCGGACCCGCCCGGAATGCGCTCCAGGTCCCAGGGGTTGCGGGTGGGGCCGTACGCCGAGTGCTCCGTGGAGGAGCCCATGGCGAATTCGTCCAGGTTGGTCTTGCCCAGGATCGGCATCTTCGCGGCGCGCAGCTTCTTGATGACGGTGGCGTCGTACGGGCTGTGCCAGCCCTCGAGGATCTTCGAGCCGGCCGTGGTGGGCTGGCCGATGGTGACGATCAGGTCCTTGACGGCGATCGGGACACCGGCGAGTTCGTGCAGTTCGTCGGCTGCAGCCCCGCCGGCGGCGCGGATCGCGTCCACCTCGGCGGCGACGGCAAGCGCCTCCTCGGCATTGACGTGCAGGAAGGCGTTGACCTGGCCGTCGACGGCGGCAATGCGGTCCAGGTAGGCCTGCGTCACCTCGACGGAGGTGACTTCGCCGGCGGCGAGCTTCGCGGCGAGGGCAGCGGCGGAGAGGCGGATGAGTTCGTTGCTGTCAGTCATCGTCTTAGTCCTCGTCCAGGATGGCCGGGACCTTGAAGCGGTCCTCTGCGGCGTCCGGCGCACCGGACAGCGCCTGCTCGGCGGTGAAAGTGTGGCCCACGACGTCTTCGCGGAAGACGTTGCTCAGCGGGATCGGGTGGGACGTGGCCGGGACATCCTCCCCGGCGGCTTCGCTGACGGACTTCACCGAGTCCACGATGACGGCGAGTTCGCCCGCCATCCGGTCCAGCTCTTCGGCACTCATTTCAATGTGAGCGAGCCGCGCAAGATGCGCCACATCGTCACGGTTGATCGCAGCCATGGATCTCCCCTGCAAGTTCAAATGGTTTTCCGGACCAGTCTACTTTGGTTGGGCTGGCCGCTGTGTCGCCTAGGGCGTGTCTCCTAAAGCTGTTAGCCAGATGCTGATGGCCCGGAGGACGGCGCCGCCTCTGTAAGTGAGCGCGAGCTTGTCGTA
>NZ_QYLP01000087.1 GCF_003614925.1 Arthrobacter celericrescens
GTCCCATTCCGAACCCGGAAGCTAAGACCCACAGCGCCGATGGTACTGCACCCGGGAGGGTGTGGGAGAGTAGGACACCGCCGGACATACATTGGAGTTCAGGCCCCGACAACGAATGTCGGGGCCTGAACTGTTTAATGCGTTAATACGCGTGTGCTAACACGAACGCCGGCGCCAAGACCGGGCACCGCACGGCCGAGGGACCGCCGGCCGATACCGGCTGGGGCAGGGCGTTACACGCCGGAATGCACCTGGCCTGAAAGCCGATTGCGCCACCCCAGGCCGGTGTGCGACTATTCCCGTGATCGTGATCGTGATCGTGATCGTGATCGTGATCGTGATCGTGATCGTGATCGTGATCGTGATCGTGATCGTGATCGTGATCGTGATCGNTGATCAATCAAGGAGGTGAGCCCCATGAACGCAGTATCCGTAACGGGTGCTCCCCGCAGTCCACGATCGCGCGGCTGACGTAGTCGCCTCCGGGAGTGCCAACACGTCATCCGCGAAAGGCGACTCCCTTGAACACACCACCTTCTTCAACTCCGCCCCTCCCTGCGACGAACTCTGATCTGGACGCCACAGCGCGGCCTGCCACCGGCGAGCGGGCCCTGGTCCTCGGCGGCGGTGGATCGACAGGCAACGCCTGGCTGATCGGCCTCATCGCCGGGATGTTAGATGCCGGTCTGGACGTGACCCGGTCCGACCTGCTCATTGGAACGTCGGCCGGATCGACCGCGGCGGCGCAGCTTGCCGGCGCGACTCCAACAGAACTCCTGGCTGCCGTCCTTGCTGCGCCACCCCAGCAAGGGACCAATCAGCAACGGACAACTCCGGCCGGCATCGGAAGCGGACGACGTCCCGCCAGCCAAGTGAATGAGCACTTGGAGAGAACAGGCAAGATCATCGCTGCTGCCGGGGACACGGCTGACATGCGTCGCAGAATGGGCGCGGCGGCTCTCGGACTCGCAGCGGCGTCGGACCGTTCTGTCCACGCGCGATGGCGTGCTACCGTCGCGTCGCGGTTGCCCAGCCAGGACTGGCCGCAGCGCACATTGCTCATCACAGCGGTCAAGCGGCTCATCGCATTTGAGGGTGTAATCGGGGTCTGAATCCGCCGGTCTCGAGGAGTGATCGGGCGATGTAGTTGGCAAGGTTGCGGAA
>NZ_QYLP01000012.1 GCF_003614925.1 Arthrobacter celericrescens
GACCACTGGGCATCAGTCAAAACAGAATCACGAGACACCCATCAAGCATCCCGGACCCTGGCTGACAGCTTTAGGAGACACGCCCTAGGCGACCACCGGTGTGCTCGCCTTCCGGCTGTCAGCCGTGGCTGGCTTCCGGCTGCAGAACAGCCATCCTCCGCGTGCTCGCTCGTTCCTCGCTTAGACGCACGCTTCCGGATGCCTGCCCCCGCCGCCGGTGTGCGTTTGTCGCCTTTCCGTCGTTGCGCAGTTGGCCTTCTTCCGTCGCCTGTTCCAGCGCCGTATCAACACAAAGCAGGACGGCGGGTGCACCCTTTGCACTTGCCGTCCTGCTTTGTGTTTTGGGGGTCTGTTTTTGGGGTTTAGAGGACCTTGCCCTGGGCCGCCAGGAGCATTCGGGCGCGGTATTCCGGGGTGTCCGCGGGTTCGCTGGTGCCGAAGATGGCGCGCATCCAGTGGCCGTCCGTGTTGTTCGGGAAGAGGATGAAGTCGCGGCCGAAGCGCTCGGCGTCCTCGGCGGCGAGGGTGCGGCGTTCTTCGACAGACTTCACGTAGTAGCGGCGGCTAAAGTCGTTGAGGTTGTCGCCCAGGAACGCGATGACCTCATACTTGTCCGCAATGGCCTGCTGAGCCGGTTCCTTGTTGGAGGATTCGCGCTGGAAAATCGCGTGCTCGTCATCGGCGTAGGCCAGGCCGGCGTGCCGCAGGTTCGCGACGCCGATCTGCTGGGTGTCCGGGCCCTGGTCGCGCTGGGAAACGTAGAAGACCTCCACGCCGCGGCTTTCGGCGTAGCGGGTGAACTCGACGGCGCCGGGAGTGGCGGTGGGGCCGTTCTCCCGGACCCAGGCGTCCCACAGCTCGTCGTCGAACGCTTGCTTGCCCGCGGAGATCAGCATCTCCCAATAGGAGTTGGAGGACAGCACAGTGTCGTCGACGTCGGAAATGAAAGCCAGCGGCTTGGCTCCGCGCCGCTCCTGGCCGACGCCGCGGAGCGCGTTGTCGAGCCGGTCGCGGGCGATGTTGAAGGCTTGCCGGTACAGCATCTCCCGCTCGGCGGCTGTCACCCGCCATGCCACTGCGGCGGAAAGGATGTTCTGCGCTTCCGGAGATGCGTCGGCCCTGGCCGGGGCGGCGGCGAACATCGCCAGCCCTCCTGCCACTGAACCTGCACCCAGCCCTTTCAGCATGGTCCGGCGTTCGATACCCATTGGGCCTCCTTGATCACGGTGACCTCGTTGTCACGCTCGTTAGTAAACCAATGTTTATCTGCAGTAACCAGATTCCGCCTGAATATGTCGAGATGACACAACGCGGGGTCACTTACGGCCCATCCAGAGTGCCTGGATGGGCCGTAAGCGACCCCGCGTTGGGGGTGGTGAAGGGTCTTAGCCGATGCCGACGGCTCCGGTCAGCATGCCCACGCCGAGCATGACCAGGGAGACGGCCGCGGAGCGCCACAGGACCTTCTTGTGGTGGTCGCCCAGTTCCACCTTGGACAGCGACACCAGCAGCAGGATGGCCGGGACCAGCGGGCTCTGCATGTGGAAGGGCTGGCCGGTGATGGAGGCGCGGGCCATATCGGCCGCGCCGACCCCGTAGTGGGCGGCCGTTTCGCTCAGGACCGGCAGGACGCCGAAGTAGAAGGCGTCATTGCTCATGAAGAACGTCATCGGGATGCTCAGCAGGCCGGTGATGACGCCCATGAACGGGCCGAGTTCGGTGGGGATGATCTGGACGAGCCAGGCGGACATTTCCTTGACCATGCCGGTGCCGTTCAGCACGCCGGTGAGGACGGCGGCGGCCATGACCATGCTGACGACGGCGACGATCGACGGGGCGTGGGCGATCAGCTGGGCGCCCTGGTCCTTGACCTTCGGGAAGTTCACCAGCAGGGCGATCGCGGAGCCGACCATGAAGACGTAGGGCAACGGCACCAGGTCCAGGACCAGCATGACCATGACGGCGGCGGTGAGGCCGAGGTTGAACCAGAACAGCTTGGGGCGCAGGGTGGGACGGTTCGGGTCCAGGGCGGTGTCTGCCATGGCGGAATCCTGCTCGTCCACCAGGAGGGCGGTGTCTTCGCGTTCCAGGACGGCGACGCCGCCGCCGTTGCCGGAGACACCGGTGCCGGAAACACGGGCGCCGGACGGACGGCCGGAACCGCCGCGGGAGGTGCCGCCGGCAGCGCTGGCGCCCTTGCCGCCGTCGAACGCGTCATCGAGGTCGGCGAACTCGCCCCAGATTTCCGGAGCGGAGGCGCGGAGGCGGTTGCGCTCCTGCAGGCCCATCAGCCAGGCGAAGGCGAAGACAACCAGCAGGCCGGCGATGAGGGCCGGGACCATCGGGACGAAGACGTCGTTGACGTCGATCTTCAGGGCGGTGGCGGCGCGGGCGGTGGGGCCGCCCCACGGAAGGATGTTCATGGTGCCGTTGGCCAGGCCCGCCACGCAGGTCAGGACCACGGGGCTCATCTTCAGGCGAAGGTAGACCGGCAGCATCGCGGCGGTGGTGAGGATGAAGGTGGTGGAGCCGTCGCCGTCCAGGGACACCGCGGCAGCGAGGATCGCCGTGCCGAGGACAACCTTGGCGGGGTCGTTGCCGAGCTTGCGGATGATGAATTTCACCAGCGGGTCGAAGAGTCCGACGTCGATCATCAGGCCGAAATACACGATCGCGAACATCAGCAGCGCGGCCGTGGACGTCATGGACTTCATCGAATCCATCACCATGTCGCCGATGCCGAGCCCGGCGCCCGCGAACAGGCCGAAAACGGTCGGGACGATGATCAGCGCCAGGACCGGCGTCAACTTCTTCGTCATGATCAAGGCCATGAAAACCGCGATCATGGCGAATCCAAGCAGTACCAGCACGGCCGGCTCCTAACTATGAATGGCATCACGTCGGTGTGGTGCGCATTACGAATGTAGGGCGAGCTGCATCACATCCCGGGGTTTGCCGGAATTGATTGGCATACTGCTCATTGCCAGCATTTTGCTCATTTTGCTCAGTGATTCAATGGAGGGGAAGTCCCACCCGTGCCAGCGCCGCCGCTGAAGGCTCCGCCGGCCTGGAAACAGTCCACGCAGGCGGAAAGGTTGCCCATGCCACGGCTCGCCATGCGGTTCTCCACCCAGACACTGCTGCTGCAGCTCGGCGTCGTGCTCCTGGTGGTTTTGCTCAGCGGCGCGGTGCACGCCTGGCTGGTGTACCAGCGGATCGGCGTGGAAGCGGAGAACCAGGCACTCACGCTGGCCCGTACGGTGGCCTCGGCGCCGGAAATCCGCACCGAGGTGGACGCGATCAGCAGGCAGACCGGCACTCCCCCGGCCGGCGAACTGGCCAAGGGGCCCATCATGGCGGCGGCGGAAGCCGCCCGGACCCGCACCGGTGCGCTGTTCGTGGTGGTGACGGACGAGACCGGGCTGCGGCTGGCCCATCCGGAACCCGAGCGGCTCGGCGAGCGCGTCAGCACCGACCCGTCCGAGGCCTTGGCCGGCAACGAAGTCACCACCCGGAACACCGGCACCCTCGGCCCGTCCGCGGGCGCCAAGGTGCCCGTGTATGCGCCCGGCTCCGGCACCGTGGTGGGCGAAGTCAGCGTGGGCTACTCCATCGAGTCCCTGAGCCAGAGCCTGCGCCAGGACATCATGCCCATTGCCCTCACCGCCGCCGGCGCGCTGCTGGCCGGTGTGCTCGCCTCGTTCCTGCTGCGCCGCCGGCTGCAGCGGCTCACCCTCGGCCTGGAGCCGGAAGAAATCAGCACGCTGGTCCACGACCAGGTGGCGGTCCTGCAGGGCGTGGACGACGGCGTCATCGGCGTCTCGGCCGACGGCCGCATCACGGTGTTCAACGCCGCCGCGCGGCGGCTGCTGGAGATTCCCGACGACGACGGCGGCCCCTCCGCCTCCCCTGCCACCGCGTCGGTGCGGATCGGGCAGCCGTGGGCGGCCGCCGTCGTGCCCGAACAGCTGAGGGACCTCACCCGGGACGCCATGCACGACGCCGAGGCCGCGGAAATCCTGGCCGCCGGGCGGGTGCTGGTGGTCAACGCCCGCAAGGCTTTGCATCGCAAGGAAGACCTCGGCTGGGTGGTCATGCTGCGCGACCGCACCGAACTGCAGCAGCTCACCCGGCAGCTGGACGCCGTCGGCACCATGTCCACGGCCCTGCGCGCCCAGCGCCACGAATTCGCCAACCAGCTGCACACGATCGCCGGCTTCCTCAGCATCGGACACAGCGAACAGGCCAAGGAGTACCTCGCGAAGATCTCCGAGACGGGCCCGCTGACCTTCCCGGTGCATCAGGCGGGTCTGCTGCAGGATCCCTACCTGCAGGCCTTCATCGGGGCCAAGAGCGTGGGGGCGGACGAGCGCGGCGTGGTGCTGCGGATCGGCCCCGAAACCCTGGTGCGCGGGACCGTCACTGACCCGCAGGACGTCACCACCGTGCTCGGCAACCTGATCGACAACGCCGTGAACGCCGCCGTCGCCGGTTCCGCTACGGAGTGCTGGGTGGAGGTGGAACTGCTTGACGAACCGCCAAATGGGGACGACGGCGGCACACTGCACATCGTCGTCGCGGACTCCGGCGACGGGCTGGCCGGCAGCGGCCCGGAGGAGGTGTTCGCCGAGGGGTTCACCACGGCCGCCCCGGATGGTGCGGGTGCCGGGGGCCACGGCCTGGGGCTCGCGCTGAGCCGGAAGCTGGCGCGCCGCCGGGGCGGCGACGTGCGGTTGCTGGATCCGGGAACGCCGGGCGGGCCGGGAGCGGTCTTCATGGCATCACTGCCGGGCACCACCACCGCCCTGCCCGGCACGGACGGCGAGCAAACGGAGGAGGAACAGTGAGCACGGACCTGAGGGTGCTGATCGTCGACGACGACTTCCACGTGGCTCGGCTGCACGCGGCCTACGTAGATTCGGTGGCCGGATTCCTGGCACTGAGCCCGGCCGGAACCACCGCGCAGGCGCTGCAGTCGGTGCACAGCCTGCGGCCGGATTTGGTGCTGCTGGATGTCTACCTGCCGGACGGTTCGGGCCTGGACCTGCTGGGGCAGCTGGACGTGGACGCCATGATGCTCACGGCCGCGTCAGACGCCGTGTCCATCCGCACGGCCACCCGCCGCGGCGCCCTGGCGTACCTGCTGAAGCCCTTCACGGCCGAGGCCCTTGCCCAGCAGCTGCGGGCGTACGCCCGCTATCGGCGGATCCTGGACCGGCAGCAGGCGGTGGACCAGGACACCATCGAGAAGGCCCGGCGGGCGCTGTTCGCCGGGGAGGTCTCGACGTCGGGCAAGCCGCGCACGGCCACCGAGTCCGCGGTGCTGGAATCGCTCGAGCCCGGCGAGCAGTACTCCGCCGCGGAAGTCGCGGAACGGGTGGGGGTCTCCCGGGCCACCGCGCAACGGTACCTTTCCTCACTCGCTGACGACGGCGCCGTCGAGATCCAGCTCCGCTACGGCACCACCGGCCGCCCCGAGCATCGCTACGGAGTGCCCGGCCGGCGCTGAGTCCGGCCTTCAGGCTGAGCCGGTTCCCGCCGTCCGCTCCTTCAGGAGCCGCTCCAGCAGCGTAACCGCAGGAGGCACCGCCCGGTTCAGGGTGATGAAGGAAACCCGCCGCTTCCCGAGGTCCTGGACGGCCGGGCGGAGCGTGACGTCGAAGCGCGTGTCGACGGCGGTCTCGGTGCTCAGTGCCAGCCCCAGGCCCTGCGCCACGAGGCCGTGGATCATGTTGAGGTCGTCGGTGCGCATGAGCTCCCGGGGCTGGCGGCCCACCAGGCTGAAGGTCTTCTTCAGGACGCGGTCGGAGGCCTCGTCGTCGTTCCTGCTGTGGATCCAGGCTTCGCCGTCCAGCTGCGCGAAATCGAGCACGTCCCGGGCGGCCAGCGCGCTGTTCCGGGACAGCATCACGCGGTACGGCTCCACCAGGAGCGGCACCACCGCCAGTTCGGCCGATACGAAGGCGGGATCGTCCTCGGCCTCATAGATGAGACCGGCGTGGACCTCCCCTGCCAGGAGAAGGCGCACCACTTCGGTGGGCTCGGCCTCGATGACCTCCACGCGGACCCGCACGCGCTCCTGCAGTTCGGCGATGGCGGAAGGCAGCAGCCGGGAACCGATGGAGGCGAAGGTGCCCACGCGCAGGGTGACCAGACCGGCTTCGCGTTGTTCGGCCACGAGCCGCTCGGCCTGGCCGACCCTCCGGAGGATCTGCTCGGCTTCCTCCGCGAACGCCGTACCGAGGGGCGTCAGCGTGGCGCCGCGCCGGTCGCGTTCCACGAGGCGCACCTTGAGGTGGCGCTCCAAAGTGTTGAGGTGGTGGGTCACCGTGGGGACGCCGTACTGCATGGCTTCGGCCGCCTTGGTAAGGCTCCCGTGCTCCCGGACGGCGAGGAGGACGGTCAGTTGCTGGAGATTGATCATCACATACTCACTATGTTGAACAGTACGAAAACATGATATTCCCTAGGTGATGCGGGCTCACTAACGTTCATGTCATGCCCCTGATTTCCCCCTCCGCCGCGCCGGCGCCTTCCCTTGCATCCACCCTCGTTTCCCCCTCCCAGGCCACCGCCCCGTACGCCGATGCGCTCCGCTCCCTGGCCTCCCATGACTGGCAGCGCCTGCACGTTCCCGCACACCAGGGCCGCGGCGGCAACTCCCCCGGCGTCGCGTCCCTGGTGGGACCTGAGGCCCTGGCCATGGACTTCCCGATGCTGTTCAGCGGCATCGACCAGCAGGACTGGCGGCTCGTGTCCTCCGGACGCGAGACGCCCCTCATGCAGGCCCAGGCCCTCGCGGCCGACGCCTGGGGCGCGTCCCGGACCTGGTTCCTCACCAACGGCGCGTCCGGCGGGAACCACATCGCCACCACTGTGGTGCGGGCCCTGGGGAAGGAGTTCGTGGTCCAGCGCAGCGTGCACTCCAGCGTGATCGACGGCATCACCCATGTGGGACTGGAGCCGCATTTCGTGCAGGGCGCCGTCGACGCCGGACTCGGCTCCGCGCACGGCGTCACCGCCGGGCAGGTCGAGGAAGCCTTGGCAGCCCACCCGGACAGCGCGGCGGTGTACCTAGTCAGCCCCAGCTACTTCGGCGCAGTCGCCGACATTGCCGCGATCAGCGCGGTGGCGCACCGGCACGGGGTCCCGCTGATCGTGGACGAGGCCTGGGGTTCGCATTTCGGCCTGCACCCGTCCCTGCCGGTCAACGCCGTCCGGGCCGGGGCGGACCTGGTCATCTCCAGCACCCACAAGGGCGCCGGGTCGCTCACCCAGTCCGCCATGCTGCACCTGGGCCACGGCCCGCACGCCCGGAAACTGGAGTCCTTGGTGGACCGCGTGGTGCGTTCCTTCCAGTCCACCAGCTGCAGTGCGTTGCTCCTGGCCTCCTTGGACGAGGCCCGGCGGCACCTGGTGGTCAACGGGCCGGAGATGATCGGCAAGGCCCTGGCGTCCGCGGAGGCGATCCGTGCCGCCGTGCGTGCCAGCGCCCGCTTCCGGGACGCCACCCCGGACATCCTCGCCAGCCCCGACGCCGTGGCCAACGATCCCTTCAAGATCGTCATCGACACCCGCGGCGCCGGCATCACCGGCACCGACGCCCAGTACCGGCTCATCCGGGACCACCGCATCTACTGCGAACTCGCCACGCCCGCGGCGCTCCTGCTGCTGGTCGGCGCCACCGCACCGGCCGACGTCGAACGCTTCCTCACGGCGCTGCACGCACTCCCGCAGGCGGAAAGCGAGCCCGAACGGATGCGTGCCGTGCCGCCGGCAGGCGAGCGCCGGATGGGACTGCAGGAAGCGTTCTTCAGCGCCGTGGAAACCGTTCCGTGGCAGGAAGCCGAGGGCCGGATCTCCGCCGATTCCCTGGCCGCCTATCCCCCGGGCATCCCGAACGTGCTGCCCGGCGAGGTCCTGGGCGCCGGTTCCATCGCGTTCCTGCGCGGTACCGCGGCGGCGCCGTCCGGCTATGTGCGCGGTGCCAACGACCCCGCGCTTGACACCTTCCGCGTCGTCGCACGCTAAGCCTGCGCCCCGACCCCAACCCATCCCACAGGAGGACACCCATGTCCGCACCAACCATTACCCATGCCCCGCGCGACGAACTCGAACGCGGCCTCAAGAACCGGCACCTGCAGCTCATGGCGATCGGCGGCGCCATCGGCACCGGCCTGTTCATGGGCTCCGGGAAGATGATCAGCGTCACCGGCCCCGCGGTGATCCTCGTCTACTTGGTGATCGGCTTCATGATCTTCTTCGTCATGCGCGCCCTGGGCGAGCTGCTGCTCTCCAACCTGCACTACAAGACCTTCGGCGACATCGCCAAGGACCTGATCGGGCCGTGGGCCGGGTTCTTCGTCTCCTGGACCTACTGGTTTTCCTGGGTGGTGGCGTGCGTGGCGGACATCGTGGCGATCACCGGCTACGTGGCTTACCTGGATCCCGGCGTCCCGTCGTGGGTGCCCGCGCTGATCGCCGCTGTGGTGCTCATCGTGCTGAACTTCCAGCCGGTGAAATACTTCGGCGAAACCGAGTTCTGGTTCGCCGTGGTGAAAATCGTGGCCATCGTGGGGCTGATCGCCACCGGCCTGGTGCTGCTGTTCACCGGCTTCCAGAACCCGGACACCGGAACCCACGCCTCGCTGGCCAACCTCTGGGAGCGCGGCGGAATGTTCCCCTTCGGCCTCAGCGGCTTCATCCTCGGCTTCCAGATGGGCATTTTCTCCTTCATCGGCGTCGAACTGGTGGGCACCGCCGCGGCCGAGACCGAGTCGCCCCGGAAGACCCTGCCGAAGGCCATCAATTCGATCGTGGCCCGGATCCTGGTGTTCTACGTGGGCGCGCTGACCATCATCATGACCATCACGCCGTGGGACCGGATCGCGCCTGGAAAGAGCCCCTTCGTGACCACCCTGGCCTACGCGGGCTTCGGCATCGCCGCCCTGGTCATCAACCTGGTGGTGCTCACCTCGGCCGCCTCCAGCGCCAACTCGGGGCTGTACTCCGGCACGCGGATGCTCTACGGCCTGGCCAAGGACGGCCACGCCCCGAAGGGATTTGCCTGGACGGACAGCCGCGGCGTGCCGCGCAAGGCGGTGTTCTTCACCAGCGTCTTCCTGTTCGCCGCGATCCCGCTGCTGTTCGCCGGGGACAATGTGGTGGCCGCGTTCACGTTCGTTTCCTCGGTCTGCGCCACCCTGGTGCTCTTCACCTGGGGTTCCATCGTGGTGAGCTTCATCATCTACCGCCGTCGCTTCCCGGAACGCCATGCCGCCTCCGGCTTCCGGATGCCGCTGGCCAGGTTCGCGCCCTGGCTGGTGCTGGCCTTCTTCGCCTTCATTGCAACGACGCTGTTCATCGGTGAAGACACCCGCCTGCCGTTCCTGGCCACGCCGCTGTGGTTCGTGCTGCTGGCCGTGCTCTGGCAGCTGAAGAAGAAGCGTCTCCTGCGGGCCGGGCTGCCCCTGACGTCCCCGGTGCCCGTGGTCCCGCACCCGCTCGACGACGAGCGCTGACCGGGCGGGCAGCAGACGCCCGAGCGTACAGTTGAGGCCCCGAAATCGCGGATTCCGGGGCCTCAGCTGTACGTTCGCGCTTTAGTTGGCGCTCTTCTGGGCCACCAGTTCGATCTCGACCAGCATCTCCGGGTCAAGGAACGGCAGCACGTGCACCAGGGACAGGGTGGGGCGGATGTCGCCGAAGACTTCGCCGTGGGCGCGGCCGGCGTCTTCCCACTTGCTGATGTCGGTCAGGTACAGCTTCGACTGCACCACGTCCTCATAGGAGAAACCGGCGTCGGCCAGCACGGTGCCGAGCTTCTCGAGGATGTACTTGCTCTGGGAGTAGAAGTCATCGCCCACGATGCCGTCCGGGCCGGAGGCCGCCGTGGCGGAAATATACAGGGTGTTGTCCACCTGCACCGCACGCGAGTATCCGAGGGACTGTTCCCAGACCGAACCCGTACCGTAAGTCTTGCGCATGCCGCGCTTCTCCTGTCCGCCAAGCCCGGCCCGGTGGCCGGGGTCTACGGTGAAACTTTAGGGCTGGCCGAGCTCGCGCCGGTAAACGAACAGCTTTATGTCGGTGCCCGGCACGAACCAGTCCCGCTCCGGGACCCGCTCGAATCCGGTGGCCCGATACAGGGCGTTGGCGCTTTCCCAGGTGGCTCCGGTGGTCAGGGCCACCGCGTTGATGCCGGTCCGGGAGCGGGCGTGGTCCATCAGCGCCTTGACGAGCGTCTTCCCGGCACCGGAGCGCTGCACGGCGGGATCCACCACGAGGGTGCGCATTTCGAGCTCGTCCTCGTAGGCGATGTCCGCGAAGGGACCGCCGGCCGATGCTACGGTCACGGACCCGATGACTTCGCCGCCGCGTTCGGCCACCCCACACGTCTGCGTGTTCGGCACGCCCTGCCACGTCCTGGAGCTGGCGCAGGTACGGGTGCTCCGGATCACCGTAGTAGCCGGCGGTGACGTAGGAGTCGAGCGTGATGCGGGCGACGTCGTTGTAGTCTGCGGGCCTGGCGGGACGGACGGTGATCGGGTTTTGCACTGATCCATGGTAGTGGCGCGGCGTCCCACGGACCCCCAAAACGGGCGTTTCCGTGACCGATCTATCACTTGTGGAGCCCGACGGCGGCACTTCCGTTGCGTCGCCGTGTTGCCTTGCGATGTGGCTTCACGTGTTGCTTTCCGTGGCGCCGTGTTGAGCCCGGTTGCGGGCCGTGAAGCCCGGTTTCCCGCTGTTTCGCGAAGATGTCGGATCGCTGGCGGAGGCCGCGGCGGGCGTGGTTGATTGGCGGCCAGGACCCAGGAAAGGACCCCGAATGAGCACCCGACGAACCCTCCACCTCAACGCCTTCCTCATGAGCACCGGCCACCACGAAGCCTCGTGGCGGCTGCCCGAAAGCGATCCCCTCGCCAACACCAGGATCGCCCACTACCAGCACCTCGCGCGCGTTGCCGAGCACGGCAAGCTGGACTCGATCTTCTTCGCCGACTCCCCCGTGCTGTTCGGCGAGGTCGGACGCCGTCCGGCGGGCAAGCTGGAGCCCACCGTGCTGCTGACCGCCATTGCAGGCGCCACGGAAAAGATCGGACTCATCGCCACCGCCTCCACCACCTACAACGAGCCCTTCAACCTGGCGCGCCGCTTCGCCTCGGTGGACTGGGTGAGCGGCGGCCGTGCGGGCTGGAACGTGGTCACCACGGCCGGGCCCGACGCCGCCCGCAACTTCGGCGTGGACGACCAGCCGGCGCACGCCGTCCGTTACGAACGCGCCGCCGAGTTCATCGAAGTTGCCCGGAAGCTCTGGGACAGCTGGGACGACGACGCGGTGGTGGCCGACAAGGCCGAAGGTTTCTGGGGCGACCCCGGCAGGATCCGCACCATCGACCACGAAGGCAAACACTTCCGGGTCCGTGGCCCCCTGAACGTGCCGCGCTCCCCGCAGGGCCACCCGCTGATCGTGCAGGCCGGCTCGTCCGAGAACGGCAAGAACCTCGCCGCCCGCTACGCCGAGGCGGTCTTCACCGCGCACCAGACCCTTGCCGA
Organism: Arthrobacter celericrescens; assembly: GCF_003614925.1. Taxonomy (GTDB): domain Bacteria; phylum Actinomycetota; class Actinomycetes; order Actinomycetales; family Micrococcaceae; genus Arthrobacter; species Arthrobacter celericrescens. Next base: position 11,560 of record NZ_QYLP01000012.1, read on the forward strand.
CGCGCAGGCGTTCTACGCCGACCTCAAGGCCCGCACGGCCGCCGTCGGACGCAATCCGGAAGGCATCAAGATCCTCCCGGGCATTGTCCCCGTGATCGGCGAGACCGAGGCGGAAGCCCTCAGGTTGGAGCGCGAACTGGACGAGCTCATCAAGCCCGAGTACGCCCGGGAGCAGCTTGCCAAGACCCTCCGCGTGGCCCCCGAGGACCTTCCCCTGGACCGGCAGCTGCCGGCCGACCTGCCGTCCGAGGACGAGATCGAGGGCGCCAAGAGCCGCTACACCCTCATCGTGGAACTCGCCCGCCGGGAACAGCTCACCGTGCGGCAGCTGATCGGACGCCTGGGCGGCGGCCGCGGGCACCGCACCTTCGCCGGAACGGCGGAGCAGGTGGCGGACGCCATCCAGGAATGGTTCGACGGCGGAGCGGCCGACGGCTTCAACATCATGCCGCCGGTGCTCCCCTCGGGCCTGGAAACCTTCGTGGACCAGGTGGTACCGATCCTGCAGGAGCGCGGCCTCTTCCGCCGCGAATACACGGCGTCGACCCTCCGCGGACACTACGGCCTGGAGCGACCTGTCAGCCGCTACGCCGGGATCGAGGCGCCGCAACTGACCTCGATCGGCTCGGGCTTCTAGATCGGGAACTTGCCCGAGAGCTCCAGCGGCCCCGCGCAGGTCCAGGCCGAGAGGCGGTCGTGGTCCTCGGGTCCGCCGTCCACCGGGCTTTGCAGCTTGGGGCGGCGGACCCAGCACCCGGCCTCTTCGGCGATCAGGGCGCCGGCGGCGAAGTCGTGCTCGTTGAGTCCGCGTTCACCGAAGGCGTCGTGGCTGCCGTCCGCCACCAGGCACAGGTCCAGCGCCGCGGAGCCCAGCCGGCGGACGTCGGCGAAGCCGTCCATCATTTCGGGCAGGCCGCTGAGCTGGCTGGAGCGGGTGGCGGGGTCGTAGCTGAACCCGGTGGCGAGGATGAGTCCGGCGCGGCCGGGCACCGGCCCGGTCAGCCTGCTGGTCCCGCCCGCGACGTCTAGCCAGGCTCCGTGGCCGCGTGCGGCGGAGTAGATCCGGCCCAGTGCCGGGGCATGGACGACGCCGGCCAGCCAGGTGCCGTCGGGGCCGGCGACCGCCACGGAGGTGGCGTAGTAGACGATGTTCCGGATGAAGTTGGTGGTGCCGTCCAGCGGATCGATGGACCAGCGGTATCCGCTGCTTTCTTCCGGCCGGGTGGTGCCGTGCTCCTCGCCCGTAATGGTGTCGTGCGGGCGGGCGGCGGTGATCGCGGCACGGACGGCTTCCTCGGCGGCGACGTCGAACGCCGTCACCCAGTCGCCGGCGTCGCCCTTGTTGCTGACGTCCAGGCCGGCACCGCTGCTTCCCGCGGCGGAGCGGGTGGCGAGCACTGCGGCACCGGCCGCGGCCGCGGTCTTGGCGACGGCTAGGAGTTCCAGGGCGTCAGTCATTCGGCAATTCCTTCGCTGGCTTCGGCGGGTTCAACAGTCGCCTCGGGATCGGCATCGCCGTCGGAGTCGGCGCTGCCGTCCGCACCCGGCAGGGTGCCGTCAAGCAGTGCCCGGAAGCCGTCCTCGTCCAGGACCGGAATGCCGAGCTGTTCAGCCTTGTCGAGCTTCGAACCGGCGCTCTCCCCGGCCACCACGTAGCTGGTGTTCTTCGAGACCGAACCGGCAGCCTTGCCGCCGCGGATGATGATGGCTTCCTTGGCTTCGTCACGGCTGAAGGTGGGCAGGGTTCCGGTGACCACGATGGTCATGCCTTCCAGGTTCCGCTGCACCGAGGCGTCGCGTTCGTCGGCCATGCGCACGCCGGCGTCCTTCCACCGCTGCACGATTTCGCGGTGCCAGTCCACGGCGAACCATTCGATGAGGGCGTCGGCGATGATCGGGCCCACGCCGTCCACCTCGGCCAGTTGCTCCCGCGCATCCGGCGCGTCGAGCGCCGCGAGGAGGGCGTCCATCGAACCGTAGCGGGTGGCCAGCGCGCGGGAAGCGGTGGGGCCGACGTGGCGGATGGACAGTGCCACGAGGACGCGCCACAGCGGCTGGGTCTTGGCCTTTTCCAGCTCCTTGAAGAGCTTCTGGGTGGTGGCGCTGGGCTTGGACGGGGTCTTCGCGGTGGGCTTGGTCCAGAAGTACGGCACCAGTTCCCACTCCCCCGTGCCCACGCCCTTGCTGCGCTTCTCCCGGCGGATCATCACATCCTGCAGGTCCTCCGGGGTGAGGTCGAACAGCCGGGCCTCGTTCTCCAGCGGCGGCACCTCCGGGGCGGACGGCTGGGTGAGGGCGATCGCCGCTTCCCAGCCCAAGGCCTCAATGTCGAACGCCCCGCGGCCCGCGACGTGGAAGACGCGTTCGCGCAGCTGGGAGGGGCAGGAACGGGAGTTGGGGCAGCGGATGTCCACGTCCCCTTCCTTCCCGGGGGCAAGCGGAGTCCCACAGGAAGGGCATTCGGTGGGCATGACGAATTCGCGCACCGGCGGGTCCTGCTGCTCGCGCAGGGCCAGGACGGGGCCGACGATCTCCGGGATGACGTCGCCGGCCTTCCGCAGGACCACGATGTCGCCGATCATGACGCCCTTGGCCTTCACCACGTCCTGGTTGTGCAGCGTGGCCATCCCCACCGTGGATCCGGCCACCTTCACGGGCTCCATGATCCCGAACGGTGTCACGCGGCCGGTGCGGCCGACGTTGACCTGGATGTCCAGCAACTTCGTGTGGACTTCCTCCGGCGGGTACTTGTAGGCCACGGCCCAGCGGGGAACCCGGGAGGTGTAGCCGAGGGCGCGCTGGGTGGCGAAGTCGTCGATCTTGACCACGATGCCGTCGATCTCGTGGAGGAGGTCGTGCCGGTGCTCGCCGAAGTGCTTGATGAAGTCCAGGACTTCCTCGAAGGAAGGCAGCACTTTCAGGTACGGGCTGACCGGCATGCCCCAGTCGGCCAGCAGCTTGTAGGTTTCGGACTGGCTCGTGGCCTCCAGGCCCTCGCGGGCGCCGATGCCGTGGACGAACATCCGCAGGGGTCGCTTGGCGGTCTCGGCAGGGTCCTTCTGTCGCAGCGAACCCGCAGCGGCGTTGCGCGGGTTGGCCAGCGGCGCCTTGCCGGCTTCGATCAGGGCCTCGTTGAATTCGGCGAAGTCCTTGGACGGGATGAACACCTCGCCGCGGATCTCCACTTCGGCGGGGAAGCCGGAGCCGCTGAGTTCGCGCGGGATTTCCTTGATGGTGAGCACGTTGTGGGTGATGTCCTCACCCGTGGTGCCGTCGCCGCGGGTGGCGGCCCGGACCAGCTTGCCGTCGCGGTACAGCAGGTTCACGGCCAGGCCGTCGATCTTGAGTTCGGTCAGCCAGGCGATGGCAGGAACACTCGCGCCCAGCTTCTCCACGGAGGCTTCGGCCTTCCGCACCCAGGCTTCAAGCTCTTCGAGGGAGAACACGTCCTCCAGGCTGTACATCCGTTGCAGGTGTTCGACGGCGGCGAAGGCGGCCGAGACCTCACCGCCCACTTCCTGCGTGGGCGAGTCGTTGGAGACGAGTTCGGGGTGCAGGGCCTCCAGCTCTTCGAGCCGGCGGTAGAGGGCGTCGAATTCGGCGTCGGAGACTGTGGGCGCATCTTCCTGGTAGTACGCGTAGCGGTGCTTGCGGACCAGGTCGGCAAGGTTGTCGTACTCTTCGCGGACCGACTGCTCGGGGACCTCCCCGTCGGCGGCTTCCACGGTTTCGGGCGTGCGTCCACTAACGCTCTCTGCTGTGCTCACCCTCCTATCTTGCCGTAAAGCCCGGACAATTCCCGGCAGAGCAAAGGGAGGGCGGAGAACGGGAAGCCCGCGGGCTCAGTGCACGCCGATCCGGTTCCTGCTCCAGAGGGCGAAGGCCAGGCCGCCCAGGCCCACCACCAGCACGCCCGCCATGATGGCGAGGATCCCGAAAACGCCGTTGCCGGAGGCCGGCTTGTCGCTGACGAGCGCGGCCTGGGTGGCTTCCGTGGCGTCCTCGATGGGCTTGGTCCAGGCAGAATCGACCGTCGCGCTCGCGCTGGGAGTCCAGCGGATCGGCGTGGGTGTCATGGACGACGACGGCGCCGGGCTGGCCGCCGCCGTCTCCTCCGGCGTCGCGCTCGGGGCAGGTTCCCGGACCACCGGTGCCGGGGTCACCACCGGGGGCTTTGCCGGTGCGGGCTCCTGGATGACCGGTGCCGGGTCCGCCGGCGCCGTCTCGCTGGGCGTGGGTGCCGGAAGCACGGGGGCCGGGGAAATGCCGGGAACCTGGCAGACCTGCCCGGGAGGACAGGGCTTGGCCGACTCTTCCGCGTGCGCAGCCAGCAGCGGGAAGGCGCACAGGACGAGTGCAAGGAGCACCGCTGCCAGGGACGCGGCGAACGGGGTCCGCTCCGCCGCGCGGGCGGCAGGCCGGTGCTTCGGGGTGGGGCGAACGGTCATGATGGCCTCACGGGGCAGCCATGCTGCCCGGAATTGGGGATGGTTCCGGAATTTTCCTATACCCGCCCGGCCCCCGCAAATCCATTCGCTGGCGTAACCGGCCCCGCCGGAGAACCGCTGCTAGCTGCGGTTCTCCGGCGGCAGTGCCACCTGGATCTTGCGGACCTTGCCGCGGCCTACGATGTAGCCCCGGCCCGGGATGAAGTCCGGGCTGATCCGGCCCAGCGAGGTGCTGAGCAGGCTGTCGCCTTCCACGTCCGAGGGGTTGAGCAGCAGGCCGCGCCGCCCGGACTTGAAGGGCTGGGCCAGGGACCAGGCCTGGGACCAGGTGGAGCTCTCCGATTCGCCGACCACCCACTGGTCCGCCTTGATCGAATCGGTGACCAGCTTGTTGATGGACATTTCGGCGAGGGAATCCGTGAAATCCGTCAGGCCCTCGATGAAGATCGCCATGGTTCCCGGGCGCTCCGTGGACCGCTCGGTGAGCTCCTCGGCGGCTTCCTCCACCTCGTCCGGCCCCACGAGCGAACGGTTCCACACCTTCAGGCCGGCCACGGCCGAGCGGCGGGCCCCGATGTAGATCAGTTCCGTGTCCGGGTTGGAGCGGCGCAGGGCGTAGGCCATGGTGACGAGCGCGACCGTGCGGCCCGCTCCTGGCGGGCCGGACACGAGCAGCGGCCCCTTGGCGGCGATCGCGGCGGGGTCCAGGGACTCGTCGTCGACGCCGATGACGGGCTGGTCGAAGCCGCCGGCGGGCAGGATGTCCAGGTCCACCTGATCGGGCAGGCGCTGGATGCGCGGCGCTTCCTCCATGCCCTGGCGCTGCATGGCCTGCGCGAGCTTGGTGACTTCGCGGGCCTGCAGGGCGAGGTTGGAGTTGCCGCCGAGCACGGCCAGCTGCACTTCAAGGTCGCCAAGGAGTCCGCGGCCGGGGGGCGACGCCGGGCTGAGCACGTCCTTGGGGACGTCCAGTGTCATGTAGTCGTCCTCGGAACTCAGGCGCAGGACCAGGCGGCGCTGGATCGAGGCGAGCAGCGAGGCCGGCACCGAGTTGGGCCGGTCGCCGCTGACCACCAGGTGGATGCCCAGCGGACGGCCGTCCGTGGCCAGCTGCAGGAAGATGTCCCACAGGGCGGAGAGGCGGCTGTACTCGTAGGCTTCCCGGAACGCCGACATGCCGTCCACGAGCACGAAGATGCGTTTCTCGTCGGGCCGGTTGGCCAGTTTCCGGTACTCCACGATCGTGGAGGCCCGGACCTCGGCGAAGCGGGTGGAACGGTCCTCGGCGATGTCGCGGAGCCAGCGCAGCAGCCGGCCGACGCGTTCGACGTCGTCGCCGCCGATGATTTCGCCCACGTGCGGCAGGCCGTCGAGCATCTTCAGCCCCGAGGAGCCGCAGTCGATGCCGTACACGTGCACGGGGCCGCCGCGGGGCGTGACGGCGGCGGCGATGGCGATACCCCGCAGCGCCGCCGACTTGCCCGAACCGCCGGTGCCGTAGACGGCCATGTTGCCGTCTTTGTCCGGCTCGTAGAACACGGTGGGCTGGTCCTGGTGCACGGGATCGTCGGCCACGCCGAGCAGCAGCCGTTCGTCGGTGCGCGGGTTGGGCAGCTTGGAGAAGTCGTAGGTGGTGGCCAGTTCGTTGAGCCACGGCTTCCGGGGCGGGTTGATGGCCAGGGAATCGGCGGCCCGGATGATGTTGGTGGTCATCCGGGAAATGTCGTTCGGGCCGGCCGGCTCCTCCTTGACGGCGTCCACCGGGGCCGGCGCCTCCCAGCTCGCCCCGGAGCCGAAGGCCATTTCCACGATGTCGATCCGTGGACGCTGCGGCTTCTCGGTGGTCCAGCCGCCGGCGTACCCGGTCTGGAAGCCCTGGATCCTGCCGGGGCCGGTCTTGGCGGCACCGCGGCCGGGAATCGAGGGGTCGAAGTACGCGGCCAGGGGCACCCCGAGGATGTCCGTGGCGTCGTCTTCGTCGGCCATGCGCAGCGCGACGCGCAGGTTGGTGTTGGCACGCAGGCTGTCCTTGATGACGCCGGCGGGGCGCTGCGTGGCCAGGATCAAGTGCACGCCCAGGGAGCGACCGCGGGCGGCAACGTCCACCACTCCGTCCACGAACTCGGGCATTTCCGAGGCGAGGGCGGCGAACTCGTCCACAATGATGATCAGGTACGGCGGCGCCTCGGGATCGGCTTCGCGCTGCAGGGCGAGCAGGTCCTTGGCCTTCTTCCGGTTGAACAGGTGCTCGCGGTAGTGCAGCTCAGCGCGCAGGGAGGTCAATGCCCGGCGCACGAGGTGCGGCGACAGGTCGGTCACCAGGCCCACGGTGTGCGGAAGCTTCACGCAGTCCGCGAACGCGGCACCACCCTTGTAGTCGACGAAGAGGAACGTGACCCGGTCCGGGCTGTAGGCCGAGGCCATGCCCATCACCCAGGACTGCAGGAACTCGGATTTGCCGGCGCCGGTGGTGCCGCCCACGAGGGCGTGCGGGCCCTCGTTCTTGAGGTCCAGGTAGAACGGTTCCACGCCCTTCGAGCCCACCAGGGCGCGCAGGCTGCCGTTGTCCTTGCGGTTGGGCACGGCGCTGGAGTGCACCGAGTTGTTCTCCTGCCAGCGTTCGGCCACCGACTGCGGGACGTCCATGAAGTCCTTGCCCACCAGGGTCACGTAGGACACCGCGCGCGGCAGGTCGGAGTCGTCGTCCACCGGCTTGCCCACGTCCACCAGGGGCGACATCATGCGGGCCAGCTGGGTGGCGAGCCCGGCCTCGACGCTTTCGCAACTCACCGGGTAGGTGTGGCGGCCGAGCCGGACCTGGCCGGTGGTGGTGCCGTGGTCGCCGTCGACGGCCATGAAGTCGCGGCACGCGGCCGGCAGGGCCTGCACGTTGGCGGCGACCCACATGACGTGGACGCCGGAGTCGGGGCCGCGTTCCACCAGGCGGGTGAGCCGGCCGCGGTCCACCGGGGCGTCGTCTTCCACGACCACCAGGACGGTGGGTAGCACCGGCCCGGCGAGCTCGCCGTGTTCGTTGGCCAGGGACGGGCGCGGCAACGGCCGCGGGTCCTTCGAGGCGGCTTCGCGCTGTTCCACGAGGTCTTCGAGCTTGGACAGCAGGGAGGCGCCGGCCCCGGGCCCCGCAGCGAGGTGGTCGCCCGAGAGCGGGCTGTGGCCCGAGCCGACGTGGGGCAGCCACTGCAGCCAGTTCCAGCGTTCCCGGGAGCGGCCCGAGGTCAGCGAGGTGACCACGAGTTCGGCGGGCGAATGCAGGCCCACCAGCTGCAGCACCATGCCGCGGGCGACGTCGTCGACCAGCCCGCGCTCCCCGGCGATGCCGAAGGAGCCGGAGGTGCGCAGCTGGGAGACGACCGGCACGCCGTCGATCATCCGCACCTGGGCCAGGCATTCCTGGATCTCGCGCATGTACTGCGCTTCGGTGTCGTTGCTGCCCGGCTCTTCGAACGGAATGCGCGACGGCGCCGTGCCCAGTCCGAAGCGCACCCCCAGGAAGCCCTTGTGCTCCGGGCGGTGGGTCCACAGCAGGGGGCCCAGCTTGTAGATCGCGTCCACGGTGTCGCTCACGGAGGGCGATTCCTGCAGCCGCACCGAACGTTCGATGTTCTGCTGCTCGGCGATGTCTTCGCGGAACGCCAGCATCGAGGCGCGGAAGTGCTTTATGGCCTCCTTCATCTGCCGTTTCGACTGGACCTTGTGGTCCACGTAGTGGCCGATGATGAACAGCGGCATCATCATCATGAACACCACCGAGAGGATGTTCTGGGTGACGGCGAACATGATGCCGCCCATGAGGAGCGGGGCCATCAGCATGATGTACGGGAAGGCCTGGTGGTCCGGACGCTTCGGGCCGGACGGGACCACGCGCTTGGGCGGGTCGAATCGGGGCACGACGCGCGGGGAACGGTTGAAGTCAACCAGCGGGGAGCTGGGCGCGGCGCCATGGTTCCTGGACAGGGCGACGACGCCCACCGTGGTGTCGCCGAGGGTCACCGTGTCCGAGGAATTCAGGGTGGCCCGGGCCACCGGCAGGCCGTCCATGAGCAGGCCGTTGGCGGAGTTGGTGTCCGCGATTTCCACGGTTTCGGCGACGGTGATGCGGGCGTGCCGCTTCGAGGTCATGGGGTCGCTCAGGCGGACGTCGACGTCGCGGTCGCGGCCGATGTAGCTGGTACCGAACGGCAGCGAAAATTCGCTGCCCGAGTCGGGACCCGACAGCACGCGGAGGGTCGCCGCCGTCGGGCCGCGCTGCCCGCCCGGGGTGGCGAACTGTTCGCTCACCTGGGTCAGGGACACCGTGGATCCGGGCCGGAGCCCGGATTCGAGCAGGTTCCCGGCGGGGTCCAGCACGATGCCGCTCATGCCTGCCCCGACGAAGGCCTCGTCGACCTTCAGGGAGAGGTTCGGCGGGACGTCGGTGCCCTGCCGGTCCGGGTCGGCCGCCCAGAGTTCACCGGCGATGTCGGCGACCGTGGCCCGGCCGTCCACGGTGACCGCGAGGTCCTTGGCGGCAGCGGGATCGCGGCGCAAAGTCAGGCGGAACTTCATCCTTCGTCAACGCCCCTCATCTTTTCCAGCAGGAACAAGTCGTCCGAGGTGACCAGGTGCGAGGTGACGGCGTGCTCCACCAATCGGGCGCGCCGGTTGGTGGCGAGCTTTCCGCCGCCACCGCGCAGGCCCACCACGCCCACGCGGTCCAGCTTGTCGCAGACGTTGTCGAGCTTGCGGTTGAAGCGGGTCAGGGCCCAGCCCAGGCGTTTGGCGGCCTCCGCCGAGGACGGGATCGAGCTGAAACCGGTTCCGTCACGGCGCAGCATCGGCTCGGCCAGGGCGACGATCAGCGCCTTCTGCGAGTCGGTGAACACCACGGGCCCGATCGTGGTGTCGCCGGCCGAGTCTTCGTCGCGGACTTCCTGGCGGAAGGAGGGCGTCTTCAGGTGCACGGCGAACTCGTAGGTGGTGGGTCCGGCCGTGAAGATGACCTTGGTGTGGCTGAACACCAGCGGGATGCGGGCGCCCGGTGCCAACCAGGCCTGCATGCCGCCGGAGCCGTCCGCGATGGTGGCGGAGAGCATGCTGCCCACGTTGCTCAGCCACCAGATGCCGTCATAGCGTGCGATCTGCAGGAAACGGCGGTGCAGGTAGGGGTTGTCGTCGACCTCCAGGTCACCTTCGCGGCCGATGTTGAAGACGTCTTCGTCGGACGGCTCATGCCATTCCCCGCAGAAATCTATCGCCAGATCTCCCATGCCAGGCCTCCTTTGTCCTCGTAGTTGTGTGTCATTACTTCCCGATAAAGCAGTTGATGGAGCTGTCGCCCGCCGGCGAGGCATTGCCGTCCGAGCGGACGATGATCACTTGGATGCAGGTCCGGCCGCCGGGGCTCTCGGGGATTTCCGTAGCGGGGGCTTTCGTGGCGTGGTAGGCGGCATCGGCCGCGAACGCCCGGCGCCATTTGTAGCTGTCGCCGTCCTGCGGCTGCGGGTTGGTCCACGTGAAGCGGAGTTTCCCGGCCGCGGTGCGCTTCGCCGCCAGGTTCGTGACGTCCGGCACCACCCCGTTGTCCAGGGCATCCGCCGGCGGCTTGCTGCGAGTTTCGATCGGCTGTGCTTTCTGGGGCGCGTTCGCGCCCAGGACGATTCCGACGACGACGGCGACCACCAGCACCGCGGCACCGACCGCGGCAAGCACGAGGTTGCGTTTGCGGTGGTCCGGTGTCCCGGGCTCCCCCTCGGCCCCGTCGTCCTCACCCGCGGCGGGCCGGTTGACTGTGGCAGCGAGGTCCCCCTCGGAGTGCTGCGGGGCCACCTGCGGGCCGGCCGCAGGACCGCCGGTGAAGGGCGGCGGGGTGTAGGCGGGGGCCGCCGGGGTCCAGCCGCGCAGGACGGTGGACTCATTCTGCTCTTCCTGCGGAGCGGTCTGTGGAACGGCCTTCGGTGCCGCCTGTGCGGCCGTTTGGGGAGCAGCCGCAGGTGCCGTGTAGCTCGCGGTTTGGGGTGCGGGCGGCTGGGTCCTGGTAGTCGGGAAGGTCCGGGCCGGGAACGTCGGCGCTGACCCGGTAGGCGAGGTGCCGCCGTCGGGATCGATCGCGGCGACGCTGCGGACGCGGGTCTCCTCGAAGTTGTCGTCCGGGTGGACGTCGTCGGAGCCGCCGGGCTCGGCGAGGACTTCGAAGGGGGTCACCGAAAGGTTCAGTTCGGCTTGGATCCGCTGCAGAGCCAGCGCGAAGGCGTGCGCCGAGGAGTAGCGGGATCCCGGGGCCTTCGCCATGGCGGTGGACAGCACCAGTTCCAGCGACTCCGGCACATCGGCCCGGCCCAGCCGCGGCACGGGCGAGTTGGTGATGCGGGAAATCAGTTCGCGCTGGGAGTTGTCCTGGCCCGGCATCACGAAGGGCGAACGGCCGGCGAGCAGGGTGTAGATGGTGGCGCCCAGCGCCCAGACATCCACCGGCACGCCGTCCACCGGGCCGCCGCGGAACTGCTCCGGCGGCGACCACGGGATGGACATGCCGGCGTCGTCGTCCGCGTCGTCGCCGATGGTGCCCGAGATGCCGAAGTCGGTCAGTGCCGGCCGGTTGTAATCGGTCACCAGGATGTTCGCTGGCTTGATGTCGCGGTGCACGATTCCTGCGCGGTGCGCGGTCTCGACGGCGGACGCCACCTGGATGCCCACCGCCAGGACCTCGTCCACGCTGAAGCGCTGGCGGCGGTAGCGCACATCCAGGCTGGGCCGGGAGCAGTACTCCATGGCCAGGTACGAGTGTCCGTCCTCGGTGGTTTCGGCCTCGAAGATGGTCACGATGTACGGGTGCGAGGACAGCTGCGCCATGAGGTTGGCTTCGGATTCGAAGCGGCGGCGCGCGTCTTCGGTCTTCAGGTCCGACAGGAGCACCTTCACGGCCACCCTGCGGCGCGGCCGGTCCTGTTCGTAGAGGTAGACGTCTGCAAAGCCCCCGGAGCCGAGGTGGCTGATGTATTTGTACCCGGGAAGGGGCGGCGGCGGTGCGGGGGGCCGCTTGGAACTCACAGAATCTCCTCGAAACGCAATGAAATGTTCTCGCCCAGTTCGGCGATGTCGCCGTCCAGGACGATGGCCATCTCGTTCTGGGCAAGCCGGCGCGGCGCCTGGCCTTCCCGGACCAGGACGGTGCCGTTGGTGGCCTTGAGGTCGCAGAGCATCACGTGCCAGCCCTCCAGGCGGACCTCCACGTGCGAACGCGAAATGTCCCCGCCGGGGCTCTCCACCTGGACCAGGGCCGGCATGCCGCCGCCCTGGACCCGGGATACCGACGGCTGGCGCCCGATGACCAGCGAACGGTCCAGTTCGATGACCTCGCCGCTGGACAGCCGGACCTTGCCCAGGCTCGGCCGCGGGACCTGGACGCCGTCGCCGGACAGGGTGCTCCCGCAGGCCGGGCACTGCGAATACGTGGGCGGGTTGGCGTGGCCCTGCGGGCACACGCGGGCCAGGACGAGCGGGCGCTTCGTCCCGTCCGGCAGGAGGTCCGCGGCCGCGCCTGTGGGCGTCGCCGGGGCCGGGGTGGACGGGAGGTCCGGCAGGCTGCTCTTCATGACAGTGTGGCCGTCGTGGTCGCCGTCATCATTCCCGACGCCGGACGCGAAGGCACCGGGGCCGGTGCCTGGGGCAGGGGCGGGCGCGGGCGGCGGAGTCCACTGTTGCGGGGCCGGGGGTGCGGGTGGCTGCGCGGCCGGGGCTTGCGGAGCGGATCCTTGTGCTGCCGGGGCGGAATTGCCCGACAGCCAGGGCACGGAAGAAATCAGCCCGCTGTTTTGCGGCGCCGGCGGCTGTGGAGCGAGTGGTTGTGACGCGGGGTGCTGTGGCGCGGGCTTCCCGGCCGGCGACGGTTCGAGCGGCTCCGTCACCTGGGGCCGGGCTTCGGGGGCCTGGGCCGCGGGAGCCGGCTCCTGGTGCTCTTCCTCGTCCGGGTTGACCCGCACGGCCGCGTCCTCGATGGTGCGGATGACGGTCCGCTCCCAGAGGTGGTCGTAGCTGCTGGTCTGTTCCAGGTTCTGCACCAGCTGGTCAGTGGTGGCGCCGGTGTCCACCCCGGCCTCCATGGCCTGGGACTCTTCCACGGCTTCCGTGCCGTCACGGAGCTGGCCCGGGGCGATCGTCAGTTCCAGGTCGTCGTGGGCTTCATCGTCCGGAGCTGCGTCGTCCGGAGCTGCGTCGTCCGGAGTTGCATGGTCCGGAGCTGCATTATCCGGAGTTGGGTCGTCCTCTTCCGGCTCTTCGCCGGCCGCCACAGTCTCCGGCACAGGCGGCTCGGGCACGGCCTCGGGCTCGAACGCGAGGATCGTTTCGACCGGGGCAGGCCGGTCCGCCGTCGCGGATTCGGCAGCGGCAGGAACGCCGGCAACAGCAGGAACAGCCACAGTTTCCGGGGACTTCCCGGCGGCCGGTTCCGGCGACCGCTTTGCAGCTTCCGGCGCGTTTTCAGATTCCAGCACGGCGGCAGGAACCGCGGGTGCGTCGCCGCCGGTGAGCGTGGCCTCCAGGCCGGAGAGCAGCACCACGCCTTCCTGCAGCGGCAGGGAACCCGTCGCGGGACCCGTTCCGGCGGCCGAGCCGATCCGCAGGCGGTAGGACGCGGGCAGTTCCATGCGCCGCTCCGTCCAGGTGGTGACGTCGCGGCCATGGATGCTTTGCGCCGTGCCATGCGCGGTTTCCAGGTCGAGGTCGCCGCGCAGGACAACGCGCAGCGCGTCTTTGGCGTCGACGATGCCGAACGCCGGGATCCGGGTCAATGACACCCCGAAGGCCTCGGTGACCTCGTTCAGGATCTCGTGGATCTCCGGGCTGCGCCCCAGCAGCGCCCAGAGGGAGTCCAGGAGGTCCGGCCCGGTGCCGGGGCCGAGCACCACCACCGTGCCGCAACGGACCACGCCGAACCAGTCGCCGGGAACATAGCTATTCAGCGCCATGGCCACCGTCCCCCTGTCCGTCAGGCGCACCGGCGGCGCCGCCGTCAGCGGCGGTCACTTCCTGGCGCGGCAGGGTGTCCTCGTCCTCGGCGCCGGCCCCCGGGCGGGGGGCGGTGGTGGCCACGCCGGCGTCGTTCAGGACGTTCTTCGCGTCCACCACCACAACCGTCACGTTGTCCCGCCCGCCGGACCGCAGGGCCGCCTGGATGAGGGCGTCCACGGCGTCCTGGGGGTGGCCCACGGTGCTGAGGATGCGGAAGATGTGCTCGTCGGCGAGTTCCCCGGTGAGCCCGTCGGAGCAGACCAGGATCCGGTCCCCCTCATGGATGGGCAGGAGCCAGAAGTCGGCCTCGGTCTCGTCCCCGGTGCCCAGCGCACGGGTGACCACGTGGCGGCGCGGGTGGACGTTCGCTTCCTCGGACGTGATGCTGCCGGCGTCCACCATTTCCTGGACCTCGGAGTGGTCCACGCTGACCTGCGCAAATTCCCCCTGGCTGAGCAAGTACGTGCGGGAGTCACCGATGTTCATGACCAACCAGTACGGCAGCCCCATCTGTTCCACCACGACAACGCCGGACAGCGTGGTCCCGGCCCGGGCGCCGGTGGCGTTGCGGATGCGTGCGTCCGCGGCCAGCAGGCAATCCTGCAGCACGGCCGCCGTCGCGGTGCGGGTGCCGGTAGCCAGCTGCGGGTAACCACCCAGGGTGCGGACGCAGAGGCCGCTGGCGATCTCGCCGGCCTCGTGCCCGCCCATGCCGTCGGCCACCGCGAACACGGGATCGGAGGCTATGAACGAGTCCTCGTTGAGTTCGCGGCGGAGGCCACGGTCCGTGCCGTAGCCATAGCTCAGCCCGAATCCGGACTCGTTGGCGGTCGCAGCTGCGGCTGCGGGCTGTGAGTTCATGCCTGTCCTAGGTGGAAGAAACGGTCACCGAACCGGACGGTGGACCCGGGGCGGACGAAAACGGCCTCGCCGGGAAGCAAACGGCTCTGGTTGCCGTCCGGGGTGGTGACGGCCGAGCCGTTGGTGGAGTTGCGGTCCGTGACCCAGACGCCGTCGCCCTCGCGGCGGAGCTGCAGGTGCGTCTTGGAGATCGAACGCCCGGGATCTGACACGGAAACCAGCTGCTCCACGGATTCCCCGGCCATCGCGGCGGGGTTGCGTCCGATCAGCAGGGAGGCCCCCACTTCAACGTCCTGGCCGTCGTCGAGCCGGATCCGGAGCACCGCCGGGGCGGCGGCCTGGACGCCGGGACGCAGCTGGGTGCGTTCGACGTCGTCGTCCGGGTGGGCGGGCGAAGCGGCGCCGGCGGGACCCGCTGACGGGGCCGGCGCCGGGCCTGCCTGCGCCGCCCACGGCGGGGCGGAAACGGGCGGCTGCCACTGGTTCGGATTGTGCTGTGTCATCGGATTGTGCTGTGTCATCGGGTTCTGCGGCATCGGGTTCTGCTGGGGAACCGGGTTCTGCTGCGGCACCGGTGCCCCCTGCGGCATGCCGTGGGCCGGGCCTCCCGGCTGCGGGATCTGCAGGGGCTGGCCTGGCTGCTGGACCGGTTGCTGAACCGATTGCTGGAATGCGCCCCTGGCGGCGGGCATCGCCACCGGGGACGCCACCTGCTTGACCGGCGGCAGGTCCAGCGGCGCAAAGTTGTATTCGCCCGGGATGCCGCCGGTCTTCACCGGGTTCCGGCCGGCGGAGACATCGAACACCAGGGCCTTGGACGCCTTGTCGTGCCAGCCCCGCAGCCTGCCCTGCTTGTCCCAGGCGTTGGAAACAACCACGATCACGGCCCACGCGGCGGACAGGACGAGCAGCGGAGCGAGGATGAGCAAGGCGATGCCGAGCCAGCCGACGGCAAGCACCACGGCGGCCGCGATGACCGTCAGGATCAGCACACCGCCGGTAATCAGGCCGCGCAGGAACACGATGCCGCCGCCGGGGGCGTACCCGTCGGCGTCGGCACTGCGGATGCCCATCAGCCGGTTGCCGATCGTGGCACCGGAACGGGCCTCGATGCCGAGCAGCACCACCGTGTAGACGAGGGTCAGCCCGAGGGCGATACCGCCTAGGAGGACCAGCAGCCCCGTGTCGTAGACGATGAAACCGTTGCTGCGCCGCTCGGTGATCCCGGCTGCCCCGACGCCGAAGGCGATGCCCAGGATTACCGCCGGGCCCAGCCAGTCGAGCACGGCGGCTCCGAGCCGTTTGCCCGTCGACGCCGGAACCAGCTCAGCGTTGTTGTTCATGGTCGCCCCTCCCCCTGGCATGTGCGGCACGCGCTGTCCCGCCGGGGCCGGGCCTGTGGCACCGGGCGGCGTGGGCGCTATGGCGATCCTACCGGCATCGCTTCCGGCCTGAGGGGCGGCCGGGTCGCGCCTGGCCAGCTGGGCCTGGCTGATGTTGCGCTCGATCCGGGCACCGCGGTTGCTCAGCGGCGAGCCGCAGTGGGTGCAGAACGATGCCCCGGGCTTGACCGCCTGGCGGCAGGCCGGGCACCGTTCTTCGTGGCCGTTGGTCACTGCTGCTGTTCCTTCCCGGCACCGTTGTCCGGCTCCGTGTTCCTGCGGAACACGGAGCGGAGGCGGTGCGGTTTGAGGTTGCCGTCCCGGATCGCGGTGCGTGCCTCGGCCAGCAGGGAGCGCGGCGAGAACCGCGCCTGCTGGCGTTTCCAGAAGCCCACGTTGCTGGTGATGTCCTTGAGGGAGCCGTCCACGATTTCCCAGTACTTCCGCACTTCTTCTTCGCTGGGCTGGCCCGCCCCGAAGATCGCGGCGTCGGCACGGCCGGCGAGCATCGTCGTCGTCGAACTGTTCACGGGGAACGCCTCGGCGATCACCCCGGCGGATTCCCGGCGGGTGGCCTTGCCGTCGATGGCGGCGCCCATGTCGGTGGCGAGGCTGACCACCTCGCTCCACCCGCCGCCGACGCGCTGCGCCGGGTGGCCGGTGTTCAGCCGGCTCTTCCGGCGCCGCAGCTTCAGCAGCAGGATCAGCGCCAGCGGCAGCGCAAGGACCACCAGCGGAAGCAAGGCGGTGCCGATCGCGGCCAGCAGCGCACCCCAGAACAGCCAGGGGTTGTTCTTCTTCTCGTCGGCGTCCAGGGCGTCCGGGGTGGAATCCGGCGGCAGGTCCGCCGGCTCCTGCGGCGGGGGCGGCGGCTGCAGGACCTGCGGCTTGGGCTTGGACTTGGTCTGCGGGTCCGGCGGGATGGGCACGTTGTCCTTGGGCGGAGTGGGATCGAAGGCCACCCAGCCCACCCGGTCGAAGGCCACTTCCACCCAGGCGTGCACGTCCTTGCCCTTGATCGGGATGTCCGCGCCGCCGTTTTCGGGGCTCTTCGGGTCCGGGTAGAAACCCATCACCACGCGGGACGGGATGCCCAGGTGGCGCAGCATCAGGGACATGGCCACGGCATACTGCTCGTCGTCGCCGAGCATCTGCTTGGCGGTCAGCAGGCTGCGGACGCGGGCGGCGCTGTGGCCGGGCAGGCTGGGAAGCTGCCCGTCCGCCACCAGGCCGTTGCTGAACGCACCGGACTTCTGGAAGTGGGCCTCGATCTGGCGCACCCGGTCGATCGCCGTGGGCGCGTCGGCGGACAACTCGTTGGCCTGCGACCCCACCACCGGCGGCACCTCTTCGGCCACCGGCAGCGACAGCTTGGCGAAGTCGTACTGGGTCAGCTGCCCGTGCTCCAGCGTGCCCGGATCGGAGACCTTCACGGTGTAGTTGTCGCCCTGGCTGAGGCCCTTGGTGGTCACCGCGGTGTCCGTGCCGGCGTTGAAGTACAGGCCGGACGCCGCCTGGGAACCGTTGGCGAAGCTGATGCCGGTGGTGTGGCGGCCGCCGGGCACGAAGTAGCCCTGGTAGTCCCCCACCGTGATGTCCAGCGTGTAAGTGGTTCCCGCTGCGGCCTCCTCCGGCTGGCTATTCAGCGCCCGCGCGTCGCCCACCTTGTTGAAGCTGCCGGAGCCGTTCGGATCCATGTTGTAGTTCAGGCCGTTGAAGGAATCCAGGGCGGCAAGGCGCACCCGGCCGTCCTTGGGCAGGCCCTTGACGGTGAAGAGGGTGTCGTCCTTCTTGTCCTTGACGAATTCCCGGAAGCTGGCCAGGGGTGTGATGTAGTCGCGCGGGTCGAACGGCGGAACGATGCTGTTGCGCAGCACCTTGCGGTCGTCCGTGGCCGTGATGAGCGGAGAGGCGACGGCGGTGATCCCGACGGCGGCCGCGATCACCGCGGCGGCCATCCCCAGCCGGCGCAGGCGTCCGCGCCGTGCCGTCCGGGCGTCGGCCTCGGGACGGTTCGCGGACACCCTGCGGGTGTCGTTGCGCCGCAGCACGTCACGCCGGAACGTCGCCCAGACAATGGCGACGATGGCGACGCCCACGCCGCGTTCGACGTTGAGGAACGCCGCGCTGGTGCTGAACAGGATCCCGGTGACGAACAGTGCCATCACGGGCAGCAACGGCCAGTACGGGCTCTTCAGCCGCCAGGCGAGCAGGCCAGCCGCCACGGCACAGAGCAGTGCGCTGAGGAAGGGCACGATCAGCATTCCGCCCGCGGTGCCCACCGGGACGCCGACGGTCAGCATGTCCTTCCAGGCGAACACGACGCCCAGCAGCAGGGTGCGGAGGGAGTCAAGGCTGGGCAGCACAGCAGCGATGGCGGCGTCCGGCACCGCCAGGGCCGTGCCCAGGAGCATGTAGGCGCCGAAGGCCAGTGCCACGGTGATGAGCAGGCCGAGGCGGTAATGCGCATTGGCGGCAGCAAGGGCCAAGCCGGTCACGATCCCGCCGAAACCGGCCAGGAGGAAATGCGGATCGCCACCGAAGCTCTGGCTGAACCCGAGCACGCCCAGGCCCAGCAGCAGGACCAGGGCGCCGGCGTCGAGCGCTGTGTGCCACAGGGGACGGCCGTCCGCGAAGGCGGACTGTGCGGGCTGCTTCCGGGCAGCGCGCCGCGGGCGGGAAGTCTGGGTGGAGCTCATGCGGCTGCCTTCCGGAGGACGAGGGCGAGGTCGTCGAGGTCGCCGACGGTCAGGACGGTCAGGTCTGCGATGTTCGCACGGGCCGCGGGGGCACCGGCCTGCACCCGCACGGCGAGGCTGCGCACGCCGGCGGGAACCGAGGCAGCCGCCGAACGCAGCTGGGTGGCGGTCACGCCGCTGCCCACGACGAAAAAGACCACCGAGGCGTTCGGGACGGTGTCGGCCAGGGTCCGGGCGAGGTCGACGGCGGTGCGCCGCATGGGTGCGCCCACGATCCTGGTCATGTCATCCAGGAGGTTGCGGCCGGTTTCGCAGCGCAACGGTCCCTTCTGCGTCAGGACGTCGAGCTCCCGCTGTTCGCGGATGGCCTGCCGGCCGATGGACGCAGCCACGGAGATCGCGAGTTCGAACTCGGTTTCCGATTCGTACTCGTCCGTGTTGATGGACAGCGAAATGGCCAGGTGGGCGCGCCGGGTCTCTTCGAACTGGCGGACCATCAGCTTGTTGGTGCGGGCGGTGGTCTTCCAGTGGATGTGCCTGCGGTCATCGCCGGGCACGTAGTCGCGCAGGGCGTGGAAGGACACGTCGGCGCTGGAAAGCTCGGTGGTGGGCATGCCTTCGAGGTCGCGGATGAAACCGGCCGCCGAACCGGCCAGCACCGTGGTCTTCGGGTGCACGTACAGGTCCACCGGGTCCGTCCACAGGACGCGGCGTCGCAGCAGGTGCAGCGGATCGGCCCGCACGGAGCGTACCGGGCCGACGACGATCACGGCACGGCGCGCCGTCGGGATCGTGAAGAGGTCCTCATGCACCTGGGCCGGCTTCATCCGGGGCAGGTGGAAGACCGCGGTGTTGCTGCCCACCGGAAGCTCGAGGTCCGCCGGCAGCAGCGGCCGGGTGGAGGTATTGGAGACAGCGATGCTGCCGACGGCGTCATCGCCCACCGCCACGCGGGTCCGGGACATGTCGAGCACCACGCCGTAGGCGGAGCGGCCGAGGATGAACGCCACGGCGAAGAGGAACAGCAGGAAGGCCACGAGCGCTGCCGACTTCGCCTCCTGCCAGCCCCAGGACTGGCCGGCGATCCACAGCAGCACGGCGGCGGCCAGGACCACCCAGCCGAGGATGCTGACCACGGACAGGGAGGGCCAGGCGTACGCGAGCCAGAGGCTGCGTACCCTCTTCCAGAGCGGGGCGAGCCATTCTGCCAGGGCCTGGGACGCTTCGCGCCAGACGGCGGCCGGGTGCAGCTTCGACGGGAGCGTGCCCGGACGGGCGGCAGGCGCCTTGCCGGCCCCTCCCCCGAGGGCGCCGAGACGCTCCCTGAGCGGACCCAGGGAGCGTGTGACGGATGCAGCAGCCCGTTTCAAGGGTGTGCCGGTAGACATGTTGAGACCTTTTGTTTGCGGAACCGGGGAGCGTCAGACGTTGGCGCGGTGCTGCGGGGCGGCGACGTCGTTGAGGACGCGCTGGAGGACGGCCTCGGCGGTGGCGCCGGAGAACTCTGCTTCCGGGTCCATGACGAAGCGGTGGGTCCAGACAACCCCGGCCAGTTCCTTGATGTCGTCCGGCAGGACGTAGTTGCGTCCCTGCCCGGCCGCCCAGACCTTTGCCGCACGCACCATCGCCAAGGCACCACGCACCGAGACGCCGAGCCTGGTTTCGGGGGCGTTGCGGGTCTCCTCGCACAGGCGCGAGATGTATTCGAGCACCGCTGAATCAATGTGGGTGGTGGCCGCGAGGTCAGCCATGTCGGCCACGGCCTGGGTGGTGATGATCGGACTGAGGTCGCGCGAACGGTCCTTCAGGTTGCTCCCGCCCAGCAGCTGCACGGTGGACGCGTGGTCCGGGTAGCCGATGGAGGTCTTGATGAGGAAGCGGTCCAGCTGGGCTTCGGGCAGGCGGTACGTGCCGGCCTGTTCGATCGGGTTCTGGGTGGCGAGCACCATGAACGGGCGGCCGGCTTCGTAGGTGGTGCCGTCCACGGTCACCCGGGACTCCTCCATGACCTCCAGGAGCGCGGACTGGGTCTTCGGCGAGGCACGGTTGATTTCGTCGGCCAGCACAATGTTGCTGAAGATCGGGCCCTTGTGGAACTCGAACTTCTGGGTCTTCTGGTCGTAGATGGTCACGCCGGTGACGTCCGAGGGCAGCAGGTCAGGTGTGAACTGGATGCGGTTGTGGGAGCCTTGGACGGTGGCTGCGAGGGCCCGGGCCAGGGAGGTCTTGCCTGTGCCGGGGGCGTCCTCGAAAAGGACGTGGCCCTCGGCGAGCATCGCCGTGAAGGTCAGCCGGATGACGTGGGACTTGCCCAACACGGCCTGGCCGACGTTGCCGACCAGCTTTTCAAACGTGTCCGCGAACCAGGCCGCCTGCTCGCTTGTCATTGTCATGTCGTGGATCCTTCGTTTAGGTGTTGTCCGGGCGGCCGTTCTGGAGTGCCTGGCCTGGGTTATTCAATTCGGTGTACAAGTTTACGCGGTTGATGCCGCGCGGTGCGTAGCTAGCAGGGCCGGCTGCCGGACACAAAGTGCACGGTGTCTGCCCGGACCCAGCGGCCGCTGAGGTTCTTGCCCGAGGCCGAGGCCCCGCTGATGTGGAGCCAGCCGCTGCCGCCCCACGGGCTGCCGCAGCGGTCCACCGGCGTTCCGCCGTCGGTGGTGCTCAGCCACGGCGACGGAGCGCCGGGTCCGCCCGGGCTCGCCACGCCGTAGCAGCGCTTCGGCGTGCCGCCGTCGTACCCGTTGCCGCCGGTGACTTCGGTGCAGCTGTTGATGTCCGCACCGTTCACGGCGACGCGGTTCGGCGGCGGGGGCGGGGTCGGGTCGTTGCCGGTGGTGGCATTGGCGCTGCCGATGCCGCCGGCCACCACGGTCACAGCACGGACCCTGAGGTTGTGCTGCTGGTCCCAGCCGCCGCCTCCGCGGTCGTAGCGGTTGGCCTTGCCCACATTGATCCAGCCGCCGTTGTCGTAGCTGACCTCGAAGTGGTCCAGCGGACGCCCGTTCATGTTCGGGTTGTTCCAGGTCCAGTGCACGTCGCCGTCACCGGTGGCGGACTTGCCGCCGTTGACGTTCGGGGCATCGGGCGGGCCGTAGGGGTTGCCGCTGCCGATGGCCTTGGCGTCGCCGGAGATGTTGGCCTTGATGGAGCGGGCCACGATGTTGACGGTGACGTCGGTGCCGTTCGGCTGGCCTCCGATGGTGCCGCCGCCGGGCGCGATGGGCCCGGAACCGTAGGCGGTGCGCCAGCTGTATTCGATCTCGCTCTCCTGCGAACCGTTGCGCTGGGCCGCGGTCAGTGGAGTGAAGGTCAGCCGCAGCTGCCCGCTGCTGCCGGTGGGCGCCACGGTGCCGCTGTTCACGGTGCCTGGCTTGCCCGCCGCGCGGGTGGGCGCCGAGGACTGGCTGGTGCCGCTGGTGCCGGCCTTGTTGGTGGCGGAAACCGTGAAGGTGTAGTCCGCCTCCGAGTTGTCCACCACCACGTTCTGGGCCGTGGTTCCGACCTTCTGGCTGCTGACCACTGAACCGCCGCGCAGGGTGGTCAGGGTGTAGGCCGAGACGGCGTCACCGTTGTTGTCCGGCGCGGCCCAGGTCACCCTGAGCTGGCTCTGGGAGCCGACCGGCTGGGCACTGGCCACCGTGGGCGCCGACGGCGTCGCCGGAACGCCCGCGGGCACCTCGGCCGCGGAGTAGGGGCTCCACTCGGAGGGGTCCTTGGCGTCGTTGCGGGCCAGGACGCGCACCTTGTAGGAGACACCGTTCGTCAGGCCCTTCCACACGTAGGTGGTGGAGGTCAGGTTCTGGATCTGCGGGTTCTGCCCTGCCGGGGCCGGCGAGATCTCCAGGTCGTAGGACTTGATCGGCGAGCCCTTGCTGGCAGGGGCGGTCCACGTGACCGCAAGCTGCTTGTCGCCGAACTTCAGGCCCGGCGCCAGCGGAGTATCCGGCTTGACGTCGGGACGTACCTCGGCCGAAGCCGGCGACGGCTCGGAATCGCCGATCGCGTTGGTGGCAGTCACCGTGAAGTGGTACTTCACGTTGTTGGTCAGGCCGTTGAGGGTGCAGGTATTGGCCGGGCAGTCCTGCTGGAATCCGCCCTCGCCCTTCACGGTGTATTTGGTGATGGCCGAGCCGCGGTCGGCCGGGGCCGTCCAGGTCAGCAGGGCGGTCCTGTCCCCCACGCTCTGCGCCTGCGGCGTCGACGGCGGCATCGGCTTGTCCTTGACGCTCAGCCGGATGCGCGCCGTGGCCTGGCGGGAGGGATCGCCGGTCTTGTCCGCCACCGTGTAGGCGACGATCATCGAGCCGGTGAACCCCGCGGACGGGGTGACCGTGACGGAGTCGCCGTTGGCCACGGCCGACCCCTCGCCCGTCTCGGTGACCGCGTTGACGATCTTCAGCGGAGTGTCCGGGAACGGGTTGCTGTCATTGGCCAGCACCTTGACTGTCACCGGTTTGCCGGCGGACGCGTTAGGTTCCACGTCGTCGCTCGCCACCGGCTTGGGGCGGTTGGACGCGGTCACTGAGAGCTTGTAGGTGGCCGTGGCCTCCAGGCCGCGCGGGTCCTTGGCCTTGACCTGGACGCTTCCGGCCACGCCTGGCTTCGCCTCGCCCTTTGCGCTCACGCGGAGTGTCCTGCCGTCGATCCTGGCGTCGAATCCTGCCGGGCTGTCGCCGACCACCTCGTACTTCATGTTTGCCGCGTCCTCGCCGTCGGGATCGCTGGTGAGGCGGCCCAGCTCGAGGCTGGCGGAGTCGTTCTGCGGCACTTCGAGGGAACTGCCCAGCAGCTTCGGAGGATTGTTCCGGTTGGGGTCCGGGAGCACCTTGGTGCGGATGCTCAGCGTGGCCTTTTGCCCGTTCGGATCGTCCGGGCCGGTGCCATCAGTGGCTTCGAAGGTGATGGAGCCGGGACCCACATAGTCCTTGCCCGCCGTGTACTTGATGGCGGTGCCGCCGTTCGCCACCGGCTCTCCGCCGTCGGCGCCGATGAGCTTGATGCGGTCGGCCTGGCTCAGGCGGGGGCTGCGGCCGTCGCGGACTTTCACCCATTCGTTGAGGTCAACAGTTACGGACTGGCCGGCGATGACCTCGATGACCTCGTCCTTGGCGAGGGTGGGAACCTGCTGGCCGATGCCCGGGACCCAGATGATCGCGGTGGACTTCTGTCCGTCCACGTCCTCCACGGTGTAGGGCACCAATTGCGGGCCGTCGGTCAGCTGGATCACCACGTTGCCGTCGTTGCCTGGCTTGGCGGTTTCCACGGCGGTGGCGATCTTCAGGTTCTCACCGACGCCGTCGGGATCCTCGTCGTTCTTCAGGACCGGCACGTCCACGGCCTTCTTGCCCATGGTCTGGGCCGAGGTGACACGGTCGTCGCGGGCGATCGGTGCCAGCAGCGGGATGTTGCCCTTGACGTTGACCCGGATGGTGGCACCGGCGGTGGCGCCGCGCTCGTCGACCACCGTGTACCGGAGGTTGACGATCCCTTCCTTCCCGGGTGCGGTCAGGATGATGCGTCCGCTGGTCTTGCTGACGTTGGCCTGGAGTGCGGGATCGGCTTCGATGCCGTCGGACT
Source organism: Arthrobacter celericrescens (assembly GCF_003614925.1). Lineage (GTDB taxonomy): Bacteria > Actinomycetota > Actinomycetes > Actinomycetales > Micrococcaceae > Arthrobacter > Arthrobacter celericrescens. The sequence continues at coordinate 35,539 of NZ_QYLP01000012.1, forward strand.
TGATGGCGATCCGGTCGCCGTCGGGGTCGGAATCGTTGGCGAGGGCGTCGACGGCGATCTGGCGGCCCGGGCGCACGGAGACGGTGTCGTCCACGGGGGCGGGTTTCTGGTTGTCTTCGCCCTGCGGGGCGATGCCGACAGTGACGGTTCCGGAGTTGACGGCACCCTGGCGGTCGATCACCTTGTAGCGGAAGGTATCGGTACCTGCGCCGTCGCCGGCGGCCACGAAGTCGATGAAGCTGCTGCCCACCGTCGCTGTACCCATGCCGGGCGTGCTGTCGATGCCGGTCAGCTGCACGGAGTCGCCGTCGGGATCGATGCCATCAAGCGGTACAGGGATGCGGACGGTGCCCCCGGCCACCACGCGGGCGGTCAGGTTCTGCGGCTGCGGACGCGAGTTCTGCGTGCCCTCAAGGGGCAGGATGTGGATGGTCACCGCGGCAGCGCTCTTCTGGCCCTGCGGGTCCACCGCGTTGTAGATAGCGCGCACGGTCTTGGGCACGGAGCCGGCGATGAAGCGCAGCTTGTCCTCGGAGATGAAGGTCTTGCCGTCGGCCTCCGGGACGGTCTGCGCCAGGGCCGGGTCCACGTGCAGCTTCTCGCCCTGCGGGTGGGTGTCGTTGGCCAGGACCGGGACGGTGACGACGTCGTTGACGCGCACGTTCACCTCATCGGGTTTCGGCTGCGGTGCTTCGACGACGGCGGGAGCCGGCACCGGGACCACGGAGACCGTGCCGCTGGCGGACTTGTGCCCGTTGGAAATCGTGTAGCGGAAGATGACCGGCTGCTGTGTGCCGAGGACGTCGGTGACCCGCAGGACGCTGTGGTCGATGACGCTGACGGACACCGTGGCGTCCTCAGGCAGGGTCACGGACTGCAGCACGAGGACGCCGCCGGAGGGATCGGAGTCGTTGGCCAGGGGGTCCACCAGCACGTTGCCGCCCACGGGGAGCAGCGCGACGTCGTGCACGGCCACCGGGTTCCCGGCGTCCTTGCCGGACTCGACGTCCACCCGGATCAGGCCCTGGGTGCTTTGCGGGCCGTTGCTGGCGATGTAGGTCAGGTACACGGGGCCGGGGGTGTTGCTGCGGAAGGTGAAGGTGCCGCCGTCGGTCACGGGGCCGAGCTCGGCCGGGCCGGCCGCCTCCACGTGGGCAAGGCGCAGGGCGCCGCCGTTGGGGTCGACGTCGTTCTTCAGCGGGGCGATCACCAGGTCCTGCCCGACGACGGCGGTCACGTGGTCCGCGTTGACCACCGGCTGCAGCGCCCCCGGCGGCCGGACGTTGATGACCACGCGGCCGGTGGCCGTGGCGCGGCCGTCCCAGACGGAGATGGTGACGTTCTTCTTGCCGGCGGTGGCGCCGGAGTCCTGGTAGGTCAGCAGGCCGTCGCGGCGGAACTTGACCTGGTCCTGCGGGTTGTCGGCTTTGGCGTCCATGAGGACGAGGTCGTCGCCGTCGGGGTCCATCCAGTCGGTGAGGATGTTCTGGCTGACGGTCTTGCCCTGTTCGACGAGCAGCGTGGTGGGGCTGGCGCGTTTGAAGACCGGTGCCTTGTTCTCGTCCGGTCCCACCACGTGCAGGGTGATCTTGCCGCCGGCGGACAGGCCGCGGCCGTCGGCGGCGTTGTAGTCGATGGTCTCGGTGCCGGGCTTGGCGTCGGCGGGAACGGAGATCTGGAAGGCGGAGCCGCCGTAGATGTTCTCGATGGACCCCGACTTGGGCGGATTGCCGCCGATCGAGGCGGTGAGGACGTCGCCGTCGGGGTCGGAGTCGTTGTCCAGCACGCTCATCACGGTGGTCCGGCCCGGGCGGGCGCCGATCTCGTCCGGTTTGGTTTCCGGCGGCCGGTTGGGCTTGGTGCGGTCCGGCAGCACGTTGATGGTGTTCTCGTCCGCGGAGTCCTCGTCCTGGTCGTCCGACTGGTTCTTCGGCGGGATGACGTCGTCCCAATTGTTGACCAGCTGCATGTTCTGGTTGACCATCCAGACGTTGCCGGAGTTCACGTCGTTGAGGACCACGAGGTCCCGGTTGACCCGGAACACGTAGCTCGGGGCACCGCTGGCCTTGGGCACATCGGCGGTCTTGTCGTCGGCGTCGGAGGTGCAGTCGCGGACGTACTTGTTGGCGCCGGCCCAGGCCGAGTGCGTGCAGCCGGCCACCTGCACCGGGGCGGCGGGCACGCCCTGGCCGCCGAAGGTCACGACGGCGGCGGTGGAGCCGTCAAGCGGTTGCTTGATGAGGGCCTTCGGGGTGGCGACGGCCACGTAGCTGCTTGCTTCGCTGCTTTGCTGCAGCTTGGCTTCACGGGCGTCCTGGAGCTGGAGCTTGCGCCCGCCCGGCAGGAACAGGTTTCCGCGGGCAGCGTCCAGGACCACCGGCTTGTCGCCGACGACCGCGAGCTGGATGTCGCCTGCGCCCTTGAGCTCGTCGACCTTCGTGGTTTCGGAGTCCTTCCGTTCGCCGTTGGCGTCCACCGAGGTGACGGTGATTTCACCCTTCTGCGGGTCCGCCGTGTAGATCCGGTTGTCCTGCCCGACGGCGGAAACCGCACCGGAGGAGGCCAGCAGCACCGGCTGCGTGCCTTCTTCGTCGAAGCTGTTGATCGTGGAGGGCGACATGGCCCAGACCCGGCCCCTGACCGGGTCGGTGACGGAGAGCACTTCGGTGCCGAAGCTGACCTTCGAAGAGGACGGGAGCTGCTTGTCTCCGCCGAGCCGCAGGTTCGCCGCGGAAACCTGGTTGACCGTGGACCCGGTGCTGTCGTCGACGAAGACGTCGCTGGAGTTCTGCAGCACGTCGAAGGTGGTGCTGGCGGGCGTGACCGCACCGTCGAGCACCCGGGAGGGATAGTTCAGGCGGCCCACGGCGTTCTTGGTCTTGCTGACCACCCACACGCCGCCGTCGTTCAGTTCAAGCTCCGCGGTCTTGAAGCCCGGGTACAGCACGGCACCGGTCACCAGCAGCACGGTTGCCGCAGTGAATCCGGTGGTGGCGATGAACTTGTTTCGGCGTTTCCTGAGCCCCAATTTGCCGAATAAAGACGTCACAGATTCAATTCCCTTGCATCACGGCCGCCCCCAGGCAGCCTCGAACCTCACGGCCTCCGACCGGTGATCATGCGATTCCGCCGTACCCCCATACGGCGGCGGAATTTGTCCCTACGACTATCGCACGGGCGTCCCCCTGTTACAAAGGGAGCCCGGATACCACCGGCGCTCCAGAATAATCAAGGTCCCGCGGCCGCCGCGATGGGGAAAGGTCCCCATCGCGGGGCGGCCGCATCAGTGCCCGGATAGGATGTGGGCCGCCACAATGCAGGAGGATCGTCATGACGCAGCTAGCCCGGACCGGCAGGGCCGGTACCGAGGGCACCCGTTTTCGTGAGAAACCCCACAGCCTGTGGCTTTGGGCGATCGGGCTGCTGGGCTTCCTGGTTCCCTTGGCTAAAGCCTGGGTGCCGTCCTTCTGGAACGACGAAATCACCACGATTTCCGCAGCGCGCCGCTCGCCGGAACAGCTGTTTGAACTCCTCAAGTCGGTGGACGCCGTCCACGGGGCGTACTACTTGCTGATGCATTTCTGGACGTCGCTCTTCGAGTTCTCCGAGCTGTCGATGCGCCTCCCGTCCGCCATTGCCGTGGGGCTGGCGTGCGCCGGGACCGTGGTGATCGGCCGCAAGCTTGGCAACGAATTCGTGGGCCTCGGCGCCGGGCTCGTCCTCGTGTTCCTGCCTCGGATGGTCTGGGCGGGAACCGAGGCCCGGCAGTCTGCCCTCATCGCCCTGTTTGCGGTGGCGCTGACCCTGTTCCTGATCCGGGCGTGGAACTCGGGGCACGTCATTGACTGGGTGCTCTACTCAGTGTGTGCCGCGGCCGGAGTGTATGTGTTCATGTTCTTTGCCTTGGCTATCGCGGCCCACGTAGTCGCCGCCGTCCTGCTGCGCCGCCGTGTGCTGGCTGTGCTCGTTTCGGCGCTGGCTGCCGCAATTGCCGCGTCCCCGTTCCTGCTGTTTGCCCTGGGACAGAAGGGACAGGTCGCCTGGATCCAGGACCGTTCCCTCCTCCAGAACATCCAGGCGATTGCCGTCAAACAGTTCTTCTACGGAGATGACCGGCCCACCGGGAACCTGCCGCCCGGCTGGGTCCTGGGAGCCGTCGTCGTCCTGGGCCTTCTTCAGCTTGGCCTCGCGGTCCTGGGACTGATCCACAGCGCCGGGCATACGGAGTTCCGGGGACTCGCGGTGCTGGCGGCCTGCGCCGTGGCTGTACCGATCGGTGTGTTGCTGCTCGTCAGCATCCTCGTTCAGCCCGTGTATGTTCCCCGGTACCTCACCTTTACTGCACCAATGTTTGCCTTGCTGGTCGGGCTCGGGCTGGACAAGGTCCGAAGCCTTGGCAGCAGGAAACTGGCGGCGGCGGCCGCTTTGGTACTCCTGGCCGGCCTGCCCCAGCAGTTGACCTTGAAGAGCCTGGTCAACGGGCCCCGGGACACGGAGCGCCACGTCGCTGCCCTGCTCGACGCCGACGGTCCCGGCCCCGCAGCCGTGGTCTACGGTCGTCCCGAGGACCGCGACCCCGCACTGGCTTATCCGGCATCGTTCTCCCGTTTGACGGACCTGTCACTGAAGGCTTCCCCGGAAGAGTCCGGGACGCTCTGGGGTGTCAACAAGGAAGTCACCGCGGCCGAGCTGGAACACCGCGGCAGAGTTTACTTCATCGGCTCAGGCACGGGCCCGACCCCGGATCCGGGTGCATTCCAACAGGCCGGATGCACCCAGACCAGGGCCACAGCGACGGAGCGGCTACGCTTCGTGGTCTACGACTGCTCCTAGCACCGCGGCGCCCCCAGGCCGGCGGGATCGGGAAGGTGCGTGTGACCGGCGATGATGTAGCGCCCGACGTTGCGGTACGAACCGTCCTCGATCCGCCACCACCGGTGCATGCCCGTCCAGTTGTCGCTCTGGTCGATGTAGCAACGGACCACGATCGCCCCTTGATCGGACGAGTACATCCACGGAGGCTGGTTGCCGCCCTTGCCGTCACAGGTGAACCTGTCCGGGTCGTAGTTGGAACCACCCAGGGTGAAGGAGCAGGAGCGGACCACGGCGTTGGGATTCATCGTGGTGGTCCACACCCCTTGCCGTCCGGACTTGGCGCTGGCAGTGGCGGTTCCACCCGGGGTTCCCAAGGAGTTGAAGGTCTGCACCGTGATGCTGTGCGATTCCTCGAAGCCGGCGGTGTTTATGGTCCGGCTGCCCGCCGCGGCAACGGTTTCCCATCCCCCGCCGTCGATCCTGATCCTGGTCTCGGCAACGTCGTTGGTGGACGCCGGGGGCGAGGCCCAGTTCAAGGTCAGGGACTTTTGGTTCATGCCGCCGTCCTGCCCTGAGGCCGAGGGCGTGCCCGGCGAACCGTAGGGCGTGGTGCTCGACGGCGCGCTGGCATCGGAACTCGGTGCCACCGAGGAGCTGGCGGTAACGGTGATGGTGGTCCGCTGCCCGTTGGCGAAACCGCCCACGACTCCCCCGGGCCGGATCGGTCCGCCCTGGCCCGTGGAGGCGCTGAAGCTGTAGCTGATTTCATTCGCGCCAGAGCCGTTCCTCTGGCCGGCGTCCAGCTCCCGGAAGTCGATCCGGACCTGCCCGCCCGCTCCGCCGGTGGCTGCCGGGGAGACGCTGACGCCGGAGACGGTGCCGAGTTTGCCAGTAGCCCGGCGCGGGGCGGACGGGGCGCTGACGGCGCCCTTCCCTGCTTTGTTTTCTGCCTGGACGGTGAAGGTGTAGGCGGTTTCCGAGGTGCCGGCGGTGAACGTGGCGGTGCGTACATTGCCCGGAATGGTCTGGGTCTGGGCGGCGCGTCCGCCGCCGCTCATCGTCACGTAATAGTTCCTGACCGGGTCGCCGTTGGTGACCGGTTCGCTCCAGTCGGCCCGCAACTGGTTCTGCGAGCCGACCGCGGAGACGACCGCCGTCGTCGGGGCCGCCGGGGCCGCCGGCACTCCGGCGGGGTTGTCCTCCGACGAGTAGTTGCCCCATTCGGAGGGTCCAAGGTCGTTCACGGCCTGGGCCCGGACCTTGTATTTGACGCCGTTCGTCAGGCCCTGCCACACGTAGCTGAGGCCGGCCACGTTGTTCTTCACGGCGATGCCATTGGCCGGGGACGGGGAGATCTCCAGGTTGTAGCCCTTGACCGGCGAGCCTTCGGTCTTCGCGGCCGTCCAGTTGATGGCCATGGTCTTGTCGCCGGCCTTCACCGTGGGCGCGTCCGGCGGCGAGGGCTTCTCGTCCGGACGGATCTCGTTCGACGGCGGCGAAGGCGTGGAATCCCCCACCTCGTTGCTGGCGGTGACCGTGAAGACGTACTTGACGTTGTTGGTCAGCCCGGTCAGGGTGCAGGTAGTGGTGGCGCACTCCTGCGAGAACCCTGCGGACTTCACGGTGTATTTGGTGATCTCCGCACCGTTGTCCGACGGCGGCGCCCATTTCAGCACGGCGGTCCGGCTGCGCACCTCGCTGGCGACGGGCGCCGAAGGCGCATCGGGTTCTGCCCGGACGGTCAGCCGGATCCTGGCCGAGGCCTGGCGGGACGGATCCCCGGTCTTGTCCGCAACCGTGTACTTGACCACCATGACGCCCTTGAAGTCCCCTGCGGGTGTCACCGTCACGGCGTCCCCCGCGATCACCGGCTGGCCTGCGGCCTGCCCGGTCTCCACGACGGCCGACACGATCTTCAGCGGGGTGTCCTCGAAGGGGTTGACGTCGTTGGCGAGCACCTTGACGGTTTCGCTGCGCCCGGCATTGGCGGCGGCAACGGTGTCGTCATTGGCCGACGGCGGGCGCCGCTTGGACGCGACGGTCACCGCGGTGATGGTGGCCTGGACCGCCGGTGAGCGGCCGTCGGTGACCTTCACCGGGATGCTTCCCTTCGCCCCGGCGGACGCCGACGCGTCCGCGGAAACCCGCAGCACGGCCCCATCGAGGGTGACCCCGAAGCCGGCCGGCGGCGTGCCGGCGAGTTCGAACTTCAGGTTTCCCTGGTCGCGCTGGTCCACGTCCCTGGCCAGGTTGGCCAGCTCAAGCTCCTCGGAATCGCCCCGCGGCACCTCGACGGTCGCCCCGGCGAAGGTGGGTGGATGGTTGGCGTTGGGATCCGGCACCACCCTCGTCATGATCGTCAGGGTGGACTTCAGGCCCTGCGCATCGTCCGGGCCGGTGCCGTCGGTCACTTCGAAGGTGACCGAGCCCGGGCCGACGTAGTCGGGCAACGCCGCGTACCGGAGTGCGTCGCCGTCGCCGGCCACCACGTTCCGCGGCTGCGCGCCCTGGACCCGGACCTTGTCCGCCACGGTGATGCGCGGTTTCCGGCCGTCCCGGACGCGCACGTAGTCAGCCAGCTGGACGGTGAGGTCCTTCCCGGACATCACCTCGACCGGATCGTTCCTCGAAAGCGTCGGGTACTGCAGTCCCTGTCCCGGGACCCAGATGATGCCGGTTGCGCTTTGCCCGTCCACGTCCGTGACCGTGTAGGGAATCAGCTGTTCGCCCGGGGCGAGGGTGACCACCACGTGGCCGTCGGCGCCGGGGCGGGCGTTCGCCGTGCCGGCGGGCAGCGTGACTTTCAGCTCGGCGGCCACGCCGTCCGGGTCGGAGTCGTTTTCCAGCACCGGAACGTCGACGGCGGTCTTGCCGAGGGTTTCGGCTAGCGTCACCCTGTCGTCAACAGCGAGCGGGGCATGGAGGGTGGCTTCCGGGCTGGTGCGGACCCGGACGACGGCGGCCGCCTGGGCCTTCTTGTCGTCCTGGATCCGGTATCCGACGCTGCCGTTGCCGGCGGTGGCCGGCGCCGTCACCAGCACCTGGCCCTGCTGTCCCGGTTCCGCCGCCAGTCCCGGGCTGGCCTCCAGGCCGTTGCCAACCAAGGCGATGGGGTCGCCGTCGGGATCGGAATCGTTGCCGAGGACCGGTACGGCAATCCGGCGGCCGGGGCGCACGTCCACCGCGTCATCCACGGCGAGGGGTTTCTGGTTGTCCGGGTTCGGCGGGGCGATGCCGACCAGCACGGTCCCGGTGTTTTCGGCTCCGATCCGGTCCCGGACCCGGTAACTGAACGTGTCTGTTCCCGCCGAATCCGCGCCGGCGGTGTATTCAAGGTAGCCATCCTTGACGACGGCGGTGCCTGCCGCGGGCGCCTTGTCGATGCCGGTCAACTGGACGGAGTCGCCGTCGGCGTCGATGCCGTCCAGGGGCACGGCGATCTTCGCGGTGGTCCCGGCGATGATCCGCGCAGTCAGGCTCCTGGGCTCGGGCCGGCTGTTGCGTTCGTCGTCCCGGGCCCGGATCCGGATGGTCACCTGTTCGGAGTCGCTCTGCCCGGAGTCGTTGCGGACCTTGTAGATCGCGTAGACGGTCTTGGCCTTGCTGCCGGCCACGAAGCGGAGGGTATTCCCGGAGACGAACGTCTGGCCGTCGGCGGCATCGGGCTGCTGGGCCAGCTTCGGGTCCAGCGAGAGCCTGCCGCCGTTCGGGTCGGTGTCGTTGTCCAGCACCGGGATCGTGACGACGTCGCCCGCCCGGACCGGGACGTCATCCGCCTTCGCCTGCGGTGCCTGCAGCCTTGCCGGCGTGGGGACGACGACGACGGCCACCTCGCCGCTCGCCTGCGCCTTGCCGTTGGAGATCGTGTACTTGAAGGTCAGCTGGCCGGTGGCATTGACGTCCCGCACCCGCACCACGGAGTGGTCCAGGACGGACACGGCGACGGGCAGTCCGTCCACTCCGCTGACGGACTGCACCACGAGCACGCCGCCGGAAGGGTCGGAGTCGTTGCCCAGCACGTCCACCACGGTGCTCCCGCCGCGGGGCAGCAACGCGATGTCGCGCACCGCCACCGGGACCCCGCCTCCGCTGCCGGCCACGACGTCGACGCGCACCAACTGCTGGGCGCTGGCAGGTCCGTTGGTCACCAGATAGCTGACGTAGTGCGGACCCGTGACGGCCGAGTTGAAGGTGAAGGTCTGCTGGTCGGCGCCCGTGGGGGCCGTGGACTGGCCGTCCGGCGTCACCTGTGCCAAACGCAGGGAACCGCCTTGCGGATCGGTGTCGTTCTTGAGCGGGGCAATCACGGTGTTCTGGCCGGCGACGGCCACCACATGGTCCGCGTTTGCTACGGGCGGCAGGGCTCCCGGCGGCCGGACGTCCACGGTGATTCTTCCTTCGGCTTCCCTTGTGCCGTCGGACACCGTGATGGTGAGGGTTTTCTTCCCCGGTCCGGTTCCGGAGTCCTGGAAGGTGAGCAGGCCGTCCGGCCGGATCCGGACCTGGTCGCCAGGGTCGCTGCTCCTGGCGGACACCGCGAAGACGTCGTCGCCGTCGGGGTCCATCCAGTCGGTGAGGACGTTCTGGGTGAGCGTCTTCCCTGCGGCGAGCACGAGGGTGGTACTGCGGTTCGGCTTCTGCCGCGGCGCGGAGTTTTCGCCCGCCGGGACCACGCGCAAGGTGACTTCCGAGGAGGCGGAACCGCCGCGGCCGTCGTCGACGGTGTACTTGAAGGCCTCGTTGCCCGCCTTGCCAGCGCCCACGGCCACCTGGAAACCGGTGCCGCCGTAGACGGGCGATACCGTGCCCAGCCGCGCCGGTTCCGGGGTCCGCACTGTCAGGACGTCGCCGTCGGGGTCGCTGTCGTTGTCCAGGACCGGAAGGACCGTGGTCTTGCCGGCGCGCACCCCGAAGGCGTCGCTCTTGGCCACGGGCGGGCTGTTCGGCTTCGTCCGGTCCGGGAGGACGGTCTGCTGGACCTCGTCCGCGGAGTCCTTGTCGGCGTCGTCGGAGGTCTCCTTGGGCGGGATGACGTCGTCCCAGTTGTTAACCAGCTGCATGTTGCGGTTGACCAGCCAGACGTTGCCGGAGTTGACGTCGTTCAGGACCACCAGGTCGCGGTTGACCCGGAACACGTAGCTGGGCGAGGCGCTGGCCGAAGGAACGGCCTTGGCCTGGTCGTCGGCGTCGTTGGCGCAGTCGCGGACGTAGCGGTTGCTGCCGGACCATGCAGCGTAGGCGCAGCCGCCCAGCTGCACGGGCGCCGCCGGGACGCCTTCGCCTCCGCTGGCAGCGGTCCGCGCCGTGCCGCCGTCGAGGGGCTGCAGGAGCAGTGCCCCCGGGGTCGCGACGGCGACGGCGCCGGTGTCGGCGCCGGGCTGCTGCAGCCGGGCGTCGCGGGCGGAGTCGAGGTGGACTTTCTGCCCGCCGGGCAGGTGGAGGGTTCCGGATTCCCGGTCCAGCACGACGGGCCGGCCGCCCACGGTGGTGAGGTCGAGTTCGCCGGCGCCCTTCAGTTCGTCCACGGTGCGGCTGGTGGTGTCCCGGGAAAGTCCGTCGGCATCGAAGGTGCTGCTCGAGATCCTGCCGGTGGCCGGGTCCACGGTGTGCACCGCGTCGTCGCTGCCCACCACGGCCGCCACGCCCGGTTCCGAGTCGAGGAACGGCTCCGCCGCGGCGGGGTCGAAACCGCCCAGGCCCGACGCCGGGATGACCCAGACCTTGCCGGCGGCGGGATCGGTGATGGCAAGGATGGTCCTGCCGAAGCCGACCCTCGCGCCCGCGGGCAGTTTGCGGTCCCCGCCGAGGCGCATGTTCGCGGCGCTGACCGGGTTGAGGTTGCTGCTGCTCCGGTCATCGACGAAGACCGCGCTCTCCTGCTGCAGGACGTCGAAGTCCACACTGGCCGGGGTGACGGCGCCGTCGAGCATTTTGGCCGGGTAGTTGAGCCGGCCGACGGAGTTGCGGGACTTGCTGGTCACCCAGACGCTGCCGTCGTTGAGGTCCACCTCGCTGGTCTTGAACCCGGGATACAGCACCGCACCGGCCACCAGCGCACCGCCAGTGGCCATGACGACGGCGGCCTTGATCCACCGGCCGGGACGGCGCCTCGGGGCGCGGCCATCCGGGAACTTGGACATGGAGCATCCCCCAACTCACTGAAGCATTGATCCCAAAACTGGAAGGGGCGGCTCCCGGCCGCCGGGTCCGGTGGAACCCGGGTCCCGCGAAAGGCGCATGGAAAAGGGACGCCGCCGCGGATAAGTCTATCAATTGGCGGAACCGTGATTTGACCGCAGGTTGAGGCGCCAGGGCAGGTGCCCCGTCAGTCCAGGACGAGCCCCTTGCCCCGGCCGGGCGACAGCAGGACCGGGGTGATTTCGCCGAAGCCGCGGACGTTCTCCGTGGCCTGCGGGTCCAGGACGAAGCGCTCGTCCTGGCCCAGGGCCGCGGCGGTAGCCTGGTCCACCAGGACGGTGCCGGGTTCGGCCAGCGCCGTCAGGCGCGCGGCAAGGTTGACGGTGGGTCCGTAGATGTCGCCGAGCCGGGACAGGATGCGGCCCCACACCATCGCGACGCGGGCCTGCGGCAGGATCTCGTCCTCGCTGAACGCGCGGGACAGTGCCAGCGAGATTTCGGCGCCGGCCGCCGGGGTTTCGGCGATGTAGAGCACTTCGTCCCCGATGGTCTTGACCAGGCGTCCGCCGCCCACCGAGATGATCTCGGCACACTTGTTCTCGAAACGCTGGACCATCTGGGCCAGCGTCTTTTCGTTCATCCGGCGGGACAGGCTCGTGTAGGACACCAGGTCCGCGAAGCCCACCGCGCGGGCCAGCGGTAGCGGAGCGTCGTCCTCGTCGCCCTCACGGCCGGCTTCGCTGGCCCTCAGCCCGGCTTCGGCGCGGATCGCCAACCGCTGCACGCCGGCATTCATCTGGCGCCGCCACGAGTACAGCAGGATCTCTTCCATGGCGTCCAGGAGGTTCGGCAGTTCACTGACAAGCCGCTTGCGTGCCACCGCATCGGGGATTCCCTGCTGCATCACCATGTCTTCGATCAGGGCCTCGACCTGCCAGACGACCATGCGGTCCGTCATCTGCCCGATCGCGCGGGTGACCGAGATGGCCGCCTCTTCGGTGAGCTTTCCGGCACGCACCAGGTCCAGGATGGTGGACAGTGCGGAGAGGTCCTGGTCCGTGAAGGCAACGTCCTCGTCCCCGAAGTTCGGGAAGCCCAGGGCGCGCCACAGTTTGCGGGCAGAGAGGAGGGAGACGCCGGCTGCGGCGGAGACTTCACGACGGCGGAGCTTGCGTTCGCCGCCAAGGAGCCTTGTCTCGAGGACCTTCATCGCGATGCGTTCGGCGGACATCACGCCCGTGGGCGGGGAGGCCTGCGGATCGGATGCCACGGGGAGGGGCCGGGTGATGGGCTCGTCGAGGGAAGGCTCCGGCAAGGAATCGTTGCCGTCCTCCGGGTTCCAGTGCTGGTCACCACTCATCGCGTCCACCTTCTCTCCTTGCCCATGTGTTTCCGTTGTCAGCCGCCGATACCGGCGGGAGTCCGTCAATGGCCTCGAGGATGAAGTTCCGGAACCGTGCGGCCTCCGGAACATCGGGCATCAGTGTTCCGCCCGGCTGCCCGGTATCCAAGGATATATTCCCCGAACGCAATGTCCGCTGGATCAGGGTCTGCCTGAGACCGACGTTACGCACCGCGGCAAGGGAAAGCTGCCAGTCGCGGCGCCGAAGCATTCCGAAACGGGCAATTATCCGGCGGCTGGTGAGGATGTACTGCACGGCCAACCATTCAAGGTACTTCGGCAGGCAATAGCCCAGGAGCACCACCACGGCGAGGAAGACGCACGCGAGCACCAGCCAGAGCGTCCATTCGGCGCCGGTCATCACGGGCACCAGCTTGCCTGGCCCGCCCTTGAGAATCCAGGCGCAGGCGTAGGCGGCGAGCGCCGGGGTCAGGATGAATGCCGCCGCCGGGAAGAACAGCCGGCGCCCCTGTTGCCGGGTCACCACGATCACTTGTTCACCCGGCAGGAGCTGTTTACGCATATCCGCCATCTGTGGGCCGCAGATGCACCACGTCCCCGGCCGTCACGACATGTTCGCGGCCACCGTGGTCCACCACCAGCAGCGATCCGTATTCATCCAGGCGGGAGGCGTGGCCCACCAGTTCGTGGTCGCCCGGAAGCTGCGCCCGGACTTCGCGGCCCAGCGTCACCAGCACCGCTTCGACCCGCTTGTGCAGCGACGGCCCGCCCGCGAGACCCGCGGCGGGATCGCCGTCAGCGTTGCAGAAGCTGCGGTAGAGCGCCGCGAAACGGGACAGGTAGTTCTGCAGGATCGCAGTGCGGTCCAGCGTGTCGGAGCCCTCGACCAGGAGGGAGGTGGCGGTGGGAACAGGCAGTTCCTCTTCGGCGAGGCTGACGTTCAGGCCCGTGCCGAGCACCACCGCGGGAACCGTGCCGTCACCCATCGGGCCGAGCTGGGCGAGGATTCCGGAGATCTTCCGGCCTCGGACCAGGACGTCGTTGGGCCACTTGATCTCCGCGGGCAGGCCGCAGAATTCCAGCAGCGTTTCACGCAGGGCCAGGGCGGCGAGCAGCGACAGCCAGGAATAGCTCTGGGTAGGCACCGGCAGGCCCTGGGCGTTGACGGGCCGCAGCACGATCGACACGGACACGGCGGAATGGTCGGGCGCGTCCCAGTGCCGCTCCAGCCGTCCCCGCGCCGCGGTCTGGTGTTCGGCGGTCAGCACGGACATGTCCGGCCATTCCTTGGGTTCCACCGTGACCGCCCGCAGGAGGTCCGCGTTCGTGGAGCCCGTGGTCTCAACGACCTCCAGGCGGGAGATGCCGGCGCTTGAGAGGAAGTCCCCGTTGAGCAGCGCGTCCTTGTCGAGGTTTGCCCGTTCCATACTCTGAATCCTAACGATCCCGGCAGCCGCGGACGTAGCCCTTCCGCCTACAGGAAAATGTCCGGGACCAGCTGCTCTTCCGGAGCCCCGAGGCTGTAGGGCCGGAAGTCGTCCACTCCGGCCGCGCGCAGCACCTGTTCATCGGTGTAGAAGTTCCCGCTCAGGGGTCCGGCGGCACCCGCTCCCCCGCTGAGGATGGCGTGGGCAGCGTCGGCCATGATTTCCGGTCCGCGGGCGGCCTGCGCGATCCGGTCGCCGCCGGGCATGTTCCGGATGGCGGCGGTGTCGATCAGGGTGCAGGGCCAGAGCGAGTTGACCAGCACGCCGTCGTCCTTCAACTCTTCGGCAAGCCCCAGGGTGGTGAGGCTCATCCCGTACTTGGCCATGGTGTAGGCCAGGTGCATGCCCGCCCACTTCGGGTCCAGGTTCAGCGGCGGCGACAGGGTGAGGATCTGTCCGTGCACAGATTCCCGCAATGCAGGCAGGGCGAGTTTGGAGAGCAGGAAGGTGCCGCGGACGTTGATGTCCTGCATGAGGTCGTAGCGCTTCATGTCGACGGCGTCCGTCCGGGACAAGTCGATGGCCGAGGCATTGTTGATGACGGCGTCGATCCCGCCGAAGTGTTCGACGGCGGCAGCCACCGCGGCGGCGACGTCCCCGTCGTTCCGTACGTCGCCCACGAGGGCGAGCGCCTTGCCGCCGGCGGCCTCCAGCCGGGCGGCGGCGGTGCGCACCGTGCCTTCCAGCTTGGGGTGGGGTTCTCCGGTCTTGGCCAGGAGCACGATGTTGGCGCCGTCGCGCGCGGCACGCAGGGCGATGGCCAGGCCGATTCCCCGGCTGCCGCCGGACATCAGGAGGGTGCGGCCCTTGAGGGTGCCGGTTGCCCGGTACGGGGTGGCGGCGCGTGCTGAAGCGTCGTTGCTTGAGGTCATGGGGACACTGTAGCCGATCGAAGTTACTCACGGGTAACATTGCCGGATGCTCGACTTGAAGACGGAAAATTGTAGGGTTTCTACAGCGGGATCCGGGTTTTGCGTCACTAGACTAGCCAGCAGGGCCCGCATTTTGTACGGATGCTACTTAAGAGCGCATGCCCAGCAATGCAGTGCCAGCGTAAACAGCTACAGAGCCGGAGACACTTGATGAGCCACGATCTGACCACGACGGCGGGAAAGATTGCCGATTTCCGCGACCGCCAGGCCCGTGCGGAACAGCCCTCCGGCCCCGAGGCGATCGAAAAGCAGCATGCCCGCGGCAAGAACACCGCCCGCGAGCGCATCGACCTGCTCCTGGATGAAGGCTCCTTCGTCGAGTTCGACGCCCTCGCCGTCCACCGCTCCACGGCCTTCGGCATGGAGAAGAAGAAGCCCCTCGGCGACGGCGTCGTGTCCGGCTACGGCACCGTCGACGGCCGGCTCGTTGCCATCTACAGCCAGGAATTCAGCGTCTACGGCGGCTCCCTCAGCCAGGTCAACGGCGAAAAGATCGTCAAGGTCCAGGAGTTCGCGCTCCGCAACGGCTGCCCGATGGTCGGCATCAACGACGGCGGCGGCGCCCGCATCCAGGAAGGCGTTGCCTCGCTGGCAATGTTCGCTGATATCTTCCGCAACAACGTCCACTCTTCCGGCGTCATCCCGCAGATCTCCCTGATCATGGGCCCGTGCGCCGGCGGTGCCGCCTACTCCCCCGCGCTCACCGACTACGTGGTGATGGTGGACAAGACCTCCCACATGTTCATCACCGGACCGGACGTCATCAAGACCGTCACGGGCGAGGACGTGGACATGGAAACGCTCGGCGGCGCGCGCCAGCACAACGCCACCACCGGGACCTCAACCTACCTGGCCAGCGACGAAGCCGACGCCATCGAATTCGTCCGCGAACTGCTGGACTTCCTGCCGTCCAACAACCTCTCCGAAGCCCCGGTGCTGGAGCACGAGCAGGAGCTCGAGACCGACGAGGACGACCTCGCCCTGGACACCGTCATCCCGGACTCGGCCAACCAGCCCTACGACATGCGCAAGGTCATCGAGCAGATCGTGGACGACGCCCACTTCCTGGAGATGCAGTCGCTCTACGCCCCGAACGTCATGATCGGCTACGGCCGCATCGAAGGGCACACCGTGGGCATCGTGGCCAACCAGCCCATGCAGTTCGCCGGCACCCTGGACATCGCCGCGTCAGAAAAGGCAGCGCGCTTTGTCCGCCACTGCGACGCCTTCAACATCCCCATCGTCACCCTGGTGGACGTCCCCGGCTTCCTGCCCGGCAAGGACCAGGAATTCCAGGGCATCATCCGCCGCGGCGCCAAGCTGCTCTATGCCTACGCCGAAGCCACCGTCCCGAAGCTGACCGTCATCACCCGCAAGGCCTACGGCGGCGCGTACATCGTGATGGGCTCGAAGAAGCTCGGCGCGGACCTCAACCTCGCCTGGCCCACCGCCCAGATCGGTGTCATGGGTGCCCAGGGCGCCGTCAACATCCTCTACCGCCGCGATCTCGCAGCGGTCGCCGAGACCGGCGGGGATGTCGAGGCCCGCCGTGCGGAGATCATCCAGCAGTACGAAGAGGAACTCCTCAACCCTTACCAGGCCGCGGAACTGGGCTACGTGGACGCCGTCATCGCGCCGTCCGACACCCGCGTCCAGATCATCAAGGGACTGCGCGCCCTGCGTGACAAGCGCGCCAGCCTGCCCACGAAGAAGCACGGAAACATCCCGCTGTGAGCACCGAGCCCATGAACCAGGACCCGGTTGCCGAGGCACCCGAGGCGCCCCTGCTTTCGGTGGTCAAGGGAAACCCGACGCCGGAAGAGCTCGCCGCGCTGGCCGCCGTCGTCGCATCGCTTTCGGCACCCGCGGTGCCGATGCCCGAGAAGCCGAGCGTCCGCCACTGGGTGCGGCGCCAGCGGCTCGGCCTGGACCCGACGCCGGGTCCGGGCGCCTGGCGGCGCAGCAAGGGCTGAGTGTTCAGCAACCCTTTCAGAAAGGCGCGCCCGCCGCTAGGCTCGTCAGGTGACTACTGAAAACACCTCACCGGCACGTTCCCGGACCGCCATCGACGCCGTAGCTGACGCGTACACCGAAACGTACCTGGCGTTGAACCCGAGCTTGGCCACCACCCTCGGCATCCCGGGTCACGAGAGCGAGTACCAGGACTTCTCGCCGGCGGGCGCCGCGGCCTTCGCTGCCGCTGCCCGCGACACCCTAGACAAGCTCTCAGGCCTGGAGCCTGCCGACGCCTCCGACGTCATCACCCTCGACGCCATGCGGGAGCGCCTGGGCCTGCAGCTGGAGTTCCACGAATCCGGCTGGGACGCAGCTGAGCTGAACAACATCGCCTCGCCCGCCCAGGACATCCGCGCCGTCTTCGACCTGATGCCCACCGCCACGGAGCGGGACTGGGGGCACATTGCCGGCCGCGCCGCCAACGTGCCGGGAGCCGTCGAGGGCTACATCGCCTCCCTGCGCTCGGCCAAGGACTCCGGAAAGGTCGCGGCCGCGCGCCAGGTGCGGATCGTGATCGAACAGGCCGGCAAATACGCCGCCGAAGACGGCTTCTTCGCCAAGCTCGCCGCGGACGCGGCGATCGACGGCAAGCCGCTGCCCGCGGACCTGCAGGAGAAGCTCGACGCCGGTGCCGCCGTCGCGCGTTCGGCCTACGCGGGACTTGCCGCGTTCCTCGAGGCGGAACTGCTGCCGCTCGCCCCCGAGAAGGACGCGGTGGGCCGCGAACGCTATTCCCTGGCCTCCCGCACCTTCCTGGGCGCCACCGTGGACCTCGAGGAAACCTACGCGTGGGGAGTCCAGGAACTGCAGCGCATCATCGCCGAGCAGGAGCGCGTGGCGGAACAGGTCCGGCCCGGGGCCACGATCGAGGAAGCCAAGGAGATCCTGGACAACGATCCCGCCCGGCAGATCAAGGGCACGGACGCCCTCCAGGCGTGGATGCAGGAACTGTCCGACCGGGCCGTGGCCGACCTTGCCGACGTCCACTTCGAGATCCCGGACGTCATGAAGACCCTGGAATGCAAGATCGCCCCGACCGACGAGGGCGGCATCTACTACACCGGGCCCGCGGACGATTTCTCCCGCCCCGGACGCATGTGGTGGTCCGTGCCCGCCGGCGAGGACACCTTCACCACCTGGGCGGAGACGACGACGGTCTTCCACGAAGGCGTGCCGGGCCACCACCTGCAGGTGGCCACCGCCGTCTACCGCCGCGAGCTGCTGAACGACTGGCGCCGCAACATCTGCTGGGTGTCCGGCCACGGCGAAGGCTGGGCCCTGTACGCCGAGAAGCTCATGCTGGAACTGGGCTACCTGAAGGATCCAGGCGACCACATGGGCATGCTGGACATGCAGCGCATGCGTGCCGCCCGCGTGGTCTTCGACATCGGCGTGCACCTTGAGCTCGCGGTCCCCGAGGCTTGGGGCAGCGGCACATGGACGCCGGAGAAGGGCTACGACTTCCTCCGCGCCAACCTGCCCATCAGCGAAGGCCAGCTCAAGTTCGAGTTCACCCGCTACCTCGGCTGGCCGGGCCAGGCCCCTTCGTACAAGGTGGGCCAGCGGCTCTGGGAAGAGATCCGCGCCGAACTGGAAAAGCGCGACGGCTTCGAGCTCAAGGCCTTCCACACGGACGCCCTGAACATCGGCTCGGTGGGGCTGGACACGCTCCGCCGGGCGCTGCTTGGCTGAGACATTTGCCACAGCAACAGACGGAATAACTTGAAACTTCATTGATGTGGCGGCCGTCGCTGGTATTCCAGTGACGGCCGCCACTTCATCTTACCCGTCATATTTCTCAACGTCCGCTCGCTCTGGTATTCCAGCTACCCCTACGTTGTTCGGGTGAGCAAAACATCCAACCTCTCGCCCTCCGCCGGAAAGACCGCGCCCAAGCTCCCCAAGTGGGCAACGTCCTTCGGCGTGCAGATCATCGCCGCCCTCATCATCGGCCTGGTGCTCGGCCTCATCGCCAAGTACACCGGCAGCACCAAGGCCGCCCCCAACGGCCTCGGCGCCACCCTGCAGACCATCGGCTCGAGCTATGTCTCGCTACTGCAGACCGCCGTCGTCCCGCTGATCTTCACCGCCGTCGTCAGCTCGATCGCCAACCTCCGCCAGGTCTCCAACGCGGCAAAGCTCGCATGGAACACCCTGCTCTGGTTCGCCATCACCTCCCTGATCGCCGTGCTGATCGGCATCGGGCTGGGCGTACTCTTCCAGCCGGGCACCGGCACCGGCATCAACAGCCAGGGCGAGGCCCCAGGCAAGGTCGGCAGCTGGTGGGCCTTCCTCACGGGCCTGTTCCCGAAGAACTTCCTGGGCCTCGGCGCGAGCACCACCATCGCCGACGACGCAGTCACCACCGCCGTGAACTTCAACGTGCTGCAGATCCTGGTGATCGCGATCGCTGTCGGCGTGGCCGCCCTCAAGGTGGGCAAGCAGGCCGAACCCTTCCTGAACTTCAACGCCTCCGCACTCGCCGTGATCCAGAAGGTCCTCTGGTGGATCATCCGGATCGCCCCGCTGGGCACCATCGGCCTGATCGGCAACGCCGTGGCCATCTACGGCTGGGACACCATCGGCTCCCTGGGCAAGTTCACAGTGGCCATCTACATCGGCCTGGCGCTGGTGCTGTTCGCCGTCTACCCGGTGCTGGTCCGCAGCCATGGCCTGTCCGTGAAGCAGTACTTCTCCGGCGTGTGGCCTGCCGTGCAGCTGGCCTTCGTCTCCCGTTCCTCGATCGGCACCCTGCCGCTCACGCAGCGTGTCACCGAACGGAACCTCGGCGTTCCGAGCGGCTACGCCTCCTTCGCCGTGCCGCTGGGCGCCACCACCAAGATGGACGGCTGCGCCGCGATCTACCCGGCCATCGCGGCGATCTTCGTGGCCCAGTTCTTCGGCATCAACCTGGACTTCAGCCAGTACCTGCTTATCGCCCTCGTCTCGGTGCTGGGCTCGGCCGCGACGGCCGGCACCACCGGCGCCGTCGTGATGCTGACCCTGACCCTGTCCACCCTCGGACTGCCGCTGGCGGGCGTCGGCCTGCTCCTTGCGATCGACCCGATCCTCGACATGGGCCGCACGGCGGTCAACGTCGCCGGGCAGGCCCTCGTGCCCACCATCGTGGCCAAGCGCCAGGGCATCCTGGACGAGGAACTGTACAACGCACCGCGCACCGGCACCGCCTTTGCGGACGACGCCCTGGAACGGGAGTCCGCAGCCCCGGCGGCAGAGCGCGAGCTCGCGGACGCCAAGGCCTAAGGCAGCCGCCTCACAAGGGCATGGCGCGATGCTGACGGATCCCCGGGAATTCCCCGGGGATCCGTCCGTTTAACGGGGCGCCCCGGTAGGCTCAGCGCATGCTGATTGTCACCTCCAACGAAATCCCGGGCCACCGCATCGACGCCGTGTTCGGCGAGGTCATGGGCCTCACCGTGCGGTCCCGGGACATCGGCTCGCAGATGCTCGCCGGAATCCGCTCCCTGGGCGGCGGCGAACTCCCCGAAATGACCAAGGCCCTCTACGAAAGCCGCCAGGAAGTCATGGCCCGCATGGTCAACGAAGCACAGCAGCGCGGCGCCAACGCCATCGTGGCCATGCGCTTCGACACCTCGGAAATGGGAACGAACTGGACCGAGGTGTGCGCCTACGGCACCGCCGTCTTCGCCATCCCGCTCAAGGAAGGCGAACCCGGGGCAACCGGCCAGTCGATCTATCTGAGCAGCACCGCCGGCCAGCAACAGCAGGCATAGCCCCCGCTCCCCCGGATCTAACTTGCGCCGGATTCTTTAACTTGCGCAGAGTGCAAAAATGCACTTAGTGTAAATATGTGCCTGCAACCGCTCCCACCACAACAGCGTCCCGCCGTGAACTGAACAAGGTCGCCACCCGCCGCGCGATCGCCGACGCCGCGCTTGCCCTGCTGCGCAGCAACGGCGCGGGAAACTTCACCGTGGAAGACATCGCCGCCGAGGCGGGGGTGTCCCGGCGGACGTTCTTCAATTACTTCACCGGCGTGGACGCCGCCTTGGCCTCCCTGGCGGACCGCTTCCTCGAGAACGTCCTGGAGCAATTCCGCCTCCGCCCGGCGGATGAACCCATCCTTGAATCCGCCCGCATTGCGCTGATGGAACTGGCGGACCCGATGACGGCGGCGCCCATCGCCGAACTCTTCAGCCTCACGAACTCCAGCCAGGTGCTGGGCCGCTGCGAGCTCGAAGCCTGGGAACACTGCACCGAACAGATCATCGCCGCCGCCCGCGAACGCCTCGGCGACGGCGCAGACGAACTGCACCTGCGCGCCATGGCCGGCTCCATCATCGCCTGCGGCAAGGCCGCGATGGGCGTCTGGTTCGAAGAACGCGGCGCCGACCTTTCCCTGGAGTCGCTGGCAGTCTTCCGCCAGCACCTCGTCACCGCCGTGGGCCTGCTGGCCTCCGGCTTCAACGCACCTGCCACCGCCTGACCACGCGGAACCTGACCACCTACCGCCTGACCACCCGGAACAGATCGGCACCACCATGGCTACTTTGCTCTACCGTCTCGGCAAGTTCTCCTACCGCCACCGCTGGCTGGTGATCTCCCTGTGGCTGGCCGTCCTGGTAGCCGTGGGCGGTTCCGCCGTGGCCTTCCATGGCACCATGTCCAACAACTTCCAGATCCCGGGCACGGAAACCCAGCGGATGCTGGACAAGCTCAAGAGGGACCTGCCCGAAGCATCCGGCGGCTCGGCCGGCATCGTCTTCGAGGCCGGCAGCAGCGGCTTCGACCAAGCCGGCAAGGATGCGGTCGCCGCGGCCCTGGACAAGCTCGGGACGCTTCCCACGGTGCAGTCCACAGTCAACCCCTTTGACACGCAGGCCGAACTCGACAAGGCGCCCGCCGCCGTCGAGCAGGGCGAGAAGCAGGCAGCCGCGGGCAAGGCACAACTCGAGCAGGCCCGCGCGCAACTGGCCGCCGGCGAGGCCCAGCTCAAGGCGGCGGAAGAGCAGATGGCGGGTGCAGGAATGCCCGCGGCCGCGATCGACGCGCAGGTTGCCCCGCAGAAGGCCCAGCTCGCGGCGGGGAAGGCAAAGCTCGACGCCGGCGAGAAGCAGGCAGCCGACGGCGCGGAGAAGCTCGCGCTGGCGAAACGCCAGCTTGAGGCCTCCCAGGGCATGCGCTTCGTGTCCGAGGATGGCAAGGCCGCGATCGCCCAGGTGCAGTTCAAGACCTCCATCAACGCCCTGAGCCCCGCCGAACGCCAGCAGGTCCAGGACGTCGTCCACGGCGTGTCCTCCGCTGGCGTCACGGCGCTGGCCAGCAAGGAGATCACCGAGGACGTCTCCCAGATCTTCGGCGTCGCGGAGATCGTCGGCGTCGCCGTCGCGGCCCTTGCCCTGATCGTGATGCTCGGGACCCTGATCGCCGCCGGGCTGCCCCTGCTCATGGCACTTGTGGGCGTGGCGGTGGGCGTGGGCGGCACCTTCGCACTCACCGGCGTCATCGACATGAGCTCCATCTCCCCCATGCTCGCCCTCATGCTCGGCCTGGCCGTGGGCATCGATTACTCCCTCTTCATCGTCAACCGGCACCGCGGCCAGCTGCTCTCCGGGATGGACCCGGAGGAGTCCGCGGCCCTCGCCACCGGCACCTCCGGCAACGCGGTGCTGTTCGCCGGCCTCACGGTGGTCATCGCGCTGGCCGCCCTGGTGGTCCCCGGACTGCCGTTCCTGGCCGTGATGGGCCTTTCCGCCGCCGCCACGGTGGCTGTCGCCGTCGTCGTCTCGCTCACCCTGACGCCGGCTGTGCTGTCGCTGATCGGCCGCCGCCTCATCTCCAAGCGTGCGTGGGCGAAGGCCGCACGGCACAACGCCGAGCCGGGCCACGAGGCCGCGGACCGGGCCGCCGACGCCCGCAAGAGCAACCGCGGCTGGGGCGCCCTGGTGACCCGACACCCGGTGTGGTCCCTGCTCGCCGGCTTCGTGCTGCTGGGTGTCCTGGCGCTGCCGGCCTCCCAGCTGCGGCTCGCCCTTCCCGACGGCGGCTCCGAACCCGTCGACTCGCAGGCCTTCAAGGCCTACGACCTCACCCGCAAGAGCTTCGGCGAAGGCGTCACCGGACCGATCGTCGTCGTCGGCGAACTCCCCGGCGGCCTCAGCGACAGCGAGGCTCTCAACAAGCAGCTGGACGTCGCAGCGGAGCTGCGCGGCGTGGACAAGGTGGTGGCCGCCGTCCCGGTCGCCCTGAGCCCCTCCACGGGAAGCGACGGCCACCGCACCGCGGTGTTCCAGGTGATCCCGCAGGACGGTCCGGCCAGCGAAAGCACCGTCCAGGTGGTCTCCGAACTCCGGGCCAAGGGCAGCAGCATCAAGGCCCGCACCGGCGTCACCATCGGCCTGACCGGCCAGACCGCCGGCAACGTGGACGTCTCCGCCAAGCTCGGCGCGGCCCTGCCGCCCTACCTGGCGATCGTCGTCGGCCTGTCCGTGATCCTGCTGCTGCTGGTGTTCCGTTCTGTGGTGGTGCCGCTGCTGGCCACCGGCGGCTTCCTGCTCTCCCTCGCAGCGGCGTTTGGCGCCGTGGTGGCCGTGTACCAGTGGGGCTGGCTGGGTGCCGTGTTCGACGTCGCCAACCCCGGTGCGGTGCTGAGCTTCCTGCCGATCATCCTCATCGGCGTCCTGTTCGGCCTGGCAATGGACTACCAGGTCTTCATCACCTCGGGCATGCGGGAATCGTTCATGCACGGCGAGAGCGCCCGGCCGGCCGTGCGCAGCGGCTTCAGCCACGCCGCCGCGGTGGTCACTGCCGCCGCGATCATCATGGTGAGCGTCTTCGCCGGCTTCATCTTCTCGCACCTGACCATGGTCCGGCCGCTCGGCTTCGCCATGGCGTTCGGCGTGCTGGTGGATGCCTTCGTGGTCCGCATGACCATCCTGCCCGCCGCGATGTACCTCCTGGGCGACAAGGCATGGTGGCTCCCGCGCTGGCTGGACCGGATCCTGCCGGACGTTGACGTCGAAGGCGCCTCGCTCGAGCGGACGGGTGTCCGGGAAGGCGCGAAGGAACTGGTGCCCTGACCGGCCCTGCCTGAAGGCCTTCGAACGCCCCGAACAGCCCTCGACGCCCCGCCGGATCAGGAGGAGGATTAAGGGGCAGTCACCAGAAGGAGGTCTGTGATGTGCTACGGGTACAGCAAGGATTTCCGTTGGGACACCAAGAAAGATGCCTCACGGGAAACCGAGGAGCACAAGGAACCACACGTTGACGCGAAGGGCACGTTCTGGGCCTTCCCGCGCCGGCGCCGCGATTTCACCACCCCGCGGGAACCGGTCATCGACCGGAGCCGCGAGAGGGTTTAGCCCCCGATAAGGAAGGAACGCCCCACCCGGGCGTTCCTTCCTTGCGTTCCGGCGGGACAGCGCTCCGCCGGGACGCAGGGCGGGACGTCCGCCGGGGCCCGGCAGCGGATACCCTTGAACGCGTGACCCGACTCATCCTGGCCTCCCAGTCCCCCGCCCGCACCAAGCTCCTCACCGAGGCCGGCATCCGGCACGAAATCCTCGTCTCCGACGTCGATGAGGACGCCGTCCAGGCGCGCTACGGGGTCACCGACCCGCACGACACCGCCCTGCTGCTCGCGCGCGCCAAAGCCGAAGCGGTCGCGGCGCTGCCGGAAGCCGAAGGCGCCCTGGTGATCGGCTGCGACTCGGTCTTCGAGTTCGACGGCGAGGCGCACGGCAAGCCGTACACCGCCGAAATCGCCAAGGAGCGGATGCTGCGGATGAGCGGCTCCTCCGGCGTGCTGCACACCGGGCACTGGCTGGTGGACTGCCGCGACACAGCCGCCGACGTCGCGGACGGGGAAAGCGCCGACGGCACGGGGGCGACCCTCGGCGCCGTTTCCAGCGCCGAAGTGCATTTCACGCCGATGAGCGAGGCGGAGGTGGATGCCTACATCGCCACCGGCGAGCCGCTGCACTGCGCGGGCTCCTTCACCATCGACGGACTGGGCGGGGCGTTCATCCGCAAGGTCGACGGCGACCCGCACGCCGTAGTCGGGCTGTCTGTCTCCACCCTGCGCGAGCTGCTCGGCCAGGCGCAGGTGGGCATCACCGAGCTGTGGGCAAGCGACGGCGACTCCGCCGGTTTGTAGCAACCCTACAAAGAGGAGGCGCCGCACGCACGGATTCCCCCATCAATATGGGCGGAACCCTCACAATCGCGCTAGTCTCCTTTGAGGACAAAAGGAGTCAACTTGACAGCACAACCGGCGCAGCCCGTTTCCAGCTCGATCACCAAGGTACTGGTGGCCAACCGCGGCGAGATCGCGGTCCGCATCATCCGCGCAGCCCGGGACGAAGGCCTCGCCTCCGTCGCTGTCTACGCCGACCCGGACCGGGACGCCCTGCACGTCCGGCTGGCCGACGAGGCTTACGCCCTGGGCGGCAACACCGCCGCAGAGTCGTACCTCGTCATCGACAAGCTGATCGACGTCGCCAAGCAGTCCGGCGCCGACGCCATCCACCCCGGATACGGCTTCCTGGCAGAGAACGCCGAATTCGCAAGCCGCGTGATCGGGGCGGGCATCACCTGGATCGGCCCCTCCCCCGAAGCCATTGACGCCCTCGGCGACAAGGCGAAGGCCAAGCACATCGCACTGGCCGCCGGCGCCCCGCTGGCTCCCGGCCTCAAGGACCCCGTCAAGGACGCCGACGAGATCGTCGCCTTCGCCCAGGAGTACGGCCTGCCGGTGGCCATCAAGGCCGTCTACGGTGGCGGCGGCCGCGGGCTCAAGGTGGCCCGCACGCTGGAAGAGATCCCCGAACTCTACGAATCCGCCGTCCGCGAGGCGTTGGCCGCCTTCGGGCGCGGCGAGTGCCTCGTGGAAAAGTTCCTGGACTCTCCCCGCCACGTCGAAACCCAGTGCCTGGCCGACGCGCACGGCAACGTCGTCGTCGTCTCCACCCGTGACTGCTCCCTGCAGCGCCGCAACCAGAAGCTCGTGGAGGAAGCCCCGGCACCGTTCCTCTCCGAAGAGCAGAACCGCCGCCTGTACGAATCGTCCAAGGCAATCCTGAAGGAGGCCGGCTACCTCGGCGCGGGCACCTGCGAGTTCCTGGTGGGCCAGGACGGCACCATCTCCTTCCTCGAGGTCAACACCCGCCTGCAGGTGGAGCACTGCGTCTCCGAGGAAGTCACCGGGATCGACCTGGTCCGCGAACAGTTCCGTATGGCCCGCGGCGAGGAACTCGGCTACGGCGACCCGGAGGTCCGCGGCCATTCCTTCGAATTCCGCATCAACGGCGAGGACGCGGGCCGCAACTTCATGCCCGCCCCCGGCACCGTGGAAACCCTCCGCTTCCCCACCGGCCCCGGCGTCCGCGTGGACTCCGGCATCCAGGCCGGCGAGGTGATCAGCGGCAACTTCGACTCCATGCTGGCCAAGCTGGTGGTCACCGGCTCCAGCCGCAAGCAGGCCCTCGAACGCTCCCGCCGCGCCCTGGCCGAGCTGGAGATCACGGGCATGCCCACAGTGACTCCTTTCCACCGCACGGTGGTCTCCGACCCCGCCTTCGCCCCGGAGGAGGGCCCGTTCTCGGTCCACACCCGCTGGATCGAAACCGAGTTCGTCAATCACATCCCGGCCTGGTCGGGCGCTGCGTCCACTGAAGCCCCCGACGCCGGTGAGCGCCAGCGCTTCGTCGTCGAGGTCGGCGGCAAGCGCCTTGAGGTCGCCCTCCCGGCGGGCCTCGGCGCCGTGTCCGTGAACGGCGCTTCGCCGAAGGCGGGCAAGTCCAAGAAGCGCGCCCGCGGCGCCGGTGCCTCCGCGGCTGCTGCAGGCGGAAACGCGTTGACCTCACCGATGCAGGGAACCATCGTGAAGGTGGCCGTGGCCGATGGCGACGTGGTGGCCGAAGGCGACCTGATCGTGGTGCTCGAAGCCATGAAGATGGAACAGCCGCTCACCGCCCACCGCGCAGGCACCATCCACGGCCTGGTTTCCCAGGCTGGCGAGACCGTGTCCGCCGGGGCCGTCATCGCCACGATCGAAGACTAATTACACTTAGCGAAGACTAGGAGGGCGCCCCCTTAACGGGGGCGCCCTCCGGCATTTAACATCGTGGCATGAGGGCGCTGTACAACTCCTGGTACCGCTTCGGCACCCCGCCGTGGGTCGGAGACGCCCGGCAGGAGCTGGTTGCCCTCGTCAACGACGGGACGCTGACCCCGTGCCGGGCCATCGACCTGGGCTGCGGCGAGGGCGACAACGCCGTGTTCCTGGCGCGGCACGGCTTCGACGTGACCGCCGTCGACTTCGCGCCTGCGGCCATCGAGAAGGCACGGGCCAAGGCCCGCGCCGCCGCCGTGGGCGTCGAGTTCGTCGTGGACGACCTCACAGAGTTGCGGCATGTCCGGGGACCCTTTGGGCTGCTTGTCGACTACGGCACGTTCGACGACCTTTCCGAAACACAGCGCGCCGGCTACCTCCGCGACGTCGTCCCGTTGGCCGCGCCCGGGGCGAAGTTCCTGCTGTGGAATTTCGAGTGGGAGCTCAAGGGCTGGGAGAAAGCCGCCGTGAAGCTGCTGCCGTTCGGCGGCATGGCCCTGGCCCCCGGGTATGTGGAGGCCACGTTCTCACCGGACTTTTCCATCGAGCGGGTGGCCGGCGAATCCGGCCTCAAGGGCTGGCCGCGGGGCTGGGCAGCCTATCTGATGACCCGCCGCGCCTGAGCCGCCACAACGCCAAGCGGCTCCGCACCATCAGGTGCGGAGCCGCTTTCTGCGTTGCCGGAGGACTTGTCAGGCGATGTTGTTCTCGTAGTCCATGTCCTTGGTTTCGCGGGTCAGCCAGAGCGCCACGAGGGTGACCACCGCGGCGAGCGCCATATAGACACCGACCAACCACGTGTTGCCTGAAGCCGCCTGCCAGAGGGCGATGGCAACGAACGATGCCGGTGCGGCTCCGATCATGGACGACAGGTTATACGCCACCGCCGAACCGGTGTAGCGGACGTTCGCGGGGAACAGTTCGGGGAGGATTGCTGCCATCGGGCCGAAGGTCAGGCCCATGAGGGTGAATCCGACGATGAGGCCGACCATGGCCGCTGCCTGCCCGGGACCAAACATCGTGAACCAGAGCGCGCCGAACACGAAAATGCCGGCCGTGACACCGAGCAGGAACTTGCGGCGGCCCCATTTCTCAGCGAGCGGCCCGGACACCACGGTGAAGACGCCGAAGAAGACGACGCCGATGATCAGCATCCAGAGGAAGTCGGACCGGCTGATACCCAGGCCGGGAACGAATGCGGCAACTTGTTCTGCGGTCATCGGCTTGCCGGCCGCTTCTGCCGCCGATTGGGCGCCGGCCAGCGTGGGCTTGGTGCCGTACGACAGGGTGAACGTGGTCATGATGTAGAAGAGCACGTACGTGGCGAACATGATGAATGTACCGGCGAGAACCGGGCGCCAGTGGCTCCTGAACGTGGCCGCAAGGGGCAGCTTCTGCACCTTTTCCTGCTCGATCACCCTGGTGAAGGACATGCTCTCCACCAGCTTCAGGCGGACGTAAAGGCCCACGACGACCAGAACCGCGCTGAGGAGGAATGGAACCCGCCAACCCCAGGCAAGGAACTCTTCGGGGCTCAGGGAGACGTTCATCCAGATGAAGATCACGTTGGCGATGATGAAACCGATCGGAGCCCCCAGCTGCGGGAACGTTCCGTAGATGGCACGTTTGCCCTCGGGCGCGTTCTCGGTGGCCAGCAAGGCGGCCCCGGACCATTCCCCACCCAAAGCCAGGCCTTGGAAGAAACGCAGCACCACCAGCAAAACCGGAGCCAGGATCGCCCATCCCGGGAGGGAAGCCGTGGGCAGAAGCCCGATGAGGAAGGTGGCAATACCCATGGTCAGCAGGGAAGCAACGAGGGTGCCCTTGCGGCCGATCTTGTCACCGAAATGTCCGAAGACCACTGCGCCGACCGGGCGCGCGAAGAAGGCAACGCCGAAGATCGCGAAGGCACTCAATAGCGCGTTGATGTCAGTGGCGTCAGGGAAGAACAGCTTGGGGAAGACGAGTACCGACGCGGTGGCGTAGGCATAGAAGTCGTAGAACTCGATCGTCGTGCCGATCAGGCTTGCGAAGATCACCTTGCCACGCGAGTTGACTGGCTTGGCCGACTCGCTTTCCTTGGGTTCAGCTATGGAAGACATTCACCGTTGCTTTCGTTCGCACCGGTCCGGCGCCTGCGGCCTGCCCGGCAAGATTTATTGAGGGTTCAATAATAGTTCCCGCTATCCACTGAATGGACATTCGGTCCGGAATGTGGACCTGCGGATACGTCCCACAATGTGGTCAAGGCCACACTAGCGTTCACCGCTTCTCACGCGGCGCCGACACCCTCGGATAGGCAAATGTCACAGCACGTTTACACACCGCGCCGGTCGCCGAAACGAGCCGTCCCTACCTTGGAAAGTACCTAGTCCCCCCAAGGAGGCATCCCGTGACTGTCGAACAAAGCGCACAGACCCAAGGCAACGAGGCCACCAAACTTTCAGTACCCGTACTTGAACACCGCCCCGGCCGCTGGATCGCGAATTGGGACGCAGAGAACAAGGGGCAGTGGGAGGCCGAGGGCCGCTCCATCGCCAAGCGCAACCTGTACTGGTCCATCTTCGCCGAGTTCCTGGGCTTCGTGGTCTGGCAGCTGTGGTCGATCGTGGTGGTGCAGCTTCCCGGCGCGGGCTTCAAGCTCAGCACCTCGGAAATCTTCTGGCTGATCTCCATGCCGAGCCTGGTCGGCGCAACCCTGCGCATCCCCTACACCTTCATGGTTCCGAGGTTCGGCGGCCGTAACTGGACCATCATCTCCGCGCTGCTCCTGCTGATCCCCTCCATCGGCCTGGCCATGTGCGTCTCGAACCCGCAGACCCCGTTCGGCGTGATGCTCCTGGTCGCGGCCCTGGCAGGTTTCGGCGGCGGCAACTTCGCCAGCTCCATGGCGAACATCACCTTCTTCTACCCCGCCCGCGAAAAGGGCTGGGCGCTGGGCCTGAACGCCGCCGGCGGAAACATGGGTGCCGCCGTCGCGCAGCTGGTGGTCCCGATCGCGGTGACGCTGCTCGCTGCGGGTACCGCGAACCTGCCCCTCGCCGGCCTGATCTGGGTTCCGTTCATCCTGCTGGCCGCGTTCGGCGCCTGGAAGTACATGAACAACCTCACCAGCGCCAAGGGCGATGTGGCCGGCTCCATCGCGGCCCTGAAGGAACCGCACCTGTGGATCATGGCTTTCCTGTACATCGGCACGTTCGGTTCGTTCATCGGCTTCGCCGGTGTCTTCCCGAAGCTCATCAAGGACTACTTCCCGGACTTTTCCGCCATCCACGTCGGCGCCGTCGCGCTCTCCCTGGCATTCCTCGGCCCGCTGGTCGGCTCCCTGGCGCGGCCCTACGGCGGACGCATGGCAGACCGCCGTGGCGGTGCCCGGATGACCGTTGCCTCCTTCACCGCCATGGCCATCATCACCCTCACCATGATCTGGACCCTGCCGCTGAAGAACTTCTGGCTCTTCCTGGTGCTGTTCCTGCTCCTCTTCGTTGCCAGCGGCTTCGGAAACGGCGCAACCTACCGCATGATCCCGGTCATCTTCGCCACCTCCAGCCGTGCAGCCCGTAACGGCGCCACCCCCGCGGCCACCCAACGGCTCGCATCGTCCTCCCTCGGCCTGATCTCCGCGATCGGCGCCTACGGCGGCTTCGTGATCCCGCAGGTGCTGAACGCTTCCAACACCGCCTCCGGTTCCTACACCCCGGCCTTCTACGGTTTCGTCGCGGCCTACGTGGTCATGCTCGCCGTCTGCTGGACCTTCTACCTCCGCAAGGCCCGGAACTCAGCGGGAGAGTACACCTCGATGGGTCACATCTGACATGTCCTCCGGTACCGCCACCCACTGCCCGTACTGCGCCCTCCAGTGCGCGATGACCCTGTCCCCGGCCGCCAAGCCGGGGGCGGGGTCCCCGGCCGCGGAAACCCCGACGCCGGACAGCCCCTCCGCGCCCGCCGCTCCCCTGCTCGAGGTGGCCGGCCGCGAGTTCCCCACCAACCGGGGCGGGCTGTGCCGCAAGGGCTGGACCTCCGCGGCACTGCTGGGTCACGCGGGCCGGGTCACCGAGCCGCTGCTCAAGGGCTCCGACGGTGTGCACCGGCCGGTCAGTTGGGACCAGGCCCTGATGCTCGTGGCGGCCGCGGTCAAGGACAGCTGGGCACGCCACGGTCACGACTCCGTGGGCGTGTTCGGCAGCGGCGGCCTCACCAATGAGAAGGCGTACCAGCTGGGCAAGTTCGCCCGCCTGGCACTGCGCACCTCCCGCATCGACTACAACGGCCGGTTCTGCATGTCCTCGGCGGCGGCGGCAGGAAACCGTGCCTTCGGCGTGGACCGCGGCCTGCCCTTCCCCGTGGAAGACCTCGACTCCGCTTCCGTGATCCTGCTGCTGGGCTCGAACGTGGCCGAAACCATGCCTCCGTTCGTCCAGCACCTGCAGGGCGCGCGCGACGCCGGCGGGCTGATCGTGGTGGACCCGCGCCGCTCCGCCACCGCGGCATTCACCGGCAACGGCGGCGGCATCCACCTGCAGCCCCTCCCCGGCACTGACCTCGCCCTCATCCTGGGCATCTCCCATGTTGTGGTCCACGAAGGCCTCGCCGACACCGCGTTCCTCGAAGGCCGCACCAACGGCCACAAGGCGGTCCTCCGCAGCCTCACCGCGTTCTGGCCCGAGCGCGTACAGTCCATCACCGGCGTTCCCGCCACCCTGATCCGCGAAACCGCGCGCCGCTTGGCCCGGAGCGCGCGCCTCGCCAAGGACGAAGGCCAGGGCGGCTGCTACATCCTCAGCGGCCGCGGCGTCGAACAGCACGTGGACGGCACCGACACCGCCACTGCCGCCATCAACCTCAGCCTGCTGCTGGGCCTGCCCGGCTCCGCGCGCAGCGGCTACGGCACCCTCACCGGCCAGGGCAACGGCCAGGGCGGCCGCGAACACGGCCAGAAGGCCGACCAGCTTCCCGGCTACCGGAAGATCACCGATCCCGCCGCCCGTGCCCACATGGCGAAGGTCTGGGGCGTGGACGAGTCCCTGATCCCGGGCGCCGGGCTGCCCGCCGTCGAATTCCTGAAGTCCTTGGGACAGCCCGACGGCGTCCGCTGCCTTTTCGTGCACGGCGCCAACGTGGCGGTGTCAGCCCCAGATGCCGGAGCCGTGATCGCGGGCCTGCGCAGCCTGGACTTCCTGGTGGTGTGCGACTTCTTCATGTCCGAGACCGCCGAAGAGGCTGACCTGGTGCTTCCCGTGGCGCAGTGGGCCGAAGAGGAAGGCACCATGACCAACCTCGAAGGCCGCGTGATCCGGCGCCGCCGGGCCCTCACCCCGCCCCCGGGCGTCCGCACCGAACTGTGGCTGATGTCCCGGCTCGCCGAACTGCTCGATGCGCCCTCGACCTTCAGCGACGATCCCCGCACCGTCTTCGAGGAGCTCCGCCTGGCTTCCGCCGGCGGCCTGGCCGACTACTCCGGCATCGACTACGACATGCTCGACGCGGGCGAAGCCGCCTACTGGCCCTACCCCACGGGCAGCACGGGAACCCCGCGGCTCTTCGCCGGCGGTTTCGCGCACGCCGACGGCCGCGCCGCTATGGTCGCCGTCACACCTTCCCGCCGCGCCCAGCGCACCTTCGCCAGTGCATCCGAGCCCGACTCCCTCGCCCTGGCCACCGGCCGCCTGCTGGAGCACTACCAGTCCGGGGCCCAGACCCGCCGGGTGGCCGAACTCTCGGCGTCCCAGCCGGAGGCACGCCTCCAGTTGCACCCGGAAACGGCGGCCCGCCGCGGCATCGTGGACGGCGGCCTGGTGACCGTCAGCAACGAGCGCGGCGAAGTCCAGGTCCGCGCAGAGGTGAACACCGCGATCCGGCCCGACACCGTCTTCCTGCCCTTCCACTTCCCCGGAGCGGGCAGCGCCAACCGCCTCACCGAGGCGGCCACCGATCCCATCTCCGGCATGCCGGAATTCAAGACCAGCCGGGTGTGGGTGAAGGCCGTTACGGCCGAACCGGCCCTGGCCGCAGCAGCTGTGTCGTCGCACCGCAAGGAGGAATCATGAGCGAGCGCATCGTCGTCGTCGGTTTCGGGCCCGTGGCAGCCCGCCTGGTGGAGGGTCTCCTCCCGGCGGTGCGCCGCGGCAGCGTGAGCCTGATGGTCCTCGGCCAGGAAGCCGAAGCGGCGTACAACCGCGTGATGGTTGCCGAGTTCGGCGTCGGCCGCAGCACCGCCGAAGCCCTGGCCATGGCCGATGCCGCCGAGCTCATCGCGGAGGGCGTGGACGTCCGCCTCGGCGTGACCGTCAAGCGGGTGGACCGTGCCCGGCAGCGCGTGGTGCTCTCCGACGGCACCACCGAAGGCTACGAACGCCTGGTCTTCGCCACCGGCGCCCGTCCCGTGATCCCCAACCTCACCGGCATCAACCCCGATCCCGCACACCCCGTGCTCCCCGCCGGGGTCACCGCCCTGCGCGACCTGAACGACGCCGGGATGCTGCTCCGCGCCGTGACCGCCCGCCAGCGCGTGGTGGTGCTGGGCGGCGGCGTCCTGGGCCTCGAAACGGCGCTTGCCGCGGCCGATGAAGGCGCACAGACCACCGTGGTGCACAGCGGGCCCCACCCGATGGGCCGCAACATCGACCGGGGCGGCGGCGCCGTGCTGAACGCCGCGCTACGCTCGGCAGGCGTGTCCGTGGTCAGCAACGCGGTGTCCACCGCCGTGGAACACAACGGCCCGGACGGCACCTTCTCCGCATTGGTGCTCGACGACGGCTCACGGGTTGAGGGCGACCTCCTCCTGCTTTCCTGCGGCGTGCGTCCCCGCATCGAACTGGCCGAGGGCTGCGGCCTGCCGGCGGCCGCGGGCATCCTCGTCGACCACCGTCTGCGCACCCACCACGAACCGCACATGTTCGCCATCGGCGACTGCGCCGAAGTGCGCTGCGCGGACAAATCCTGCCCCGACTGCAAGGGCGCCACGGCGCCGTCGGGCCTGGTCGGTCCGGGATGGCGGCAGGCCGAATGGCTGGCCGCTTACCTGGAAACCCTCGCCGAGGACGGCCAGGAGGCCGCGGACAGCCTGCCGGAGCTGGCGAAGGAACAGCCCGGCGTCGTGGTCCTGAAGGCGCGCGGCATCAACCTCGCCGTCGCAGGCGACAACTCCGCCGAGCCGTGGGACGACATGCTGTGTCCCTCCCCCGACGGGCTCCCGCACCGCGAAGTCGCGCAGTGGGCTGACCCCGGCCACGGCCGCTACGTCAAGATGACCACCCGCGGCGGGGTCCTGCAGGGCCTGGTGTCCGTGGGCATGCCCCGCACCGCCGCCGAGCTGGTGGTGCTGTTCGAACGCGGCTCGGAGCTCCCGGCGGACCGTTCCCTGCTGCTGCGCCTGGATGGCACGGACCAGCCCGCGGGCGCCAACAACGATCCCGCCCGCACGGTCTGCCGCTGCGCAGGCGTCAGCGGCGCCGCGATCGAGGAGTCCGTGGCCGGTGGTTGTTCGTCGGTGCCGGAGGTGTCCAAGGCCACCCGGGCCGGGACCGGCTGCGGCGGCTGCCACGACGACATCAAGGCGATCATCGAAAAACATTTCCAAGGGGCCGTAGCGGCGTAAGGCCCCTTAGGATGAGCCGGTGACTGAACCTTCACCCAGCATCCAGGAAACCGCGCCGGGCGTCTTCTTCGTCGAAGGCCCCGCCTCGAACTGGATCGTGGTCCGCGATCACAGCGGGTTCATCCTGATCGACAGCGGCTACCCCGCCGACCGTGACCTGGTCCTTGGCTCGGTCCGGTCCCTGGGCCTGGACCCGGCGGACGCGCGTGCCGTGCTGATCACGCACGGGCATGTGGACCACACCGGCTCGGCGGCCTACTTCTCCGAGGCCTTCGGCGCGCCGGTCCTGTGCGCGCCGGAGGAACTGGCCCACGTCCAAGGCAAGGAAAAGCACCAGGTCACGTTCGGCCAGGTGCTCGTGCGCGCGTGGCGTCCCGCCGTCTTCCGCTGGATGCTGCACGTCATCAAGGCCGGCGCGCTCAAGGCGAAGCCCGCCACCTTGGCCAAGGCCTGGGACGCGGACATACTCCGGAACCTTCCCGGCCGTCCCGAGGCGATCCTGCTCCCCGGCCACACGCCGGGCAATGCCGCGATCCTGCTGCCTGAAGCCAAGGCCATCGCGGTGGGTGACTCGTTCGTCACCGCGCACCCGATCAGCCGGGCATCCGGCCCGCAGATGCTGCACCGGATGTACCACTCCGACCCGGCCGCGGCACTGGACGCCACGCGCCGCCTCGCAGGGATGGACGCCTCGGTGATCCTGCCGGGCCACGGGCCCGTGCTGCGGATGCCGCTGGCGCAGGCCCTGGCCGGGCTGTATTCCCGCTAACTACATGTGCACGTGCAGTCGGCGTGCGGCTTCCGAGATGGACCCGGTCAGCGACGGGTACACGGTGAAGGTGCTGGCGACGTCGTCAACGTGCAGCTTCTGCGTGACCGCAACGGAAATCGGGAAGATCAGCTCGGAGGCGTTGGGGCCGACCACCACACCGCCGATCACGGTGCCGGAGCCCTTGCGGGCGATGATCTTGACGAAGCCGTCCTTGGTGTTGCGCATCTTGGCGCGGGCGTTGCTGAGCAGCGAGAGCATGACGACGTCGCCCTGGTACTTGCCGGATTCCAGGTCCGCCTCGGAGACGCCCACGGACGCGATTTCCGGGGAGGTGAAGATGTTCGACGCCACCTGGTGCAGCTTGATGGGGGTGACGCTGTCGCCCAGGAAGTGCGCGATGGCAATGCGGCCCTGCATGGCGGCCACGGAGGCCAGGGCGAACACCCCGGTGCAGTCGCCGGCGGCGTAGATGTTGGGGGCGGTGGTGCGGGAGACGCCGTCCACCTTGATGTGCCCGGATTCGGAGAGTGCCACGCCGGCTTCCTCCAGGCCGATCCCGGCGGTGTTCGGGATGGAGCCGACGCAGACCAGGCAGTGGCTGCCGGTCACCGTGCTGCCGTCGCCGAGGGTAACCTCCACCCCGGTTTCGGTGCGTACGACGGCGTTCGCCCGGGAGCGCGAAAGGACGCGCACCCCGCGGCGCTTGAAGACGTCCTCCAGCACGGCTGCGGCGTCGGTGTCCTCGCCGGGCAGCACCTGGTCGCGGCTGGAGATCAGGGTGACCTTGGAGCCGAGGCCGTTGTACGCGGAGGCGAATTCGGCGCCGGTGACGCCGGAGCCCACCACGATCAGTTCCTCGGGCAGTTCCTCGAGGTTGTACAGCTGGGCCCAGTTCAGGATGCGTTCGCCGTCCGGCTTGGCGGTGGGCAGTTCGCGCGGGTGGGCGCCGACGGCCAGGAGGATGGCGTCGGCGGTGATGGTCCTGGTGCCGTCGATGGTGAGGACCTCGATGGTGTGGTTGTCCACGAGCTTGCCGGAGCCAATGACGATCTCCACGCCGGCCTGGTCCAGGGCCTCGTGGATGTCTTCGGACTGTTCACGGGCCAGGCCCAGGAGGCGGTCGTTGATGTGGCCAAGGTCGGCGCGCATGTGCGGGGCGACGTCGCCGCCGTCGACGGCGAACTTGACTCCCAGCTCTCCCGCCTCGCCGACGCGGGTCATGAGGTCCGCCGTCGCGATCAGGGTCTTGGAAGGTACGACGTCGGTGAGGACGGCGGAGCCGCCAAGGCCGGCGCGTTCGATGATGGTGACCTGCGCCCCGAGGGCCGCTGCGACCATGGCGGCTTCGTAGCCGCCAGGACCTCCACCAAGAATTGCGATACGGGGCGAACTGAAGTCAGGATGCATGGTCACAAAGAACAATTGTTACGCATCGGCAGGGGTGCCTGCCACTAAGCCCCGCCTGAGTGGCCTGCGCCTCACTCCCGACCACCGCGCCGCTCAATACCGCGCTGTTCAACAACGCGAGGCTCCCTGTAACTTGTACCAGTGAGTAACAGTGAGCTGCTTAACACCGATCCCTTCGAAGCCGCGCGGGACGCCGCCGACTACATCGCCGCGGAGACCGGCGTCGAAAACCATGACGTCGCGCTGGTGCTCGGCTCCGGCTGGGGCGCCGCCGCAGACTTGATCGGCGAGACCACCGCAACCCTCACGGCGGCCGAGGTGCCCGGTTTCTCCGCACCCGCCGTCGAGGGCCATGTGGGGACCATCCGCTCGGTGCTGACCAAGCAGGGAAAGCGGGCGCTGGTGCTGGGCGCGCGCACCCACTACTACGAAGGCAAGGGCGTGCGCGCCGTGGTCCACGGCGTGCGCACCGCAGCCGCGGCCGG
Organism: Arthrobacter celericrescens; assembly: GCF_003614925.1. Lineage (GTDB taxonomy): Bacteria > Actinomycetota > Actinomycetes > Actinomycetales > Micrococcaceae > Arthrobacter > Arthrobacter celericrescens. The sequence goes on from NZ_QYLP01000012.1 coordinate 72,647, forward strand.
CTGCAAGACCCTGGTGGTCACCAACGGATGCGGCGCCCTGAACGAGGCCTGGTCCCCCGGCACCCCCGTGCTGATCAGCGACCATATCAACCTCACGGCAACCTCTCCGCTGGAAGGCGCCACCTTCGTCGACCTGACGGACCTCTATTCCTCCCGCATCCGGAACCTGGCCCGTGAAGTGGATCCCACCCTGGACGAGGGCGTGTACGCCCAGTTCACCGGACCGCATTACGAGACTCCCGCCGAGGTCCAGTACGCCAAGCGGATCGGCGCCGACCTGGTGGGCATGTCCACCGCCCTCGAGGCGATCGCCGCCCGCCACGCCGGCATGGAGGTCTTCGGCATCTCGCTGGTCACCAACCTGGCCGCGGGCATCAGCCCGGTGCCGCTGAGCCACCAGGAGGTCATTGAGTCCGGCGAGGCTGCCGGTGGGCGGATCTCGAAGCTCCTCGCGGAGATCATCGCGAAACTCTGAGGCTAATCCGGACTCGTCCGGGTTCGGACATTAGTCCGGACTCGTCCGGACCAGGATGGTCACCGGGTTTCCGGTGACGCCGTCCGCCGTCGCGGTGATCTCGACGTCGCCTTCCTTCACCGCCGTGACAAGCCCCGAGCTGTCAACGGACGCGACAAGCGGCCTGCTCGAGGCCCACTCGACCACGGAGCCCCTGGAGCCGTCGCTGTAGCTCACGACGGCGGTGAGCTGGACGGTCGTACCGGGTTCCGGCTGCAGCGGACCCGCGGGCGAGACCTTGATGCTCTTGACCGTGGGGACCACGGCGACGTCCGCACGCCCCGTCAGCAATTGCCCGCCTGCGCCGGGCAGCGTGGCGACGATGGCAGTGCTTCCGATGCCGCGGGCCGTCACGAGGCCGGTGGCGTCGACCTCGGCGACCGTTGAGCCCGGCGGCGACGTTTCCCACGTGACGTTGCCGACGGTGGCGCTGCTGCCGTCCGAATAGGTGGCGACGGCCTCCAGTTGTGCCGTCTGCCCTTCTTTCAAGGTGAGCTGCGCGGGATTGACGGAGAGCGCGGTGACCACTTTCGGCGCGGGCGGCACGGTGATCACCGACGTGCCCCGCAGGCCGGCCTGCGATGCGGTGATGGTTGCCGTTCCGGGCGCGACGGCGGCGGCGATCCCGGTGCCGTCGACCGCCACGATGCCGGGGTTGCTGGAGGTCCACTGCACCGGACCTTTCAGTTTTCCCCGGGAACCGTCGCTGTAGCTTCCTTCGGCGAGCAGCTGCAGGATTCCGCCCTGGTCCACGGTGGCTGTTTCCGGGGACACGTGCACGCCCGTCAGCTTCGCGCCGCCTGCTTGCACAACGAGGACCAACTGTCCGGAAACCCCCGTCAGCGTCGCCGTGAGTTCCGCGGTGCCTGCCGCTACGGCCGTCACGACGCCGGCGCTGTCCACCGTTGCGACGGCGGGGTTGCTGGACGCCCATTCCACCCCGTCCCTGAGGCGCCTGCTCGAGCCGTCGCTGTAGCGGCCCGTGGCGGTGAGGGGAATGGTGGCCGCCGGGCGCAAGGACTGCGACACAGAGGTGACGGCGATCGATTCGAGGGTCGGCGGTGGAGGCGGGATGACCGCGATGCGCCAGGCCACGAAGGCCACCGTGAGCGCCAGGGCCACGGCCACCGCAGTCACGCTGGCCCACATGAATTTCCGCCGCACCCGGACCATGCCGGCGCCGACAGCGCCTGCCAGGTCCGCGGGGTATCCGGCGGACCTGACGTCGGCTTCGTCCAGCAGCCGCTGCCGGAGTTCCCGGTTCATTTCAGGTCCTCATCCGGCGACGGCCTTTCTTCGAGCGCCGGCTTGCCGTCCAGGGAAGGGCCCCGGGTCAAGGCGTGGGCCGCGGCCCACGAGCTGAGGACTTCCGCCGTCGTCCGGTCCGTCAGGCCGGCGATCTCGGCAAAGGTGAGGTTGGCAAACTCGTGCAGCACCACCACGATGCGTTCTTCCAGGGCGAGGCTGGCAAGCAGGCCTCCTTCGGGAAGTGGCCCCCGCCCCGAGCCCCGCCATATTTCATCCTTCCGGATCAGGCGGATCAGGACACATAGCGTGTACACGCGAAGCTGCGGCGTAAGCGGTCCCCGCCAGGCGGCGGCTGCCTGGGACCAGGCCGCCTGAAGCAGGCGGCGGGCGGTTTCCGGATCAGGGCACAGCAGGTGGGCGCAATACTCCATGTCGCCCCTTTGGAGCTCGAAGACGCTGCGGAGTTCGGCCTCGCGGTCCTTGAGCGCCGGCGAGAGTTTGAACCCCGGCGAAAGGCCGAACTCGATTTCCTTGACGGCGGGCAACAGGACCGCGGCCACGAGCGTCAGCAGCCCGGCGCCGATGGGAATCGCGGAGACCAGTTCGGGAAGGAGCCAGCCTGCGGCGACGACGGCGAGGGCCAGGACGGCAAGCACGAGGCGCAGGGGGTTCAGGGAAGACAGGAAACGCCGTTTCGGCAATTCACACATGCTGCACCAGCCCACGATGTGTATGCGGTGCCGGCCCGGATCAGCGGCAGATCCGCTAGCACATTCTACGTCCATCGAATGGACTTCAGAAGGGTGGACGGCAGCCGAAGCAGGGCCGCCGGACCTGCAGAATCCGGAGGGCCCGTCAAGTCACACGGGGCCGGAATTAACGGCACATGAACTCTTCGAAATAAAGCAGATTTACACGAAACATTTGCATCCACAACCCGCCTATGGCACGCGCGCGATGTATGAATGTAAACGCTTGCGCATATTTGTCTGACATCTTGCCCGGACGGCCCAGGGACCCGCGAAACCGGGTTTGATCCTCCCGCCCGGAACGTGCAAGCGTTGAAAACGTTCCGGTGGCGATCCCCGCCGGAAACCCCAACGTTGGCGGTCCCCGGGGACGGCCAACGCCACTCGATACGATGGCGTCCTTCGAAGGCGGCATCACCGTCATCGAGGCGCCGGAGTTGAGACCCCGGGCGGTTCGCCCGTCTTCCACGAAATACAACTCCGCGAGAAGAGCAAAAGCATGAGCACTCACTCAACCCCCGCAAGGCCGCGTCGCCGCATGCGGGCTGCCGTGTCCCTCACGGCAGCCGCGGGCGTCGCCGCGTCTGTCCTGTTGGCCTCCTCGGCCGCACAGGCAAACCTCCCTGCCGACCCGCCGTCGAGCACCATGCCGGCACCCACGCCCGGCTTCCCGTTGCCGACCGAGCACACGCAGAAGGCCTACGACCCTGCCGCCGACTTCACGGCCAAGTGGACCCGCGCCGATGCCAAGCAGATCATGGCCCAGAGCAACCCCAACGTTGCCCCCGGCCAGAACTCGATGAGCCCGGACGTCACCATGCCGGAAATCCCCGAGGACTTCCCGGCAATGAACGACGACGTGTGGGTCTGGGACACCTGGTCCCTGACCGATGAGCACGCCAACCAGATCAGCTACAAGGGCTGGGACGTAATCTTCTCCCTCGTGGCCGACCGCCACGCCGGGTACGGCTTCGACCAGCGCCACTGGAACGCCCGGATCGGCTACTTCTTCCGCAAGACCAACGCGGACCCCGCGAAGGACAAGTGGAACTACGGCGGACACCTGTTCCTGCCCAACAGCTCCATCGGCAACACCGAATGGTCCGGCTCCACCCGCCTCATGCAGGGCGACCACGTCAACGTGTTCTACACCGCCACAACCTTCTACGACGTTGCCGAGCGCAACGCCGGCGGCGGCGGCATCGCACCGGACGCCGTGATCGCCAAGGCCCTGGGCAACATCCACGCCGACAAGAACGGCGTTACCTTCGACGGTTTCAAGCACACCAAGCTGCTGGAACCGGACGGAAAAATGTACCAGACCAAGGCCCAGAACCCGGGTTTCGCCTTCCGCGACCCGTACACCTTCGCCGACCCGGCCCACCCGGGCAAGACCTTCATGGTCTTCGAAGGCAACACCGGCGGCAACCGCGGCGAATACGAGTGCACGGCCGAAGACCTCGGCTACAAGCCGGGCGACCACAACGCCGAAAAGGTCCAGGACGTCCAGAACACCGGCGCCTACTACCAGACCGCCAACGTGGGCCTGGCTGTGGCCGAGAACAAGGACCTGACCAAGTGGAAGTTCCTGCCCCCGCTTCTCTCCGCCAACTGCGTCAACGACCAGACCGAGCGTCCCCAGATCTTCATCCAGAACGAAGACGGCAAGAACAAGTACTACCTGTTCACCATCAGCCACCAGTTCACCTACGCGGCGGGCATGCGCGGTCCTGACGGCGTCTACGGCTTCGTCGGCGACGGCGTCCGCTCCGACTACCAGCCGGTGAACAACTCAGGCCTCGCGCTCGGTTCTCCGACCGACCTGAACCTGCCGGCCAACAACCCGAGCGGCACCATCTCGGGCCAGCAGAACGGCCGCCAGTTCCAGGCCTACTCGCACTACGTGCAGCCCAACGGCCTCGTGCAGTCGTTCATCGACAACGTCAACGGCGTGCGCGGCGGCTCCCTCTCCCCGACCGTGAAGATCAACTTCAAGGGCGGCGTGACCCAGGTTGACCGCAGCTTCGGCCAGGACGGCCTCGGCCCGTTCGGCTACCTGCCCACCAACGTCCGCGTTGGCGGCGAAGGCCTCTACAAGTAGGCCGCAACAAAAGCCGCGGGGCAGGCGCTGCGAACCGTCTGCCCCGCACCGCGGGGACCTCCACCACCACCGGAGGTCCCCGCCCCACTTTCCACCCCCAGGATCCCTCCATGCTTTTCCAGAAACTCCTGCTTTTCCAGAACCCCCTCAAGACCCTCCGTCCGGCACTCTGCGCGGCAGCCGCCGTCGTCGTCGCCCTGACCGCCGGGTGCACCGCACCCTCGTCAACAGAACCCCCGACGGCGGACACCCCGCCCGCCGCGTCTGCCGCGGCGCCGTCCCCGGGAGATCCCTGGCGGCCCGCCGTCCACCTGAGCGCGGACCGGAACTGGATCAACGACCCCAACGGCCTGGTGTACGAGGACGGCACGTACCACGCCTTCTACCAGCACAATCCACGTGGCAACTCCTGGGGCAACATGTCCTGGGGCCACTCCACGAGCACCGACCTCATCCACTGGACCCAGCAGCCGGTGGCCATGGAGGCAAGCGAGGCCGAGGAGATTTTCTCCGGCTCGATCGTGCTCGACAAGGACAACGCGTCCGGGCTCGGCACGGCGGAGAATCCGCCCATGGTGGCCCTCTATACGAGCGCCTACGGCAAGGGCGGCGCGCGCCCGTCCGGGATCCAGGCCCAGTCGCTGGCCTACAGCCTGGACCACGGCAAGAGCTGGCAGAAGTACAAGGGCAACCCCGTGCTGGACCTTGCCCCGAGCTCCAAGAACTTCCGCGACCCCAAGCTCACCTGGTACGAGCCGGGCAAATACTGGGTGATGACCACGGTGGTGGCAGACGCCCAGGTGGTCAAGCTGTTCAAGTCCACCGACCTGCTGCACTGGGACCACCTGAGCGATTTCTCCGGCGTCGGCGCGCAGGGCGGGCTCTGGGAAGTCCCCGAACTGATGCAGATGGATGTCGCCGGAGGCAACGGCCTGAAGAAGTGGGTCATGCTGCTGAGCATCAACCCGGGTGCCATCGCCGGCGGCTCCGGCATGCAGTACTTCGTGGGCGAGTTCGACGGACGGACGTTCACCGCCGAGAACGCGGCGGCGCCGAACGCACCATTGAGCGACTCCCAGTGGCTGGATTACGGCGCCGACTTCTACGCCGCGAACTCGATCAGCGGTGCGCCCGGCGGCAAGCCCGTGCTCCTGGGCTGGATGGGCAACTGGGACTATGCCCAGCACGTGCCCACCACCCCCTGGCGCGGCGCCATGGCCGTCCCGCGTGAGCTGGAACTGGTGAGTGACGGCGGCCGCTACGCCCTGCGTTCGGGCATCGCCGGCGCGGCCGCCGAGGCCCTCGGCAAGGCGGCGGATAGTGAGGTCCGGCGCAAGGACCTCACCATTACGGGGTCAACCGAACCTGGCTATGCATCGCTGGGCGGCGACTTCGCGGCCCGCAGCCAGCTGCTCGACGTCGAGCTCGAACCGGGCACCGCCTCCGAAGCGGGGCTGGTGCTGCGCGGATCCGCCGACGGCACGCGGGGGCTGCGGATCTCCTACGAGCGTGACACCGGCACCCTGAAGGTGGACCGCTCCGGGGGCGGCACGGACAACTTCTCCCCGCTGTTCAGCCCTTACCACCAGGCCCCGGTGGCGTTGAAGGACGGCAAGCTCCGCCTGCGCATCCTGCTGGATTCCTCCTCCGTGGAGGTCTTCACCCCGGACGGCACAGTGGCGATGACGGACACCTTCTTCCCCGCGTGGGACGACACGGAAACCCTGGCCTTCAGCCGCGGCGGCCACGCAAAGGCGACGGTCGCTTCAACGCACCTCTAAACCCAACGCGGGGTCAGTTTGCGCCCATGATCACCAGTCTTACGGGCCGGAACTGACCCCGCGTTGCCAGTTGGGACGGCATTGCAGATAGTTTTGTTCCTATGACTTCGAGCGATGCCGCCCCTGAATCGTCAGAGCAAGCGACCTTGGACCAGCTGATCTCCGCAGCCCGTGTGTGGGCGCGGCAGGATCCTGATCCGGCCACCGCTGCCGCCCTGGACGAGCTCGCCGACCAGGCTGCCGAAGGTATCCCGGCGGCCCGCCAGCAGCTCGAAGACAGCTTCAACGGGACCCTGCAGTTCGGCACCGCCGGCCTCCGCGCCGCCCTCGGCCCCGGCCCCAACCGCATGAACCGGGTAGTGGTGCGGCGGGCGGCGGCGGGCTTCGCGGCCTTCCTGAACGACGCCGTGACTGCTGCGGCCCCGGGCACCCGGCCGCGCGTCGTCGTCGGCTACGACGCCCGCTACAACTCCGATGTCTTCGCCGCCGAATCGGCCGCCGTCTTCACGGCCGCGGGGATCGAGACCTTCCTGATGCCGTCGGCGCTGCCCACTCCCCTGCTCGCCTACGCCGTGCGGGCCCTGGATTGCGACGGCGGCGTGATGGTCACAGCGAGCCACAACCCGCCGCAGGACAACGGTTACAAGGTGTACTTGGGCGGGCGGGCGGTGGAGGAGAGCGGCCGTGGCGCCCAGATCGTGACCCCGTACGATGCCCGGATCGCCGAATGCATCGAGGCGGTGGGCGGGCTCGACACGATCGCCCTGGCCGGGGACGGCTGGTCCGTGCTGCCGGAGTCGATCTCCGACGACTACCGGGCCGCCGTCGTGGCCCTGGCCGATCCCGCACGCTTCCCGGCCCGGGACCTGAAGATCGTCTTGACGCCGATGCACGGCGTGGGCGGGGACACCGCCGTTTCGGTGCTGAAGGCCGCCGGATTCGAAGATGTGACCCTCGTCGAGGAACAGGCCCTGCCGGACCCGGACTTCCCCACGGTGAGCTTCCCGAACCCGGAGGAGCCCGGCGCCCTGGACCTCGCCCTGGCCGCGGCCGGCAGGCTGGATGCGGACATCGTGCTTGCCAACGACCCCGACGCCGACCGGGCCGCCGTCGCTGCCCGGGATCCCGAGAGCGGGGCGTGGCGGATGCTGCGCGGCGACGAGGTGGGGGCGCTGCTGGGTGCGCATGTGGTGGCGCGCATGGCGGGGACTGCAGGAGCGGATGACAACTCTGCGCCGGGAGTGTTCGCCAACTCGATAGTGTCGTCGCGGCTGCTGTCCCGGATCGCCGCGGCCGCGGGTGCCGCACACGAAGAAACCCTCACCGGCTTCAAGTGGATCTCCCGCGTCCCCGGTCTGGTGTATGGCTACGAGGAAGCCCTGGGCTACTGCGTGGCTCCCGAGCTGGTGCGGGACAAGGACGGAATCTCGGCGTCCCTGCTGATCGCCGAACTGGCCGCCGCCGCGAAGGCCGCAGGCCAGACCATCTTCGACACCTTGGACGAGCTCTACCTGCTGCACGGCCTGCACGCCAGCGACCAGCTCAGCATCCGGGTGGCCGACCTCGGCCTGCTGGACGCCATGATGAACCGCCTGCGCTCGGATCCGCCCGAGGCCTTCGGAGGCTCCGCCGTCGAGCAGTCCGCGGACCTGTCCGAGGGCAGCCAACAGCTTCCGCCCACGGACGGGCTGCTGTACCTGACCCGGGACCAGAGCCGGGTGATCATCCGCCCCAGCGGCACCGAGCCGAAGCTCAAGTGCTACTTGGAAGTGATCGTTCCGGTGGAGTCGGCCGCGGAACTGGCCGAGGCCCGTGCCGCAGCACGGGCCTCGCTGGACCGGATCCTCGCGGACGTGCGCGAGGCCCTCGGTTTGTAGGGACTTCTGGGGCTGTAGGCCCTACAGCTCCACTTCGATGAAGCCGTCCACGATGCGGGTGGCGTAGCTCGCCAGCCGGAGTTCGGGCTTGGTGAAACATTCGCCCGTGCGCAGGTCGTAGACCTCTTTGTGCAGCGGGGAGGCGATGGTGGGGCTGCTGCCACGCGAACCGATGATGCCGCGCGCCATGACGTTGGCCAGGGTGGCGGGATCCTGCTGTGCCACGGCGTAGACCTCGCCCGAGGCCAGCCGGAAGAGCGCCAGCTGCAGTCCGTCGATGAAGGCTGCCTCGCCCCAGGCAGGCTCGAGTTCATCCAGGGCGCAGACTCGGTGCCAGCCTGCCGCCGGGGCGGTACGTGTTTCGCGTTCCAGTGTGACCGTCATGTCTTTTTCCTCTCGCCTTGCCGGGTTGCTGCGGGATATCAAAAACGGTAGGCCGGGCACGTTTCACTGGAAGGCCTGCCGTGTGTCCGGCACGTAAAAGAGTGCTCACACCGCCCGAAATGTAAGCGTGACCCAGAAGTTAAACCCACGAAACAATCGGGAAACTGAGGCGAAACTGGCCGTCCCTAGGCTGGAATGACCAGCTGCGGAGCACCTATTCCGCAAATTCTGCGAAAGGCCAGCAATGACCGGATCCACCAACGCCCCAGAGACCCGGCGCATCGTCGTCGCCGGCGGCGGCCCCGCCGCCCACCGCTTCACGGATGCCATGCATACCCGCGGTCTCGAGGGCTGGCATCTGACGGTCCTGGCCGAGGAGGTCCACCTCCCCTACGACCGCGTCGCCCTGAGCAAGGCCCTGAGCGACATGGAATACGACCTGACCATGGGCGACACCGCCATGTGGGACCACGAATCGATCACGCTGCGCACCGGCGAACGCGTCACCGGCATCGACACCGCTGCGCAGACCGTGCAGACCTCCACCGGCGCGAGCTACCCCTACGACCACCTGGTGGTCGCGACCGGCTCCGACGCCGCGAAGCTCCCGTTCCCGGGCGGCGAACTCGCCCACGTCTACCGCACGCTGGACGACGTCTGGAACATCAACAAGACGGTGGCCGAACTCGGCGAGAAGCTGGGCCGCACGGTCCGCACCGTGACCATCGGCGGCGGCCTGCTCGGCCTGGAAGCCGCTGCAGGCACCATGGAACTCGGCGCCGAAGCCGCCATCGTTAACGGCTCCCGCTGGCTCATGAACGCCCAGCTGGATGAGGGCGCGGGCCAGGCGCTCGGCCGCCTCGTCTCCGCCAAGGGCCTGGAGGTGCACACCGGCAGCTACCCCGCCGAGGTCCTCTCCGACGACGACGGCCAGGTCACCGGCGTGCTGTTGAAGAACGGCACCGTCATCCCGGCGGACATGGTGATCGCCTCCATCGGCATCCGCGCCCGCGACGAACTGTTCCGCGAATCCGACGCCGGAACTCCCGACGGCGGCACTCCCCTTTTCGAGCTGGGCCCCAAGGGTGGTGTGGTCATCAACGACCACTGCCGCACCGGCGTCGAGAACGTCTGGGCCATCGGTGAAGTGGCCAACTTCGACGGCATGACCATGGGCCTGGTGGCTCCGGCGAACACGATGGCCGAGATCGTCGCGGACCGCCTGCACGGCGGCCAGGCGACCTTCCCGGGCTTCGACACCGCCACCAAGCTCAAGCTCTCCGGCGTGGACGTGGCCAGCTTCGGCGACGCCTTCGCCAAGACCGAGCACGCCCTGGAAATCGTCTACGCCGACCCCGCCCGCGGCGTCTACCAGAAAATCGTCACCACCGACGACGCCAAGACCCTGCTCGGCGGCATCTTCGTCGGCGACGCCACCCCCTACATGAGCCTGCGCCCCCTCCTGGGCCGCGAACTCCCTGCAGAACCCGGCGCCTTCCTCTCCGCCGCCGGCGGCGGCGAAGCCCCCGAAACCGAACTGCCCGACGACGCGATCCTGTGCTCCTGCAACAACGTCGCCGCCGGCAACATCCGCGACGCCATCAACGGCTGCGGCACCTGCGAAGGCCAAGCCCCCGTCCAGGACCTGGGCGAACTCAAGAGCTGCTCCCGGGCCGGCACCCAGTGCGGTTCCTGCGTGCCCATGCTCAAGAAGCTGCTCGAAACCGAACTGACCAAGTCCGGCGTCGAGGTCTCCAAGGCCCTGTGCGAACACATCAGCCTCTCCCGCCAGGAACTCTTCGAAACCATCCGCATCCTGGAACTGACCTCCTTCGAAGACATCATGGCCCGCTACGGCACCGGAGCAGGCTGCGACATCTGCAAACCCACCATCGCAAACATCCTGGCCAGCCAGAACAGCGCCTACGTGCTCGACGCCGGCCGCGGCACCCTGCAGGACACCAACGACCGCGCCCTGGCCAACATGCAGAAGGACGGCACCTACTCCGTGGTCCCGCGCATCGCCGGCGGCGAAATCACGCCCAAGGGCCTCGGAGTCATCGCGACCGTCGCGGAAAAGTACGGCCTGTACACGAAGATCACCGGCGGGCAGCGGATCGACATGTTCGGCGCCCGGCTCGAACAGCTCCCGGAAATCTGGAAGGAACTGGTCGACGCCGGCTTCGAATCCGGCCAGGCCTAC
>NZ_QYLP01000015.1 GCF_003614925.1 Arthrobacter celericrescens
CACCCGCCGTCCTTTTCCGGACGGCGGGTGGCGCTTTCTTGGTATCGGTTTCTCCTTCGGGAACCTGGCGGGCGGCTAGCCGCCCATCAGCGCGCCGCCGACGAACGGGTCCACGGCCAGGGCGATGAACAGCAGGGTCAGGTAGCTGATGGAGCCGTGGAAGACCTTCATGGCGCCCTTGTTGGACACGTCGCCCTTCTGGGCGCGCTCGTACAGGGCGTGGGATTCGTACAGGAACCAGGCGCCCGCCAGGACAGCGGCAACGGTGTACACCCAGCCGGCGCCGCCCAACGGAACCATCAGCAGCGAGCAAGCAACCATGGCCCACGCGTACAGCACCACCTGCACGGAGACGACCTTGGCCCCGGCGATCGCGCCGAGCATGGGGACGTTCGCCTTGCGGTAGTCCTCGCCGTAGCGCATGGAGAGCGGCCAGTAGTGCGGCGGGGTCCAGAGGAAGATGACCATGAACAGCACGACGGCGGGCCATTCGACTGTGTTCGTCACGGCGGACCAGGCGATCAGCACCGGGAAGCAGCCTGCGGCGCCGCCCCACACGATGTTCTGCGCGGTGCGGCGCTTGAGGATCATCGTGTAGATGACGACGTAGAAGACGATGGCGGCGAGGCCGAGCCAAGCGGAGAGCGGGTTGGCGCCGAACCAGAGGATGGCGATCGCCGCGGCACCGAGCACCCAGCCGAACACCAGGGCCTCACGCGGTGAGACCTCACCGGTCACGAGGGGCCGGTTTTCGGTGCGGTGCATCAGCTTGTCGATGTCTCGGTCGATGTAGCAATTGAAGACCCCGGCGCTGCCGGCGGCGAACGCGCCGCCCACGAGCGTGGCCAGGATCAGCCCGATGGACGGGAACCCGCGCTGGGCGAAGATCATGGTGGGCAGGGTGCTGACCAGGAGCAACTCGATGACCCGCGGCTTAGTCAGTGCCAGATACGCCTTGAACTTCCGGGAAAATCCACTCCCCTGTATAGCGGCAGAGGCATCGAGGTTGGTATCGCTTGTGCTCACGGTGGCAGTCACTCTGTTCTTTAGCTCTTGGTGTTCCTGCGGCGAAGCAACCGCGCCGTTCCCGTGGATGGGTCCGGGGTTGCACATGCCGCTGGCGGCCTCCGAATATCATACCGTGGCCCGGATGGACAGAAGGAACCTGCGAAACACCCATGTTTCGGAATGTTCACCCCCTCCCGGACGCCATGGTGATTCATAAATCGGAATTTTGCGGACAAATTTCCTGAATCCCACCAATAGGCCCGTTCTCTCGGGCTAAGCTGTCAGCAGATCAGCTCGTGCAGCCTCCTGAGAAAACGCATTCTCAGAAGTCCGGGTCTGGATGATAGATCAACGTTTCAATGGTGAACGGCTGGTGGACACCTCGCAGCGGGCACCGTTTCCCGCTCCGCGTCTGCTGTTCACCCCCGCCGCCGTCAGCACAGAGAGGGGCTCGGTTTACGTGCCACATTTGGAAGAGCAAGAACTGACTTGGACCAGCCTGGACCAGCGTGCAGTGGACACCGTGCGTGTCCTGGCCGCCGACGCAGTGGAGAAGGTCGGCAACGGCCACCCCGGCACGGCCATGAGCCTGGCACCGGCGGCATACCTGCTGTTCCAGAAGCTGATGCGCCACGACCCGAAGAACCCGGACTGGATCGGCCGCGACCGCTTCATCCTGTCCCCCGGCCACACGTCCCTGACCCTCTACATCCAGCTGTTCCTCTCCGGCTACGGCCTGGAACTGAAGGACCTTGAGGCCCTGCGCACCTGGGGCTCCCTGACCCCGGGCCACCCGGAGTACAAGCACACTGCGGGTGTGGAGATCACCACCGGCCCGCTGGGCCAGGGCCTGGCCTCCTCGGTCGGCTTCGCCTACTCGCAGCGCCGCCAGCGCGGCCTGTTCGACGCCGATGCTCCCGCCGGCGAGTCCCCGTTCGACCACACCATCTGGGTCATCGCCTCCGACGGCGACCTGCAGGAAGGTGTCACCTCCGAGGCGTCGTCGCTGGCCGGCCACCAGGAACTGGGCAACCTCGTTGTGGTGTACGACGAGAACCACATCTCCATCGAAGACGACACCGACATCGCCTTCACCGAAGACGTGCTGAAGCGCTATGAGTCCTACGGCTGGCACACCCAGCGGGTCGACTGGACCAAAACGGGCGAGTACGTCGAAGACGTCCAGGAACTGTACTCGGCACTGCTCGCGGCGAAGGCCGAGACGTCCAAGCCGTCCATCATTTCGCTGCGCACCATCATCGGCTACCCGGCACCGAAGAAGCAGAACACCGGCAAGATCCACGGCTCGGCCCTCGGTGCCGAGGAGGTCGCAGCCCTGAAGAACGTCCTGGGCTTCGATGCTGCCAAGTCCTTCCAGGTCGACGACGAGGTCCTGGCCCACGCCCGCCAGCTGGTCGAGCGCGGCGCCGCTGCGCGCACCGAGTGGCAGGCCTCCTTCGAGGCATGGCAGTCGGCCAACCCGGAGAAGGCAGCCCTGCTCGAGCGCATCGAGGCCAAGAAGCTCCCGGCCGAGCTCGACGCCGCCCTCCCGGTGTTCGAAGCCGGCAAGGACGTCTCCACCCGTGCCGCCTCCGGCAAGGTCCTGAACGCCATCGGCCCGGTGCTTCCGGAGCTGTGGGGCGGTTCGGCCGACCTCGCTGAGTCGAACAACACCACCATCGAGGGCTCGCCGTCGTTCATCCCGGCCTCCCGCTCCACCGACGCGTGGACCGGCAACCCGTACGGCCGGGTGCTGCACTTCGGCATCCGCGAGCACGCCGCCGCGTCGATCGTGAACGGCATCAGCCTGCACGGACGCACCCGTGCGTTCTCGGGCACCTTCCTGATCTTCTCCGACTACCAGCGCCCCGCGATCCGCCTCGGCGCGCTGATGGGTGTGCCGTCCCTGTACGTGTGGACGCACGACTCCATCGGCCTGGGCGAAGACGGCCCCACCCACCAGCCGGTGGAACAGCTCGCGTCCCTGCGTGCCATCCCGGGCCTGGACGTGGTCCGCCCCGGTGACGCGAACGAGGTCGCCGTGGCATGGAAGACCATGCTGGAGAACCACGAGAACCCGGCCGGCATCGTGCTGACCCGCCAGAACATCCCCACCTACGCACGTGGTGCGGGCGACGCCGCGGGTGACACCTTCGCCTCCACCGCAGGCGTTGCAAAGGGTGCCTACGTGCTGGCCGAGGCTTCCAAGGACGGCGCCACCGTCCCGGCCGACGTGATCCTGATCGCCACCGGTTCCGAGGTCCAGCTGGCCGTCCAGGCCCGCGAAAACCTGCAGGCCGAAGGCATCGCCGCCCGCGTGGTCTCCGTGCCCTGCGTGGAATGGTTCAAGAAGCAGGACCCGGCCTACCGTGAATCCGTCCTGCCGGCAGCCGTGAAGGCCCGCGTCTCCGTCGAGGCAGGCCTGGCCCTGGGCTGGTCCGAGTTCGTCGGCGACGCCGGCCGCTCCATCAGCCTCGAACACTACGGCGCCTCCGCCGACTACAAGCGCCTCTTCAACGAGTTCGGCATCACCGCCGACGCCGTCACCGCGGCGGCCAAAGACTCCCTCGCCGGCCTTTCGGCCTGATTTCCAAGGAGAAACACAAAATGACTACTCCCACCCAGCAGCTGTCCGACGTCGGCGTTTCGATCTGGCTCGACGACCTGTCCCGTGAGCGCCTCGCCAGCGGCAGCCTTGCCAAGCTGATCGAGGAAAAGAACGTCGTCGGCGTCACCACCAACCCGTCGATCTTCCACGCGGCCATCACCTCCGGCCACGACTACGACGCGAAGATCGCCGAAGAAGCAGCCAAGGGCGCTTCGGTGGAAGAGACCATCTTCGAGATCACCACCACCGACGTCGCCGACGCCTGCGACCTGTTCGCGCCGGTCGCCGCAGCCACCAATGGCGTGGACGGCCGCGTGTCCATCGAGGTCGACCCGCGCCTGGCCTGGGACACCGAAGGCACCATCGCCGAGGCCAAGCACCTCTACAAGAGGGTCGCCAAGGACAACGTCCACATCAAGATCCCGGCAACCGTTGAAGGCCTCGCAGCCATCACCGCCGTGCTCGGCGAAGGCATCAGCGTCAACGTGACCCTGATCTTCTCCCTGGAGCGCTACCGGGCAGTGATCAACGCCTTCCAGTCCGGCCTCGAGCTGGCCAAGGAAAACGGCCACGACCTGTCCAAGATCCACTCCGTCGCCTCGTTCTTCGTCTCCCGCGTGGACACCGAGATCGACAAGCGCCTGGACGCGATCGGCACGGAGGAAGCCAAGGCCCTCAAGGGCAAGGCCGGCGTCGCGAACGCCCGCTTGGCATTCCAGGTCTACGAAGAGCTGTTCTCCACCGAACGCTGGGCCGTGCTGGCCGAAGCCGGCGCCCTGCCGCAGCGTCCGCTGTGGGCTTCCACCGGCGTGAAGGACCCGGCCTACCCGGACACCCTCTACGTCACCGAACTGGCTGCAGCCGGCGTCGTGAACACCATGCCGGAGAAGACCCTCGATGCCACCTTCGACCACGGCGTGGTCACCGGTGACACCATCGCCGGCAGCTACGAGGAAGCCAACTCCGTCCTGAACGCCCTCGAAGGCCTCGGCGTCTCCTACAACGACGTTGTCGCCCTTCTGGAATCCGAAGGCCTGGACAAGTTCGTGGCTTCCTGGAAGGAACTCCTCGGAGACGTCGAAGGCGCCCTCGCATCCGCACGGAAGGCTTCCTGACCCTTATGAGCTCACTCAGCTACGACGCAAGCGGTGCCGCACAGCAGGCCATCGAGCAGCATGTCCCGGCACTTGTTGAAGACCGGATCGCCAGCCGGATCTTCGCGAAGGACCACACCCTTTGGGGTGCCGACGCGGAATCCGAATCGGCCATCCGCCTCGGATGGGTGGAAGCGGCCACCGTTTCCCAGCCCCTGGTCGAAGGGATCCTGGAACTCCGGGACGCCCTGAAGGCAGAAGGCATCACCCGGATTGTCCTGTGCGGCATGGGCGGCTCCTCGCTCGCCCCGGAAGTCATTGCCGGAACCGCCGGCGTCGAGCTGACCGTGCTGGACAGCACCGACCCCGAACAGGTCGGTGCTGTCCTCGCGGACCGCCTCGCCGAAACCGCCATCGTGGTTTCGTCCAAGTCCGGCTCCACCGTGGAAACCGACTCCCAGCGGCGTGTCTTCGAGAAGGCGTTCGACGACGCCGGCATCGATGCCAAGAGCCGCATCATCATCGTCACCGACCCGGGCTCGCCGCTGGACAAGGCCTCCCGTGAAGCCGGGTACCGTGCGGTCTTCAACGCCGACCCCAACGTCGGCGGCCGTTTCTCCGCCCTGACCGCCTTCGGGCTGGTTCCGTGTGGCCTGGCCGGCGTCGACATCCAGGCACTCCTGGACGAAGCGGAAGAAGCCGCGGAAATCCTCCGCGAGGACTCCGCAGACAACATCGGCCTGCGCCTGGGCGCCGCCCTCGGCGGCACCTCCCCGCTGCGCAACAAGATCGTCATCGCCGAAGACGGTTCCGGCATCGTCGGTTTCGCCGACTGGGCCGAACAGCTCATCGCCGAATCGACCGGCAAGCTGGGCACCGGTGTGCTGCCCGTCGTCGCGGGCCCCTCGGCCCCCGAGGTCAGCGGCGGCGCCGACGACGTCCTGGTGGTCCGCCTGGTGGGCGCCGATTCCGACGTCGAACTCGGAGCGAACGAAGCGGCGATCGCCGGCGGCCTCGCCACCCAGATGTTCGTGTGGGAGTTCGCCACCGCCGTCGCCGGACGCCTGCTCGGTATCAACCCCTTCGACCAGCCCGACGTCGAGGCCGCCAAGGTGGCTGCGCGCGGCCTGCTGGACGCACGCCCCGAGCCCACCCCGGCCAACTTCACCGACGGCGCCATCGAGGTCCGCGGCGGAAACTGGCTGGGCGCTGCGGCCACTGTGGAAGAGGCTGTGAAGGCGGTGCTCGGCGGGCTCGGCCAGGACGGCTACCTCAGTGTCCAGGCCTACTTCGACCGGATCGCCTTCGCACCGTTCGAGGCCGTCCGCGACCAGCTCGCAGCTGCCAGCGGCCGTCCGGTAACGTTCGGTTGGGGTCCGCGGTTCCTGCACTCCACCGGCCAGTTCCACAAGGGCGGCCCGGCGATCGGCTCGTTCCTGCAGATCACGGCGGCCGGTTCCGGGGACGTCGAGATCCCTGAGCGCCCCTTCACGTTCGGCCAGCTGATCGCAGCCCAGGCCGCAGGTGATGCCCAGGTCCTCGAAAACCACGGACGTCCCGTCCTCCGCCTGCACCTCGTGGAGCGGAGCGCGGGTGTCGCCCAGCTCCAGGAAATCGTCGCCGCGCTGGCCCCCCAGGCCACCGCGCTCGAAAGCTAAGGCACAATCCAAACATGCCAGAAACTGAAAACGGCAGGAAAACTGCCGTCCGCAATCCCCTGCGGGATCCGCGCGACCGGCGCCTGAACCGCATCGCGGGACCGTCGTCGTTGGTGTTCTTCGGAGTCACCGGCGACCTCGCCCGCAAGAAGCTCATGCCGGCCGTGTACGACCTCGCGAACCGCGGGCTGCTGCCACCTAGCTTCGCGCTGGTCGGCTTCGGCCGCCGCGACTGGAGCAACGAGGACTTCGCCAACGAAGTGCGGGAGAACGTCAAGGCGCACTCCCGCACCCCGTTCGACGAGGCGGTCTGGAACCAGCTGTCCGAGGGCATCCGGTTCGTCCAGGGCGAGTTCGACGACGACGAGGCGTTCAAGCGCCTCGACGCCACACTGGCCGAGCTGGACGAGAACCGCGGCACCCGGGGCAACCACGGCTTCTACCTGTCGATTCCGCCGAAGGCGTTCGAGCAGGTCTGCCGGCAGCTGTCCCGCCACGGACTCGCCCAGGCCGCGGACGGCCAGTGGCGCCGTGTGGTCATCGAGAAGCCCTTCGGCCACGACCTTGAGTCGGCCCGGAAGCTGAACGACATCGTCGAATCCGTGTTCCCGCAGGACGCGGTGTTCCGCATCGACCACTACCTGGGCAAGGAAACGGTCCAGAACATCCTGGCGCTGCGCTTCGCGAACCAGCTGTTCGAACCGATCTGGAACGCCAACTACGTGGACCACGTGCAGATCACCATGGCCGAGGACATCGGCACCGGCGGCCGCGCCGGCTACTACGACGGCGTGGGCGCGGCCCGCGACGTCATCCAGAACCACCTCCTGCAGCTGCTGGCCCTGACCGCCATGGAGGAGCCCATCTCCTTCAACGCGGACGACCTGCGTGCCGAGAAGGAAAAGGTCCTGGCCGCCGTCAAGCTGCCCGAGGACCTGTCCACGCACTCGGCCCGCGGCCAGTTCACCGGCGGCTGGCAGGGCGGCGAGCTCGTCCAGGGCTACCTTGAGGAAGACGGCATTCCCGCCGATTCCAAGACGGAAACCTACGCTGCCATCCGGCTGGACATCAACACCCGCCGCTGGAGCGGGGCGCCGTTCTACCTGCGCGCCGGCAAGCGCCTGGGCCGCCGCGTCACCGAGATCGCGGTCGTGTTCAAGCGTGCCCCCAACCTGCTGTTCCGTGACCACAGCGAGGACGACTTCGGCCAGAACGCCGTGGTGATCCGGGTGCAACCGGACGAGGGCGCCACGATCCGTTTCGGGTCGAAGGTCCCGGGCACGCAAATGGAAGTCCGCGACGTGACCATGGACTTCGGCTACGGCCACTCCTTCACGGAGTCCAGCCCCGAAGCCTACGAACGGCTGATCCTCGACGTTCTGCTGGGCGAACCGCCGCTGTTCCCCCGCCACCAGGAAGTCGAAGAGTCCTGGAAGATCCTGGACCCCTTCGAGGAGTACTGGGCAGGCCTGGATGAACAGCCCGAACCTTATGCTCCGGGCAGCTGGGGGCCGGCTTCGGCCGACGAACTGCTGGCCCGTGACGGACGAAGCTGGAGAAGGCCATGATTGTAGATCTTCCCGACACAACCACCTCCAAGATCTCCAAGAAGATCACTTCCCTGCGCGAACAGGGCGGCGTCATCGCCCTGGGGCGGGTGCTGACTCTCGTGGTCGTCACCAAGTCCGGCCTGGAGGAAGAAGCGATCGAGGCGGCCAACGAGGCCAGCCGCGAACACCCCTGCCGGATCATCGTGCTGGCCGACGCCGGGGCCGAGGCCCCGGACCGGCTGGACGCCCAGATCCGTGTGGGCGGCGACGCCGGTGCCTCCGAGGTGATCGTGCTGCGCGGTTTTGGTTCACTGGCCAAGGAGAGCGAATCGCTCGTGGCCGGGCTGCTGCTGCCGGACGCCCCGATCGTGGCCTGGTGGCCGCACGGCGCCCCGGACAACGCCTGCGAAACGTCCATCGGCCGGATCTCGCACCGCCGCATCACGGATTCGGCCAATGAGCCCGATCCGTCTGCCGCCCTGGAACGGATCCGCACCACGTACCGGGCCGGCGACACCGACCTGGCCTGGACCCGCCTGACGAACTGGCGCCTGCAGCTCGCCGCGGCGCTGGACCAGGTGGACGACTCCCCCGTTACGGCCATCACCGTGGAGGGCGCCTCGGATTCACCGAGCACCCTGCTGCTCGCCGCCTGGCTGACCCTCTTCCTCGACGCCCCGGTGGAGATCGTGGAGGACCCGGCCGGCACCGGAATCCGGCGGGTACTGCTGAGCCGTGCCACCGGCGACGTCCAGCTGCACCGTCCGGGACTGACCGTGGCCGAGCTGACCCAGCCCGGCCAGCCGGCCCAGCGCATTTCGCTGCCCCGCCGCAGCCTGCGCGATTGCCTCGCGGAAGAACTGCGCCGGCTCGATCCGGATGACGTCTTCGGCGAAGTGATTACTATGGGACTGCCCCGCACCGACAGCAAGGAGTAGCGTTCCGTGACCGTTGAGCCCAGAGTAAGCATCCACCCCGACTCCACCGTCCTGATGGCCGCGATAGCGGCCCGCCTCATCACCAAGCTGGTCGATGTGCAGGACAAGCACGGGGAAGCCACCGTCGTCCTGACGGGCGGCACCGTGGGAATCGGAACCCTCAAGGCCGTGGCGGCCTCCCCGGCGGCCCCGGCCGTGGACTGGTCCCGAGTCAACCTCTGGTGGGGTGACGAACGGTTCGTGGCCAAGGACAGCCCGGACCGCAACACCCGCCAGGCACGCGAGGCGCTGCTGTCCGTCCTGCCGCTCGATCCGGAGCGAGTCCACGAGCCCGGTTCCTCGGACGAATTCGCCTCGGCCGACGACGCCGCCGCGGACTACGCCGCCCGGTTGAAGGCGGCCGCCGAGGCCGAGCACGCCGCCGACACCTCGGACAACCGTCCGGCGGAAGCAGGCAATCTGCCGCGCTTCGACGTGCTGCTGCTCGGCGTCGGCCCCGATGCGCACATCGCCTCGCTCTTCCCCGAGCAGGCAGGCATCCGGGTCCAGGACCGCACGGTTGTGGGCGTGGAGAACTCCCCCAAGCCGCCGCCGTCGCGCGTTTCGCTGACGCTGCCGGCTATCAACTCTGCGCAGGAGATCTGGATGGTCGTCGCAGGCGAGGACAAGGCCGGCGCGGTCGGCCTGGCCCTCGCCGGTGCGAACCCGGTGCAGGTCCCGGCAGCGGGACCGCACG
Organism: Arthrobacter celericrescens; assembly: GCF_003614925.1. Classification (GTDB taxonomy): domain Bacteria; phylum Actinomycetota; class Actinomycetes; order Actinomycetales; family Micrococcaceae; genus Arthrobacter; species Arthrobacter celericrescens. Next base: position 9,593 of record NZ_QYLP01000015.1, read on the forward strand.
GCCGCTCGCGCACGCTGTGGCTGATCGACGAGAACGCGGCCTCCCGCGTTCCCCAGCAGCTAGTCCGCAAGGATCCCGCGGGAGCGTAACCTTTTCAGCGCTCCAGCCAGGACACGTTCAGCGTCCTGGCTGGAGCGCCTTTCTTTAACGTAATCGAGGTGGCTCTTGAACACCTCGTCATCCTGCCGTTCGCAGGGCGCCACGCCGGGCTCCCGGGCGGCCACGAGGCCGCACTTCGGGCAGTCCCAAGTCGGCGGGATCTGGTCGTCGGGCAGCTTAAGAAAAACAAGCCGCGTCTCGTGTCCATTGGCGCACCAATAGGGGACACGAATACGCGGCAAGTTTTCGCCGACAGTGCTGTCGGACTCGTTTTTGGGACCTGTTCCGGCGGTTACGCCGGCCCTGGTGCCCCGGAATCCCTGGCTGCCATGGACCATCGTCAAGCTCCTTGAGAGTCGGCTGCATCGCGTGAAGCCACGCAGCCAAGTCTAATGCCGGGAGCCCGACGGCGGCAGTGCCGGTTTCCGTCGCGGAAAGGCTTTTGCCTAGGAGTCTCCGCCGGAGGTGAAGCGCATGATCAGCCCGAGGCCGATGATCACCACGCCCCAGGTGCAGCCGAGCACGATGGTGAAGCGGTTGAGGTTGCGCTCCGCGACGCCCGAGGAGCTGAGGCCGGAGCTCATGCCGCCGCCGAACATGTCGGACAGCCCGCCGCCGCGGCCCTTGTGGAGCAGGATGAGCAGGGTCAGCAGAAGGCTGGTGATGCCCAGCAGGATCTGCAGGATTACTTGAAGAACGTCCACGACGGCCTTTCAGGAGTGCGGAAAGCGGGAGCGCTACCGGGCCTAGACCGCGGTGATGTGGCTCTCGAACCTGACAATGTTAGCAAACTCGGCCGGGTCGAGGCTGGCGCCACCCACGAGGAGTCCGTCCACGTCGGCTTCGGCCATGATCGCTGCGGCGTTGTTGGCCTTGACGGAGCCGCCGTAGAGGAGGCGGGTGCCGGCGGCCACGGCGTCGTCGAACAGGGAAGCCAATTCCGCGCGGATGGCGGCACACATTTCCTGGGCGTCTTCCGGACCTGCGACCTCGCCCGTGCCGATGGCCCAGACGGGCTCGTACGCGACGACGAGTTCATTGGCCTGGTCTGCGGTGAGGCCTTCGACGCCGGCGCGCAGCTGGGCGAGCGTGTGCTCCACGTGGGTGCCGGCCTGGCGGATGTCGAGGCCTTCGCCGATGCACAAGACCGGGGTGACCTCGTGGCGGAAGGCAGCCTTCACCTTGGCGTTGAGGACCTCGTCGGACTCGTTGTGGATGGTGCGGCGTTCGCTGTGGCCCACCAGGACGTAGGAGCAGCCGAGCTTGTTGAGGAACTGGCCGGAGATGTCGCCGGTGTAGGCGCCGGAGTCGAACTGGGACAGGTCCTGCCCGCCGTAGACGACCTTGAGCTCGTCGCCCTGGACGAGGGTCTGGACGCCGCGGAGGTCGGTGAACGGCGGGAAGACGGCAACCTCAACCCGGCTGTAGTCGTGCTTGGCGTCGGACAGGGTCCAGGCAAGCTTCTGCAGCAGGGTGATGCCCTGGACATGGTCCATGTTCATCTTCCAGTTGCCGGCGATGAACGGCGTGCGGACGAAGTTTCCGTTGGCAGAGGTTGTCACGTGTGCTCCAAAGAAGTAGTGAAAAGGGAACCGGCAAGGTGCTGCTCCAAATAGAGCGGCACCTTGCCGGCCTGGTGCCTGCTGGCGGGTGTTGCTGCCTAGCGGTCGAGAACGCTCAGGCCCGGGAGTTCCTTGCCTTCAAGGTATTCCAGGCTGGCGCCGCCGCCCGTGGAGATGTGGCCGAACTGCGAATCCTCGAAGCCGAGCGTGCGCACGGCCGCGGCAGAGTCGCCGCCGCCGACCACGGTGAAGGCTTCGGTTTCCGTCAGCGCCTGCGCGATCGCGCGGGTGCCGGCGGCGAAGGCCTCGAACTCGAAGACGCCCATGGGGCCGTTCCAGAACACGGTGCGTGCGCCCTTGATCTGTTCGGCGAACAGGGCCGCCGATTCCGGTCCGATGTCCAGGCCGATGCCTGCGGCACCGAAGGAGCTTTCTTCGATGGCGTCCGCGGCGACGGTCTCGTGCTCGGCGTCAGCGGCGAAGCGGCTGACGACGACGACGTCGACCGGGATCACGAAGGTGGTGCCGGCGTCGGACGCGCGCTTGAGGTAGTCCTGGACCACCGGGATCTGGTCTTCCTCGAGGAGGCTGCTTGCCACCTTGTGGCCGGCGGCGGCCAGGAAGGTGAAGAGCATGCCGCCGCCCACCAGGATGGTGTCGGCCTTGCCCAGGAGGTTGTCGATCACGGCGAGTTTGTCCGAGACCTTGGAACCGCCGAGGACCACCACGTAGGGACGCTGGGTGTCGGCCGTGAGCTTGCGCAGGACCTCGACCTCGGTGCGCACGAGGTCGCCCTGGTAGGACGGCAGGCGGGTGGCGACGTCGTAGACGCTGGCGTGCTTGCGGTGCACGGCACCGAAGGCATCGTCCACGAAGGCACCGTTGTCCCCGGTCAGGGCCACCAGCTCGTCGGCGAAGGCGCCGCGCCCGGCGTCGTCCTTGCTGGTTTCGCGGGCGTCGAAGCGGACGTTCTCCAGGACGAGCACTCCGCCGTCCTGCAGGCCGGCTGCGGCCTCCTTGGCGGCGGTACCGACGGTATCCGCTGCCAGGGCGACCGGGAAGTCAGCCAGTTCGGCGAGGCGCGCCACGGCGGGCTTCAGGGAGTACTTGTCTTCGGGAGCGCCCTTGGGGCGGCCGAGGTGGGCGGTTACGAGCACACGGGCACCGGCGTCCGAGAGCTTCTTGAGGACCGGGAGGGAGGCCTTGATGCGGCCGTCGTCGGTCACTGTAGAGCCGTCGAGCGGCACGTTCAGGTCACTTCTGACGAGAACGTACCGCCCGCGGACACCTTCAGCGATGAGTTCGTTGAGGGTGTGAGATGTCATGTGTCTACCCTAGCCCAGCTTGGATGCGACGAGCTCCGTGAGGTCGACCAGGCGGTTGGAGTAGCCCCACTCGTTGTCATACCAGGACACAACCTTGACCTGGTTGCCGATGACCTTGGTCAGGCCGGAGTCGAAGATCGAGGAGGTGGGGTCGCCGACGATGTCGGAGGAGACGATCGGGGCGTCGGTGTAGCTGAGGATGCCCTTGAGGCTGGACTCTGCGGCGGCCTTGACGGCGGCGTTGACCTCGTCGACCGTGACTTCGCGGGAAACGGTGACGGTGAGGTCGGTGGCGGAGCCGGTGGGGACGGGAACGCGGATGGCGTAGCCGTCGAGCTTGCCCTTCAGTTCCGGCAGGACCAGGCCGATGGCCTTGGCGGCACCGGTGGAGGTGGGAACCATGTTGATGGCGGCGGCGCGGGCGCGGCGGAGGTCGCCGTGCGGGCCGTCCTGGAGGTTCTGGTCGGCGGTGTAGGCGTGGACGGTGGTCATCAGGCCGCGTTCGATGCCGAAGGAGTCGTTGATGACCTTGGCCAGCGGGCCGAGGCAGTTGGTGGTGCAGGACGCGTTGGAGATGATGTTGTGCGCTGCGGGGTCGTAGAGGCCGTCGTTCACGCCCATCACGATGGTGATGTCCTCGTCGCTGGCGGGTGCGGAGATCAGGACCTTCTTGGCGCCGGCGTCGATGTGCTTCTGTGCAGCGGCGGCCTTGGTGAAGAAGCCGGTGGACTCGATGACGATGTCCACGCCGAGCTCGCCCCAAGGCAGGTTTGCGGGATCGCGTTCGGCGAGGACCTTGATGGCCTTGCCGTCCACCACGAGCTGGCCGTCGACAACCTCGACGGACTGGGTCAGGCGACCACCGACGGAGTCGTACTTCAGCAAGTGGGCCAGCGCTTCGGGGCTGGTGAGGTCGTTGACCGCAACGATCTCGAGGTCGGCGCCCTGGGCCAGAGCTGCGCGGAAGTAGTTGCGTCCGATGCGGCCGAAGCCGTTGATACCAATACGGGTGGTCACTTTTTGTCTCCTTGGTGCTTTCTCAAGCACATCTAGTGAGTCGGAACTTGAGTCCAACTAACAAATCCCGCACGTCATTGGGCAGAAGTGATTATCAGATCGGAGGGCGACCAGCCACGTTGCTGAAGGCTGACGACGCCTTCCGTGACCTATCTTACGTTCAAGAAAGCCCGCCCCTGCAACTGCAGGGGCGGGCTTTCCGCCATTTGGGCGAAATTCACGCGAATGTGAAGTTTGTTACACCCGCGTGTATTCCGGATCACGCACTAGAGGACGATGAGTCCCGTGGCGTTGGCGCGGGCTGCTTCGAAGCGCTTGGCGACGTCGGCCCAGTTGACGATGTTCCAGAACGCCTTGACGTAGTCGGCCTTCACATTGACGTAGTCCAGGTAGAAGGCGTGCTCCCACATGTCCAGCATCAGCAGCGGGGTGGTGCCGACGGCGACGTTGCCCTGCTGGTCGTAGAGCTGCTCGATCAGCAGGTTGCCGGCGATGGGCTCGTAGGCCAGGAACGCCCAGCCGGAGCCCTGCAGGCCGAGGGCGGCCGCGGTGAACTGGGCGCGGAAGGCGTCGAAGGAGCCGAAAGCGTCCTCGATGGCGGCCGCGAGTTCGCCTTCGGGCTTGTCGCCGCCGTCCGGGGAGATGTTGTTCCAGAACACCGAGTGGTTGATGTGGCCGCCGGTGTGGAACGCCAGGTCCTTCGACAGGCGGTTGATGTTGGCGAAGTCGCCCTTTTCGCGGGCTTCGGCCAGCTGGGCCAGGGCGTTGTTGGCGCCGGCAACATAGGCGGCATGGTGCTTGCTGTGGTGCAGCTCCATGATCTTCGCCGAAATGTGCGGTTCAAGCGCCGCGTAGTCGTAGCCAAGCTCGGGCAGTACGTACTCTGTCACGAAACCCTCCAATGTCGTGGACCGTCGGTCCTGTTGCTAACTCTCGTTCTGTTCATCCGGCCGGAGCACCGGCCGGAAATCCCTGGGGAGTACTGCTGTTCCCGGCCGACCATCGGCATAACCGAGGGATCCGCCCGGGTATTTCACCCCGCCGTGTCGATTCTAGGCACGGTGGCTATTCGTCCATCATTTCCGGAGTCACATTTGCCTCAGTGCCCGGGATGTCCAGCTCGGCGGCGCGTTTGTCGGCCATGGCGAGCAGGCGCCGGATCCGGCCGGCGATCGCGTCCTTGGTCATGGGCGGGTCAGCGAGGCGGCCGAGTTCATCCAGGCTTGCCTGCTTGTGCGCAACGCGCAGCTCACCCGCGTACTTCAGGTGGTCCGGGACGTCGTCGCCGAGGATCTCCAGAGCGCGGTCCACACGGGCTCCGGCGGCGACAGCCGCCTGGGCGGACCGGCGCAAGTTGGCGTCGTCGAAGTTGGCCAGGCGGTTCGCGGTGGCGCGCACCTCCTTGCGCATGCGCCGCTCTTCCCAGACCATCAGTGCGTCATGGGCGCCCATCCGGGTAAGGAGCTCGGCGATCGTGTCGCCGTCGCGGATCACCACGCGGTCCACGCCGCGCACTTCGCGGGCCTTGGCCTGGATGCCGAGGCGGCGGGCCGCGCCCACCAGGGCGAGGGCGGACTCGGGGCCGGGGCAGGTGACTTCCAGCGAGGAGGAACGGCCCGGCTCGGTCAGCGAGCCATGGGCGAGGAAGGCGCCGCGCCAGACAGCTTCGGCGTCGGCGGCGGAGCCGTTCACGACGGCGGACGGCAGCCCGCGGACGGGTCGGCCCCGGCCGTCGAGCAAGCCGGTCTGCCGGGCGAGGGCCTCGCCGTCGCGCACCACCCGGACGACGTAGCGGCTGCCGCGCCGCAGTCCCCCGCCGGAGACGACGATGATCTCGCTCTGGTGGCCGTAGACCTCGGCGATGGCGGCGCGCAGCCGCCGGGCCGTGGAGGCGAGGTCGACTTCGGCCTCGATGACGATCCGGCCCGAGATGATGTGCAGCCCTCCGGCGAAGCGCAGCATGGCCGAGACTTCGGCTTTGCGCACGGAGGACTTCTTGATATCCAGCCGGGAAAGTTCTTCCTTGACCGACGCGGTCAGTGCCATGGCGTGTTCCTAACTGTTCCCGAAAATATCGTGGTACGCCGCCGCCAGGAGGAGGGGGTCGTGGACCGGGCGGCGCCGGGACGCACCTACTCTACCGAAGACGACCTCCGCGCCGATGCGCCCGGCGGCCTTTTCGAATGTAGCGACGTCGGACACGGATTCCGGATCGGCCAGGACCACGTCCACGCTGAACTCCGGGGCGTACTTGCGCAGCGCGTCAAGGTGGTCGGCCGCGCTCATGCCGGAGGTTTCCTTGGTGTCCATGGCAAGGTTCATGGTCAGGCACCGCTTGGCGGCGGTGCCCACGAGGGCCTGGCGCATCTCGGGAAGGAGCAGGTGCGGCAGCACGGAGGTGTACCAGGAGCCGGGGCCGAGGATGATCCAGTCCGCCAGCTCGATGGCCGTGAGGGCGTCGGTGCAGGCCGGTGCGTCCTGCGGGATGAGCCGGACGTCTTCCAACGACCCGGCCACCGCGCATTTGGCCTGGCCCGTGATGGTCTGGACGTCGTAGCCGCCGGCGGGCAGCGGGACGCGGACGTCGCCTTCGATGGTGAGCGGCACGCTGGACATCGGCAGCACCTGCCCGCGGGCGCCGAGCAGCGCACCGGCCCATTTCAGCCCGGCGACGGTGTCGCCCAGGAGTTCCCAGAGGGTCATGATGAGCAGGTTGCCCATGGCGTGGTTGTCGAGCGGGCTTTCGCGGCCTTCCGGGGCCTTGAAGCGGTGCTGCATGACGTCGCGCCAGGTGCGTCCCCAGTCGGTGTCGTCGCAGAGGGCGCTCAGCGCCATGCGCAGGTCGCCCGGCGGGAGGACGCCGTACTGTTCGCGGAGGCGCCCGGACGAGCCGCCGTCGTCGGCCACTGTCACGATGGCGGTCAGCTCGGAGGTGAGGAGGCGCAGCGCGGACAGCGACGCGGCCAGGCCGTGGCCGCCGCCGAGCGCCACCACGGAGGGGGTCTTGTCCTTCTGGCTACCCGGCGTTCCCTTCGGCGGGATGAGCGGCAGCGGCCCAGTCAGGACCCCCATTACTCGCGGCCCAGATCGCGGTGGCTGGTGGTGACGGTCACGCGCGGATACTGCGCGAGGCGTTTGGAGAGCTCGACGGCGACCGCCACCGAGCGGTGCTTGCCGCCGGTGCAGCCCACGGCGATGGTGGCGTAGTGCTTGTTCTCGGTGCGGTATCCGTCCAGGACGGGTTCCAGGGCGCGCACGTAGCGGTCCACGAATTCCTTCACCCCGGCGCCCTCGAGCACATAGTCGCGGACGTCGGCGTCCAGCCCGGTGTGCGGGCGCAGCTGGGGGACCCAGTGCGGGTTGGGGATGAAACGGGCGTCGGCCACGAAGTTGGCGTCCACGGGGAGGCCGTACTTGAAGCCGAAGCTCATGACGTTCAGGCGCAGCGTCACCGGTCCGGTTTCGCTGAACAGTTCGGTGATGGCGGTGGCGAGCCCGTGGACGTTGAAGGCGCTGGTGTCCAGGACGATGTCCGCGGATTCGCGCAGTTCCCGCAGCACCTCGCGTTCAGCGGCGATGCCGTCCAGGATGCGTCCGCCGCCCTGCAGCGGGTGGGGCCGCCGGCCTTGTTCGAAGCGCCGCACCAGGACGTCGTCGCTGGCGTCGAGGAAGAGGACCCGGAACGTGATTCCGCTGGTGCTCAGGGCACCCAGTGCGGCACGGATCTCGCTGAACAACCCCTTGCTGCGGACGTCGACGACGATCGCGAGTTTCGGGATGGAGCCAGGGGCGTGGGAGACGATCTCGGCCAGTGTGCCGAGCATCTGGGGCGGGAGGCCTTCCACGACGTACCAGCCGTGGTCCTCAAGCGCGTCGGACGCGGTGCTCCGGCCCGCCCCGGACATGCCTGTCACCACCAGCAGTTCCGCTTCGGCAGGCTTGACGGGAACCAGTCCGTCCTGCTCCGCGCCGGATTCTGCCGTTGGTTCTGACATCAAATCTCCCCCGTTTTCGAGATGGTCCGTTACCGGAGCCGCTGCGGCAGCGGCCGGTTCCTTCGTTGGCTGGCTTTCCTACCCTAGCTAAGATTCGAGGATTTCGCCGGTGGCCATGTTGATGGCGACGGCGGCTTCGTTGCCTTCGGCTGCCTCGCCCAGATGCCTGCTGATCGCCTCCGCCAGTGCAGGCCCGATGCCCTTGGCCGCGGTGAGTTCGACGACGGACGCGGCCTTGATCTTCTTGAGCGAACCGAAGTGGGTCAGGAGGGCCTTCCGCTTCGCTTCGCCTAGGCCCGGCACGCCGTCCAGCGCGGAGACGGTCATGGCCTTTCCGCGCTTCTGGCGGTGGAAGGTGATGGCGAAGCGGTGGGCTTCGTCGCGGATGCGCTGGAGCAGGTACAGGCCCTGCGAGGTGCGGGGCAGGATCACGGGGAAGTCGCTGTCCGGCAGCCAGACTTCCTCGAGCCGCTTGGCCAGGCCCACCACGTAGACGTCGTCGATGCCGAGGTCCGCGAGGGCCCGCGCGGCGGCGTTCACCTGGGGCTGGCCGCCATCGACGACGACGAGGTTGGGCGGGTAGGCGAACTTGGCTTTCGCAGGGGCCACGGCGTCGTCGGCCTGCTGCGTGCCAGGCTCCCTTGCCGGGCTTCCTGCGGGCTCCCCGGCGGGGATCTCGCCCGATTTGGGCGGCTGCGCTGCCTTGTCCTGCAGGTAGTGCCGGAAGCGCCGGGTCAGGACGTCGTGCATGGCCGCGGTGTCGTCGCGGGCGGCCTCGCCGGTGATCGAGAACTTGCGGTAGTCGGCCTTCTTGGGCAGCCCGTCCTCGACCACCACCATGGAGGCCACCACGTTGGTGCCCTGGACGTGGGAAATGTCGAAGCATTCGATCCGCAGCAGGGGCACGGGAAGCTCGAGGGCCTCCTGGAGTTCCTGCAGCGCCTGGGAACGCACGGTGATGTCCCCGGCGCGGCGCACCTTGTGCAGCTTCAGCGCCTGTTCGGCGTTTTCCCGGACGGTGGACATGAGGGCTGCCTTGTCGCCGCGCTGCGGAACGCGGATGTCCACCTTAGCGCCGCGCAGCCCGCCCAGCCACTCAATGAGTTCGGCGTGGTTGGCCGGCGTCTCCGGAACGAGGACTTCCCGGGGGATCCGTTCCTGGTACTCGCCGTCCTCGCCGTAGACCTGCTGCAGGAGGTGTTCGATGAGTTCGGGCGTCGTCACGTCTTCGACCTTTTCGACGACCCACCCGCGCTGGCCCCGGATGCGGCCGCCGCGGACGTGGAAGACCTGCACCGACGCTTCCAGGTCGTCTTCGTGCAGGGCGAAGACGTCTGCTTCGGTGTCCTCCGAGAGCACCACGGCGTTGCGTTCGAACACCTTGCGCAGCGCGGCGATGTCGTCGCGGACCCGGGCGGCGCGTTCGTAGTCGAGTTCGGCGACGGCCCCGGCCATTTCCTTCTCCAGGCGGCGGATGAACCTGCCGGCTTCGCCGCCCATGAAGGCGCAGAAGTCCTCCGCCAGCTGCCGGTGCTCTTCCGGTGTGACACGGCCGACGCACGGGGCGGAGCATTTGTCGATGTAACCCAGAAGGCACGGCCGGCCGCTCGCCTGGGCCCGTTTCAGGACTCCGGCGCTGCAGCTGCGCACCGGGAAGACCCGGAGGAGGGTGTCCATGGTTTCCCGGATGGCGCCGGCAGTGTAGGGGCCGAAGTAGCGGGTGCCCTTGCGCCGTTCCCCGCGCAGCACCTGCACGCGGGGCAGCTTCTCCCCCATCGTCACGGCGAGGTAGGGGTAGCTCTTGTCGTCGCGGAAGACGACGTTGAAGCGGGGCTTGAATTCCTTGATCCAGGTGTATTCGAGCTGCAGGGACTCCAGCTCGCTGGCGACCACGGTCCACTCGACGCTGCTCGCGGCGTGGACCATGGCATGGGTTTTGGGCAGGAGCCCGGCGGGGTTGGCGAAGTAGGAGTTCAGCCGGGAGCGGAGGTTCTTGGCCTTGCCGACATAGATGACCCGGCCGTGCGGGTCCCGGAAGCGGTACACGCCCGGCGTCGTCGGAATTTCGCCCGTCCGGGGCCGGTAACTCGCTGGATCTGCCACGGGTCCAGTCTAGTAAGGGAAACCGTGTCCCGCCGCCAGGGCTATTCGGCGCTCTTGCTCTGGTTGTAGCCGGCAGCGCGTTCCTGCCCGCTCAGCTCCGCGATGGCGTCCATGATCCGGTCCGTGACCTCGCGGCGCGCCGGCAGGGAGTGGTCCGGGCCCGTCTTGTCGAAGTACAGCGGCTCCCCCACCTTCATGGTGAAGTGCTGCGGACGGACGGCGTTGGTTTCGATCGACTGAAGCTTGTCCGTGCCGATCAGGCCCACCGGGACCACCGGGGCGCCGGTGGTGAGGGCGAGCCAGCCGACGCCGGTGCGGCCGCGGTACAGCAGCCCGTCGCGGGATCGGGTGCCCTCCGGGTAGATGCCGATTCCGCGGCCGGCTTCGAGGATGTCCAGCAGGGTCTTGAGCGCCTGCACGCTGGCCGCCTGCTCGCCGCGCTCCACCGGAATGGACCCAACGGCCTGGAAGAACGCCTTCATGGCACGGCCCTTGAAGCCCTTGCCCGTGAAGTATTCGGCTTTCGCGAAGAATGCCACACCGCGGGGCATCAGCGCCTGGACGATCACGCTGTCGAGGAAGGAAAGATGATTCGGGGCGACGATGAACGGGCCGTCCTTGGGCACGTTCTCCAGGCCGATGACCGTGGGCCGGCAGGTCCCGGAGATCAGTCCGCGGGTTGTCCAGCGGATGACATCAAAGGCTTCCATCGTTCTGCACCTCGCTCAGCGCCGCCGCACGGACAACGTCCAATTCTTCAATCTTCTTCCGCAACTCGTCCGTGGTGTGGACCACCGCGACGGCGCCGGCTTCTTCAAGCTCCCCGTCCGGTGCGAAGCCCCAGCGGACTCCGACGCAGTCGAGGCCGTTGGCCATGGCCCCTGCGACGTCCTGGTGCCGGTCCCCGACCATCACCGCGCACTGGCCGCCCAGTTCGGCGAGGGCCGCGCCCACGATCTCGACCTTTCCGGGGGGCACGCTCCTGCCGGACGGCAGCACGGCGTCCGGGGATTCGTCGTCGGACGATCCGCAGATCGCCGTGAAGAACCCGGCGATGCCGTGGTGCTCCAGGACGATCCTGGCCAACCGTTGCGGTTTCTGAGTGGCGACGGCGACGGGCCGGCCGGCGGTGGAGAAGTGGTCCAGCAGTCCGTGGATGCCGGGGTAGAGCCGGCTGGCGGCGATCCCGGTGGCCAGGTAGTGGGCCCGGTAGCGGGTGATCGCTTCCTCGACCAGCTCCGCGGGGACGCCGGCGATGGTGCCCAGGGAGTCGCTGAGCTTGGGCCCGACCATTGAATCCAGGGTTTCCTGGTCCGGGACGGGCAAGCCCATTTCCCCCAACGCGGCGGCGATGCCGCCTGTGATTCCGCCGGCAGGATCGACAAGGGTGCCGTCCAGATCGAAGATTACGGGCACCGATGTTTGAGTCACCGGGTTAGTTTCTCACGAGTTCAGGCATGCCTGAAATTCACATTCCGGCCGGGGAATACTCCGGAGTGCGTCGGACGCGCGACACCGGGTTCCCCGGCCGGGGAGCCTACAACCGGCCCAGGATCTCCGACAGGAAAGTGCCTGTGTGGCTGTCCGGGGACTTGGCGACCTGCTCTGGGGTGCCCGTGGCCACGATGCGCCCGCCGCCGGAACCGCCGTTGGGGCCGAGGTCCACGATCCAGTCGGCGGACTTGATGACGTCCAGGTTGTGCTCGATGGTGATCACCGTGTTTCCCTTGTCCACCAGGCCCTGGAGCACCAGGAGGAGCTTGCGGATGTCCTCGAAGTGCAGGCCGGTGGTCGGCTCGTCCAGGACGTAGATACTGCGGCCGTTGGAGCGCTTCTGCAGTTCCGAGGCAAGCTTCACGCGCTGCGCCTCACCGCCGGACAGGGTGGTGGCCGGCTGGCCGAGGCGCACATAGCCCAGGCCGACGTCGACCAGGGTGTTCAGGTGCCGGGCGATCGGGGTGAACGCGGCGAAGAACTCCGCTCCCTCCTCGATGGGCATGTTCAGCACATCGGCGATGGTCTTGCCCTTGTAGTGGACTTCCAGGGTTTCGCGGTTGTAGCGCGCACCGTGGCATACCTCGCACGGAACGTAGACGTCCGGAAGGAAGTTCATCTCGATCTTCAGGGTGCCGTCACCCGAGCAGGCCTCGCAGCGCCCGCCCTTGACGTTGAAGGAGAAGCGCCCGGGCTGGTAGCCGCGGACCTTGGCCTCGGTGGTCTCGGCGAAGAGCTTGCGGATGTTGTCGAATACGCCCGTGTAGGTGGCCGGGTTGGAGCGCGGGGTGCGGCCGATGGGGCTCTGGTCCACGTGCACCACCTTGTCCAGGTGCTCCAGGCCCTGGACGGAGCGGTGCCGGCCGGCCACCTGCTTGGCGCCGTTGAGCTTGTTCGCCAGCACCTTGTAAAGGATCTCGTTGACCAGGGTGGACTTGCCGGAACCGCTGACGCCGGTCACCGCGGTGAGCAGGCCGAGCGGGAAGGTGGCGTCCACGTTGTTGAGGTTGTTCTCGCGGGCGCCGATGACCTTCAGCTCTCGCTTCTTGTCATACTTGCGACGCTTCGCGGGGATTTCGATGCTGCGCCGGCCGGACAGGTAATCGCCGGTGAGCGACTGCCGGTTTTCCAGGAGTTCCCGGTAGGGACCGGAGTGCACCACCTGGCCGCCGTGCTCACCGGCGCCGGGTCCGATGTCCACCACCCAGTCGGCTTCGTGGATGGTGTCCTCGTCGTGCTCCACCACGATCAGGGTGTTGCCGAGGTCGCGCAGGCGGGTGAGGGTTTCGATCAGCCTGCGGTTGTCCTTCTGGTGCAGGCCGATGGACGGCTCGTCCAGGACATACAGCACGCCCACCAGGCCGGACCCGATCTGGGTGGCCAGGCGGATGCGCTGGGCTTCACCGCCGGACAGGGTGCCGGAGGGGCGCTCGAGGTTCAGGTATTCGAGCCCGACATCCAGGAGGAAGGTCAGGCGCGCCTGGATCTCCTTGAGGACCTGGTGCGCGATCTGGGCTTCACGGCCGGTCAGGGTGAGGTTGCCCAGGAATGCGGCGCATTCGCGCATGGGCAGCGCCGAGACCTCGGCAATGGACTTGCCGTTGATCAGGACGGACAGGGAGGCCGGGTTCAGGCGTGCTCCATTGCATTCCGGGCACGGGATCTGGCGCATGTACTCTTCATAGCGGTCGCGGGCCCAGTCCGAATCGGTTTCACCGTGCTTGCGGTGCACGTACTGGATGGCGCCCTCGAACCCGGTGCTGTACTTGCGTTCCCGGCCGAAGCGGTTGCGGTACTGGACGACGACCTTGTGGTCCTTGCCGTGCAACACGGTGCGGCGGACGTCGGCGGGCAGCTTCTCCCAGGCGGTGTCCATGGAGAAGCCGAGCTCCAGGGCCAGGCCCTCGAGCAGCCGGTTCCAGTATTCCGTGGTGGCGGTGCCCAGGGACCACGGGGCGATGGCGCCCTCATTGAGCGAAAGCTCGGGGTTGGGGACCACCAGTTCCTCGTCCACCTCTAGCTTGGTGCCGATGCCGGTGCAGGCTGGGCAGGCGCCGAAGGGGTTGTTGAAGGAAAAGGAGCGCGGCTCGATTTCGTCGATGGCCAGCGGGTGCTCGTTGGGGCACGCCAGGTTCTCCGAGAACGCCCGGATGCGGTGGGGGTCCTCCTGGTCCAGGTCCACGAACTCGGCGAGCACACGGCCTTCGGCCAGGGACAGGGCCGTTTCGATGGAGTCGGTGAGGCGCTGGCTGATGCCTTCCTTGACCACCAGGCGGTCCACCACCACTTCGATGGTGTGCTTGAACTGCTTGCCGAGCTTGGGCGGGTCGCTCAGCTGGATGAGTTCGCCGTCCACGCGGGCGCGCGCGTAGCCCTTGGCGGTGAGTTCCTTGAAGAGTTCTACGAACTCGCCCTTGCGTCCGCGGACCACCGGCGCCAGGACCTGGAAGCGGGTTCCGGCGTCGAGCTCCAGGAGCTGGTCCACGATCTGCTGCGGCGTCTGGCGGGTGATGGGCTCATGGCACACCGGGCAGTGCGGGCGGCCGACACGGGCCCACAGCAGGCGCATGTAGTCGTAGATCTCGGTGATGGTGCCCACCGTGGAGCGCGGGTTCTTGCTGGTGGACTTCTGGTCGATGGACACCGCCGGGGACAGGCCCTCGATGAAGTCGACGTCCGGCTTGTCCACCTGGCCGAGGAACTGCCGGGCGTAGGCCGAGAGGGATTCCACGTAGCGGCGCTGGCCCTCGGCGAAGATGGTGTCGAACGCGAGGGACGACTTGCCGGACCCGGACAGGCCGGTGAACACGATCATGGCGTCACGGGGCAGGTCGAGGTCGACGTTGCGGAGGTTGTGCTCCCGCGCACCCTTGACGACGAGCCGGGACAGGTCATGTCCGGCTGGCTTCAGGGGAGCTGGGGGAACGCTCTTGAGGGTTTCGACGGCGGAGTCTTCAGCTACGGCTTTGGGCACCCACTAATGCTAATCGAAAACTTCTTCGAATTTCCATGTGTGCCTGGCCACCCATGCCGCACTGCCGAAGCAGGGTCCGACGGCGGCCCGGACCGCGGCTACGCTTCGTCGTAGGCGGCCGCGAGAAGCTGGACGGCCTCGGCGAAACTAGCGCCCTGCGCCCGGGCGGCGGCGGCGTATTCGGCGGCGACGGCGGCGAGCACGCTGTGCCGTTCGTCGCGGGCGCAGACCACGGTTCCGTTCCGGCCCCGGGTGGCGACGACGCCGGCTGCCTCGAGTTCCTTGTAGGAGCGGGCCACGGTGTGCGGGGCGACGTCCAGCTGCTCGGCCAGCTTCCGTACTGCGGGCAGCCTGCTGCCGACCGGAAGCGTGCCGCTGTCCGCGAGGTCGATGATGCGCAGCCGGAGCTGCTCAAACAGCGGCACCGAACTCGTCTGGCTGGGCCGCCACTCCCCTGGGAACACGTCCTGGGCGCTCATCGCGCCATCCCGCTGCCAGCGCCGTCGAGCGGCGTGTCCGGTTCGTCGCTCCCGGCGAACTGCGCCTCGTGCAGCGTGGCGTAGTGGCCACCCCGGGCCAGCAGGGTCTGGTGCGTGCCGTGCTCGACAATCCGTCCGTGGTCCATGACGAGAATTAGATCAGCGTCCCTGATCGTGGACAAGCGGTGCGCGATCACGAAGGACGTCCGGTTGCTCCGGAGCCGGTGCATGGCGTGCCGGATCAGCACCTCCGTGCGGGTGTCCACCCAGCTGGTGGCCTCATCCAGGACCAGGACCGGCCGGCCCGAAAGCCTGGCCCGTGCGATGCTGAGCAGCTGCCGCTGGCCCTGGCTCAGCGGCTCCCCGCCGTTGCTGAGCATGGTGGCGTACCCGTCGGGGAGGGAGCGGACGAAGTGGTCCACGTGGCTCGCTTCGGCGGCGGCGACGATGTCCGCGTCGCTGGCGGACGGGTCACCGTAGGCGATGTTCTCCCGGATGGTCCCGGTGAAGATCCAGGGTTCCTGGAGGACGACCCCGAAATGCTGCCGGAGGGCGTCGCGGGGCATCTGCGAGATGTCCACGCCGTCCACGGTGATCCGGCCGGCGTCGGGCTCGTGGAAGCGCATGAGCAGGTTAACGAGGGTGGTCTTGCCGGCGCCGGTGTGCCCTACGATCGCCACGGTCTGGCCGGGATCGACCGCGAAGGAGAGGTCTTCCAGGACCGGGGTGTCGGGGCGGTAGCGGAAGGAGATGTGCTCGAAGGCGACCGCGCCGCGCCGGCCGTTCGCCGAGGCAGCATCAGGTACCGTCGCCGCTTCGGGGGGTAGCTCGGGGGCGTCGAGGAGTTCGAAGATCCTCGCGGCGGAGGCGGAGCAGGACTGGAGCGCCTGGACCATGCCGCCGATCTGTCCGAGCGGCTGGCTGAACAGCCGGTTGAACTGGATGAAGGCCTGGATGCCGCCGATTGTCATGGCCCCGGCGAGGAATTGCAGCCCGCCCACCAGGGCCACGCCCACGTAGCTGGCGTTCGAGACGAAGGCCATGAGCGGCTGCACCAGCCCGGAGAGGAACTGGGCCCGGGCGCTGGCGGTGTACAGGGCGTTGTTCCGGGACGCGAAGCGGTCCGCCATGAGGCCCCGGGCGCCGAAGAGTTTGATGGTCTCGTGGCCGGAGGCCGTTTCCTCCACGATCGAGTTGACGTCGCCGGTGGCCGACCACTGCCGGGCGAAGTAGGTCCGGGCGGGCCGGCTCACCACATACGACAGCAATGCCGAGACGGGCACGGTGAGGAGCGCCACCAGCGCCAGCAACGGGGAAATCAGCAGCATCATGCACAGCGAGGCGAAGGCCATCAGCAGGGAGGTGACCAGCTGGCCCAGCAGCTGGTTGAGGAGCTGGGCCACGTTGTCGAGGTCGTTGCTCGCCCGGCTCAGCACGTCGCCGCGGCTGCGGCCGCCGTAATGGGCCACCGGGATGCGGTGCAGTTTGGCTTCGACGGCCTCCCGGAGCCGGTATGCGAGCCCTTGGACGGCGGTGGCGGTCAGCGTCCCCTGCGCCCAGCTCAGCATGGACGCGGCGATGTAGATCGCCGTGACGGGGACGAGCAGGGCGGCGAAGCGGGCCGCGTTGAAGCCTCCGCCCAGCACCGCTTCGGCGACGACGTCGGTGGCGTCGCCGAGGATCTTCGGCGCGGAGACGTTGAGGACCACGAAGCAGGCAATGCACAGCAGCGCGCCGGTCATCGCCCTTCGGGACGGGTCCAGGAGCTCGATCAGGCGAAGCAGCGCACGCCCGCGGCGCGGCCGACGTTCCTTGGCCTCCCCCTCCCCCGGGCGCGCCGGCCGGCTCATGGCCCGTCCGCCGTGTCGAGCTGGGAGGCGACGAATTCCCGGTAGTGGCCGGACTCCGCCAGCAGCCTGGCATGGGTGCCGCTGCCGACGATCCTGCCGTTGTCCACCACGAGGATGCGGTCCGCGGCTTCGACGCTGCGCACCCGTTGCGCCACCATCAGGACCACGGACGCGGCGAGGCGCGGCCTCAGCGCCTCGAGGATCCGGGATTCGGTGACCGCGTCCAGGGCGGAGAAGCTGTCGTCGAAGAGGTGGATCGACGCCGGCCGGAGGATGGCGCGGGCGATGCAGAGCCGCTGCTTCTGTCCGCCGGAAAGCCCGCCGCCCTGCGCGAGGACGGTGTTGAGGCCGTCCGGGAGGGCGGACACGAACGACGCCGCCTGCGCCGTGTCGAGGGCCTCCCACAGTTGTGTGTCGCTCGCCGCGGGGAGGGCGATCCTGAGGTTGTCCGCGACGGTTCCGTCGAAGAGCCAGTTCCGTTGCGGCACGGCGGCGATGCTCCGCCGCAGCACGTCGACGGGAATTCCGTGCGTGTCCTCGCCGCCGATCGTGATGGTGCCGCTGCTTGCTTCGAGCAGCCTGGGCACCAGCCGCAGCAGGGTGGACTTTCCGCCGCCCGTGGAGCCGATGATGGCCGTTGTGGTGCCCGGCTGCGCCTCGAAACTGATGCCCTCCAAGACACGGGCCTCGGCGCCGGGGAAGGCGAAGGAGACATCCTCGAAGCGCAGGACCCGCCCGCCTGCCGGCGTCGAGGAGTCCCTGCCGTGCAACGCGGGCAACGAGGCAGCAGGAGCCGGATTTCCATTGGCCGCGTGCCGCTCGTCCGGGCTGGCGAGGACTTCGCTGATCCGTTCGGCGCTGACCTCTGCCCGGGGCGCGGCGGAGAGCACATACATGGCCATCATGATGGCGAGCAGGATCTGCATGATGTATGCGGTGAAGGCAGTCAGAGCGCCGAGATTCATCGCGCCCCCGACAATCCGGAGCCCGCCCAGCCACACCACCGCCACAGAGGACAGGTTCACCACGATCATCACCAGCGGGAGCATCACCGCGACGATCCGCGCCGACCGTAGGTTGTTGGCCGTGAGGGCGCCGTTGGCGGCGGCGAAGCGTTCCTTTTCGTACGGGCGCCGGACGAAGGCGCGGATCACCATGACGCCCAGGATCTGCTCCCGGGTCACGGTGTTGATGCGGTCCACGAGCCCCTGCCCTTGCCGGTACAGGGGGACCAGTTTGTGGACGATCCGGAGCATGATCAACATCAGCAAGGGAATGATGGCAAAGACCAGCCACGCGAGGGTGCCGTCCTGCGCCACTGCGAGCAGCACCCCGCCGACACCCATGACCGGGGCGGCGACGAGCATGCTGAACACGAGGATCACCGCGGTCTGGACCTGGAGGACGTCGTTGGTGGTGCGGACCACCAGGCTGGCCGGTCCGAAGCGATCCGCTTCCTGGGCGGGGAGGGCATGGATCTTCTCGAAGAGTTCCTGCCGCAGGCGCCGCCCGATCTTCATCGCGACGACGGCTCCCAGGTAGCCTGCGGACACTGCCGCCAGCACCTGGACGAAGGCCAGCGCCAGCATCCGTCCGCCGAGTTCCAGCACCACGGAGCTGTTGCCGGCCACCAGGCCGTCGTCGACGATCCCGGCGTTCAGGGTGGGAAGCAGGAGGGTGGCGCCGACCTGGAGCAGTTGGAGCACCGTGATGGCCGCGACGTGCAGGCGGTACGGAGCGAGGCGCCGCAGTACGAGCGCTGCGAGCATCCGGCCTCCGTCCCTCAATCCTGGAGGCTGCGGCCACCGAACGATTGCAGCGCCCCCACTGTCGCGTTTGTCATTGTAGTGCAGATCACAGTCGGGGCGGCCAAGACGGGTGTCCGTCCCGTCGGGTTGTCCGCTGACGGTGCAAGGTCAGGAACGCCCGGACTTGTGCCCGACCGCGAAAATCCGCCGGAACGGGAACACCGTGCCGTGCCGGTTCGAGGGGTAGGCCTCACGCAGCAGCGCTGCATATTGCTTCTCGAAACGTTCCGCCTCCTCCGGGGTCAGGGCGGCCAGCACCGGCCGCAGGCCCGTTCCGCGGACCCATTCGAGCACAGGATCCGGCCCTGGCAGGAGCTGCTGGTAGCTGGTCTCCCAGGCGTCGGCCGTCCACCCGGCGTCGAGCATCACGGCGAGATAGTCCGCCGGCTCGCCCACGGCGTCGTCGTGGCGCAGCGCTCCTTCCAGTCCTCTAGACCACTCCGGGGACGCGGCGAGTTCCCGCATCAGGGTGTGCGAGGGCGCCCCGAAATTGCCCGGGACCTGCAGCGCGAACCAGGCACCGGCGGGCAGGGCGTCCAGCCAGCGGGGCAGCAGCTCCAAGTGCCCGGGAACCCATTGCAGGGCGGCGTTGCTGACCACGACGTCGCACTCGGGGCCCGGCATCCAGTCCTTGATGTCGGCAGCGTCGAAGGCAAGGCCGGCGTGCCCTTCAACCTGGAGGGCGGCGCGCCGCAGCATGTCGGGCGAGGAGTCGAGGCCCAACACCCGGGCCTCCGGCCAGCGGACCGCCAGTGTCGCCGTCAGGTTTCCCGGGCCGCAGCCGAGGTCCACCACCTGGCGGGGCGAGTCCGCTGCGATCCGGGCGGTCAGGTCGAAGAACGGCCTGTCCCGGTAGTCGCCGAACTGCACGTATTTGCCCGGGTCCCATGTCATCGCCTGTGCCAAAGCCGCCTCCTCGTCGGTGCCTGGCTCCACACTAAGCTGGAGGCAATGAAACTTCTTGAGCAGCTCTCCGGCATGTCACTCAGCGGCCCGGACGGCGGATCCCCCGACCCGGACGATATCTACACCCGCTTCGTTGACTGGACGGAGAGCCGCGGGCTCCAGCTGTACCCGGCGCAGGACGAAGCCATCATGGAGCTGTCCGCGGGCGGGAACGTCATCCTCGCCACCCCCACGGGCTCCGGGAAGTCCCACGTGGCCATCGCCGCGCATTTCACCGCCATGGCCCGCGGCGGCCGCAGCTACTACACGGCTCCCATCAAGGCGCTGGTGTCGGAGAAGTTCTTCGCCTTGTGCGACATTTTCGGCGCGGAGAACGTGGGCATGATCACCGGCGATTCGGGAGTCAACCAGGACGCGCCGATCATCTGCTGCACCGCCGAGATCCTGGCCAACATCGCCCTGCGCGAGGGCGCGGCGGCCGACCTTACCGCCGTGATCATGGACGAGTTCCACTTCTACGCCGACCCGCAGCGCGGCTGGGCCTGGCAGGTGCCGCTGCTCGAACTGCCGCAGGCCCAGTTCCTGCTGATGTCCGCCACCTTGGGCGACGTGAGCCGCTTCGAGCGCGGCCTGACCGAGCTCACGGGACGACCGACGGCGACCGTCAGTTCCGCCGAACGCCCCATTCCGCTGCACTACTACTACCAGGAGACCCCGGTCCACGAGACCCTGGAGGAACTACTGGAGACGAAGCAGGTCCCCGTGTACGTGGTGCACTTCAGCCAGCTGGAGGCGATCGAGCGGGCGCAGAACCTGATGAGCATCAACATGTGCACGCGCGAGGAAAAGGACCGGATCGCCGAGCTGATCGCCGGGTTCCGTTTCGCCGCCGGGTTCGGCAAGACCCTCAACCGGCTGGTGCGGCACGGCATCGGCGTCCACCACGCCGGCATGCTGCCCAAGTACCGCCGCCTCGTGGAACAGCTGGCGCAGGCCGGCCTCCTGAAGGTCATCTGCGGCACCGATACCCTCGGCGTCGGGATCAACGTGCCGATCCGCACGGTGCTGCTCACCGCGCTGAGCAAGTACGACGGCGTCCGCACCCGGCTGTTGAACTCCCGTGAGTTCCACCAGATCGCCGGGCGGGCCGGCCGTGCGGGCTATGACACCGCCGGCACGGTGGTGGTCCAGGCGCCGGAGCACGTGGTGGAAAACGCGAAAGCTATGGCCAAGGCCACCGCGAAGTTCGGCAACGACCAGAAGAAGCTGCGCCAGGTGGTCAAGAAGCGCCCGCCCGAGGGCTTCGTCTCCTGGGGCCAGCCCACGTTCACCAAGCTGGTGGAATCGGTGCCGGATCCCCTGTCCTCCAGCTTCACCATCACCCATGCGATGGTGCTGAACCTGATGGAACGACCCGGGGACCCCTTCGTAGCGTGCCGGCGGCTGCTGAGCGGGAACCATGAGACGCGGCCGGCGCAGCTGAAACTCATGAAGAAGGCCCTGGGCATCTGCCGGGAGCTGCTCGCCGCCGGCGTCGTGGAGCGCGTACCGGAGGACGAGCAGGCGGCCGAAGGGCGCTCCCTGCGGCTGACCGTCCACCTTCAGCCGAACTTCGCCCTCAACCAGCCGCTCTCGCCGTTCGCGCTGGCGGCGCTGGAGCTGCTCGACCCGGAGTCGCCGTCGTACGCCCTCGACGTGGTGTCCGTGATCGAGGCGACCCTCGAGAAGCCCCGCCAGATCCTCTCCGCGCAGGAGAAGAAGGCCCGCGGCGAAGCCGTGGCCGCCATGAAGGCGGACGGCATCGATTACGAACAGCGCATGGCGATGCTGGAATCCGTCAGCTACCCGAAGCCGCTGGCCGAGATCCTCGGCGACGCGTTCGAAGTGTACCGGCGGGCGGCGCCGTGGGTGGGCGACTTCGAGCTGGCTCCCAAGTCGGTCATCCGGGACATGTACGAGCGCGCCATGAACTTCGGCGAGTTCGTCCAGTTCTACGGCCTCGCCCGTTCCGAGGGCATCGTGCTGCGCTACCTCGCCGACGGCTTCCGCGCACTGCGCCAAACGGTGCCGCAGGACGCACTGCGCGACGACCTGGAAGACCTCGTCGCCTGGCTCGGCGAACTCGTACGCCAAGTGGATTCCTCGCTGCTGGACGAGTGGGAGGAACTCACGTCCGGCGCCGCTCCCACCCCGCACGACGCTCCCCCGCCCTCGCCGCCGGCCCTGACCGGCAACATCCGGGCGTTCCGGGTGATGGTCCGCAACGAGATGTTCCGCCGGGTGGAATTGTTCGCCGCCGAAGATTCGGCTGCGCTGGGAGAGCTCGACGGCGGCAGCGGCTGGGATGCCGCCCGCTGGGAAGATGTACTGGACGACTACTTCGACGAACACGACGACATCGGCGACGGTCCCGACGCCCGCGGCCCTGGCCTGCTGATCATCACCGAGGAGCCCGGGCTTTGGCGGGTGCGGCAGATCTTCGACGACCCCGCCGGGAACCGCGACTGGGGCATCTCGGCTGAGATCGATCTGGCGGCCTCTGACGAAAGCGGAACCGCGATGGTGACGGTGACGGCGGTCAACCGGCTCTAGCTGGCTCGGAACCGTCTTCTCGATCTTCTGCTGCTGGCGCAACTACGGGGGGGTGACCCCTCAAGCCTGGATCTGGGGCTCGGCAGCCGGCCGGGTCAGGCCCCTGGGCCGGAGCCGGCCGCAATGTGCTGGGCAAGGTACGCCTCGACCCCGACGCGTTCGATCGCGTCGAGCTGCCCCTCGAACCAGTCGGCGTGCTTCTCCTCGTCGCGGACCATTTCCTCGAAAACCGCGGCGGTGCCATGGTCACCGAGCTCGTGGCACTCCTTCGCCGAGGCGTTGAACTGCGTGACAGCCGCCTTCTCGCTGTCAAGCGCGAGGGAGAGCATCTCTTGCGCCGTCTCACCGACGATGATGGATCCCAGCTTCTGTAGGTTGGGATGGCCGTCGAACATGAGGATCCGGTTGATCAAGTCGTCGGCGTCGCGCATCTCGTCGATGGACAGTTCATAGAAGATCTTGCCGAGTGTGCTGAGGCCCCAGTTGTCGAGCATCCGGGCGTGGAGGAAGTAGGTGTTCGTGACGGTGAGCTCGAGGGTGAGCGCGTCGTTGAGGAGCTCAGTGATCCGTGGGCTAGCTGGCTGCACCGTCGACCTCCAGGAATGCTTGTTGTTGCTCCCGATACTGGCATACCAGCGCCTTTACCGTAAAGATGCAGGAACCGCAATCCTGGGCGGCCCCGGTACTGCGGCAGACGGCCCCGACCGAGCTGGCGCAGTCAGCGAGGGCAGCCTGGATGTCACGGTCGCTGACGACGTTGCAGTGACAGACGATCACGGTGACCTCCTTCCTCGGAGTCCAAGGTTAGGGAAGCCTTACCTATTTGTCCATTCGGGGATGTCACGAACGCCGCGGTGAACCGGACAACGGAATACTGCGGCCTGGCAGTGGAATCGATATGCCGGACCGGGCGGCGCATCGATGACCTCGGCGGCCTGCCCTTTGGCCGAGGTCATCGAGGCGCAGGTTGGCAGAGTGCTGAACGGCGTTGTCCAGGAGTGGCGTTTAAACTGGGTCTGGATGCCCCGTGGGGACCGGATCGAATCTCCGAAGAAGGCCAAGAACAGATGCGTACCTTTGGCTTCAAACTCTAGGATCCCGGTGCAAGCTCCCGGGGTTGATTGCCGCAGCGTGAGCTTCCCCGCTGAGGAGCGCCGGCGCCCAGGATACACAGGCATTCCACGGAGCCTTATTGCCGTCACGGTGCCGTGGAGGGTCATGAGTCGACGATTTTGCGGTATCCGGAGCCTGTGGCCAGGAACGGGACTGGTTGATACAGGCTCCTATGAAGTCACGTCTGCCTGACTCAACACTCCCGGACGGAACTTGAACCGGTGGACGAATCCCCTGGCCGGAGGGCAGCGGAGGTTAGGTGGCCGTGGGGTTTAGTAAGCTCGGAGCCATGAGTGTGATCCGTTCCGCAACCCCGGCCGACGTCCCCGCAATCCTCCAGATGATCCACGAACTGGCGGTGTACGAGAAAGAACCGGACGCGGTCAAGAACACCCCGGAGATGCTGCACGGTGCACTGTTCGGCGACAACCCGCGCGTGTATGCGAACATCGCCGAGAACGACGCCGGCGAGGTCAGGGGTTTCGCCCTGTGGTTCCTGAACTACTCCACCTGGGAGGGCGTGCACGGGATCTACCTCGAGGACCTCTACGTCACCCCGGAGGCCCGCGGCGAGGGCCACGGCAAGGCGCTGCTGCGGCACCTGGCCGCCACTGCCGTCGAGAACGGCTATGCGCGCGTGGAATGGAGCGTGCTCGACTGGAACGAACCGTCCATCGCCTTCTACAAGAGCCTGGGCGCCGTGCCCATGGACGAGTGGACCACTTTCCGGCTCACCGGCGACGCGCTGGCGTCCTTCGGCGCGGCTTCCCTCGGCGAAAGCCTGGCCCGTGGCTGAGGCATTTGCCGCCCTGACCACCGGGAACCCGGCGGCCACGTCCCTGGCCGCCGGCCACACCGTCGGCGCCCGCCACGAATTCCGCGGCGTCCGCACCGTGGAGCATTTCTTCACGGTGCCGCTGGACCACGCGCGCCCCGCGGAAGCCGAGATCACCGTCTTCGCGCGCGAGTACGTGTCCGCGGATCACAACGATGCCGAAGCCGCCGCCCTGCCCTGGCTGCTGTTCCTGCAGGGCGGACCCGGAGGCCGCGGCAACCGGGTCACGTCCCTTTCCGGGTGGATGAAGGCGGCTGCCCGCGACTTCCGGATCCTCATGCTGGACCAGCGGGGCACCGGCCTGTCCACCCCGTTGGACCGCAACACCCTGCCGCTGCGTGGCAGCGTGGACGAGCAGGCCGACTATCTGGCGTTCTTCCGGGCCGACTCTATAGTGGCCGACGCCGAGCTGATCCGGGCCGCCCTCGGCGCCGCACCCTGGACGGTGCTCGGGCAGAGCTTCGGCGGCTTCTGCGCCCTGAGCTACCTGTCATTCGCCCCGGCCGGGCTGAAGGAGGTCCTCATCACCGGCGGGCTGGCGCCCCTGCACGGCCCCGCGGACAGGGTCTACCGGGCCACGTTCCAGAGGGTGGCCGCTCGGAACGCCGAGTACTTCGCCTGGTACCCGGAGGACCGCGCACGGGTCACCCGGATCGTCCGCCACCTCGAGCTCCACGAGGAGCTGCTTCCCGACGGCAGCCGCCTCACTCCGGAGCGTTTCCAGATGGTCGGCTCCTTCCTGGGCGGCAACACGCGCGTGGACGCCCTCCACTACCTCCTTGAGGACGCCTTCGTGGCCACCCCGGACGGTGAACGGCTCTCCGATGCGTTCCTGGAGCAGGTGCGCGCCCAGGTGTCGCGGGCAGCCAACCCCTTGTACGCCGTGCTGCACGAATCGATCTACGGCCAAGGCCACGCCACGGACTGGGCTGCCTGGCGCGTGCTGGAGGAATTCCCGCAGTTCCGCCCGGATGCCGCCGAACCGCTGCTGACCGGTGAAATGGTCTACCCCTGGTACTTCGAACAGGACCCGGCGCTGCAGCCCTTGGCGGACGTCGCCGAACTACTCGCCGCGAAGCAGAACTGGGCTCCGCTGTACGACCCGGAGCAGTTGGCCGCCAACACGGTCCCCGTTGCCGCCGCGGTCTATAAGGACGACATCTACGTCGACTACGAGCTGTCGATGGAGACCGCCGCAGCGGTCCGCGGCCTGCAGGCCTGGACCACCACTGACTTCCACCACGACGGCATCGGCGAAGACGGCGAAGGCATCTTCCGGCGGCTGCTCGGCATGGTCCGCGCTTAGGGCTCTTAAGCCGCCGCCGGCTCCTTGCGGAACATCCGCAGCAGGACCGCGGCGAGGACGACGGCGGCGAGGGCCAGTGCGGCCATATTGAGTCCCGGGTAGCCGAGCCAGGCCAGGAGCAGCCCGGAAAAGCCGCCGCCAACCGCGCCTGCTGCACCCATGAGGGTATCCGAGACGCCCTGCACGGTGACGCGTTCCTCCTGCGGCACGCTCTCGGCCAGCAGGGTCGACCCGGCGATGGTGGCGGCGGACCACCCCAGGCCCAGAAGCACCAGGCCTGCAGTCACTGCCACGGGTTCGTGCTGCCCTAAGCCCGCCACGCATGCGGCGGCGATCAGCAGCACATAGCCCAGGCCGATGGTGGGAAGCCTGCCCGCCTTGTCCGTCAGCCAACCCATCAGCGGCGACAGCGCGAACATGCCGGCGATGTGCAGCGAGATCGTGAACCCGATGATGGTCAGCGCGTCCGTTCCCATGGTGTGGCCGCCGTGCCCGGTCATTGGTCCCTCGACCAGCTGCTGCAGGTGCAGCGGCGTCATCGACATGACGCTGACCATGATGCCGTGCGCCGCCACCACCGACGCCAAGGCGAGCAGGGACATCGGCGAGGAACGGGCTGCCTTGAGCCCCAACGCCAGGGACCTGCGGCGCGGACCGGGGTTCCCGCCGTCGGGCTCTGTTCCACTCAGGCGGCGGGCGAGCAGCAGCGGATCCGGGCGCAACCCGGCGAGGAGCAAGGCGGCCGCCAGCAGGAGCCCCGCCACGGAGAAGATGAACGGCCCGGCGCTGGCCGGGAGCCCAAGCGCTTCGCCGACGGCGGCACCGGGCTGGATCAGGTTGGGTCCGGCGACGGCGCCGATGGTGATGGACCAGACCACCGTGGACAGGTCGCGGCCGCGGCGCGCCGGATCGGCGAGGTCGACGGCGGCGAAACGGGCTTGCAGGTTCGCCGCGGATCCGAGGCCCAGCAGTGCGCCGCCCAGCAGGAGCAGCGGGAAGCTGCCGGCGGTGGCCGACACGATGACGAAGAGCGCGCCGATCATCGCGGCGAGCATGCCGGTGACAAGCCCTATGCGCCGGCCGCGGCGTTCGGCCAGACCTGCCAAAGGCAGGGCGGCGACGGCGGCGGCGAGGGTCAGGACCGTGGTCACCGAACCGGCCCACGCTTCCGAGCCGCTGAGCTGCACCGCGAGCAGAGAGCCGATGGAGAGGGTGGCGCCGTTGCCGATGCCGCTGAGCAGTTGCGCCGCGCTCAGGAGGACGACGGAACGGCGCTGGACGGCTGCGGGGTCGATGGTTTCAGTCGGAGTCAAAGCCACTACCCGAGCATATCCCCGCAGCGCCCGGGCAGCTCCCGGATACGCCGGAACCCCGGTCACATGGTGACCGGGGTTCCAGACAAGGGTGCGGGGCGGCGTCAGTCGACGTCGCTGTGTCAGTCCACGTCGCTGAGGCTCTTGCGGGAGTCCTCTTCGAGGCGGGCGTCCAGCTTGGACTGCTTGGCCGCCGGGCTGAGCAGGCTGGCCACCACCGCGATGACGAT
Organism: Arthrobacter celericrescens; assembly: GCF_003614925.1. Lineage (GTDB taxonomy): Bacteria > Actinomycetota > Actinomycetes > Actinomycetales > Micrococcaceae > Arthrobacter > Arthrobacter celericrescens. The sequence goes on from NZ_QYLP01000015.1 coordinate 36,594, forward strand.
GGTGCCGATGATGACTGCCAGCGACACGAAGGTGGGGATCTCCGGGGCCCACTCGATGTGGTGGCCGCCGTTGATGAACGGCAGTTCGTTGACGTGCATCGCGTGCAGCACCAGCTTCACGCCGATGAAGGCCAGGATGACCGACAGCGCGTGCTTGAGGTAGACCAGGCGGTTCATGAGGCCGCCCAGCAGGAAGTAGAGCTGGCGCAGGCCCATGAGGGCGAAGATGTTGGCCGTGAACACGATGAAGGCGCTCTGGGTGAGGCCGAAGATCGCCGGGATGGAGTCCACGGCGAACAGGAGGTCGGTCATGCCGATGGTCACGAAGACGATCAGCATCGGGGTGAAGACCTTCTTGCCGTCTACCGTGGTGCGCAGCTTGCCGCCGTCGAACTTCTCGGACATCGGCAGGACCTTGCGAAGGCGGGCCACCAGCGGGTTCTCGGCGCCCTCTTCCTCGTCATGGCCGTCGTCCTTGGCCTGCTTCCAGGCGGTCCAGAGCAGGAAGGCGCCGAAGATGTAGAACACCCAGCTGAACTGCTCGATGACCACGGCGCCCAAGGCGATGAAGATGCCGCGCAGGATCAGGGCGATGATGATGCCCACCATCAGCACTTCCTGCTGGTACTTACGGGGCACCGCGAAGCGGGCCATGATGATGATGAACACGAACAGGTTGTCGATGCTCAGGCTGTACTCGGTGACCCAGCCGGCGACGAACTGGCTGCCGTGCTCGACGCCGGCGAACGCGAACATGGCGCCGGCGAAGGCCAGGGCCAGGGCGACGTAGAAGGCCACCCACAGGCCGGCCTCCTTCATGGAAGGTTCGTGCGGGCGCTTGACCACCAGCAGGAGGTCGACGAGCAGGATGATTCCGAGGACGACAAACGAGCCGACCTCGAACCAGACGGGAAGCTGCATGAAAAAAGCCTTTCGCAGGGTACGTCGATGCGGTGTAAGTCTCTCCGGCCTGCCGGCGCACTTGGTGCAGATTTGGCGGCCCGCTGCGTCCGGCGAGGCATCTGTGCCTGGCGTGTTGACGGACGTAGCGCTCGGGATACTCCCCTACGTTCCCACCACTTTACCCTAGGCGTGTCCGGCGGACTGCATTTGACGCAGCTCCCGCTTCAGTTCACCTACTTCATCGCGCAGCCGGGCGGCGATTTCGAACTGCAGTTCCGCGGCCGCGGAGTGCATCTGTTCGGTGAGCTGCTCGATGAGTCCCACGAGGTCTTCGGCCGGCGCCGCGGCGAGTCCGTCGCTGCGCACGGTGGCTGCGCCCTTCTTGGCCCCCTTGCCGGCCTTCGCGCCGGGCTTGGCCGCCCCGGTAATACCGCGCTTGCCCTTGCCGTAGTCGAAGCTGCCCAACAGCGCATCGGTATCGGCATCTTCCCGGGCCAGCTGGTCGGTGATGTCTGCGATCTTCTTGCGCAGCGGCTGGGGGTCGATGCCGTTTTCGGTATTGAACTTCACCTGGATGTCGCGGCGCCGGTTGGTTTCCTCGATGGCGTGGGCCATGGAATCGGTGATCCGGTCCGCGTACATGTGCACCTGGCCGGAGACGTTACGCGCGGCACGGCCGATGGTCTGGATCAGCGAGGTGGAGGAGCGCAGGAAGCCTTCCTTGTCCGCGTCCAGGATGCTCACGAGGGAGACTTCCGGCAGGTCCAGGCCTTCGCGGAGCAGGTTGATGCCGACCAGGACGTCGAACACGCCCAGCCGCAGTTCCCTCAGGAGTTCCACGCGGCGCAGGGTGTCGACGTCGGAGTGCAGGTACTGGACCTTGATGCCGTGGCCGAGCAGGTAGTCGGTGAGGTCCTCGGCCATGCGCTTGGTGAGGGTGGTGACCAGGACGCGTTCGTCCCGGTCCACGCGGGTGCGGATCTCCCCGAGGAGGTCGTCGATCTGGCCCTTGGTGGGCTTGACGACAACTTCGGGGTCGATCAGGCCGGTGGGGCGGATGATCTGCTGCACGAAGCCGTCCGCCTTGCCGAGCTCGTACTTGCCGGGGGTGGCCGACAGGTAGACGGTCTGGCCGATGCGCTCCAGGAACTCGTCCCACTTCAACGGCCGGTTGTCCATGGCTGACGGCAGCCGGAAGCCGTGGTCCACCAAGGTGCGCTTGCGGGACATGTCGCCCTCATACATGGCGCCGATCTGAGGGACGGTCACGTGGGATTCGTCGATGACGAGCAGGAAGTCGTCCGGGAAATAGTCCAGGAGGCAGTGCGGCGCGGTGCCGGAACCGCGGCCGTCGATGTGCCGGGAGTAGTTCTCGATGCCGTTGCAGAAACCCATCTGCTGCATCATTTCGAGGTCGTACGTGGTGCGCATGCGCAGGCGCTGCGCCTCGACCAGCTTGTTCTGCCCTTCCAGCACCTTGAGCCGCTCGGCCAGTTCGTCCTCGATGCCCGTGATGGCCCTGCCCATCCGTTCCGGACCGGCGACGTAGTGCGAGGCCGGGAACACATACATCTCGGTCTCTTCCCGGATGACCTCCCCCGTCACCGGGTGCAGGGTGTAGATGTTCTCGATCTCGTCGCCGAAGAACTCGATCCGCAGCGCCAGTTCCTCGTACATGGGGATGATTTCCACAGTGTCGCCCCGCACCCGGAAGGTGCCGCGGTGGAAGTCCATGTCATTGCGGGCGTACTGCATGGACACGAACTTCCGAAGGAGATCATCGCGGTTCATTTCCGCGCCTTTGCGCAGCGTCACCATCCCGGCGATGTACTCTTCCGGCGTGCCGAGGCCGTAAATGCAGGACACGGTGGCGACCACGATAACGTCCCGCCGGGTGAGCAGGGCGTTGGTGGCCGAGTGCCGGAGACGCTCCACTTCCTCGTTGATGGAGGAGTCCTTTTCGATGAAGGTGTCCGTCTGCGGGACGTAGGCCTCGGGCTGGTAGTAGTCGTAGTAGGAGACGAAGTATTCCACCGCGTTGTTGGGCAGCAGTTCCCGGAATTCGTTGGCCAGCTGCGCCGCGAGGGTCTTATTCTGCACCATCACCAGGGTGGGCCGCTGGACCTGTTCGATCAGCCAGGCCGTGGTGGCGCTCTTGCCGGTACCGGTGGCCCCAAGGAGCACGACGTCCTTCTCACCGTTGTTGATGCGTTCAGTCAGCTCTGCGATGGCGGCCGGCTGGTCACCGGCGGGCTGGTACTCGCTGACGACTTCGAAGGGCGCGACGACTCGGTTGATTTCCTGGGCGAGGCTCATGCATCAAATCTACCCCTGCCCGCGGACAGTTACTGTCCGCGTTCCGGCGGCACTTTACGCCGCCTGCGTGGCAGGATGGCGCCATGGAAATCACCTTCGTGCAGCCCGACGGGCTGGTCCGCAGCCCCGCCTTCAGCCACGCCGCCGTCGTCCCGGCAGGTGCCACCACCATCTACCTGGGTGGCCAGAACGGCGTGGACGCCAACGGCGTCCTTGTCTCGGACGATGTTGCCGAGCAGTCACTCAGGGCCATCGCGAATGCCCGGATTGCCCTGGAGGCGGCCGGGGCGTCCCTGGCCGATGTGGTGCAGTGGACCGTGCTCATCCATGTCGACGCCGATCTCTCCGCGGCCTACGGTGCCATCGCGCCACAGTTGGCCAGGGAAGGCGCCCCGCCGCTGGTCACCGCAGCGCGTGTGGCCGCCCTCGGCCTCCCTGGCGCCCTCATCGAGGTGAGCGCCATCGCGGCGGTGTTGCCCTGACGCTTCGGGTTCTCCGCGATCAGGAGTACGACGGCGGCTGCCAGCCGCTGCTTCGGGCCCAGGCTTCCATGCGTGGCAGCGCCTGCCCGGTGAACCAGGGTTCCTTCGCTTCGGCGTAACGGGCGGTGCCGGTGTCGTCGGCGAACTGCGCAGACAGTTGTTCCTTGTGCCCGGCGTAATCCGCCCGGGCCTCCGCGTCGGAGCGCAGCCAGTCCCGGAACAGGAGGGCGTACCGCCAGCCCGGGCTGCCGGCCACGCGGAGGTGGACATTGGCCGCCTGGCCCGGGTCGGCGTTCGCGTGGAGCCGTTTCTGCCAGAGGTCCGGATCTTCGAGTCCGGGTTTGGCCGTGTCCCGCCATGCACCGGGCACCGCGGGGAAGCCGGCCTCCGCCAGCGCGGGCGTGAGGCTGTCCGCCGTCGCGAGCGAATCGACGGTGAGCTGCAGGTCGATGACGTCCTTGGCGGGCAGCCCGGGGACCGCCGTCGAGCCGATGTGGTCGACGGCCAGCAGCTCTGGGGCGGCCCGGCGGATCCGGGCGGCGAGGCGTTCGGCGACGGCGGGCCAGGCCGGGTCGGGCGGCAGCAGCCGGGCGCCGCCCGGGCGTTCCGCTCGCGTGCCGGCGGCGAGGTTCGCGGCGAAAGGCAGCAGCCGCTCAGTCCACAGGCGGTCCACCCGGGCCACGATGTCCTCCCGTGTCCCGGCGTTCTCCAGGACCACGTCGGCTGCCGCCAGCCGTTCTTCGCGGGTGGCCTGAGCCGCGATCCGGGACCGTGCTTCGGCCTCGGCCATGCCACGGCGTCCGGTCATCCTTTCGACGCGGAGTTCTTCCGGTGCGTCGACCACGACCACCAGATGGAAGCTGCTCCCCTGCCCTGTTTCGACGAGCAGCGGGATGTCCTGGACCACGATGTCCCCGGGGGACGCGGCTTCAAGGAGTTCGGCCGCACGGGCGCGGACGAGCGGGTGGACGATGCCGTTGAGGACCTCGCGCCGTGCGGGGTCGGCGAACACGATCCCGCCCAGCCGGGCACGGTCCAGACCGCCGTCCGGATCCACGATGTCCGGGCCGAAGGCGTCCACGATCCGGCGGAGGCCCTCGGTGCCGGGCTCCACGACTTCGCGGGCGATCACGTCGGCATCGACCAACACCGCCCCGAGCTCCCGGAACCGCTGGGCCACAAGGGATTTTCCGGAGGCGATCCCGCCGGTGAGTCCGATTTTCAACACTCTTCCACCTTACTTAAACTGGCCCAGTGCCAGAACAAGAGAGCCGGGCCACGGCGTACACCACCCTTGCGGCCGGCGGCGACCTCCGCCATGAACTCGAGATCAAACGCTCACGCTTCATCACCGTGCTGCGCCGTTCCGCCGACGAGGACGCGGCCCGGTCCCTCGTGGCGGACCTGCGCAAGGAGTTCCATGACGCGCGGCACCACTGCTCTGCCTTCGTGCTCGGAGCCGACCGCGACATCCAGCGTTCCAGCGACGACGGCGAACCGTCGGGCACGGCAGGCATTCCGATGCTGGAGGCCTTGATCAAACGCGAGACCCTGCCCGGGGTGAGCGACCTGAGCGACATCAGTGCCGTCGTCGTGCGCTATTTCGGCGGGATCCTCCTGGGCGCCGGCGGGCTGGTCCGTGCCTATTCCGAATCGGTGTCCTCGGCGCTGGACGCCGCGCCGCTGGTGCGGCGGAGCCGGCTGCGGATCTGCGCGGTGCCCGTTCCGCACGCCCAGGCCGGACGGCTGGAGAACGAGCTGCGGGCGGCGGGATTCGTTATGGCGGACAGCAGCTACGAGGCGGTGAACACGGTGCTGCGGCTCGCGTTGCCGGACAACGTAGCGGATATCGCCGACGCCGGTGCACGCCTTGCCGCGCTGACGGCCGGGAGCGCCGAGCTGCTGCCCCAGGGCACCGAATGGATCGACACGGCTTCCTAACCGCAACACGGGGTCAGATAAGGCCCATGTTTGGCGCGAACATGGGCCGTAAGTGACCCCGCGTTGGCGTTAAACGGAAGGCGCCCCCTCCAAGTGGAGGCGGCGCCTTCGTGGCTATTCAGCTGTACCCGTGAGGGAGAGCGGAATTAGTTGCCGGTGAGCTTCTCGCGCAGTGCGGCGAGGGCCTCGTCCGAAGCCAGGGTGCCCGAGGAAGCCTCGGAAGCAGCCGGCTCGGAAGAGTAGCTGGTGGCAGCAGACTCGTTGTCGCCGGAAGCGGCGGCAGCGGCGTCGTCAGCAGCGTGCTGTGCAACCTGCTTCTTGTGGGCTTCCCAACGGGCCTGGGCGTCAGCGTACTGCTGCTCCCATGCGGCGCGCTGTGCTTCGTAGCCCTCGAGCCATTCGTTGGACTCGGGGTCGAAGCCCTCGGGGTACTTGTAGTTGCCCTCTTCGTCGTACTCGGCGGCCATGCCGTACAGAGCCGGGTCGAACTCGGTGCTGTCGGCGTCAACGCCCTCGTTCGCCTGCTTGAGGGAGAGGGAGATGCGGCGGCGCTCGAGGTCGATGTCGATGACCTTGACGAACAGTTCGTCGCCAACGGAGACAACCTGCTCGGCCAGTTCAACGTGGCGGACAGCCAGCTCGGAGATGTGGACGAGGCCTTCGATGCCGTCTTCGACGCGGACGAACGCACCGAACGGAACGAGCTTGGTGACCTTACCCGGAACAACCTGGCCGAGGGCGTGGGTGCGGGCGAAGGTCTGCCACGGGTCTTCCTGCGTAGCCTTGAGGGACAGGGAGACACGCTCGCGGTCCAGATCCACTTCGAGGACCTCGACGGTGACTTCCTGGCCGACCTCGACAACCTCGGACGGGTGGTCGATGTGCTTCCAGGACAGCTCGGAAACGTGAACCAGGCCGTCTACGCCGCCCAGGTCCACGAAGGCACCGAAGTTGACGATGGAGGAAACGACGCCGGGACGGACCTGGCCCTTTTCCAGCTTGTTGAGGAAGGTGGAGCGGACCTCGGACTGGGTCTGCTCGAGCCATGCACGGCGGGACAGCACAACGTTGTTGCGGTTCTTGTCCAGCTCGATGATCTTGGCTTCGATCTGCTGACCGATGTACGGAGCCAGGTCGCGCACGCGGCGCATTTCGACGAGGGATGCGGGGAGGAAGCCGCGCAGGCCGATGTCGAGGATAAGACCACCCTTGACGACCTCGATGACGGTACCGGTGACAACACCGTCTTCTTCCTTGACCTTCTCGATGTCGCCCCAGGCACGCTCGTACTGAGCGCGCTTCTTGGAGAGGATCAGGCGGCCTTCTTTGTCTTCCTTGGTGAGCACCAGGGCTTCGACCTGATCGCCGACGGCGACAACTTCGCCGGGGTCAACGTCGTGCTTGATGGAAAGCTCGCGGGAGGGGATGACACCTTCGGTCTTGTAACCGATGTCGAGCAGAACTTCGTCGCGGTCGACCTTGACGACGGTACCTTCGACGAGGTCACCGTCGTTGAAGTACTTGATGGTGGCGTCGACTGCTGCGAGGAAGTCCTCGGCGGTGCCGATGTCGTTGATCGCGACGACGGGGGCACCGGGCTTCTCGGTGGAGGTGATGGTCATGTAGTAGGGGCTCCGTTGTGGATAGTATGTCGGTCAGGCAAACCGCCCGCTTCCCGTTCCGGGATCCGGGACACAGCACAAGGCCGGGTCATCCTGAATTGTGGATTGTATTGATCGCGTGCACGTAGTACACGCCCGTTTATTCTAGTCGCACCCGCCAAGAAGGGTCAAAAGCAGCGGCCCGGGGCCCTAGAAGTGCGTGGCGCAGTGCGCCGGGCGGTCGACGGCGAACAGCTGCTGGGCGCGGAAAGCCGCCCCGGGCGTGTGCTCCCGGATCCGCCCGGCCGCCAGGAGGGTGAGCGGACTAACCGCGCCGAGGTAGATCGAGCCGAGGTCCGCGACGTCGAGGACGAGGTCCGGTGCGGCACCGTCCGGCGCCGGGACCACGGTGGCGTGGCTCTCGGTGGCCTCCAGTACCCAGCGGCCTTCGGCGTGGCCAAGGCCGTCGCTGACGTCGAGCACCAGGTGCCCGGTGCCGGCGTAGCTCCTGGCGGAGAGCGCGGCGGGGACGTCGAGGACCCGCAGCCACAGCATGTCGCGGTGGTCCGAATCGGTCACGCACCGAGGGTCGGCCAGTGCCCAGGCCAGCGGGTCGTTGACGGGCGCGTCCTGCCAGCTGACCTGCTCCACGAGGTCGATGCTGCCCAGGAACTGCCACAGCTCGAGGTAGGCGGCATCGGTTGCGGCCACGAGATCGAGCACGTCCACGGTGTAGGGCTTGCTGTCCCAGCCGGCGAACTTGTAGGAGACGTAACCGTCTACGGCGCCGCTGGCATCGTAGTGCAGGGCGCATTTGACCGCGCGGTCTTCATTGCCGTCGCGGCCCAGCAGCCCGGACGCGTGGTGGCGGTAGTACTCCTGCCGCACGATTGAACCCGGGGTGCGGCGGTGGGCCTGCCCGAAGACGGCCGGCGCCAGTTCCAGCAGCACCTTGGGGTCCGCTACTTCCACGCTGCCCACGGCCTCATGCCGGAGCCGGAACTTCGGGCCGGTGTCCACCTTGATGCTCCGTTCAAAGGTGGCGACGCCGAAGCCGAAGCGGCCGTAGATCGACGCCTCGGAGGCGGTCAGGGCGGCCATCGCGGTCCCGGCAGCCTTCGCGGCCGCCAGGTCTTCCTCCATCATCCGCCGCAGCAGGCCCTTGCGGCGGTGCGTGCCGCGGACCGTGACAGCGCTGATCAGGTGGGTGCGGAGCTGCCTGCTGAAGCCGATGTTGAGCTCTTTTTCGAAGCTGGCGAACGTCGCCACCGGATGCGCGGCGTCCAGCGCGTGGGACGGGGTGCCGCCGGTCAGGTAGGCCCCGGTCAGCTCCCGGCCGTCGGCCAGGTGCATTGCGATGATCTTGTCGATGTGGGCGTCGGCGCGGTGTTCGTCGTGGAAGCCGTGTCCGACGGCTCGGATCCAGTCGCGCGCCCGGCCGTAGCCGGGTTCGTCCCTGGGTGCGGAATGGAAGCGCTCGATGACGTAGTTTTCATTGGGATCTGCCACTGGCCCAGCCTGCCAGACGCGCGCAGGGCGCGCCACCATATTGGCGGCGCGCCCTGCGCTCGGTTCCGTGGCCGCGGGACCTTAGTGGCCGGCGTCGTGCCAGCTGGTCCCGACGCCGATCTGGACGTCCAGCGGGACGCTCAGCTCGGCCGCCGAGCCCATCTGCTCGGCCACGAGCTTCTCCACGGCCTCGCGTTCGCCGGGGGCGACCTCGAGGACGAGTTCGTCGTGGACCTGCAGCAGCATGCGCGACTTCAGGCCCTGGCCGGCCAGTTCGGCGGACACGCCCAGCATGGCGCGCTTGATGATGTCCGCCGCCGAGCCCTGGATGGGCGAGTTGAGGGCGATGCGCTCGGCCAGTTCGCGGTGCTGGCGGTTGGTGCTGGTGAGGTCCGGTAGGTAGCGGCGGCGGCCTTCGATGGTGGAGGTGTAGCCGTCCACGCGCGCCTGTTCGACGACGCCGCGCAGGTAGTCGCGCACAGCGCCGAAGCGGTCGAAGTAGTCCTTCATGAGCGAGCGGGCCTCGTCCACCGAGATTTCCAGCTGCTTGGACAGGCCAAAGGAGGTCAGGCCGTACGCGAGGCCGTAGGACATGGCCTTGACCTTGGAACGCATGGCGCTGGTGACGTCTTCCGGGGCCACATTGAAGATGTGCGAGCCGACGTAGCGGTGCAGGTCTTCGCCCTCCTTGTACGCCTGGATCAGCCCTTCGTCCCCGGAGAGGTGGGCCATGATGCGCATTTCGATCTGCGAGTAGTCGGCGGAGAGCAGGCATTCATAGCCTTCGCTGACCACGAAGATCCCACGGACCCTGCGGCCTTCCTCGCTGCGGACCGGGATGTTCTGCAGGTTCGGGTTGTTCGAGGAAATGCGTCCAGTGGCGGCGACGTTCTGGGCATAGTCCGTGTGGATGCGGCCGTCCTCGGCCACGGACTTCTTGAGGGTCTCCACCATCTGGGCGAGCTTGGACGATTCGCGGTGGGCCATGAGCTGGACCAGGAATTCGTGCCCGGTCTTCTCCAGGAGCGCTTTCAGGGAGGCGGCGTCCGTGGTGTAGCCGGACTTGATCTTCTTGGTCTTCGGCAGCCCGAGTTCCTCGAAGAGCACGGTCTGCAGCTGCTTGGGCGAACCCAGGTTGACTTCGTGGCCGATCGCCGCGAACGCCTGCTCCTGGGCGTGCTGGACCACCTTGGAGAGATCGGCGAGCTGTTCGTTCATGCGGTCCGTGGACACGCCGATGCCGGCGAGTTCCATGCCGGCCAGCACCCGGGCGACAGGAAGTTCGAGGGTGGTGAGCAGCGCACCGGCCTGGCGGTCGCTGAGTTCCTTTTCGAAGTGCTTGCTGAGCGTCTGCACGACGGCGGCCTGCCGCACCAGTGCGGTGGCCGCTGCGCCGTCCGGGCCGTCGCCGAGGTCGAGTTCGAGCTGCCCGGACGCGGAGGCCGCGGATTCCAGGGCGATCTTGAGGTGGTGCTGGGCGAGTTCCGCCAGCTCGTAGCTGCGCCGGTCCGGTTCGATCAGGTAGCCGGAAATGGCGGTGTCGTCGACCACGCCTTCCAAGCCGAGCCCGCGGTGGTGCAGGGCCTTCAGCGCGGCCTTGAACTCGTGCATCACCTTGGCTTCTTCGGGGTCCGTCAGCCAGCCGGCCACCACGGATTCGGCCGCGGCGTCGAGCCTGGGCAGCTCGATGAAGGCCGCCCCGTTGGCGCGGACGACGGCGAGGGCTTCGGCGTCGTACCCGATCCGGCCGGGGACCAGCTGCACGGCCAGCGCGGAACGCATCCCGGAACCGGCGGCGAAGAAGGCCTGCAGTTGCGCGGCGTCTTCCAGGACGGCGAAGTCCGGTACGTCGATGGTGTCCGGGGCGGCTCCGGCGGTGTCGTCGCCGTAGAGGTCGAACAGCCGGCTGCGGAGGGTCTTGAATTCGAGTTCGTCGAAGAGCTCGTCGATTTCCTTGCGGACGGGCCGGGGTTCTGCGAGATCCGCCAGGCCCACCGGGAGGTCCAGGTCCCTCAGGAGGTGGTTGAGGCGCCGGTTCCGCTTGACGGCGTCGATGTTCTCGCGGAGGGCTCCGCCCACCTTGCCGCCGATCGCGTCCAGGTTCTCGAGGATCCCCTCAAGGCCGCCGTATAGGTTGATCCACTTCGCGGCGGTCTTGGGCCCGACGCCGGGCACGCCGGCGAGGTTGTCCGCGGACTCCCCCACCAGCGCGGCGAGGTCCGAGTAGCGCGACGGGGCGACGAAGTACTTTTCTTCGATGGCCGCGGCATCCATGCGCGGGATGTCGGAGACGCCCTTCTTCGGGTAGAGGACGAAGACGTTGTCCGTGATGAGCTGGAAGGAGTCGCGGTCACCGGAGACGAGGAGCACCTCGAAGCCGGCCGCTTCACCCTGGGCCGCGAGGGTGGCAAGGATGTCGTCGGCTTCGTAGCCGGGCATCTTGATGGTCTTGATTCCCCAGGCGTGCATGACCCGTTCGATGAGGCCGATCTGTCCGCCGAACTCCGCCGGGGTCTCGTTGCGGCCGCCCTTGTACTCGCTGTATTCGGCCTTGCGGAAGGTGGTGTCGTCCGAGACGTCGAAGGCCACGGCGACGTGGGTGGGTTTCTGGTCCCGGATGAGGTTGATCAGCATGGACGTGAAGCCGTGCACGGCGTTGGTGTGCTGGCCCGCGGACGTGGCGAAGTTTTCGGCCGGAAGTGCGTAGAAGGCGCGGAAGGCCATCGAGTGGCCGTCAAGGACCAGGAGCCGTGACCGGCCGCCGGCTGCTGTTCCCGGAACGGCGTCCGGAAGCGTTGCTGCGGGGGCGGGAGTAACGGCCGCGGGCGCTGCGGCGGCGATTTCGATGGATGGGTCTTCGATGGCCTGGTTTTCGACGGTACCGGCCGGTTTGGTTGTTTCGCTCACAGGTGCCAGCCTAGTTGCCATGATGGACAATTTCACGCCGGGCAGGTTCACCGAAGAGCTCATCGCCGCCGGAGTCCCGCAGGAATTCCACGGCTGGCTGGAGCGCTACGGCGTGGGGGCGCTGGTGGTGAAGATGGGGATCAAGTTCCTGGAGCTGGGCCCTGCGCGGGCCGTGGCTACGATGCCGGTGGAAGGAAACACCCAGGTGGCCGGCATCCTGCACGGCGGAGCCCATGTGGTGCTGGCGGAAACGCTCGGTTCCTTCGCGGCGTCGCTGCATGCCGGGCCGGGACGCCACGCGGTCGGGATCGAGGTGGGCGCCACCCACCACCGTTCGATCGCCGGGGGCCTGGTCACGGGAACCTGCACGGCCATCCACCTCGGCGGCACCCTCGCCACGCACGAGGTGGTCATGACGGACGAATCCGGCAGGCGGCTGTCCACCGCGCGCATCACCAACATGATCCGGGACAACCGGGGACACTAGCGCCAGGCGCCCGTAACCGGCAGGGTGGCGGAGACGCCCCCGGAGCTAGCCGGCGTTCCTGCCCGGAATCCTGTACCGGAGCTCGACGGCGGCCCCTCCGATGGTGCGCGAGGAGAGCAACTCAAGCGGCGCCGTCGGGCCGTCAACGGGAAGCAGACGCTTTCCCGAGCCGAGGACCACGGGAATCAAGGTGACGATCATCTCGTCCAGAAGCCCCGCCTGCGCGAACTGGGCCACAAGGTCCCCGCCGCCCACCAGCCACACGTTCTTGCCGGCCGCGCTGTCGATGAGGTCCTGCGCGAATTCGGCGACGTCGCCGCGGACAAAAGTAATGTCCGCTCCCTTCGGCGCGGCATATTCATGGTGGGTGAAGATCCAGCACGGAAGGTCCGGGTAGGGCCACTTGCCGGGTTCGTGCTCCAGCAGCCAGCGGTAGGTCTGGCCGCCCATGACAACGCATCCGATGCCGGACATGAACTCCGCGTAGCCCTCGCCGACCCCTTCGGTGCTGTCGAACTGGAGGAGCCAGCCAAGGTCGTCGTCGGGGGTGGCAATGAAGCCGTCGAGGGAGGATGCCACGTAGTACTGGAAAGCGGACATGGCCCCAGCGTACTCATCCCGGCGCGGGGTTCCCAGAGGAGGGGTTGCCGTACTCGACGCGGACACTGCCGTTGTCCGGGAGCACCACCACACGGCCGTCCTTGAGGGTCCAGCCGTCGTTGAGCAGGAAGATCCGGCCGCCGCTGACCACCAGGAGGCGCAGCCCGCTGTAGCGGTAGAGGGGCGCGGCGGTGGTTCCGGCGGAGGCTTCGCGCACGTTCGGTGCCGAGACGGCGAGCCGTTCCTTGCTGTAGACGACGGCGGTGGGCAGCAGGGTGGAGCGTTCCTGGTAGTCGACGGCGGCCCCGCGGCCGAGCGCCTGGGCGTAGTCGGCGGTGCCCCAGAACAGCAGCAGGGTCACTAGGATGAACATGAAGGCCCGTTCCAGTCCGCGCGGTGTGAGGATCGGGCTGCGCGCTGCGTATTGCATGGTGCGCCGGCGCAGAGCTACTCCCCAGCTGCCCAGCAGCAGACCGCCGGCGATCAGGTAGGGCACGTAGAGGAGTATGCGGTCGGGCTGGGCGACGGTGATGATCCACATGGCGGCGGCGAACAGGTAGCCGGCCGCGGCGAGGACCGTGGCCGCGCGTCCCAAGGCCCGGCGGTAGCGGCCCGTGGCGATGACTTTGTTGAGGGCGCGGTCCACCATGAGCCACGCGAGCCCGATAAGCGCGAGCCAGGCGAGGGGGCGGAACAGGGACTGGATGCTGCGCAGGATGAAGTCCTGGACGGTGTAGCCGAAGAGGCTGACGTCCAGGCCCATCGACTTGGCCTGCGCGTCGCTGCGGGCCCAGCCGAAGTAGACCAGGAGGGCCGTGGCCACGGTGAGCGGCGGGCCGATGACCGAGAGGACCTCGAGGGTACGCTGCCAACGGGTGTCAAGCAGCGCCCGGCCACCCTCTTCCGCGGCTGGCTCCGGTGCGCTGCTCACGGGGCCTCCGAGCCGCCGCCCCCGGAGGGTGACGGGTTCACCGGCGGGGGTTCCGTTCCTGCGGATTCCGACCCGGATGGCGAGGGTGTGCCCGGTCCGCCGGTGGCAGCGGCGTCGTCGTAGAAGAACTGCACCTCGCCGGGTGCATCGAGGGTGTCGGTGATCGACACGGTGATCGAGGCCTTGTCGCCGGCCGGCGGCGTCCTGAAGTAGACAGGTGAGTAGTCGCCGTCGCTGCGGGTTTCGACACCGGAGGCCTCGCCGTCGATCTTCACCTCGGAGACCCGCACGTAGTAACCGTCCAGCCGGACCCAGGTGCCCCCGGCCCGCGGCCCGGACGGCCGGCTGAGGCCCGGCACCGGAACGAAGTTCCCGTCCACCACGGTCAGGCCGGTGAGCTTCCGCGGGCAGGCTTCTCCGCTTCCGGGTTCCAGCGGGACCGTGGTCGTGGGATTCGCGTTGTGGAACTCGACGGCGCTGCGGGCCACGGCGAGGACCGCCAGTTCCAGGCACCGGCCCCCGGGCGGCGCCTGGACGGCGGACAGGGCCGTCGCCGCTTCCTGCCACTGGGCGGCGGTGCCGTCGCGCAGGGCGTAGCAGACGGCCCCGACGGCACGCCACACGTCCTTGAACGTGGTACCGTCCACGCCGTCGCGGAGCTGCTCACAGTCGCGGCCCTGGGCGAACAGGTACATCCGCCCTTCCTGGGGATCGTTGGGCCCGACGGGCCCGATCGGTATCCACCGGACCACCGGCGCTTCGGCGGGCGGCGGAACATCGGGGACGGGCGGTCCCGGCACGGGTTGGACGGTGGGCTCCATCGGCGCGGGATCACTGCTCGCCGGGACACTGGGCGAGGTCAGCGCGGGAGTCTGCTGGGAGCCGGCGCTTTCCGCTCCCGCGGGCGGGCCGCAGGAAGCCAGCGCGAAGGCAGCCAGGATCACCGGAAGGAACGTCCCGGATCTGCCGTTGGTTTTCAGCCGTCCGAACATGGCCCCACACCTGCCCCAGGGCGGCGCAATGGCCCCCGGAAAGGGGGCCGGTCAGCTTGCGCAGCTACACAGCCGATTATTCTCCCGAATGGACTGAACGGCCAGAGCCCGGCAGTGGCAGGCTACTTGGTGAAGTACGGCACGATCAGGTAGATGCCGAAGAGCACGGCGGCACCGCAGGCGGCGAAGCACAGGTAGGCCACGGAACGGAGCAGCACCGGCGACTTGTTCCCGGCGTCACCGGCCACTGCCGTGAGCCGCACGCCCAGGGAATACAGGACCACCAGGACCACGGCGGAAACCAGGGTGGCTCCGGCAACCTGCAGCAGTTCCAACCACTTCATCGCTGGGCGTCCTTGCTCTTGTTCTCCGCGGCTTTCTTGCGCGCGGACTTCTTCTTCTGGAACCTGACGGCCGTGCCGGCCTCTTCGACCTCCACGGCGTTGTGATGGCCCACGTGCGACTTCCTGGAGTACAGGAACATGAAGAGCACGACGCCGGTGCCCACCACTGCGGCGATGACCACACCGACGATGCCGGTGCCCACGAGCAGGGCGGTGAGGGCGCCGACGACGGCGGCGGCCGGCAGGGTCAGCAGCCAACCGATGGCGATGCGGCCCACCATGCCCCAGCGCACGGTGGTGCCCCGGCGTCCGAGGCCGGAGCCGATGACCGAGCCGGAGGCAACCTGCGTGGTGGAGAGGGCGAAGCCCAGGTGGGAGGAGGCCAGGATGGCCGAGGCCGTGCTGGACTCGGCCGAGAAGCCCTGAGCCGGCTTGACCTCGGTGAGGCCGGAGCCCATGGTGCGGATGATCCGCCAGCCGCCGGCGTAGGTACCGATGGCGATGGCGAAGGCACAGGCCGCGATCACCCAGAACTGCGGACCGCTGCCGGTCGCCTGGGTGCCGGCAGCGATGAGCACCAGGGTGATGATGCCCATGGTCTTCTGGGCGTCGTTGGTGCCGTGGGCCAAGGCGACGAGGCTGGACGTGAAGATCTGTCCGGTGCGGAAACCGCCGCGCTTCTGGGTGAGCTTGTCACCCGTTTCGGGGTCGTGCCGGGAGGTCAGCGCGTAGGCCAGGCGGGTGCAGACGTAGGCTACCGCGGCGGCGATCATCGGTGCGAAGATGGCCGGCAGGATCACCTTCTGCAGCACGGTTTCGAAGTTCACCGAGTGGAAGCCGATGCCGATGATCGCCGCACCGATGAGTCCGCCGAACAGCGCATGCGAGGAGCTGGACGGCAGGCCCTTAAGCCAGGTGAACATGTTCCAGAGGATGGCACCCATGAGGCCAGCGAAGATGATCTCCGGGGTGATGTGGATGCCGTCCGTACCCTCGCGGATGAGGCCGCCGGAAATGGTCTTGGCGACCTCGGTAGACAGGAAGGCGCCCACGAGGTTCAGCACGGCGGCCAGGGCCACGGCGGTCTTGGGCTTGATGGCGCCGGTGGCGATGGGCGTGGCCATCGCGTTGGCGGTGTCGTGGAAGCCGTTGGTGAAGTCAAAAAATAAGGCCAGCGCTATGACAAGCGCGACCATGAAGGTGATTTCCACCTGGTTGCCCAATCTGCAGAGTCGAAGGTCAGCAGTTCCACTTCCCCGCGCCTGCCACACCACATGTTCAGCAAATATTCACCTGCTTGCCCTTGCGGAGGCCATCCGTGGCCAGCGTGAAACCTTAAGAATCCTACGTTGCATCGGGGTCAGTGCCAAACACTCCGGAGCCGGGATCCGGTTCACAGGAAAGCCTCGACGGCGTCCAGTTGGTCCGGCGTCAGGCCGCGGCGCGGATCGGGTGAAATGTGCAGCATCCGGCCGCCCCACGCGTCCGCCCATGCCAGTGCACGCGGCTCGCTGTCGAGCTGGTCGTCCAGCCAGACAAGGCGATCGGCGGGATTGCGGGCGACGTCCTGGCGGATGGCGTCGAGCTTCCACCAGTCCGGCGACAGGCCCCTGCCGGCGCTGGAAAGGACGGGCCAGTCACGCCCATCAAGCTTGATGGCCGGGCACAGGAACTCGGGAGCGAGCCGCTCCCATGTGGTCAACCACACAAAGCGTGCACCCGGCCGCCGGGACAGGGCATTCAGTTTGGCCACCAGTTCCGGCGCGAACGCCACTTCGATGACTCCGGCGTCGGCCAGTTCCCACTCGCTCCCCCAGCCGCTCCTGCCTTGGACGGCGAAGGGACTCACGACGCCGTCGACGTCGAGGTACAAGGACACCCGGGACATAGCGCCTCCTGCTGCCGGAAAACGCGCCTGCCGCACCCCCCGGCACGTCCCACCCTAACGCCGCTGCGGAATGGAAAACAGGTCCGCCGGCGCGTTCCGGCATACCGGAACGCCCTAGACATTTCACTAACGATACGGCCGTCACGAAGATGTTATGCTATTGCGGAGGTGGCCATGTGGGCCGCACCCACAGAGCCTGCGTGAGGAGCATCCGTTGAGCGAACCCCGACTCGATACAGCGTCCGAAACCCCAACGACGATGGACCCAGGACCCGGCGCCCACTTCGCCGCCGCCTCGGCCGCCCTGGACGCCGCCGATCCCCTCGCCGGCTGCCGGGACCTCTTCTACAGCCCGGACGAAGGCGAGCTCTCCGCGTACCTGGACGGCAATTCGCTGGGCCGTCCGCTGAAGGCCACCGCGGAGAACCTCCCCCGCTTCGTCGAGGACGCCTGGGGCAGCCGGCTCATCCGCGGCTGGGACGAGAAATGGATGGACGAGCCCTTGGCCGTCGGCAACCGCCTGGGCGAGGTGGTGCTCGGCGCCGCCCCAGGCCAGGCCTTCATCGGGGACTCCACCTCGGTGCTCCTGTACAAACTGATCCGGGCCGCCGTCGACGCCCGCCCGGGCCGCGACGAGATCATCGTTGACCGGGACAACTTCCCCACCGACCGCTTCATCATCGAAGGGATCGCCGCGGAACGGAACGCCACCATCCGCTGGGTCGAAACCCGCGCGGCCAGCGGTGTCCGGCCCGAAGACCTGGCGGAGCTGCTCACCGGGCGGACCGCCGTCGTCGTCCTCAGCCACGTCGCCTATCGCTCCGGCTTCCTCGCCGACGCACCGGCCATCACCGCCCTGGTGCACGACGCCGGCGCGCTGATGCTGTGGGACCTGTGCCACTCCGTGGGCTCGGTGCCGCTTGAACTGGACGCCTGGGGTGTGGACCTCGCGGTCGGCTGCACCTACAAGTACCTCAACGGCGGCCCCGGCTCCCCCGCCTTCGGCTACGTGAACAGCGCGCTCCAGGGCCGGCTCCAGCAGCCCATCTGGGGCTGGATGGGTGCGCACGATCCCTTCGGCATGACCGAAAGCTACCGGCCCGCCGACAACCTCCGCCGCTTCATCACCGGCACCCCGCCCATCCTCGCGATGCAGCCGCTGAAGGACATGGTGGAGCTCATCGCTTCCGTGGGCATGGACGCCGTCCGGGAGAAGTCGGTCAAGCTGACCTCCCACGCGCTTGAGCTGGCCGACGCCCTGCTGGTGCCGCTGGGCGCGGAGGTGGTGAGCCCCCGGGACGCCGCCGAGCGCGGCTCGCACATCACCGTGGACCACCCCCGTTTCGCCGAGGTGACGCAGCTGCTCTGGGAGCGCGGCGTCATCCCGGATTTCCGGCCGCCGCACGGCCTCCGGATCGGCCTCTCGCCGCTGAGCACGGGCTTCGCCGAACTCGAACACGGCATCCGCTCCATCCGCGAAGTGCTGCTCGGACTGGCGTGAGCGCCTTCCTCGACGACGTCGACTCCCGCCCGGGGAGCACCACCTCCCTGCTACGGACGGTGATCGGCCTGTACCTGCGCGACGCCGGCGGCTGGCTGCCGGCGTCGGCGTTCCTGCGCCTCATGGTGGCGCTGGAGGTGCCCGCCGTCGTGACCCGGACCGCGCTCAGCCGGCTGAAGAAGAAAGCGGTCCTCGAGCAGCAGCCTCGGGACGGCGTCGCCGGGTACGCATTGACCCCCGACGCCGCGGCGATGCTGGACCGCGGCGACAGCCGGATCTTCGCACCGCAGGCCATGGCCGACGGCGACCCCTGGTGCCTGGTGTCCTTTTCCATTCCCGAAACGGAACGGGAGAAGCGGCACCAGCTCAGGCGGCGGCTGCACTGGACCGGCTGCGGCACGGTGGCGGCCGGGCTGTGGATCGCCCCGGCGTTCCGGCAGTCCGAAATCGAGGAGGTCCTGGCCGGGCTGGGGCTGCGGGAACAGGCCACGCTCTTCATCACGGACACCCCGATGCCCGGCGGCGGCCACAGCAGCGCAGGCCTCCGGGACGCGGCAGCGCAGTGGTGGGACCTGGAGACAGTCGCGGCGCTGCACCGGGACTTCATCCGTGAATGGGACGGCGGCCGGGACCTGCCTGCCGGTGACGGTCCGCTGCCGCCGGCCGGGGCCTTTGCCGCGTATGTCCGGTGCATCGACAATTGGCGGGTCATTCCGTACCTCGATCCCGGACTGCCGCCGGAGTTCCTCCCCGAAGACTGGCCCGGAAGAGAAGGGTTTGCCGTGTTCGAGCACATCATGGCCGTCCACTCGGGCCCGGGCGCAGACTTCGTGCGCGCGGTGGCCAGGGAATAGGCAGCGGCCCGGGATTCGGCAGGGCACCGGGAGTACTCTGGAAGCATGGCCGCCGCCGATGGCGCGTGGCCAGGTAACGGTGGTCCGGGAGGTTGCCATGACCCGTAGGTGGTTGCGCTGGTTGCCGGCCGCACTGGTGCCTGCAGTCCTGACGGCAGCAGCTTTGGCCGGGTCGTACCAGGCCGGAGCGGCCGTCAGCCTCCCGCAGAAGTCGGCCGCGGAGATCATCGCCATGATCGGCCATTCGGACGTCCGTGCCCTGTCCGGAACACTCCGGCAGGCCTCCGAGCTGGGGCTTCCGCAGCTTCCCTCGGCAGGACCCGCCCCGTCCGCCCGCCTTGGTGACGGCCAGGGCCTTGCCGCCGTGATCGAACTGCTGGGCACCCCGCATACAGCCCGGATCTACCTGGACGGCCCGTCGAAGGCCCGGTTCCAAATCCTGGACAGGCTCGCCGAGCGCGACATGGTCCGCAACGGCAACGACCTCTGGCTCTACAACTCGGCGGACAACAGCGCCGCCCATGTCACGCTGCCTGACGCCCACGCGCCGGCGGACAACCACCCGAAGACAGCGACGCCGGGAGCAACGACCCCTGAGGCCCTCGCGCAGCGCTTCCTCGCCGCCGTCGACCCCAGCACCGAAGTGACGGTCGGTGACGCAACCATCGTGGCCGGCCGCACGGCCTACCAACTGGTCCTCACGCCACGCAGTACGGCCACCTTGGTCGACTCGGTGACCCTCGCCGTCGACTCCGCGTCCGGCCTGCCGCTCGGAATCCACCTGCGGGCGCGAGGACAGGGCGACCCCGCGTTCTCACTCGAGTTCAGCGACATCAGCCTGTCCGCCCCCGACTCCTCCGTGTTCACGTTCACGCCGCCCCCCGGAGCCTCGGTGGAGGAAAAGACCATTCCTTCCAAGGCTCCTGACACCAAGCATGCCGTTCCCGGGACACGCCCGTCGGCGGCACGGCCCGTTGTCACGGGCAAGGGCTGGGACACGGTGGTGGGCTTCCCCGCAGGAATGCTTCCCGCCGACGTGCGCTCCGCTCCCGCGTTCGCCCAGCTCACCCAGGCGGTGCCGGGCGGCCGCGCCCTCACTTCCAGCCTGGTGACCGTCCTGGTGCTCGACGACGGCCGGGTGTTTGCGGGATTGGTGCCCCTTGAGCGGCTGCAGGCTGCGGCCGCCCCGCAATGAGTGACACGTCCGGGCCGGCCGGACCGGCGATCGAAACCAATGGCTTGAGCAAGCGCTTCGGCCGCCGCTCCGCCGTCGACTCCATCAACCTCGCCGTTCCGCGCGGCTCCGTTTTCGGATTCCTGGGCCCCAACGGCTCCGGCAAGACCACCACCATCCGTTTGCTGCTCGGCCTCGCCTCAGCCACGGGCGGCGAAGTCCGGGTCCTCGGCAGGCAGATCCCGGCGGGCCTGGCATCCGTCCTGCCGGAGGTCGGCGCCCTGGTGGAAGGCCCGGCCTTCTACCCTTTCCTCTCGGGAGCGGCGAACCTGCGCAGGCTGGACGCCGCCGACCGGCACGCCCCGCGGAACACCAGGGCCGCGCGGGTCGAGGAGGCCCTGGAACGCGTGGGCCTGTCCCACGCCGCCGGCAAAAAAGTGCGCGCGTATTCGCTGGGCATGAAACAGCGCCTGGGAATCGCCAATGCCCTGCTCCGGCCCCGGGAACTGCTGGTCCTCGACGAGCCCACCAACGGCCTGGATCCCCAAGGCACGCGTGAGGTCCGCAGCCTGGTGCGCTCCCTGGCGGCGGGCGGCACCACCGTGTTCGTCTCCAGCCACCTGCTCGCCGAAGTCGAACAAATGTGCACCCATGTGGGCGTCATGAGCGTCGGCAGGCTCGTGGCACAAGGCACGCTCCGCGAGCTGCGCGCGGCCGGGACAGCCAGGATCATGCTCCGTACCCCGGATGTTGCCGCCGCAGCCCGCGTCCTCTCGGGCCTCGGCCTGCAGCCCGAGCCGGCCGGTGTCCTGCAGGGCGCGGACCATGGCGGACAGCTCAGCACCAGCCCCCCTGGCCACGTGGTGGCGCCCGAGGACATCGTGGCCGCCCTTGTGGCGGCCGGGGTGCGGGTGCAGGGGTTCGGTGTGGAAGACGCCAGCCTCGAAGAACGTTTCGTTTCCCTGACCGGAGAGGGATTCGACGTTGCAGGATGAAGCCATGGCCGCCCGGCCGCAAGCTGCGGGGCCCGGACCCGCCGCGCCAGCACCCGCCGCGACGGGCGGGCGTTCGGGTTCGTGGGCGCTCATGGCGTCCGAGCTTTCGGTGCTGTTCCGGCGGCTCCGCACCTGGGCCATGCTGGCCGCCCTCGCCGCGGTTCCCATCCTCATCGCCACGGCGGTCCGGCTCAGCTCTCCGGTGCCGCCGGGCCGTGGCCCGACCTTCCTGGACCGCATTTCCCAGAACGGGCTCTTCGTGGGCATGACGGCGCTGCTGGTATCCGTCCCGCTGTTCCTGCCCCTCACGGTGGGAGTCGTCGCCGGCGACACCATCGCGGGCGAAGCGAACCTCGGCACCCTCAGGTACCTGCTGGTGGCACCCGCCGGCCGCGTCCGGCTCCTGCTCATCAAGTACGCCGCTGCGGCGGTGTTCTGCCTGACCGCGACGGTGACCGTCGCCGCCGTTGGCGCGCTGGCCGGCGTCGCGCTCTTCCCGGTGGGGCCGGTGACCCTCCTCTCGGGGGACACCATCGACGCCGGCGAATCCCTGCTGCGTTCCCTGCTGATCGCCGCGTACATCGCGGTGTCCTTGCTGGGGCTCGCAGCGATCGGACTGGCAATCTCGACCTTCACGGACATCCCGGTGGGCGCCATGGCAGCGACAGTGGTGTTGTCGGTGGTGTCCCAGGTGGCGGACAACCTGCCGCAGCTGGAATGGCTTCATCCCTGGCTGTTCAGCCACTACTGGCTGGACTTCGCCGATCTGCTGCGCCAGCCCATCTCCTGGACGTCGTTCGGCGAAAATGCCCTACTCCAAGGCGGCTACATCCTGGCCGCCGGCGCCATCGCGTACGGCCGGTTCACCAGCAAGGATGTCCTGTCCTGACGAGCCGCCTGCCGTAAGCTCGGGGAATGGCCAGATTCTTCGATGTCCACCCGCAGGACCCCCAGCCCCGCTTGGTCGGCCAGGTCGCCGAGATCGTGCGCTCGGGAGGCCTGATCGCCTACCCCACCGATTCGTGCTACGCCCTCGGGGCCCAGCTGGGCAACAAGGACGCCCTGGACCGAATCCGCAGCATCCGCCAGCTCGACGACAAGCACCACTTCACCCTGGTCTGCAAGGACTTCGCGCAGCTGGGCCAGTTCGTGATGATCGACAACGACGTCTTCCGCAGCATCAAGGCCGTCACGCCGGGAAGCTACACGTTCATCCTCCCGGCCACGAAGGAAGTGCCGCGCAGGTTGCTGCACCCGAAGAAGAAGACCGTGGGCGTGCGCATCCCGCGGCACAACTTCGTCCACGCCCTCCTCGCCGAACTCGGCGAGCCCCTGCTCTCCAGCACCCTCCTGCTGCCCGGCGAAGACGAACCCCTCACGCAGGCCTGGGAGATCAAGGAACGGCTGGACCATGTGGTGGATGCCGTGGTCGAAGCCGGCGATGTCGGGGCCGAACCGACCACAGTGGTGGACTTCTCCAGCGGCGGCGCCGACGTGGTGCGCCGCGGCACCGGCGATCCCTCGAGGTTCGAATGAGCACCCCCGAGGACGCCATCACCATCGACGTCGATGGCACGCCCGTCTCCGCCCGGTACGCCCGGCCGGAGAACCCGTTCGCCACGGTGCTCGTGGCGCACGGCGCCGGTGCCGGGATGGAACATCCGTTCATGGGCGGTTTCGTGCGGGCCCTGAACGACGACGGCGCCGCCACCTTGCGCTTCAACTTCCCCTACCGCGAGGCCGGCCGGAGGTTCCCGGACCGCCCGCCGCTCGCAATCGCCACCTGGCGGGCCGCCCTGGCCGAAGCACAGGCACGCTCCGCCGGAGAACCCCTGTGGGCGGCCGGCAAGTCCTTCGGCGGACGCATGGCGTCGATGGCCGTGGCCGAGGGCATGCTCGCGGCCGGGCTCATCTATCTGGGCTACCCGCTGCACCCGCCGGGCAAGCCGGACAAGCTCCGCGATGAACACCTGTACGGGATCACCGTGCCCATGCTGTTCCTGCAGGGCACCAAGGACACCTTCATGACGCCGGACGTGCTGGAAGGCGTGGTTTCGCGGATCGGCCCCAACGCCGTGCTGGAGTGGCGGGAAGGCGGCGGTCATTCCTTCGAGGTGGCCGGGGTCAAGCGCAGCCCCGCGGAGCTCGGTGCCTCGCTGGCCCCGTCCGTCAGCGCCTTCATCCGCCGGAACAGCTGAGCTGCTTCCCGCGCTCCTGAGCCCGTCCCTACGCCCGCGGTTTCACCCGCGCCGTGGCGGGCGCCGTCCACGGGTCCTCGGGCCAGGGATGCTTCGGGTAGCGGCCGCGCATCTCGGCGCGCACCTGCGCATAGGGCCCGGCCCAGAAGGACTCAAGGTCGTCCGTCACGGCCAGGGGCCGCCGCGCGGGAGAGAGCAGGTGGAACAGCACCGGCACCCGGCCGCCGGCAATCCTGGGCGTTCCGGCCCAGCCGAAGCACTCCTGCAGCTTGACCGCCACCACCGGCCGGCCGCCGTCGGACTCCACCTCCGGGTAATCGATGGCAACGCGCGAACCGCTGGGTACTTCCAACCGTTCCGGCGCGAGCTCGGCGAAGCGGGAGGCCTCGGGCCAGGGCAGCAGCCGGCGCAGCGGTTCGGCGAGGTCGATCCCGGCGGCCGGGGCGCCGTCGGCCAGTGCCCCCAGTTCCGGGGCGAGCCAGTCTTCAAGCCGCGCGAGGAGCGCATGCTCGGACACGTCGGGCCATGGTGCGCCCAGTTCACGGTGCAGCAGGGCCATCCTGCGGCGTACGGCATCCGCACCTGCTGACCAGCCGATCATCGCCAGGCCCTCGGCCGCCAAGGCCGCAGCGACGGCGGCACGGCCCTCCGCCGGTCCGGGCCGCACGGGAGTGGAGGACAGCACGATCGCGCCCAGCCGGCGCTCCCGCCGCGCGGTCACCCTGCCCTTGGCGAAGCGCGCATCCACCGTGTCTGCCAACAGGTGGGCGGCGGCGGCTTCGGCAGCTTCCGCGGACAGCGGCGCCGCGGAGCGGATGACCGCACCGGTACCGGCGGCATCCCGCCCTGCCGCCCGGGAAACCTCGGCGACCGCGAGCCAGTCATGCCCGGACAACGGACTTCCGCCGGGCAGTCCGGCCCGGGTCCCGGATGCGAGGAGGTACTGCGGCGCCCCGTCACCCGGGACGCGCCGGGCCACACGGTCCGGATACGCGAGGGCCACGACGAACGCCACGGCTTCCTTCCCGTCCGGCGCTGTATCCAGTGCGCCACGCAGGGAGGAAGCGGCGACGGCGGCCGCTTCCTGCTGCGCGATCGACTCCAGCCGCCGGGTGTCGTCCGCCCAGCGTTTCGACCCCGGGTCCTTCCCTTGCCGCAGTGCGGCAAGGAGCCCGGGCAGGTCGGCACCGGCGGCACGTTGCTCCCCAGCGACGAGCGCGACCGTTTCGGCGGCAGCGCGCCTGCCGACGACGGCGGCCCCGTCCAGCAGGGCGCGCGCGAGACGCGGTTCCGCCGGCACGGCGGCCAGGATCCGGCCGAGAGCGGTGGCGTGACCGGCACCGTCTACCGCACCGATTTCCCGCAGCACTTCGACGGCGTCGTCCATGGCGGCGCGCGGCGGCGCGTCGGGGAGGGCGAGGCCGGCTCCCCCGGGCGCGCCCCAGCAGGCGAGGGTCAGGGCGGCCCCGCTCAGCTCCGCGACGGCGATTTCCGGGGTCCGGTGGGCCGGTGCCGCGGCGAAGGCCCTCTGTTCGTAGCAGCGCACCACGGTCCCCGGCCCCTGCCGCGCGGCCCGGCCCGCGCGCTGTTCGGCCGAGGCGCGGGAACAGGACACGGTGACCAGCCCGGACATGCCGCGGCCGGAATCGCGGCGCGGTTCACGGGACAGCCCAGCGTCCACCACGAGGCGCACGCCGGGCACGGTCAGCGAGGATTCTGCGAGCGCCGTGGACACGATGATCCGTGCGGGACCTCCCGGCTCCCTGCCGGAGACGGCCCTGTCCTGGGCAGCGGGGCCGATCTGCCCGTGGAGTTGGAGGATTTCCGTGCCTGCCGCGCGCTGGCGGAGGCGGTTCACGACGTGTGCCACCTCCCGCGTACCGGGGAGGAAGACGAGGGCGTCGGTTCCGGGCTCGGCAGCCAGTGCTGCGGCGTGCGCCGCCGCGGCGGTGTCGGCCACATGGTCCAGGAAGGCGGAGGTGACGCCGCGTCGGTCGAGGCGGGGACCGGGCGCCGGCGCCCACACGGTTTCCAGCGGGTACAGCGCGGAGGGGCAGTCGACCACCGGAAGCGGGTGGCCGCCGTCGGGCCCGCCCAGCAGGGCCGCGAAGCGCGGGGCGTCCACCGTGGCGGACATCGCCACCAGGCGAAGGTCGCCACGGAGTTCACGCACCTCGGCCAGCATGCCGAGCAACAGGTCGCTCTCGAGGCCGCGTTCATGGACTTCGTCCAGGACCACGGCATGGATGCCCTCCAACCCGGGGTCGGCGAGCAGCCGGCGCAGCAGGATCCCTGGGGTGACGAATTCGACGGCGGTCCGCGGGCCCGCCTGCCGTTCCCCGCGGACTGTGTAACCCACGGACTCCCCCAGCCGGCTCCCATGGAGGGTGGCTAGCCGGCGGGCCGCGGCGCGCGCGGCGACACGCCGGGGCTGGGTGACGATGACCCTGGGCACCACGCCCTCCGCCGCGCACAACCCGGCCACCAGCGGCGGGACCAGGGTGGTCTTGCCGGTTCCCGGCGGCGCCTGGACCACTGCTGCCGATCCGGCGTCTGCGAGCGCGGCCGCGAGGTCCGGCAGCGACCGGGCGAAAACGAGTCCGTCCCCGATTCTTTCGAGGTCGAAGATGGCCTGCGCGCCGGCAGTGCCGGGAGGGAACGGTGAAATCACCCATCCATTGTGGATGACCGCCGCCGATCACCACCAAACTTGATAAGTATACTTAGTAATGACATGATGTGAGGTGTGACACGGTTTGCCGTAGCGAACGAATGTACTGCTAGGAGGAAAACGGCACAGCCGTGACTGACCGTCCTGGGGACGAAGCGGGGACACCCTGCGAGGGTCGCAGCGCATCTTTGCGCTACTGCTGAATATCACGCGTGGAAGCAGCTGTGGTTTCGGTTTCCGCGCCAGGAAAGGAAACTCCATCATGAATACCCTTCTCATTGTTGCCGGCGTCATCGCCATCGTTCTTCTGCTTGTCGGCGGCTTCACCCCGGCCTTGAACTTCCTGCTCTGGGTCGGAATCATCCTCTTGGCCATCGCCGCCATCGGCTGGCTCCTCAGCTACACGAGCGGACACCGGCACAGCGGCGCCTGATGCGCCCTGCCCGGGGAACCCCTTGACCGGCCCGTCCCGGGCGTCAGCCGCCACACGAAGCCGACTACGAAAGGAACGGACATGTACATAGGTTCCTCGATCTTCCTCATCGCGCTGGGCGCAATTCTCGCCTTCGCGCTGGCACCGGGGCTGATCCCCTTCCTGGACCAGCAGATGACCGGTTACAGCCTGATGGTCGTCGGCGTCATCGGCCTGATCGCGTCGCTGGTCATGGCGGCTCCGCGCCGCCGCTTGCGGACCACTGAAAGCCGGCAGGCCACGGACCCGGGGACCGGTGAAGCCGTTACCCACAGGGAGACCCGCGACACCGGACTCTGAGACAAGCAGGCAATACCGCGGCTCCCGCCCATCGCGTGGCGGGAGCCGCGGCATGAACAGGAGCGCACTGTGGACAAGAGCGCAAACAAGACAGCGCGGACCGCCGAGGCCGCGAGCAACTCCCCCGCCCTGGAGACAGCGGCCAGGGCAGGGTTCGCGGCGAGCGGCGTGCTCCACGTGATCGTGGGTGCCATCGCCTTCCAACTGGCCCGCGGACTGAACGGAGAGGCCGACGTCGGCGGTGCGGTCGCCCAGTTGGCCGGCAGTCCCGGCGGGCCGTTCCTGCTGTGGGCGTGCTTCGCTGCCTGCGCCGCACTCGCCCTGTGGCGGCTCGGGGACGCAATCTTCGGCGGGCCCGGGCCGGCTACCGGAACGAAACGCCTCACCTCCCGCGCCGGCGCTGCGGGACAGGCCCTCGTGTTCGCGCTCCTGTCCGCCACCGTGCTTTCCTTCGCCCTTGGGGGCGGGAAGAGCAACAGGGAGTCAGCGAGCGACCTCACGGTGACCCTGCTCCGGATGCCCTTCGGCGTCGTGCTCCTGCTGATGGCCGGCGCGGCGATCATCGGCGTCGGCATCTTCTTCGCCGTGCGCGGCGCCCGCGTGTCCTTCCGCAAGGACCTTTTCCTTCCGGGCTCTCCGGTTCCGCGCCGGGTAGTACTGACCACCGGCGTCACCGGCTACTTGTCCAAGGGCTGCGCCCTGCTCCTGGTGGGTGTGCTGGTCATCATGGCCACCGTCCGGCACCAGCCCGAACAATCAACGGGACTCGACGGCGGACTCAAAGGCCTGCGCGAACAGCCGTATGGACCGTATCTCCTCGGGGCCCTCGCGCTCGGGTTGGTCTGCTACGGCTGCTTCCTGATCCTGAAAGGCAAGTATGCGCGTATGTAGCCGGCGACGTGCCAAGGCTTAAGCGCAGCGACCCTTCCCTGCCGGGCATCCGACGGCGGCGGGCGGGCCGCGGGTTCAGCTACCGGGACGCAGGGGGCTCGCCGGTCTCCGACGCCGGCCGCCTCCAGTACCTCTACCACCCGCGCTGGCGGGAGAGGCAGGACGCCGAAAAGTTCGTCCGGGCCGCCCGCCTGGGGCAGGCCATGCCACGGCTCCGGAGAACCGTGGCGCGGCATCTGCGGGAATCACACTCGCAGAGGACGCGTACCCTCGCCGCAGCCGTACGGCTTATGGACCTCGGGGCGCTTCGGATCGGCGATGAGAACTACCGGAAACAGAACGGATCGTACGGGCTGACCACGCTCCGCTGCCACCATGTAGCCGTCCACGGTGACTCGTTGAAGCTGAGTTTCCCCGGCAAGAGTGGCCAGCTGTGGGAATGCACCATCCGGGACCGGCCGCTCGCCGCGTTCCTTGGCCCCTTGGCTTGCCGGGCGGACGATGAGGCGCTCCTGGCCTTCGAGGAACACGACGCCTGGACTGCCGTGGATCCCGGAATGCTCAACGACTACATCCGCCGGTCCGCCGGGGACGGCTTCACGGCCAAGGACCTGCGCACGTGGAAGGGAACACTTACCGCCGCACGCGCGTTGGCGCGCACGGCAGCCGATGTACCGGCCCAGGCAGCACTGGCAAACGCCTTCGAGGAAGCTGCAACCCTACTGGGCAACACGGCGGCCGTGGCCAGAGATGCGTATGTCGATCCGCGGGTCGTGGCAGCATTCCTCGACGGAAGCCTGCGCAAGACCAAAACCGGCGAGGCGGCCATTGCGGGGCTCCTGGCCGACGAGGCAGGGTAAAGCGGAGGAAGCAAGGAGGGGTCCAATGTTTGCCGTCCTGGTCATCGACATGCAGAACGCCTACTTCGAAGATCCGGCTCTCGCCCCGCACCGCGAGCGGACCGTCGCTGCCTGCAACGCCTTGATCTCTTTGGCAGCGGCACATGGGATCCCCGGTTTGCTGGTGAAGACGGAGCACGAGCGGGACCGCTCCACCTGGACCCTCAACATGCTCGATGACGGGCAGGGATTCATCTACCGGGGCAGTGCCCAGGCTGACTTTGTTGCCGGACTGCATACTTCCGGCCTGCCCCAACTCACCAAAACGCGCGACAGCAGTTTCATGGGTACGGACCTCCTGTGGCGGCTGCATAACTGGCGGGTCGAAACCCTGGTGCTGGCTGGCGTGTCAGCACACAACTGCATCGCGCAGACCGCGGCGGATGCCTTCGCGCACAATTTCCGCGTGGTGCACGCGGTGGACGCCGTCGCAGGCAACGATCCCGCATTCCAGGGGTTTACGCAGGACCTCCTGGCACGCGAATACCGGCAGAAGATGCTTTCGCATGAAGAGATCATGGCGCTTTTCTCAAGGCATCCCGTGAACCAGTCCAGCGCTCCGACAGATGGCATCGTGCTTCCCGGTTCCCCTTGAACCGACCGGCCGATCGTCCTAGCGTGGAAATGAGGCCAATGGCCCTCGGACAAGCCCAGGGTCTGACCGGGATCACGGGAGGGATCTGTCATGGCCACAGTTCACGAATCAGTCCGCGTCAACGTTCCGCTGGCACAGGCCTACAACCAATGGACCCAGTTCGAGGAGTTTCCCCGCTTCATGAGCGGCATCGAATCGGTCCGCCAGATCGACGAGGCCTTGGTCCATTTCACCACCGGAATCGCCGGCGTACGCCGCGAATTCGACGCCAGGATCACCACCCAGGTCCCGGACGAACGGATCGCCTGGGAAAGCGTGGATGCGCCGCGCAGCAAGGGAGAAGTCACGTTCAGGGCTTCAAGCGCAACCGAAACGGAAATCACGGTTGACCTGGACTGGCAACCGGAGTCGCCCGCTGAACGGTTGGGTGCCGGCACACGGTTGGACGACCGCCTGGTGAAAAGGGACCTCCGGAAGTTCAAGGAGTTCATCGAGCACAGGGAAACAGAGACCGGAGCCTGGCGCGGCAGCATTACCGAAGGCCATGTCGACTGACAGGAAGAACGTGCGCAAGCGCTGCACCACGGAGCCCTGCCTCCTAGAGGCAGGGCTCCGTGTCGCAGGCGGGCCATCATGGGCCGCTAGTCGCTGGGACTGAGCTTGGTGGTCAGGCTGCGGTCGTCCGCGCTCGCGTCGTCGGCTTCTTCGGCAGGCCCGCTGGGATCCTTCGAACCGGCGGTCCCGGGCTCGCCGGTGGGTTCCCCGCCCAAGGTCCGCGGCGGGGCCCCTCCGGATTCGCCGGCCGCCAGCTGCTCTTCACGGGCCTTCGCCTGCTCTTCATCCGTGTCCCTCGGCACCGGCTGCTCCGGATTCTGGATTCCGTCATGGACTGGGGATGAGCTCATGCGCTTCATTGTTCTTCCTCCTCGGGCCGTGGACGCCGGGGGCCGCCCCACCGGCCGCCCCGACAACGCGGCGATTTCCATTCCTCGGGTAATTTCCACCCGGACGCAGCCGACGCCGGCTCAGAAGTCCCTTCCGCCGGTGGGAGGCGGGGGCTCCTCGTCCAAGCCGATTCCGCCACCGGTACCCAGGGGCGGGTCTTCTACCTGCCCCTCGACCACTGTGGATCGCCAGGCCCCGGTCTCGTAGCGGCGGTCTTCGATGAACTTCTTGAACTTCTTCAGGTCCGCCCCGACTTGGAGTTCGTCCGCGCCCACCGCGGTGCCGGTCTTCTCGGCGAGGCCTTCGGGTGTCCACTCGATGCTGATGCTGACCTTAGAGCGTTCCGGGCCCACGGGTTCAAAACGAACCACGCCTGCGTTCCGCGGGCCATCCGTGCTTTCCCAACTGATCAGCGAGTCGGGAACCTGATCGAGGATCCTCGCGTCGTACTCGCGGTGCACTCCCGCGGTGGTGGTCTCGAAATGCAGGGTTGTATCGTCCAATTGCCGGACGGCGTCTACCCCGCTCATGAATTCGGGGAAGGTTTCGAACTGGGTCCACTGGTTGTACGCCGTGGATACGGGAACGTCAACTTCGATGGTCTGATCGACAGTAGCCATCACGGTCTCCTCACATGGTGGATTCGATGGGGTGTGGTACTACGTTTTTCACGCTATCGAGGCCCCCGGCGAACATCAAGGGATTTTGCTAAGTATGCTTAGTTTTTTCCGGCTGCGGGGCTGCGAGGGGCGGCCAAGGGACAGCGCGGGGGCGCGGTGGCGCAACCACAGGCGGTGGGACGGCGCCCGGATGCAGGCGCTTATGGGGGCAACGCTTCACGGGAAAATAGTTGCGGGGGTATCTCATCGTGCCCGGTCCGCCGCGAGAGTCATATCCGCCCTTCCTTCCGGAACCGCTCCACCGCGGCATCAAAGCAGCCGCACAGCGCATGGATGGCGATGAGGTGGGCCTCCTGCGCGTGGGAGGGGTCGGTGTCGATGCAAATGGCTTCGTCGGCCGAGCCGGCGAGCGGGTTCGGCGAAGCGCCGGTCAGCGCCCACACCGTCGCGCCCGCCCTGTGCGCCGCCTCCACCGCGGCCAGGAGATTGGGGCTGTGCCCGTCGGCGGAGAGCACGAGAAGCACGTCGCCGTTCCGAATGTGTCCGCTGACCTGCCGGGCAAAAACCTCATCGTAGCCGTAGTCGTTGCCGATCGCCGTCACAGCGGAAGCGTCGGCCGGCAGGGCAATGGCCGGAAAGGCTTGGCGGTCCTTCACGTGCCGGCCGATGAGTTCGGCGGTGAAATGCTGGGCCTCGGCGGCATCGCCCCCGTTGCCCGCAGCGAGCACCTTTTTCCCCGTCACCAGGCGGCGGGCAAGCTCCTCGCCCCACTCGGCCAGCCTGGAGGATTCGCGCCGCAGCGCCGCGACCGCCGGCCCCACCTGGCCTAGATGCGCCAGCACGACGTCGACGGCTTCCCGCGGGAGTTCCTCGGCCGCGGGCTCCGGAGTGCGCCCGCGGTCAATGACCACCTTCATGATGTCCTTCTTCCGATTGCCCGCCAGATTCCGTCACGGGCGCACCGGTTGTGCCCTTGCCGGACACACTTCCAGCGAAGCAGAGCAATCGGATGAATACAAGACTTTTAGTAAGTTTGCTTAGTTTCTTCCCGGGGCGGGAGGGCTTCTAGGGCGATGCCGTCACCACCATGGCCGAGCCGCCGCCACGACGCGACGGTTCCGCGGCGGCGAGCATGGCGCCGTCGGGCAGGAATTCGATGGCAGTGGCTGCGCCGATCTCCGCCGCCGAGGTGAACGCGTCGCCCGACGGCACCAGGGTGTGGCCGAACGGCGCAAGCTGGCTGCCGTAGGCGGTGATGAACTCCGGTTCCGCCGTGACGTTGGCCGTGTTCCGTTGCGCCGCCCGGGGCGCTGCGACCGCCTCGGGAGTGGTCATCCCGCGGTCAACCCGGTTCAGGATGGTCTGCAGCACGGTGGTGATGATCGTGGAACCGCCGGGCGAACCAAGCGCCAGGAACGGCTTGCCGTCCTTCAGGATGATGGTGGGCGACATCGAGGAGCGAGGCCGCTTGCCGGGGTCGATCCGGTTCGGGTCCTCGGGGTTGTAGACCGTTGAGAAATCGGTGAGCTCGTTGTTGAGCAGGAAGCCGCGCCCGGGAACCACGATGCCCGAGCCGCCGGTCTGTTCGATCGTGAGGGTGTATTCGGCCACGTTGCCCCACTTGTCGGCGACCGTCAGGTTGGTGGTGGAGATGTTCTCGGTGTCGCGGTCCTCGGCGGCGGCGACGGCGCCGGCCGGGCACGCGCCGTCGTACGCTGTGACATCACCCGGGGCGACGGGCTTGGCGGCGGCGTGCAGCGGATCGATTTCGCAGGCGCGTTCCTTGCCGAACACCGCGTCGGTGAGGGCCGCCGTCGGGACGTCGACGAAGGCCGGATCGCCCACGTACTTGCCGCGGTCGGCAAAGGCGAGGGCGCTCGCCTCGAGGTAGTGGTGCAGCGCGTTGGCGGCGGGCATCTCCGACACATTGAAGGTGCCCAGGATGTTCAGCGCCTCGCCGACCGTGGTGCCGCCGCTGCTGGAAGGCGCCATGCCGTAGACGTCCAGGCCGCGGTACTTCACGTGGGTGGGTGCCTGGTCGATGACGCGGTAGGCTGCAAGGTCCGCGGCCGTCATGTGGCCGGTGGGGACGGGCAGGCCGGTGGTGGCGGTCTTCGGCGGGGACTGGACGGTGCCGGCGATCTCCCCGGCGAGCGGGCCGCCGTAGAAAGCTCCGGTGCCCTGTTCGGCGAGCAGCCGGTAGGTCGCGGCGAGTTCGTGGTTCTTGAAGATGCTGCCGACGGCGGGTGCGTTGCCGCCGGGAAGGAACAGCTTGCTGGTGGACGTGAAGGCCTCGAAGCGGACCTTGTTGTCCAGGGTCTGCTGGCGGAAGGTCTTGTCCACCACGAAGCCGCGGGTGGCCACCTTGATGGCGGGCTTCAACGCCTCACCCAGGCCGAGGGTTCCCCACCGTTGCAGCGCACGTTGCCAGGTGGCAGGGGTGCCGGGGACGCCGACCGAGACCCCGCTGGTAACCAGTTCCGGGGTGAAGCGGTAGGGGCTGCCCGCGGGATTCTCCGGCGTCACCGTGGCCGGATCAATGAACGCGTCATGCGGCATGGCCGCGGGCGCGGTCTCCCGGCCGTCGATGGTGCCCACCTGGCCGCTCCGCGCGTCGTAGTAGACGAAGTAGCCGCCCCCGCCGATGCCCGCGCTGTACGGTTCGGTGACGCCGAGGGTCGCCGCGGCCGCGACGGCGGCATCCGCCGCGTTGCCGCCCTTCCGCAGCACCTCGATCGCCGCAGCCGAGGCCTCCGGGTCCACGGTGCTCACCGCTCCCCCGTAGCCGGTGGCGGTGGCCGTCTTGTCGGTAGTCCGCGGGTCCGCGGACGCGGGGCTCAAGGCCGCTCCGCTCGTAACGCTCAAGGCCAGAACCGCCGTAATGGCAGCCAGTCGACGTCTCATTTCAGGCATGGTCGCTCCCTGGGTCCGGTGCTCGTGAAGGTGCGCCCACCCTACCCGGGTGCACGGACGGACTCAATGGCGTGCCGGTACCGGCTCCTCCGGATTCGATGCCTCCTGCACGCCGGTGATTTGCTTCAGGTGCAGCCCCCTGCAGGGAATCGAGGCCTCCACCAATGCCCGGCTGTGTTCGTGCTTCGGGCCGGCAAAGAAGGCGGCCGTCTCGGCGAGTTCCACCAGGGCCCCCTGGTAGAGCACGGCCACGCGTTGGCACATATGCCGCACCACGTCCATGTCGTGGGTGATCATCAGCAGGCTCAGCCCGCGGTCCCGGTGCAGCCGCCGCAGCAGGTCCAGGATGGTGCGCTGGGTGAGGGCATCCAGCGCGGAGGTGGCCTCGTCACAGATGAGCACCTGCGGCTCCAGCAACAGGGCCCGTGCAATGGTGGCGCGTTGCAGCTGGCCACCCGAGCATTGGGCCGGACGCCTGTCCAGCAGCACGGCCTCGAGCCCCACCTCGGCCAGGACAGCCTTGACGCGCCGTCCGCGCTCCTCAGCCGTGAGCCCGGACCGCAACAGCGGCGCCTCAAGGCTGGACCGCAGGGTGATCCGGGGGTCGAAAGAGCCGTGCGGTTCCTGGAAGACGAGCTGCACCGCCGTCGCCGCGCCCTGCGGACCCTTCGGAAGGTCCCCGTGCAGGGAGATCGTTCCCCGGTCGGCCTTCTCGAGGCCGACGATCAACCGTGCCAGGGTGCTCTTCCCCGAGCCCGACTGGCCCAGGACGCCGAGGATCTCGCCCTTCTTCAGCTCGAGGGAAACCCCTGCGAGGGCTGCTTTGCTTCGCCGGTCCGCGGAGAAGCTCTTGCCGACGGCCTTCAGGGCGAGCATGTCCGATTCGTCCCGTGGCGGGGCAGGCACATCCACGGGCTGGAGATTGGAGGCGTCCAGCAACGACCGGGTGTAGGCGGCCTGGGGGCGTCCGAGGACTTCCCGTGTGGGGCCGGACTCGACCACGCGGCCGGACTCCATCACCAGCACACGGTCCGCGAAGGCGGCAACCGATGCGAGGTTGTGCGTGATGTACAGGATGCCCAGGCCACGTCCGGCACGTTCCCGGTCCAGCAGTTGCAGGATCTGGCGTTCCAGCACTTTGTCCAGGGCCGACGTCGGCTCATCCGCCAGCAGGAAGTCGGGGCGCCCGGCCAGGGCCAGGGCGGTCATGGCGCGTTGGGCCATGCCTCCGGAGAGTTGGTGCGGGTAGCTGCGGGCACCGGCGCGGGGATCGTCGAATCCCACTTCGGCCAGGAGCCCCAGTGCCTTCTCCCGCGCCCTTGCGCCGCGCAGCCCGGCATGGATCCGCAGGGGTTCGAGGAGGTGCCGGCCGATCCTCCGGTTCGGATTGAACATCCGTTTGGGTTGTTGGAAGAGCATGCCGATCCGGCCGCCGCGGATCTTGTCCAGGTCCGTCTCCGGGGCGGTGGTGAGCTCGGTGCTGCCGAGCCGGATGGATCCGGACTCGAGGGCCAGCCGGGCGGGAAGCAGGCCCAGGACCGACATCGCCGTCATGGTCTTGCCGGATCCGGAACCGCCCACCAGTGCCACGAACTCGCCCGGTGCCACGGACAGGCTGACCCCGTCCAGGACGGGCCGGCCCGGGCCGCCGTTGCCGACCCGCAGGCCGTCGATGACCAGTTGCTCAGGCATGGGCTTCCTCCCGTGCCGCAGTGACCGCGGCCTTCTTCGCTGCTCGCTGCCCGATCAGGGTCACGCACAAGGCCACGATGAAGATCGCAAGTCCCGGCGCGATGATACCCATCGGTGCCCGTTCGGCGTAGGGTTGCGCGGCCGCCAGCATCGACCCCCAGTCCGATTGCGGGGGCTGCACGCCGAGCCCCAGGTAGGACAGGGCGCCGACACTGATCAGCAGCTGGCCGAACCTCAGCGTCGCCTGGCCGAGCAGCGGGGCGGCCAGGTGCGGGAGGAGGTGGCGGAAGACAATGAACGACGGCGGGCAGCCCAGCACGCGGGCCGCTTCCACGAAGCCGCGGGCCGAGACGTCGTACGCCAGCGTGCGGGCAAGCCGGGCGAAAGGCGTCCAGCCAGTCACCGTCAGGGCGGCCAGGAGGGGCCAGAAGCCCGTGCCCATGGCCGCCACGATGAACAGGGCCACCACCATTTCCGGGAGCGCGAGCAGCACGTCGTTCGTGCGGGTGAGGAACTCGTCGAGCCAGCCCCGGCGGCGCGCGCTGGCCACCCCGATCACTGTTCCCAGCACGGCGGTGAACACTGTGGCGGCCGCGGCCATGCTCATGGAGAAGCGGCCGCCGTCGAGCACCCGGCTGAGGGTGTCCCGCCCGAGGTGATCCGTTCCGAGCCAATGTTCCGGCCCCGGAGGGGCCAGCCGGACCGCGAGGTTCTGAGCGTCGGGCGCGTAAGGCATCACCAGGGGTGCGGCGGCAACGGCCAGGACGGCGAGCGTGAGGACCGCCAGGGCGGCGCGGTCGATCGTTATGCGCTTACGCAAGGCCCGCACCTGCCTGCGGACTCAGGACACGGTGGACGAAATCGGCGAGGGTGGTGATTCCGACGGCCAGGGCTACCACGACGACCACCCCTCCCTGGGCGAGCGGAATGTCGCTGTTGACCACGGCGTCGTAAAGCAGCCGGCCCATGCCCGGTACGGCGAAGATCACCTCGACGATCACGGAGCCGCCGAGCAGGCCGGCGAACCACACGGCGAACAGCGTGGAGAGGGGAACAAGTCCATTGGGAATGACATGGCTGAGGACGGTGCGGGTCTTTCCCAGCCCGCGGGCCCGGGCAGCGAACACGTGGTCCGAGGAAAGGGCATCGAGCATTCCCGAGCGCACGGCGGCCGTGAAATAGCTGATGGGACGCAGGGCGAGCGTGGCCGCGGGCAGGACCACCGAGGCGGCGTCGTTCCAGCCCGCCGAAGGCAGCACTGCGAGCTTCAGGGCGAAGAGAAGGACCAGCATCGGCGCAAGCCAGTACTCGGGCATGGCGATGAAGGACTGGGTGACGGCGGTGATCAACCGGTCCGTCCGGCGGCCTTGCCTGAGTGCGGCGGCCGTCCCCAACGGCAGCGAAACCAGCACGGCCGTCCCCAGCGCGGCGGCAACAAGGCTCACGGTCACAGCGAGTGCGGGCATGACCTGTTCCGCCACGGGGGTGCGGCTCACGTAGGACAATCCCATGTCTCCGGAGAGGAAACTGCCCAGCCAACGGAGGTACTGGACGAACAGGGGGTCGTGCAGGCCCAGGCTCACGCCCAAGGACTCCACGGTCGAGTCGTCAACCACATCCCCGGCGACGCGGGACCTGATGATCTTCCGCACCGGATCACCCGGGGTGACGTACGGAATCAGGAACACCGCGAACGAGGACAGGAGAACGGCTGCCACAAGGGTCGCCGTTCTCCTGGTCATGAACTTGATCATCGGGTCGGCACTGCTATCAGCCGGACTTCGCGGTCTGTGCGGTCAGGACGTACCGGGCAAGCGGGTCCTGAACGTAGGACTGGACGTTGCTGCGCGCGGCGTCGGTGGCCTGCTCGTTGACGAGCCACAGGTTCACTGCCTGGTCGTCCAGGATTTTTCCGGCCCGGGCGTAGAGCTTGTAGCGCTCCTCGTTGTTTCCGGTCTGCGCGGCCTCGGCGATGAGGCGGTCATACCCGGCGTCGCAGAAGTGGCTGAGGTTGTAGCTTCCCTCACAGCTGTAGTCGGCCGTCAGGAAGCCGGCGGGATCGGCGATGTCGATCAGCCGGTTCCGCTGGCTGAGCAGCATGTCGTACTTGCCGGCCAGGACATCGGGTTCCGCCGCGGCGTACTCCTTGCTCTGGATGGAGACGGGAATGCCGATCTTCTTGAGGTTCTCCTGAACCACCGTGGCAACGTCCGCGAATTCGGCGCGTTCCACGATCGCGATGATCTCCAGGGGCCTGTCGGCGGAGTACCCGGCCGTGGCCAGGAGCTTCTTCGCCGCTTCCAGATCCTGCTTGGGCGGAACGGCACCGTCGATGGCCCACGGCTCGGACGGTGCGAACGGTCCAGACGCCGGCAGGGCCGCGCCTTCGTAGACGCTCGCCGCGAGGGCCTCGAGGTCAAGGGCCGCGCGGAGCGCCTTCCGGACATTGACGTCGTCCAACGGCTTGCGCTTGTTGTTCAGGTAAAGGGTTGCCGTGCGCGGCGAATCGGCCTTGAGGATTTTCACGTCCTTGGCGCTTTCCAACGACGGCAGGCTGGAAACCGGGATGGACAGAGAGATGTCCGCTTCGCCGGTCTGCACCTGGGCCGCGCGGGTGGCGCCGTTGGTGATGAAGCGTACTTCGGCACCGGCCAGCTGGACCTTGCCGCCCCAGTAGTTTTCGTTGCGGTCGAGCGTCAGGGACTGCTTGGGCTTTTCGGACACCGGGGTGAAGGGGCCGGTGCAGTGGCCGAAGGGGTCGACGGAACTGCCCTTGTATGCCGCCGGGGCGAGGATCCCGGTGTTGACGCTCGCGACCCGGTACGGCACCAAGGGGCTTTCCGTGGGAGTGGTCACCCGGATGGTGCCGGCGTCGATCACCTTGACTGCGCTGATGACCTTCT
Organism: Arthrobacter celericrescens; assembly: GCF_003614925.1. Taxonomy (GTDB): domain Bacteria; phylum Actinomycetota; class Actinomycetes; order Actinomycetales; family Micrococcaceae; genus Arthrobacter; species Arthrobacter celericrescens. The sequence goes on from NZ_QYLP01000015.1 coordinate 75,118, forward strand.
TGTTGAAGGCACGCGCGGGAACGTCGGCATCGAGCACGTGCTTCAGGGAAGCCGCAACGGCTGCCGCCGTCAGGTCCGTGCCGTCCTGGAACTTCACACCCGCCCGGAGGGTGAAGTCCCATTCCAGGGGCGAAACCTGCTTCCAGCTGCTCGCGAGGAACGGCACTACCTTGCCCTGGGCGTGGTCATACTTGGTCAGGGTCTCCAGGCACCCGGAGAGCGAAAGGATGTAGGCGGCATCGGACTCGGGCGCCCAGTCCGCCACAGGGGCCCGGAAGTTGTCCACCACGATCCGCTGGTTCAGGTCCGGCGCCTTGCCAGCGTCGCCGCCCTGGCTGTTGCCGAGGCCGCAGCCGCCGAGGGCAAGCACCGCCGCCACGCCGATGGCCGCACGGGACCCCTTGAATACACGCAAAAGAAAACCGCCTACACAGCCTGCCCGGGGCGAAGACACCGGGCGCACAAAACAAAGACTATTTAGGTTAGCCTTACCTCGGCGGAATCGCGTAGCCGGGAGTTTGGGCGGTGTAACAATTGCACCGCGTGCCGGCCGTGCGTCAGTCCTTCAGCAGGTCCGCGTGCTGGGCGGCCACCACGTTCGGGTGGGCGCGGAGCCGGTACCGGAGGGCGTTGTCGCCGTAGGTTTCCAGGATGGGGCTGTTGGTCGGATCGACGGACAGCCCCCGTGCCCTGGCCTGGAACTCCGAGCTCACAGCCAGCTGCGGCATCCGGGCATCGAGGGCCGGATTGTAGAAGAACGGCAGCGAAATCCGGTCCGTGCCGCGCAGGGGCGAGATCACGCGGTGCAGGGTCGCTTTGAGGTAGCCGTTGGTGGCCAGCTCAAGCATTTCGCCGATGTTCACCACGAAACTGCCCGGCACCTGCGGGGCGTCGATCCAGTTCCCGTCGTGCTCGACCTGCAGGCCGCCCTTGCCCGGTTCCACCAGCAGCAGGGTCAGCACGCCGCCGTCGCGGTGCGAACCCACTCCCTGCTTGGGGTCCGGATCGGACTCCCCGGGGTACCGGACGATCTTCAGCACGGGAAAGGCGCGGGCGGCGAAGGCTTCGTCGAAAGTGTCTTCGGGGGCGCCCAGGGAAACCGCCAACGCCCGCAGCAGGTCCAGGGATACGGCACTCAGCCGGTCCATCCACTCGGCCACGATGCCCCGCATTTCGGGAAGCGCCTCCGGCCACAGGTTGGGTCCCTCAAGGCGCCAGTAATCGGCCACGCCCGGGCCGGCCTGCACCGGCTCACGTTCGACGCCGATGTCGATCTGCTCGCGCCAGTCGACCGCACCGGCGGTCAGTTCGCCGCCCATCCTCGTGTAACCGCGGAACTGCGGGCTGTTGACGTTTTCCAGGGCGAGCTTCTGTTCCTCCGGGAGTCCGAAGAACCGCCGGGACACATCGAGCATCGCGTCGGTGAGGTCCTGGGGAATGCCATGGCCGGACAGATACAGGAAACCGACCTCATGCATGGCGTCCCGGAGCTCGTCGCGGAAGCGGGCCGCCTCCTCAGGGCCAGCCTGCAAGCGGGAAAAATCGAGCACGGGCAAAGTCTCAAGAGCCACTGCGTCATTCCTTTTCGACGGACTTGTCAAGCCGCAGCTTGTAGTGGCTCCAATGTTACGTATCCGCCGCGATGGTGCCTACCGTTCGGACGGGACCTTCAGGCTGCCGTATCTCTCCATCCTGTGCCAGCGCAGGTGCAGCCCGGCCACCGCAGTCACGAGGGAATGGATGACCACCACGTACATGAGCTGCCGGTACACGAACTGCTGGAGCGGAAGGGCCCACAGCGGCCGGAGCGGCTCCTTGTCCAGCCGGAAGGCGTAGGCGGCCATCAGGAACTGCACCAGCAGGAAGCCAAGCCAGAGCGCGGCAATCCGCACCGGGTCGAGGAAGAAGAGCCCGTAGAGCGCAAACACATCGACCACCGGTGCGAACAGGGGAAGCAGCACCTGGAGGACCAGCAAGTACCCGAGGCCGCGCCTGCCGAGCTTGCCGGCGGCTCCGCCCTGCACGACGGCGCGGCGGTGCTTCCACATGGCCTGCAGCGTGCCGTAGCACCAGCGGTACCGCTGCCGCCACAAGGCGCCCAGGGTTGCGGGAGCTTCGGTCCACGCCAGCGCATTGTCCTGGTACACCACCCGCCAGCCGTCCCGGCACAGCGACATGGTGAGGTCGGTGTCTTCGGCGAGGGTGTCCTCGCTGACTCCCCCAATGGCGAAGAGTGCCTCACGCCGGAAGGCGCCGATGGCGCCCGGCACGGTCGGCATGCACTCGGCCAGGTCGAAGAGCCTGCGGTCCAGGTTGAAGCCGACCACATACTCGATGTGCTGCCAGGCGCCGAGGATGCCGCCGCGGTTGACCACCTTGGTGTTGCCGGACACGGCGCCCACCGCAGGATCGGCGAAGGCCTGGATGAGGGCGTGGACCGTGCCGGGTTCGAACACGGTGTCGCCGTCAACCATCACTACGAGATCGTGCGTGGCGGCCGCCAGCCCTGCATTCAGCGCGGAGGGCTTGCCCCCGTTGGCCTGGCGGATGACCTTGACACGGGGAAGCCCGAGTGCCTTCACGAGGTCAGCGGTGCCGTCGGTGGAGCCGTCGTCGACCACGATGATCTCCACCGGATGGGTCGAGGCCGCGATGGAACGCACGGCCGCTTCGATGCCGGCCGCCTCGTTGTACGCGGGGACGATGACGCTGACCGGAGCCGTGACCTCGGGCCGGACGGCGACGTCCGTGCGGCGCCGGCCGCGGCCGCTCGCACGCAGGCGGCGCGCCATCCGGCTGTGGCGTGCGGCGAAGCCGACCACGAGCACGGCGCGGGCAAGCGTCACAACCCCGGCCACCACGAGTGCCCACGAGATGGCCGTGACGACGAAGTCGCTGAGCCGGATGCCCCACACGAAGGCCGTGCCGCTGAGCTGCTCCACCATGGAGGCCTGCCGCATGCTTTCGATGCCGACGGCGGCGCCGACGGTGGTTACCTTGTACCCTTGGGCGGCCCACCGCCCAAGGGTCGCATCCAGGGCGGCGACGGTCTCCGCCCGGTCCCCGCCGCCGTCGTGCATCAGGACCACCTGGCCCTGGGCCCCGGGTGAGGCGAGCTTCTGCTCGATCTCCGCGGCGCCGGGGCTCTGCCAGTCCTTGCTGTCGAGAGTGCTGAACACGCTCAGGTATCCGTCGTCCGCGAGGTCCTGCATTGCCGACCAGGTGCCGTCGTTGACGGCGTCGTTCCCGGAGCTGTACGGCGGACGCAGCAGGGACGCGGCCTGCCCGGTGATCCCGCTGATGACCTTCTGCGCGCCCTGGACTTCGAGCTGCCGGCGCCATTGCGGGGCATTGCCGAGGTCGGCGTGGGTCAGGGTGTGGACACCGATCTCATGGCCCTCGGCAACGATCCGCTTGACCAGGTCCGGGTGGTCGACGGCGGCCGAGCCGACCAGGAAGAAGGTCGCGTGGACGTGGTGTTTCCGGAGGACGTCCAGGATGCGGGGTGTCCACTCGGGGTCGGGTCCGTCGTCGAAGGTCAGCGCGAGGGTGCGCTCCGGTGGGCGGACGGAGTGGACGGCGCCTCCGCGGGCGTCGACCACGGGGCCGCCGCCGCTCACGGTTTTCGGGACGGTGGTGGCGGTCCCGGCGGCTGGCGCGGAGTCGTCGCTGATTCCGGCGAGGTGGTGCGTGTACCCCTGGACGAGCAGGGCGGCAGCTATCGATAGCAGGACGGCGAGCAGGATGAACCAGTGTGCCCTGACGCCGGCCGGAGCCTCGCGCCGGAACGGATGGCGGGCGCTCACGGATGCGCGGGGCTGCTTGGCCGCTTGGCCTGGCCCGGGGCCTCGTCGCGCTTGCCCTGGCTCGTGGCGGCCGGGTCTGCGCTGGGAGCGACAGCGGTGGGTTCGGGCACGCTGGTGGCCGGGCCCGCAGCGGGAACAGCCTCCACCGGGGCTGCCGGTTGCCCGACGGCGGGCGGTGCTGAGGGTTCCGGGGCCGGGGTCCCGTTGCCCGGCGGCTGGGTTTCCTTGGAGGGCGCCGGACGGTCGCCGGCGGCGGGGACCGGAAGCGGCAGGTAGGGCGCTGCAACGTTGGACCCGCCGATGAAGGCGAGCAGCAGCAGGACGAGATATCCGGCTACGAGGGTTGCGGCTGCCAGGCCTGCGATTTTGACTTTCCGCAGGCGCCGCCCCGAGGCGTCCACAAAGATCGGCCCCTGGGGATTCAGGGGCTGGACACGAACGGGGTTTTCTTTAAGATCTGCCATCGGGCATCAATTTTAGCCGATCCGCGCCCCCTCTAAGGGAGAGCTTCCTCCCGGGCCGCCGTGACGGACACCGGCCGCGGTCCGCGCGCCGCCATGGCGCCCGTCGCGGTTAGCCTAGGACCATGGAGTGCAAATGAGCGTCGTCAGCGCGGGCATCCTGTTGTACCGTCGCAACGCAGGCGCCGGCATTGAAGTGTGGATCGCCCATATGGGTGGACCGTTCTGGGCCGGCAAGGAAGCACATGCCTGGTCCCTTCCCAAAGGCGAATACGCCGCCGACGAAGACCCCTGGCTGGCCGCACGGCGCGAGTTCGCAGAGGAGATGGGAACCCCTGCCCCGTCTGCCGACTACTTCCGGCTCGGCGCCTTCCGGCAGCCTTCGGGCAAAGTGATCACGGTCTTCGCGGCCGAGGCAGGCTTCGCGCCGGAAGAGATCCGGAGCAACACCTTTCCCCTGGAATGGCCGAAAGGATCGGGCCGGGTCCAGCACTTCCCCGAGATCGACCGTGCGGCATGGACCTCGGAAGCCCAAGCCCGGACTTTGCTGGTCCGGGGCCAGGTGCCCGTTCTAGACGCACTGTTGGAGCACCTGGCGACCGCGCGCGGGCCGGGCTAAGAGTGGCAGCTAGTTGAGGCTTTGAGGCCGTACGTCCGGGTCCCCCGCCCCGTTCCCCGCGGGCAGCGCCACGGTGAACGTACTTCCCTTTCCGGGCCTGCTGCTGCAGGTGATGCTGCCCCCGTGCCGTTCCACGATGGATTTGGTGATAGACAGTCCGAGCCCGACGCCCGGAATCGACGCCTGGCGGGCCGCGGGGGTCCGGAAGAAGCGGGTGAAGATCCTGGCGGCCTCGTCCTCGGTCATGCCCATGCCGGTGTCACGCACTTCAAGGCGGACCCAGCCCTCGTCCCGCGTGGCGCTGACGCTTACCAGCCCGCCGCCCGGCGAATACTTGATGGCGTTGGAAACCAGGTTGTCCAACGCCTGGCCCAGCCGCAGCGGATCGGCATCTGCCCAGAGCGGCGCCGGCACGTCCGCCACGAGGCCGACGTTGGCGGCGTCCGCTTGGGCGCGGGCCGAACCAAGGCTGTTTTCCACGAGTCCCGCCAGATCCGTCCGCCGCAGTTGCACGCTTTCGACGGACGCGGCCGAGGACAACAGATCCTGAACCAGGACGCGCAGCCGCTCGGCGTTCCGTTCGGCGACCTCCAAGCCCCGCCGCGTTCCTGCCTCGAGTTCCGGGGCGTTGCGCATCACGATGTCGAGGTTGCCGAGGATCGCCGTGAGGGGCCCGCCGAACTCGTGCGAAACGTTCGCGACCAGTTCATCCTTGGCCGCGAGGGCGTTGACGACGTCGGTCAGGTCCCGGTAGAAGACCACCGCGCCGCCGAATCCGCCGTCGACGTCGTTGCTCATCCCGCGGGCGGCAGTGGAGATGGCCCGCTGCTCCGTTCCGGTACCGAACCACAGCAGGTAGTCGGAGTAGGTTTCCCCCTGCACCGCCCGCTTCACGGGGTCCTTTTCAGGCGGGAGCGGTGTGTGGCGGTCCTGGCCGAAAACCAAGCGGTCCCCGTCGGACGGCGCGCTTCCGGTGGGGTCGGCCAGTCCCAGGAAGGCCTTTTGCTGGTTGTTGACCAGCAGCGTTTCGCCCTTGGAATCAATGGCGACAATCCCGACGTCGATGGTGTCCAGGATGGTTTGCAGCAGCGTTTCGCGCTCCCTGCTGGCGGCGAGCAGTTGCCGCAGTGCCCGGTCCCTGTGCTTGACCCGCCGCTCCTGGAGGCGGGCATAGGAACCGGCCAGCCGGATGGAGAGCGCCACCGCAAACATCATGAGCGGCAAGAGGAGCACCGAGGAAATGTCCGACGCCGTGGGGTTGGGCAGGTGCGCAAGGAGGGTCGGCAACGCGATGAGGAAAGGTCCCGCAAAGCTGAGGATGAGGCTCGTCCTGGAAAGCATGCCGGAGGCCGCCAGCCAGATCACTGGAAAAACGGAAAGCACTGTGAGGCCCGGGATCACGCTGAACGCGCCGTTCCGGGTAAAACACAGGGCCAGCAAATCCAGGATGGGAATGGCCAGGCTTGCCTTTGGTTCGAGGCGCTCCCAGGGAATCAGCAGGCAGCCAAGGAACAGGATTCCGTGGAGGACTACCCCGGTGACGAACACCCAGTTCTGGAGCAGGCCCGGCCAAAGGGAGGGCGCCGCAATCACCAGGCCGCCGACGATGATGGTCAGCGGTAATTCAGAGACAGCCACGCGCGCCCGCGGCCTGAGTTTCCTGAAGAAACGGCCGGCGGTGCGGAGAATAGCCTGCTCACTCAAGGCAGGACCTTTCGTAGGCGAAACCGTTGGGGGGAATTGCTACTTCGGGCGATTGTAGCAACGGCGGTTCCAGGAACAAGGACCCTTGCAGGAAGAATTCGCATCCGCCGTCGTGCAGACCGCCGGAAATGTCGGCCTTGCGCAGCGGACCTGGACCTTTGACTCGGAACATAATCCACATATTAGGTGCGAATAAACTTCGATGCTTGTATCGTTGCTATTCGGAGACACCCCCGCATTGCGCTGGGCGGTGCGGCGGTGTCGCCAACTCGAGGATATACATGAGCGAGCCTGGGGTAGCTGTAGTCATCGAGGATGACGAAGACGTCCGGAATTTGGTTGACGCCATCCTCAAGGAGGCCGGTTTTGTGGTGCACTCCGCCGCGACCGGCCGCGAAGGCGTGGAAGTCGTACGACATCAACAGGCGGCAATTGTCACCCTGGATATCGGGCTTCCGGACATGGACGGCCATGAAGTCCTGCGCCGCATCCGGCAATTCAGCGACGCCTATGTGCTGATGCTGACGGCCAGGCAGGACGAGAGCGAGACGCTGACGGCGTTCCTCACCGGCGCCGACGACTACGTCAGGAAGCCGTTCCTTCCCCGCGAACTGCGGGCCCGGGTCACCGCCATGATGCGCCGGCCCCGCGCCGCGTCCCCGGCCACTGCGGCGGAGTTCCGCGAAGCATTGCCCGACGGCGGCCGGAGCGGCCGGGATGCATCCCGGCCGGACCGCCCTGATGACGCGGTGATCAGGCACAACGGGCTCGCGCTCAACTACAAGACCAGGACGGTTACGCTCGAGGGTTCTGCCTTGAACCTGACAAGGAGCGAATTCGACCTGCTGGTCGACATCCTGCGCGGCAAGGGCGCAGTACGGACGAGGACGGACCTGGTCAGGGCGGCCCGCGGCGATTACTACGAGGCCGACGCGTATATCGGCGAGGCCGACGAAAGGGCAGTCGAAACCCATATCGGCAACCTTCGCCGGAAGCTCCGCGAAGATCCGCAATCGCCGCGTTTCCTGGTGACGGTGCGGGGCATCGGATACCGGCTTGCTCCAGAACGGTCGGATTAGCCGGCACCTGTTGCGGCGTTATTCATTCCGGAGAACGTAACTGCCCCGCAGTTCAAGGACCGTGGCACGGCCGCATTCCGCCACGGCGGCGAGCAATGAGCCCGTGTCCTTCAAGTCGCCGTTCCGGATGCGCTCCTCGAATTGTCCCGCCAACAACGCCAGCCGGACACCTCCGACCATTGTTGACGAGGTTTTGAGGCTGAGGACGGCTTCCATTGCCCCGGCGGCGTCACCGCGTTCCACCGCACCGGCAAGGACTTCGTAGCGAAGGGTCCAGAGTTTAGCGAAATCGCTGGCAAAACTGCGGGCAATGAGCGGATTGTCCAGTTGGTCCTCCAGGAGCTGGAAAACCGCGAGATCCAATATGGGCTGCGCCGACCCGGCGGGAGTCGGCACCCTTGAATCGTCGATGGAACCCGTACGCACGGGTTGCACATCTCCGGTTTCGCTGGTCCCTGGACTGGACATAGCTCAATGCTACTTTCTGAATTCCGGCAAAACGGTTCTTGTGGTTTTCCTGAGGAAATCTTAAGTCTTCTGGTTTTAGGGGACTTTTGAGGGCCACCCGATTCCAGTACCGCAAATGTCCGGCTCAGCCGCCGCTGAAGGTCGTGATGGTGTTGATGACAGCCGGGCCGAGGATCGCGATGAACAGCACGGGAAAAATGAAGAACAGCAGGGGGAAGAGGATCATCACCGGAAGCTTCATGGCCTTCTCCTCGGCGCGCTGGCGGCGCTTGACCCGCATGACCTTCGCCTGGACCCGGAGGACACGGCTGATGGCGATGCCGTAGGTGTCCGCCTGGATCACGGCCTGTACAAAGCTCCGGAGTTCCGGAACGTTGGAGCGCTCCGCCAGGGCCAGGTAGGACTCGCGGCGGCTGCGGCCCACCTGCATGTCCTGGAGCGTGCGCACCAGTTCCTCGGCCAGCGGGCCCTTCCCGTTTTCACCGGCCCGGGCCATGGCACCTTCGAAACCGAGGCCGGCCTCGACCGAGATCAGCATCTGGTCCATGGTGTTGGCCAGTTCCAACTGCATGGTCTTCTGCCGTTCCTGTCCCTTGCTGTACAGCATCAGGTCCGGAATGAAGTAGCCCAGCAGCACCACGAAGATCCCCACGAGCTTCATGATCCCGCTGTTGCTGCTGCTGCCGATGTAGAAGCCAAGCAGCGCGCCGCACAAGGCGAGCACAGGTTTGGCCGCGAGGACCCGCCCCAGCGGAAGGGACGGGGGCCGGCCGGCCAGGGAGAGCAGACGGTCCAGCTTCTGGGCATAACTTCCGGGAGTCAGCCTGTGCCCGAGGCTGTCGAGCGCGCTGCCGCGGCGTTGCGGACCGACGTCGACGGCGGCTCGCCCTCGCGCCAGCAGCTCCCGGACGGAACGCCGGGTGCTGCGGTCCACCGACAGGACCGACCACGCAAGGTAGGCGAGCGGCACCGGTACCAGCAGCAGGGACAGAAGGAGCAGGGAATTCACGGTTCACCTCAGAATTTCAGGTCGATGATCTTGCGCATCCAGAGTCCGCCGATGGTCATGAGGACGGCCGATGCCGCGACCATGCCCCAGCCGAGCGGGTTGGTGAACATCACATTCATGTAGCCGGGATTCACCACCATGAGCAACGTGGTGATGCCGAAGGGAAGGGCCATCAGGATGTATCCGGAGAACTTTCCTTCCGCCGCGAGGGCCTTGATGTGGCCCTTGATTTCGCTGCGCTCCCGGATGGTTTCGTTGACCTGGTCCAGCACTTCGGCCAGGTTGCCGCCCACTTCGCGGTTGATCTGGATGGCCTGGGCGATCCATACGAAGTCCTCGCTGCGCATCCGCTCCGCGGTGTCGTTGAGCGAGGCCTGGAGTTCCCGGCCCAGGCTGGTTTCGGTGATGATGCGGCGCATTTCCTCGGCGGTCGGACTGATCGATTCGGTGGCGGCGGCGTCGATCGCGCGCAGGATGCTGTGCCCGGCGCGCAGGCCGCCGGACAGCAGCTGCAGCGTGTCCCCGAGCTGCTCGTCGAACTTCGCGCGCCTCTTGCCGGTCCGGACTCTGAGGACGAGCTTCGCCACGAAGGGCGCCAGGATGAAGAAGAGCACGGCGAGCAGGATTCCGCCGGCAACAACGCCGATCAGGGCGCCCACGAACGCGCCCGCGAGCACGAGGATGAAGAACTCGGCCTGGCTCGTCCGCAGCCCGGCGTTCTCCAGTTCTTCCCGGTTGAACAACCGCACATTGCGGCGCACCAGGACCCCGTGGATGGCGCCGGAGGCGGAGCCTGCAAAGCGTGTCAGCTGGGAACCGGCGTCTGCCCGGTAGGGCCGCCGCCGGTCCAGGGGAACCCCGGGGCTCTTGGGCAGGATCACCGCGACGCTGAACAGCACGATGGCTGAAAGCATGAAGGCCGTGCCTGTCAGGAGGATCATGGCCTGCTCACGCCCTCGCGGCCGATGCCAGCGGCGCGGCGAAGACCTCGGGGGAAACGTGGATGCCCAGGTCGTTGAAGCGGTCGATGAACCGGGGCCGGATGCCGGTGGACACCGGCCTGCCCAGGAATGTCCCGTGGGCATCCACACCCGCGGAGTAGTCGAAGACGAAGGCGTCCTGCAGGGTGACCACCTCCCCTTCCATGCCCTGGACCTCTGTCACATGCGTGATCCGGCGCGTACCGTCGCGCAGGCGGGAGATCTGGACGATGAGGTTCACGGCGGAGGCGATCTGTTCGCGGATCGCCCGCAGCGGCAGGTCCATGCCCGCCATGAGGACCAGGGTTTCAAGGCGCGCCACCGCGTCACGCGGCGAGTTCGAGTGAACCGTGGACAGCGAACCGTCGTGGCCGGTGTTCATGGCCTGCAGCATGTCCAGGGACTCCCCGCCGCGGACCTCGCCGACGACGATCCTGTCCGGCCGCATGCGCAGCGAGTTCCGCAGGAGTTCCCGGATGGTGACCTCGCCCTTGCCCTCGGTGTTCGGGGGCCGGCTTTCGAGCCTCACCACGTGGCGCTGCTGGATCTGCAGCTCCACGGCGTCCTCGATGGTGACGATGCGGTTGTCATCGGGGATGAAGGAGGACAGGACATTGAGCAGGGTGGTCTTTCCGGTGCCGGTGCCGCCGGACACGATGATGTTCAGTTTCGCCTTGACGCAGGCGTTGAGGAGTTCGGCCATTTCGGGTGTAAGCGTGCCGAAGTCGATCAGGTTCCGGACGGTCAGCGGCACCTTGCTGAACTTCCGGATCGTCAGGGACGAACCGCCGACGGCGAGCGGCGGGATCACGGCGTTGACGCGGGATCCGTCTTCGAGGCGCGCGTCGACGAGCGGGGACGATTCGTCGATCCGGCGCCCGACCTTGGACACGATCCGCTCAATCACCCGCCGGAGGTGCTCTTCGGAGCTGAAACCTGAGTCCGTCAGGGTGAGCCTGCCTTTCCGTTCGACGTAGATCTGGTCCATCCTGTTGACCATGATTTCCGTGATGTCCGGGTCGTCCAGGAGGCGCTGGAGCGGCCCGTAGCCGAGGACGTCGTCCGCGACGTCTCCCACGAGGCGGCTCCGCTCCTCGGCGGACAGCGGAACCTGCTCGGCGTCAACGATCCGGATCAGTTCTTCGCGGGCCGTCGCCCGGAGCTCGTGTTCGCTCAGCGCCGAGTCGTTGAACCGGGCACCCAGCCGCTCGAACAACGCCGTTGCGGCCCGCGCCTTGAGCGCGGCGAAGGCATCCACCGGTTGCTGGACCTTGGGCTTGCCCTGGTCCGAGTGCTCAGAGAGCTTCAGGGATGTGTGCGTCTTGACGGGTCCGGCGGACGCGGATCCCGGACCGGACTGGGCCGGACCCGCTGCGCGGCGGCCCGGTTCAGAGCGGGCAGGGGCCGACTGGGTCGATAGGGCCTGGGTCTGGGTCGATGGGGTCTGGGTCGATGGGGCCAACGCCGAAGGGCTCGGTGCGGGGCGGCCCAGGGCGGAACGGCTGTCCGCCTGGCCGGCACCGAAGGGACCGCCCGCCTTGTCCTCGGCGGCGCGCAGCCGCTGGGAGAGTTTCACCTAGACCACCACCCTTCTGTGCAGTTGGCGCTGCGTGGTGGCACGCCACGCCGGATTGAAGCGTTCAACGAGTTGTTTGAGGCCCTTCACGGCCGGGTCCTTCACCGCTTCCTGGAGCACAGGGACGCCGCGGTTGGTGGAAAGCGCAACGGCCTTCGACCGGGGAAGGCTCACATCGACAGGGGCGCCGATGTTTGCCTCGACGTCCTGCACCGACAGGCCGGCCTTCGAATCAGCCATGTTGAGCACCACATGGCGGGTTTCCGGCAGCAGGTCCAGCTTCCGGAGGATGTCCAGGCCGGAGCGGAGACCGCGGACGCTTGGGACGTCCATGCCCGTGACCCACACGGCGTCTGTGCACTGTTCGAGCGCGGCAAGGCCAACTTCGGGCAGTCCCGGCGCGGTGTCCACCACCACGTACTGGAACTCCTCCGCCAGCTGTTCGAGCAGCCGGCTGACCTGTTCCGGCGTGATTTCGTCAGCCTCCACCGGGTCCTTGGGGGCGCACAGGGCGTAGATGCCGGCCGGGTGGACGCTGAGGAACGCCTTGAGCACCAGGGAATCCTGGCTTGCCGACGGCGTGACGGCGTCGGTGACCGTGTGTTCCGGGTTGAGGTACAGCCCAGAGGCGACGTCGCCGAACTGCAGGTCCAGGTCCACGATCACCACGCTCATCGGGGCGATCTTGCCCAGGCCCACGGCAATGTTCGTGGCGATGGTGGTCTTGCCCACCCCGCCCTTGGGCGAAAAGACGCCGATCACCATGCCCTTGGGTGTGTGGGCCTGCTTCGGTTCCAGGGTGCGCTGGCGGCTGGCGAAGGACTGGCACGCGCGCTCCAGCATGATGCGGATCTGGGCGATGTCCGCGGCAGGGCTCATGATGTCGCGGATGCCCGATCGCATCGCCTGCAGGACGAACCCGGATTCGGGCTCGGTGACGAGGATGACGCTCAGCTCCGGTGCCCGGACGTCGAGGACCGTGGCCAGGCGCAAGGCCTCCTCCACGGGAACCTCGGGTCCCAGGATCAGCACTTCGAACTGTTCCTGGTTGAGGGCACCGAACAGCTCGGAGGGGTCGGCTGGCAGGACGTTGGTGAAGAAGGTCTGCACGCTTCCGGGCAGCCCGCCCGCCACGGCCTGGCGCACCCGCTGGTCGAATTCGGCATCCGGGGTGATGAGGACAAAGCGGCTCATTTGAAGACCTCCTTCCCGTCGATGATCCTGGGTCCGTTGACTTTCGCGCTCAGCGGCTCCTTGCTGAGCCAGATCTTGGCGAACTCGTTGCCGTACACGATCTTCGCCGCGTCCACATCGTTGACGGCCACGGTCAGCAGGAGGAGGCCGTTCGGAAGGGCGGTGTCCGCCGGGTCCGCAGCGGGCGCACCCTGGCTCGGGGCCGGTGTCGGCTGCGTGGCCGCAGCCTGCGGCGCGCGCTGGACCGCCGTCACGAGGACCTTGTGGATGACCAGCTTGGTTGCCTGCGAATTGTCCCCGTCCTTACCGCCCGTCTGGGAGATGAACACGCCGATATGGTCACCGGGGGCCAGGCGGCCCCCGACAACCCGTTGGGGCTCCAGCTGGAAGGAGACCTCCTGGAGGCCTGCAGGCACGGTGACGCTGCCCGGCGTCTTGAGCTCCTCCGGGGCGACCAGCCGCTCGGCGACGAGCGTCTCGCCGGGGATCAGGTCCACCGCGGCCACCTTGCCGGCGGCGTCACCCAGGGTGTGCAGCGCCGTTTTCGGAACAGCCGATGCGGGCAACTGCTGCGTGGCCAGCGAGGCCTTCATGGCCTCCACGGGCGTACCGGCGGGAACCGCCGCCTTGACGATCAGGACGTCGACCGGCGTGAGGTTCTGCACCGCACGCTGGTCGGCAGCCTGGGCGTATGAGAAGACGAGGATCACTCCGATGACGGCGAGCAGCGCAGCTGCGGATCCGGCCAACAAGCGGGACTTCACTTGCTACTCCTGTTCAAACTTCTGGGGGTGAAAAAGGCTAGTTGGTGAGGCGCACAATGGTGGCTCCGAACGCGTCCACCGGGCCCAGCGAGTAACCGTCGGCCAGGGACACGTACCTGACGAAGCTGCCGATGATTCCGCGGCAGTTTCCGGTGCAGGAGAGCGCCGAGGGGACGTCGGGGCTCGAATTGCGGAAGGCGTCCGGCAAGGTGCTGTTGCCGCTGAACTTCCACCCCGTGACTTTGAAGGCGGCAAATGACTTCAGGTGGTACACGGCCCCGCTTCCGGTGCCCGTCACGGCGTCGAAAACCGGGAGCAGGACGATGACGTCGCGTCCGGCGGCAATGTTGTCGGCCCACTTTTGCAGGGTGGCAGCGCAGTTGCCGGGCGAACTGTTGCCCGGTGCGCTTCCGCCTTCGCTGACTGCGAGGTTGATCGTTCCGCCGCAGACGCCAAGGTCCTGGACGAGCCAGCCGAACCCGCCGGCCACGGCCGCTCCCGAAGGACCGTACAGGCAGCCCGGGTTGGCGCCGGTTCCGTGGTCCTGGAGCAGTTGCAGGGCTCCCCCGATGTAGCCCTGCACCTGGCAGACGGAAAAGGCGAGGGGGAACGCCGTCCTGCCGGCGTAGGCGCTGCCCCACTCGACCTTCGAGGTGGTCTCGACGTCCGCTGTGCCGAAGCCGAGGGCCCTGGCAAAGAAGAGCGAAACCCCGCCCTGGGATGCGCCGGCCCGTTTGGCCCCGCCCGTCACGGTCACCTTGCGGTTCACCAGGTCGAGGTTGACCGACTTGACGTTGCTCGCGCCGTCCACGGCGTTCTTGTTGACGAGGTCGGCCGCGAGGTGGGAGGCCGCCAGGCAGTTCGGGTCGACGATGTTCGCTGCGCATTTTTGCGCGACGGCAAGGGCCGCAGCATCGGAGCCGTTCTGCACCTGAGCCCGTTCGGAATACAGCATTCCCGCATCCACTGCGAAGGCCGCGAACCCAAGGAGCACCACAAGCGCCAGTGCGATCAGCACAGCGACTCCGCCGCGCTCGCCGTCTTCGCCGCGGGGCATTAGCCGGCGCATACCATGACTCCTACGCCTTGCATCGGGAACGGACCGGCGATACCGGTAAGGGTGGTGAGCGTGTAGTTGATGGTCACCGACATCTGGCCGCCGGAAGTGCAGCTCGCCTGGCTGAAGGTGAAGTTGGCGTCCGCGAGCCGCGGATTCAGGGAGACGGCCGCATTCTTGGCCGCCGTCCTGGCCGCAGCTTGGTCGTTCGAGATCGCCATGACTCGGACTCCTTCGCGGGCCGCGTTGGACAGGGAAACCTGTGCGTTGTAGGCCCTGCCGAATTCCATGATTCCCAGCAGGAGCAGGACCAGCACGGGGGCAAGCAGGGCGAATTCGACTGCCACGGCGCCGCGTTCTGAGTTCCTGGACATAGGGAACTGCCTTTCGTGCTGCAGCGTTGTATGCGACTCAAACGGGAGTTGAGGCAGGGGGCGCCTGATTGGAAGGTGCAGGTGGGTGGGGAAGCGGCCCCGCCCACCCGCACGGTTCCGGGACTGGCTGCTACTTCGAGCAGCTGCCGACAACCGCCGCCGTTGAACCGGAGGCCGGTGCAGACGCGGTCCAGGTGCCGCCCTTGACGCTACATGCCGTGCTGTTGAACAGTTCCGTGAGGGTTCCGCCCAGCAGGCCGACGGCGACGATGATGACGACGGCGATGAGGGCGACCATGATGCCGTATTCGACGGCGGTGGCGCCTTTTTCATCGCGGCGGAGGCGGGATGCGGTGTTGGAGATGAGAGAAAACATTTGATAACTCCTGAGCGAGTTTGGGGGGATTCGGGCTGGCCCAGCACCAGCTCACAATCAACATAGCAACGCCCAACACCGCGTTGCCGGGTCCTTGGAACATCCTGTGGGAATGCTCGCCAAACTGCGCAAATCCTGCGTTAAACCCGGGGAAACCCCGGCTTCGGAACCCTGTTGAGGAACCCCTAGGGACTCAGCCCATCGCCGGCGCAAATACGCCGCGCGGGGCCAACTGCCGGCGGGCCCAGCCGGCCAGCTTCTTGCCCTTGCCTTTCCACCAGTTGTCCTCGTCCTTGTCCTGGTGGAAGCGGAAGATGATCGTCACCATCACGAAGACGCCCAAGGCCAGATCGGCCCAGGACAGCCTGATGACATCGACCAGGACACTGACGGCCATGACGAGGAGGGACGGCACGGCCAGGGTCCGGAAGACGGTGCTGGCCAGGTAGCGGCGGTGCGAGCGGGGCACGGAGAGGGCACGCACCAAATCGCAGCACAGGCAGGCAACCACCATCGTCTGGCCCAGGGTCATCAGGATCAGGCCGGGCAGCGACCCCGCGAACATGGCGGCGGATTCCATTCCCGCGCTCATCGCACTGCCTCCGTCACCAGGCGGCGCGGAAGAGGAACAACGGGATTGCAGATAGCAGACATCGTATGACCCCCAGAGTCATGAACGGCGGTTGAGACCAGCTACGCTCCATTGAATCCGCAGCCGCCAAAAGCTGTCACGAGTGGCAGGTACTCCATTTTCGGGGGCGGCATTTCGCGTAATTCCGGGGCGTGTACTCAATTCCCTACGCAGGAATAGCGCGTACTACTTGCTTCGTCCCTGGGCCCCGGCCCCCGCGTCCTGCGGAACGCGCATGAGCGTGACCCAGGACTCGAGCTGGGAACGCAGTTGCTCCGGGGAGTGGTGCGACGGCGAGAGGGTCGCCGTGATCTGCGCGCCAAGCACGAACGTCATGATTCCGCCAACCACGTCGTCGTCCTCCAGGCCGCCCTTCAGTTCGCCGGCGTCCCGGGCTTCGCGCAACCGGCCGAAGAGCTCCCGGCGCCACTGTTCCATGGACCTGTCGTGGAGGGCTGCCTTCTCCGGATCGGTCAGGGCGCGCTGCCAGTACGCGATTGCGATCCGGGCTTCGTTCAGCCGCTCCGCGTCGAGCGGAAGGATCTCATGGCAGAAGCTGCGCAGCGCGGCGAGGCCTTTCAGGCCGCCTGACACGGTTCCGATCCGTGCATTCGTCTGGTTGAAAACGTGGGCGAAGGCAAAGGAGAGGAGGTCGTCCTTGGTGGGGAAATAGGGTTTGAGCGCACCGTTGGCGAAGCCGGCTTCCGTGGCGATCTCGCGCATCGTGGCGCCCTCGATCCCCCGCCTGGCAATGATCCGCCAGGTGGCCTCAACCAGCTCCACGCGGCGCTTGTCATGATCGACGATTTTCGGCACGCAGCCCCCCGAATCTTTTTTCTACAACCGTTGTGACTCAGCTTACACACTGCTATTGTCTACGCACATAGAAAATAAACCGCCGTTCCCAAGGGGCTTATCCATGAGCGCATCCACCATTCCCGAAACCGCCGCAACCACCGCCTACTCCCCCGTCACCGCCGGCGAGATCACCGCCGTCAAGGCCGTCCTCGCCGACGCCGGGCTGTTCGACGAATCCGCCCGGGTGGCCTACCTCGGCCTCCTCGATCCACCACGCAACACCGCGGATCACGCAGCAGAGGCGGCGGACCGCCGCTTCCGGGTCTTCCTGCACAACGTGGCCACCGGGACTGCGCGCGACGTCGTCGTCTCCCTGGATACCGCGGACACCAGGCGCGGCGGGATCGTCCGCAACGCCGAACTGGACACCGCAGTCGCCGGCGAACTCCCCGTCATCGAGGAAGAGTTCGAACTGGTCGAAGCCGTGCTGGCCCAGGACGAACGCTGGCTCAAGGCCCTCGCCGCGCGGAACCTCGACGTCGCCAAGGTGCGGGTCGCGCCCCTGTCCGCCGGCGTCTTCGAGTACCCCGAGGAGAAGGGCCGCCGCATCCTGCGCGGGCTGGCGTTCGTCCAGGAGTTCCCCGAAGACAACGCCTGGGCGCGCCCCGTGGACGGACTGGTGGCCTACGTTGACGTGGTCAACAAGGAAGTCACCCAGGTGCTGGACTTCGGCGCGATGCCGATCCCCTCAGAGCACGGCAACTACACCGACCCGGAACTGACCGGCCCGCTGCGCACCACCCAGAAGCCCCTCCACATCACCCAGCCCGAGGGCCCCAGCTTCAGCATCCGGGGCGGGAACCACCTCGAATGGGAGAAGTGGAGCCTCGACGTCGGGTTCGACGTCCGCGAAGGCGTGGTGCTGCACAATGTGGCGTTCGACGACGGCGGCCGCCGCCGCAGCATCCTCAAGCGGGCGTCCATCGCCGAAATGGTGGTCCCCTACGGTGATCCCTCCCCCGTGCGCTCCTGGCAGAACTACTTCGACACCGGCGAGTACCTGGTGGGCCAGTACGCGAACTCGCTGGAATTGGGCTGCGACTGCCTCGGCGAAATCACCTACCTGAGCCCCGTGGTCAGCGACTCCTTCGGCAACCCGCGCGAAATCCGCAACGGCGTCTGCATCCACGAAGAGGACTGGAGCATCCTGTCCAAGCACAGCGACTTGTGGAGCGGCGTCAACTACACCCGCCGCAACCGCCGCCTGGTGGTCAGCTTCTTCACCACCATCGGCAACTACGACTACGGCTTCTACTGGTACCTCTACCTGGACGGCACCATCGAATTCGAAGCGAAGGCCACCGGCGTCGTCTTCACCAGCGCCTTCCCGGAAGGCGGATCGGACAACATCTCCCAACTGGCACCGGGCCTCGGCGCCCCCTACCACCAGCACCTCTTCAGCGCCCGGCTGGACTTCGCCGTCGACGGCTTCAGCAACCGTGTGGAGGAGGAAGACGTGGTCCGGCAGGCCATGGGACCGGGCAACGAACGCGGCAACGCGTTCTCCCGCAAACGCACAGTGCTCACCAAGGAATCCGAGGGCGTCCGTGAAGGCGACGCACGCAACGGCCGCACCTGGATCATCTCCAACCCTGAATCCAGGAACCGGCTGGGCGAAGCCGTGGGGTACAAGCTGCACAGCGAAAACCAGCCCACCCTGCTGGCCGACCCCGGTTCCTCGATCGCCCGTCGCGCAGCCTTCGCCACAAAGGACCTCTGGGTGACCCGTTACGCCGAGGACGAGCTCTACCCCACCGGCGACTTCGTCAACCAGCACTCCGGCGGGGCGGGCCTGCCGTCCTACATCGCCCGGGACCGGGACATCGATGGGCAGGACATCGTGGTGTGGCACACCTTCGGCCTGACCCACTTCCCGCGCCCCGAAGACTGGCCGATCATGCCGGTGGACACGGTGGGCTTCAAGCTGCGTCCCGATGGGTTCTTCGACCGCAGCCCGGTGTTGGACGTTCCGGCGTCGAAGCCTGCCGGCGGCCACTGCCACAGCGGGCGCTGAGCCGGCCCGGAACCGCAGGAGATCCCATGTACACGGTGCTCACCGCTGTGATGCTGGCTTGCTGCGCGGTCGGCGTCCTGTGCCCCCTGCGCGAAGGAAGACGGCGGGGCGGTGTTCTGCGGTGCGGCGTCCTGGGGAATTTCGGCCAGTGGGGGCCGATGGCCGTGATGCTGGCCGCGATGGCGGACACCACCGCCGGCCCGGGCCTGCTCCCCGGAGTGGTGTGGGCGCTGCTCCTGCTGCTGGCGGCACCCTTACCGCTGGTCCTGCTGCGCCGGGAACACCGCAGCGGCATGGAACTGCACCGGGCCCTCTCCGTCCTGGGGATGTTCGCACTCCTCGTCACCGGCCTCCAGCCGGTGGCGGGGAGCGCACTCCACAGTGCCCACGCGCATCAGGGCGGAGGCGGGTTCACGCCTTTCCTGGCCGCCGCGCTCGCCGCCGCCGTCGCGGGCTATTCGGTGCTGCTGGCCATGCGGGGGCTGCGGTCCCGCCGGCTGGTCCACCCCGTCGAGGCGTTCTCCTCGGCGGGGGCCCTCGGGGCCATGCTCCTCATGGCCGCCTGAGCTGTTGGCGGTGGACCTGTTCAGCGGTGGACCTGCTCCGCTGCGGACTTTGTTCACCCGCCAACAACTGCCCTTCCCGGATAGACAAGCCGCCCCACCGCGGGGCAGGCAGACTCAACACACCGCCTGCGGCCAGGCCGCCGGCGGACACCAACTACTCAGAGTGGAGTGACACCTTGGAAAGCTACGACGCCTTGCTGGCCTCGATTGCCCCGGTTGCGGGCCAGAACACCCGGACGATCCTGGATCCTGCGACCGGCGCCGTCGTCGGCCAGGCCCCGGTCCACACCCTCGAGGACCTCGAACAGGCCATCGCGTCCGCCGCCGAAGCCCAGCCGGCCTGGGCCGCGGCCGGCCACGACGCCCGCTCCGCCGCGCTGCTCAGGGCAGCCGACGCCGTCGAACGCAACGCCGAAGAACTCGCCCAGTTGCTCTCCCGCGAACAGGGCAAGCCCCTGAACGGACCCAACGCCCGCTTCGAAGTCGGCGCCTGCGCCGCCTGGCTGCGCACCGCCGCCACCACCGTTTTGGAGCCCGAGACGGTAGTGGACGACGGGACAACCCGCGCCGAACTGCACTACCGGCCCATCGGCGTCGTCGGCGCCATCGGCCCCTGGAACTGGCCCATGATGATCACCATCTGGCAGATCGCCCCCGCCCTGCGCATGGGCAACACCGCCGTCGTCAAACCCTCCAAGATGACGCCCCTGTCCGTCCTGGCCCTGATCAAGGTCCTCAACGAGGAACTGCCTGAAGGCATCCTGCACGTGGTCGCCGGCGACCGGCACGTCGGCGCCCGCCTGGCCGAACACCCCGCGATCGGCAAGGTCATGTTCACCGGCTCCACCGCCGCCGGCCGCGAAATCATCCGCTCCTCCGCCGACACCGTCAAACGCCTCACCCTCGAACTCGGCGGCAACGACGCCGGCATCGTCCTGCCCGACGCCAACCCCCAGTCCATCGCCCAGGACCTCTTCTGGGGCGCCTTCATCAACACCGGCCAGACCTGCGCCGCCCTGAAGCGCCTCTATGTGCACGACAGCATCTACGACGCCGTCTGCACCGAGCTCACCGCCGTCGCCAAGGCCATGCCCATGGGTATCGGCCTGGACGAAAACAACGTCCTCGGACCCCTGCAGAACAAAGCCCAGTACGACGTCGTCGCCACCCTGGTCGAAGCAGCCCGCGACTCCGGCGCCCGGATCCTCACCGGCGGCAACCCCGACCCGGAACAGCCGGGCTACTTCTACCCCGCCACCCTGATCGCCGACATCGACAACGACAACCCCCTCGTCACCGAAGAACAATTCGGCCCCGCCCTGCCCATCATCCGCTACAGCACCGTGGACGACGCCGTCCAGATGGCCAACGCGCTCGACGTCGGACTCGGCGCCTCCGTCTGGTCCACCGACCCCGCCGCCGCCCGCGACGTCGCCGCCCGCCTCCAGGCCGGAACCGTCTGGATCAACAAACACGGCGCCGTGGACCCCCGCGTCCCCTTCGGCGGCGCCAAACAATCCGGCTACGGCCTCGAATTCGGCACCGAAGGCCTCAAAGCCCTCGGCATCCCCCAGGTCATCAACGGCTAAGCCCATCAACGGCTGACACCGCAGAGCCAAAAGGGCACCACCGGAGCAGTTCCGGCGGTGCCCTTTAGGCTGTGGAAGGATGCCTGTGGAAGGCTTAGACCGCCACTTCGAGGAAGCCGTCCACGATCCGCGTGGCAAAGCAGTCCAAGCGAAGTCCCGGGGTGGTGAAGCATTCGCCGGTCTGCAGGTCGTAGACCTCCTTGTGCAGCGGCGAGGCGATGGTGGGACGTCCGCCACGGGAGCCGGTGATGCCGCGGGCCATGACGTTGGACAGCGTGGCGGGGTCCTGCTGGGTCACGGCATAGACCTCACCGGACTCCAGGCGGAACAGCGCGAGCTGCCTGCCGTCCACCAGCGCGGCCTCGCCCCAGGCGAATTCCAACTCCTCGACGGCGCAGACGCGGTGCCACGCGCCGGCCTGCTCTTCAACCGGACGTTCGATGCTTTCAAGACCAATGGCCATGGTTCAACCCCTATCGCTTGGCCCGCCGGGCGGCGGCTCCGATGCCGCCACCGGACAGGCAGTGTGCAGCCAGACAACAACGCTAGGTGCGGGATGTTTCGGCCGGATGCGGCCTGTGTGTCGGCCCCGTAAAGGAGTACTCACAGCGGCGTGAAAGCCGTGGTGATGCGAAAGTTAAGCCCCCGAAACAATCGGGAAACTGTCGCGAAACTGCCCGTCCATATGCTGCTGGAAGGAGTCGTAGAGGACGTTCTGCGGCGCATGTGAAAGGGTGCCGATGAACGCACACACCACCAGCCCCAATGCCCCGCGCCGGATTGTCGTTGTCGGCGGCGGACCCGCTGCCCACCGCTTCGCGGATGCCATGCATACGCGCGGCCTCGAGGGATGGCAGCTCACGGTGCTCACCGAAGAGGCCCACCTGCCTTACGACCGTGTGGCGCTGAGCAAGGCCCTCACCGACATGGACCATGACCTCACCCTGGGCGACGCCGCCATGTGGGATCAAGAGGCACTGGACCTGCGCACCGGCGAACGCGTGGTGAAGATCAACCCGGGGTCCAGGACCGTGGAAACTGCGGCCGGCAACAACTATGACTACGATGCCCTGGTGATTGCTACGGGATCGAACGCAGCCCGCCTGCCCATCCCCGGCGCCGAGCACACCCATGTCTACCGGACCCTCGAAGACGTGTGGGCCATCAACGCCGCGATTGCGGCGCTGCGCGAAAAGCTCGGCCGCGAGGTCACCGCGGTGACCATCGGCGGCGGCCTGCTGGGCTTGGAGGCCGCGGCCGGCACCGAGCAGTTGGGCGCCACCCCCGTGGTGATCGACGGCGCCAACTGGCTGATGGCCACGCAGCTCGATGAAGGGGCCGGCCAGGCGCTCGGCCGCCTCATCAAGGAAAAGGGATTCGAGATCCACGGCGGAGTGTTCCCCTCCGAGGTCCTGTCCGACGACGACGGCCAGGTCACCGGCGTCCTGATGGCCGATGGCCGGACCATCGCAGCGGATATGGTGATTGTCGCCATCGGCGTGCGTCCGCGCGACGAGCTGTTCCGGGCGGCCGACGGCGAGGAGCAGCTGTTCTCACTGGGTCCCCGCGGCGGTGTGGTCATCGACGAGGCCTGCGAGACCGAGATTCCCGGCATTTACGCGATCGGTGAGGTGGCGAACTTCGGCGGGATGTGCCTGGGCTTGGTGGCTCCTGCGAACACGATGGCCGAGATCGTCGCGGACCGCCTGCACGGCGGGGCGGCGACCTTCCCGGGCTTTGACACCGCCACCAAGCTCAAGCTCTCCGGCGTGGACGTGGCCAGCTTCGGCGACGCCTTCGCCAAGACCGAGCACGCCCTGGAAATCGTCTACGCCGACCCCGCCCGCGGCGTCTACCAGAAAATCGTCACCACCGACGACGCCAAGACCCTGCTCGGCGGCATCTTCGTCGGCGACGCCACCCCCTACATGAGCCTGCGCCCCCTCCTGGGCCGCGAACTCCCGGCAGAACCCGGCGCCTTCCTCTCCGCCGCCGGCGGCGGCGAAGCCCCCGAAACCGAACTGCCGGACGACGCGATCCTGTGCTCCTGCAACAACGTCGCCGCCGGCAACATCCGCGACGCCATCAACGGCTGCGGCAGCTGCGAGGGCAACGCCCCGGTCCAGGACCTGGCCGAACTCAAGAGCTGCTCCCGGGCCGGCACCCAGTGCGGCTCCTGCGTGCCCATGCTCAAGAAACTCCTCGAAACCGAACTGACCAAGTCCGGCGTCGAGGTCTCCAAGGCCCTGTGCGAACACATCAGCCTCTCCCGCCAGGAACTCTTCGAAACCATCCGCATCCTGGAACTGACCTCCTTCGAAGACATCATGGCCCGCTACGGCACCGGCGCAGGCTGCGACATCTGCAAACCCACCATCGCATCGATCCTCGCTTCGCAGCATTCGGCGTATGTCCTGGATGCGGGGCGGGGAACGCTGCAGGACACCAACGACCGCGCCCTGGCCAACATGCAGAAGGACGGCACGTATTCGGTGGTTCCCCGGATTGCGGGCGGTGAGATCACGCCGGACGGATTGGCCGTGATTGCGGCGGTGGCCAAGAAGTATGGCCTGTACACGAAGATCACCGGCGGGCAGCGCATCGACATGTTCGGCGCCCGGCTCGAACAGCTCCCGGAAATCTGGAAGGAACTGGTCGACGCCGGCTTCGAATCCGGCCAGGCCTAC
>NZ_QYLP01000018.1 GCF_003614925.1 Arthrobacter celericrescens
CAAAGGGCCCGTCCTTCCAAGGATGAAACCGCAGGTCACACCCTAGTTAGAGACCGGACCCTTACACACTCAATGAAACACCCTCTGATTTACGCAGCACACCCTTGGAAACAATTCTGCAAGGTCGTCATTGCACTCCTGTCGGTACTGGGGATCTTCCTGGCATCGGTTGGGCCAGCAAGCGCTGCTGGGCCGAGGACGGTTGCGGGCGCTGCATCCGGGGTATCCATCCTCCAGCCCACGCAGGCTCAGACTGCCGAAGCAATGAGCCGGCTGGAGAAAGCTCGGGAGACAGACCCCTCCGGGTATGCCAATCGGCTCAGCCTTATAAAGGAATCTAGGGCGCTCACCAAATTCCTGTCCTCGGACAGCCGTTTCGATGGCCAGATGCAGCAGCAATTCCTGGCAGCTTCCATGCCAACCGATGTGCTTGAAGCTCTGATCGAGCTCACAGACATTGGATACCTGAAGCTGAGCGTGGAAGATGGGCCTAACGGCGCCAAAATCGCGAAGATCACTAAGGCGAAGACAGCCATGATCGGCGGAAGCAAGGGGTCCATGTCCATGACGCCGATGTTCCCGCAGTGTCCGTCGGCCTGGGCCGCCCTCTGGGCTTGGTGGGGCACGAACGCTGCATTCTGCGGCGGTATGGGCTTCTTTGGTCCTATGGCCGCGCTAGGATGCTCCGCTGCCATGGCCATCGCAGGTTCCGTGATCGATTTCAATCGAGGTTGCTAATGAGTACAACGACTAGTCCGACCGCACGAAGCTACTGGTTGCCATTGTCCGCTTTGTTCGGCGTGACAATCAGCGTGGTGGCGATGACCGACCCACCATGGTCGGTGATCATGGTTGCCGCATTCCTTCTGTTCGCTGTCATGCAAAGCATCCACTACCGGCAGATCAGCCGCGAAATCCAAGGAAGCTTTGCTTCGGCCAGCCCCGGAGTTGGCATTCTAGGTGCCGTCTTCGGTGGCGCTGCGGTCCTCATCCACGGCACGCCAATAGCGCTTTGGGCAGGACCGGTACTTGGCCTAATCACCTTCGCAGGTACCTACGGCTACCTTCTTCGTTTCGGGCGCTTCCATAAAGGACACGCCGAAACCACTGCCTGACCAATAGGCTGAATAGAGGATGGCCGCCTCGGGCTCTGATATGTACGCGTGATTGTCAACAGTGCGTGGGGAAGCGGTCCCGGCCGGTTTGGCTGGGGCCGCTTCGTTTGATGAGGCCGGGGCTGGCTTGTCCTGGTGCTCATCCCTTGTGGGCCGGCATGTCTGCCTGGAAGTGTCCAGCGTGTCATTGGCGACGGCGCGGTCACTCTGATATGCGCGGGTTGGTTACCGCGGGACGACGTGTTCGGCTGGAGATTACCGCTGGTCTAGAGTCGAGCGTGGCCGGTAGTTGGCTGCTCATAGAGCCGGCGCGGGTTTACTCCACGCGCTGCAACGAACACTTCCGTCGGAGCATGCCGGCACGTGTTATCCGCCCGGGACTGCGTTGTTCTGGCCGGGGTCGGCGGGCAGGGTCGCCAGCGACCAGCACCAGCCGGCGAGTTCGCGGGCGATCGCAACGTTTGCGATCACGGGGCGTTTCCTGTGTTCCAGATAGACCAACCACCGCTCGTGAAGCCGCCGGTTCCCGGCGTCCCCTCGGGCCTGGGCGCCGGAAGACGCCCGCGCCCATCGTTGCCGCATGAGGCTGGACGGGCGCGGATAGGGTTGGCGGTGGTGCCAAGCGGCCTCGACCAGCAGCCTGCGGGCGTGGCCGTTGCCTGTTTTGGTGATCGGGCCCTGGGACCGCGACTGGCCCGAGGAATGCTCGGACGGAACCAGACCCAGGTAGGCGCCGATGGTCCGGCCCGTGAAGCGCCCCCAGTCCCCGATTTCCACGGCCAGGCCAAATGCGGTCAGCGTGGAGATCCCGCGCAGGCACTCGAGATTCCTGACAACGGGGGTGTACTGGCTGCTATAGGCCAGTTCCGCGATCGCCCGGTCGAGGCGGTCCCGGCTGTCCAGGACCGCCGTCATCGCACCCAGGCAGGAGTCATAGGCCAGCTGCAGCGGTGCGGAATCGAACTTCTGCCGGTCCAGCCAAGCCCCGTGCTGCAGGGTCCACGCTTTCCCGCCCGTGTAGATGATGCCTTGGCGCAGGAGCAGTTTGGAGATGCGGTGGCGGGCGCTCATCAGGTCACCTCGGGCATCCTCCCGGGCGCGGACCAGGTCCCGGGCGGCTTCCTGCTCCACTGTGGGAATGACAACAACGGTGACTTCGCCCAGGCGCAGCAGCCGAGCCAGATGCAGGGGCATCGTTGGCATCGGTCTTGACCCGGTCCCCCGAGGGCCGCTGCAGCTTCGACGGGGCCGCGACGACACAGGGAACACCGGACGCCAGCAGAAACCGGGCGAGGCCAAAGCCCGTCGGCCCGGCCTCGTAGACGGCTTGCACCGGGCCCGGCAGCGACAGGATCCAGGCGAGGACCTCCACAAAGTCCGGGGTCAGCCGCCGCCTGAACACCTCCCCCGTATCCCCGTCAATTGCGCACCCGACGACAGAACGGGCATGCACGTCCAAACCGATACTTGTTCTCTCGAACATGACAGGACCTTCTTAGCCGACGGTGGCTCCTGGGCCACCGGACGATGATGGACAAACCCAGCGTGGCAGGGGCACCTGCAGACCGTTCTGGGCCCTGCCGATAAAGGACATCAGCGCCGGGCAAGAGGCCGGGGCGCCGCCTCCGCCACCACGCCGCGGCAACGCGCTCCTGCCGGCGGCCCGGCCTGTCCCGGCGACAATGGACGTGTCGGCAGGACGGAAGCCGGGACGATAAAACGGTCTGCCCAACCACCCGCGGATCTTGTATCCTCGGCCTTAGCTGGAACCTCCACACCTTCAAATGTGGCTCTACCGCGTAAACCACGGTCCGCACGGCAACCCACGAATCTATTTGAACCGGGGGTTCCAGCCCGGGGCCGGGCCCCTTCATACTGTCTAGCTCCCGAGGCGGCCATTCTCTGCCGTGACCCTGCCGGAACCGGCCACCAGTTGGTAACTGCCCCCGGTGAAAGAGATCCAGGACGCGATTGCCCGACGCCTTGGAGGCCGCTCACTTTTCGCGGGTGCGTGCAGGTTGGTGGTCCGGGAATTGAACCCATGATCAACGCGAGATATCAACGAGACTGTCGACATTGACTGGAATCACTTCGCCTTAAGTTCAGCGATGCGGCTTCCGTTCCGGTGGACGATGGCGGCCTGTTCCGGATACGCCCTTGCTGGGCATCGGTGCGGACAAGGTACTGGATTGGTACCATCGACTCATGGCAATGAACCTTCGTGTCCCGGAAGACCTCGATCGCCGGCTGGAGAAGCTCGCGGCCGAGGAACACACGTCCAAGTCTGCGCTGTTGCTGCAGGGCGCCGAATTGGTTTTGCAGCGGCATGCGCGCCGTCGGGAAATCAGTGAAGGGTTGGACTTTGTGATGAGTCACGACGCTGAACTGCTCATCCGGCTTGAAGACGCGTGACCACTTACCTGAACATCGAGGATGCCCTGCAGGTTGTTGACCGTTACGGCTTTCATATCCGCGACGTCGGCTTGTTGGCTTCGGCCTTGGCCAGGCCTGCGACGACGGTTATGGGTGCTGAGGCCTATGCTGATCTGGCCATGAAGGCCGCTGCGTTGCTGGAGTCGGTCGCCCGTTTTCATCCGCTCATCGACGGCAACAAGCGCACGGCCTGGACGCTCATGGTGTTGCTGTTGTGGATCAATGGTTACCGCCATGACTTCACGACTGACGAGGGCTTCGAGCTCGTCGTGGGAGTCGCCGCTGGCAAGATCGAACTGCGGGACTCCGCGGCGGAAATTTCGAAGCATCTGGTGGTCCGTTAGTGCTGTCTGAACCGGCAAGAGAGGGGTGCGGACCCTGCTCGCACGTTACGTAGGGAATTGCCTCTTGGAACGCTCTGCCAGGTACATCTCGAATGCTCGCTTCCGGTCCCAGTGTGGAAGCGTTGTGTATTTGGATAATGCTCTGAGGTGCGTGCGGACTCCGGTTTCGTGGATAAGTTGGACCGCATCGGGATAGTCCGCGAACAGGTGTGTGGGGCAGTGGTTCTGAATCCAGAACCGGAGCAGTTCTCTCGACGTGACGCCGTGCTGCTTCCAGAACTCGAAAGCCTCGGCAACGTCGAGGGTCATCGACCGGGATCGAGCTCTTGTGTCGTTTGACGCGCCCAACGGGAGGCGACCGTAGACGAACCAACTGGGCGCCGGCTGTAGGGTGTCGCGTCCTTGAGGAGCGGGCTGCCGAAGAAATGCGCTCGTGGTTGCGCAACGCATACGTCAGTGCCCCGGAACTGATCCGTGGAACACTCAAGGATGAGCCCCCCGCTCAGAGTGAGTGTGGCCAGGATGGGGCGGATGCCCAGGGCAATGAGTCGTTTGGTTGGCCAGTCTGAAGCCGCCCCGCGTTGGTGTTGGGGTTACCTTCTGATGGTTCGTTCCATATGGGCGAGCGCGACATTCAAGGGGATGCGTTCTTGTTCTACACGGAGGTGTAGCGGCCAGCCCGGTGTGGTCAGGTTCTCATAGACGTCGCGTTCGGCTGAAGTGAGGTCGTTGAGCAGCTTCGGGGGCCGTTGCTTAATGGAGGTGCCGTTTTGCTCGGTGTTGGTGCCGTACGGCTCATAGGCTCGGTAGGCGTCACCGTCCATTAGGATCGTGCGGATTTTGGGAATCGCGGCGCGGAGGCTGTTGACGATTTCATATCCTCTAGCGTCCATATCGCCCCAGTAGATAATGTGGTCGGCTTCGGTGATCCAGGAGATGGTAGGGAGAACGCCGGGTGCAGTGCTGCCGTTCCCCTCGACGGCGACGGCCGCCGGATATTCGGGGAAGAGGACAGCAGTGTCTTTGTTCTCCACGATCACCACGATCGCCGGCCTGTATGGGAGGTCGATGCAGTCTGTGAGTGTATAGGAGTCGTGGAGTCGACGGCCTAACCTCCGGTGCTTAGGGTCGAGGTAGGTGAAGTTGATGCGCGTCGGGCGCTTTTCAAGCACGAGCTCTTCCAGCATGGCGAGTGCCTTCACTAAAGGCTGGTGGCTGTTGAGCCATTTGCCGTGCAGGCCTTCGACTGGGACCTGACGCGGGGTCAGGTGTTTCCACTCGACCGGGTCGTGCTCGGCGAACCAGCGGGCCGCGGCGCACGCAAGGTGAAAGTCAACATCATCGAGTGCCTCGGCCTGGCGAAGAACCTTCGGGTTCGTTGCGGTGGGGAAGGATGATCGGAGGTATTCAAGACGTGCTCGGGCGCGCTGAATCCTGGATGGCCATGGATGGCCCGCAACACGGGCGGCCGTGTCAATGTCAGGAATCGTGACATGAGCAGGCAGCCGCTCTGATCGGCCGTCGATCCTCCGAGGCTCGTCCACCAACTCCAATTGCATCCGGCCCGCCCAGTCGTACCAGGAGTAGGACCAGGCACGCAGGTCACGGGTCATGGTGGCGGCGTTGGCGCTGGTTGGCCTGCCCAGCGTGTATCGTTTCGGCCACTGGCCGGAGAAGTTATCGGCGACGTCGGTGTGCCAGCCATCGTCGAGGTGTTTGCGAATGGTGGCGACGATCGTGTCGATGGATTTCATTTGGTCTCGTTCTCGGTCTTCCGGGGCAGGGGAATGGCGTAGGAGTACTCGGAGGCGTCTTTGGTGACTCCGATGACTAGGGCCATAGCTCGTTCGAGAGCGCTGAATTGGCCTTCGGGTGCGCCGATAATAAGTTGGAAGCCGAGGCGTCGCCAGGCATCGACTGCCCGCGCAGCGTGCCGTACGTCGGCTTTGATAAAGGCTTCGTCGAGGACGACCGGGGTGAACCGTGGCCGGTCACGGTCCTCGTCGCCGAGGTGGTATCGGAGGGCCGCGCCGACGATGAAGGCGGTCAGGGTTTGGGTCTCACCGCCGGACTTGCCGAGGAGGTTGTCGTAGACCGGACCCCTGGTGCCGTGGCTGTCCACTTCGCTGGCGGTGACGTTTAGGTGTCTGCGGATGTCGAGCAACAGGTTGCGCTCGTCGCTGTCTTGGCGGACACGTGCGATTGCTGTTCGGATGGCCTCGAATTTGGCTTCGATCTCATCGATATCCAAGCGGGGATCCATGGAACCGCTGGCGAGAGCGCGAATGCTGTTCTTGAAGGACACTACCGTTGGTGGTGTTCGAGCAGCGCTGTTGATGTCCAGGGTTGTGCCGCGGCCGAACGGGATCTGGGCAAGTATGCGCTTGATCGGGTGCAGTCTCTCGGTGATCTCGTGGTGGGTTTTGTCATAGGCATTGTGCAGAGTCATGAGGTCCTCTCCGCCCCACTCGACGACCTGCCGTGCCCAGTCCTGCCGCTGGCCACTGAGCACTTGCACGCGAAGGTCTGTGAGGATCGCGAGGTACTCTTCATAGGAGGCCAGGCCGGTTCCGCGGTTTGGCTCGTACCACCCCCGCTGGAAGGCGGAGAAGGCGCTCGTGAGGCCGAGGGTGGCGGCCTCCAACTTGGTTTCGGCAGTGGCCTGGCTGTGTGCAAGGTCCCTGGCGAGGTGTCCCAATCGGTCGGTGCGGACGCTGGTGTAGTTGTCGAACGTTTCCAACGATCCGTCCCAAGTGCTCTTCGTCAAGGCGTCGTCGAGAAATGTCTCTTGGTCGGCGGTGAGGACGATGGCGTCGTCGTCCTGCAGCATCCACAGGTGTGATCGGAGCGTGTCGGCGGCCTCGTCGAGGTCTCCACGTTGCTTGACGCACCCTTCGATGGCCCGTTTCTGCTCCCATGCGTTCTCTTGTGCCTTGTTGCGGGCGGTTTCTAGCTCGTCAAGCCGCTCGCCGAGGGCGTGCAACTGATCCTGCGAGGCAAGGAGACGTGCTTTGGCCTCGTTGTGCGTGTCGATCTCCTTCTGAATACCGACGATATCGACGTCGACCCATTTCGTGCGGCGTATGTGCTCGGAGCCGCTGTGCTTGCGCACCAGCCGAAGTTTCTCAGCGTCGAGCGCGTCCAGCTCTGTTTCGAGGGCTTCGATCTTGGGGTTGAGCCGTTCGATCTCGTCGCGCAGTTCGGCGCGGCGGGCTTTATTGGAGAATCCGATGTTGCGTCGGCCGTGACCACCGTGGGCACCCCGCTGTCCTCGCTGGGTCTGTCCCGTGCGAGTAACCCGGGGTGCGAGGTCGTCGCCGAGTACATCGGCAGTTTCTACACACTCGTAGGCGAAGTCCCGTTTCAGGTGTTGGTACAGCCAACCTTCGAAGGCGCTGCCAGGCTTCACCGTGAGCCGGCCTGCCAGAGTAGTCGCATCAGCGGCAGGGCAGGGGGTGAGCCCGGCTTCGACGCCGCGGTATTCAATGCGGATGGGGGCCTTGACCTCATCGATGGCCCTCTTGAGGCCGTGCCGATGCCGCTCATCGACCAGCAAGGTGTTCGCGAACCCTCCGAGGACAGCGTCGGCGGCCGTCCGCCAGTCCTCGAATTCGTCGTTCATATCGATGAGTTCACCAGCGAACGGCAATTCCTCGACGCTGAGGCCCGCGCGATTGGCGAATTCGACCCGGAGAAGATGCCGCCTCCCTTCGATGTTGCCCGCCCGGTCGGAGAACTCCTTCTCTTCCTTCAGTGCCGTGTCGCGCCGTTCCTTCAGTTGCCCGTGCTCGAAGGTCTTCTTTCGGGTGTTCTCGCTCAGCCGGCGTTCTTCGTCTGCATAGCCCGCAAGAAATTCCGCGGCCTGAGCCTGAGCCATGTTGTATTCTTCGATTGTTCCCGGCACCGGGGTTCCAACTTCCCGAGTGGCGTGCTCGTAGGCCGTTCGTGTGCTGCGCACCTGACCGATGCTGTGGGTGAGGCGGTCAAGTGTGGCGTCTACCGTGTCAATCTTTTCTCCACCGAGGGCGGCCCACTGACGTCGTGTGTCCTTGGCTTCGGCGTCGATGACCCGCGTTCTTTGATCCCAGCGTGTCTTCTCCTCCTCGGCCACACGCTGGGCCTCCTTTACCTTCCGGATCTCTGCGTCGAACAGAGCGTCTTTGCGGGTTTCGGCCCAAAGCACGAAGGGTGATTTGTCGGGGTCCCGTAGTCGGAGCGTGTCGATCCGCTCGATTTCGGCTTCCGCGGAGCGGAGGGCCGCATGGTGTCCTTCGATGTCGGCCAGAATGGTGGCCTGTTCTTCCTTCTCGCGCATTTCCTGGTGCATCTCCGCGAGGTGGTCGAAGGACGCGATGACGGCGTCGGCGACAGCGAACGTGCTCGGCCGTTCCAAGACCAGCTGCTTGAACAGTGCGTCGACGCTGGTAACCGGCGCGCCTGCCTGAAGGTCATAGAGCAGCCTCAGCGCCTTGGCCCCACCTTCCTGATGTGGGCCGATATTGAGATTCCGCTGCGCGTGGTCGGTGTAGTCGCCCGGTGTGAGCATCCGAAGTCCGGGAATGGCCTTCTCCGTAAGGTCCTTGCGGAATGACTTCGCCGCAAGAGGTTCCAACTGATCGATGATGTGCCGGGCGCGTAGGCCCCCGGGGTAGACCGCGAACCGCGCCTGCATGTCGCCTACCCTGGTGGCTTCGCGAGGGGCGTAGAACAACCGCAGAAGCGTGAGGCGGGCACCGGTCGTGGATGCGAACACCAAGGCGATGGCGGACCAGGTGTCTTGGTCCCCACCGCGGAGCAAAAGGGGCTCCATTGTGCCGTCTGCCCGCTCAGCGTGGTCGTATACGCCGCGTACATAGGTTAGGGGTGTGCGGATGCCCTCTCCACGTGTCTTGGCCCCGGCTTCGTTAGATGCCGAGTTCAGCGGCTTGTTGGGGTGCATCAAGCACGTGTAGGTGTCCAGGATCGTAGATTTTCCGGCCCCGGTAGCACCTGAGAACAATGTCGATTCGGGATCGAGGGGAAATTCATGGACGCCGTCGAAACCACCCCAGTTGCAAAGCACCATGCGTTCGGCATGCCACGCCTGGTTTCGTTCGTCGATCGGAGGTAACAGCGCAGCTTCCAGTGGCTGGGTGGCCTCGGCGTCCCCGGCAGGTATTGAGCCCAGGGCTGTCTCGCTGAACTTGGCGTCGATGTTGATCATTCGTCCTCCTCGGTTTCGGCTCCGCCATCATTCGGGTCGGAGGGATCGGCGGTTTGCATGGCGTCAGTGAAGGCTTGTAGCCGTTCCACTGTCAGCAGGGTTTTGATTACTGGGGAGATTCGGAGGCGGTCCGGGTCGTCGGTTCTGAGCAGGAATCTGTCTTCGGTAAGGCGGTCAATAGCGCGCTCGGCGGCCTTGTCCGCACGAACGTGGTCTCTGGTGTCGGCAGGGCGCACATAACGCAGGGATTCAATGAGGTCCGTGCGTTCCACGTATGCGGCTTCTTCTGCCTCCCGCATCGCGCGGTGGTGGACGTCCCTGAGGTGGAGCAGGAGAGCGACCTCGTCCCGTACATAGGCGCGGTTGGCCAGAAGGGTGGAAAATGTGCTGCCGAGGTCTTGTCCTGCCTGGCGTTTATAGGCGACCTCATTGGCCCTGTCAATCACTAGTTCGAGAAACATGTCGTTGAGGCGGGACCTGATGCCGTCTATGTGATCGAGAACGGCCTGCCACTCGCGGGGGTGTGTGACGGAGGTTACGTGGGTGCGCTTCATCAGCAGCACCAGTGCCTTTCTTCCGATTAGGGGAAGGGAGCCGGTGTCGCCGTCGAACAGCACGGTGTCCGTGTTGTCATCGATCTCAATGTCGTCAGGGCCGAAGCCCTCCGCCAGCGCGTCGTGATCGACGCCGAGGGCGTTGCGTTGGCGCGAGTCAGTCATGGCCGGATGAGCTCCTCATTCGCTGTGGGACGGGAAACGAACGTCAGCGCAGGGCCGACGAACGTTGCTGTGGAACCATCGGGGCGGATCGCGTGATACTCCTCAAGTGGAAGATCCGGGTGGAGAGCTCCCTGTTCGGTAGCGAGGGTCAGGAGGCCAAGCATGTCGACCGGGCGGCGCAGGTGGTCAGGCAGGCTGTTGAACAGGGCGGCCGCGGCGGCGACTCCGCCACGGTCGGTGGCTATCGTGACGGCGTCAGCGAGTTCGTCGTAGAACGGTCCGCCCATGGCCCGAAGTTCCTCTGCTGAGAAGGTCCCCGATCCGGTACCACCGGACTGCGCGAGCGGCTTCAATGGCGTGGGGATACGCCGTTGGAGGGGCTTCTCGCGTAGAACTGCGATCGAGGCGATTCCGAGCTCGCCCTTGGAGGTCACTGGCCCATCGGGAGCTCCGGCGTAGTCGGCATAGTGTCCGACTGGAAGTCGGAGCGTGGACCGGGGCCCATGTTCAGCTGCCCAGTCCCGCAGTCGTGCTCGGGCAGACCGCAGGGCGTCGTCCAATTCCCTTTCGCGCAAGGCGTCGTTGGCGAGGATGAAGGTTGTCAGGCGCTTGGTCATGGCCCGCCGCTGTTGGATCACAGCGGACACACTGTCGCCTACCATGTGGACAGTACCCCGCAGATCAGCCCGGGCACGTGGTGAGAGGTGCTTCTCCGCGAACGGATGTGCCAGGATCGTGTCGACGTGCCCTTGCAGTTGGCGGCGGGCCAGCGGGTCTGTGAGCAGTCGCTTGGCCTGCTGGAAACCTCTGCCATACCGGTCGGCTTGGGAGAGGTCCTGGGCCTTCTCCAGGTACACGGCGACAACCTCGCCGTGGGGCCTGCTCTCGGAGACGAACGCGCCAATCAGCCCTTGCGCGAGTCCGCTAAATGACTCCTCGACACGCCTTAGGTCACTGGGGATCCGGTCGATATCATCCCGCAGGAGGAGGAATTCATTATGGATGTCCTCTTCGTCCGCGAGGTCGACTGGATCACCTGCCTCCAAACGGGCCAGCTCGTCACGGTCGCGCGCCAGGTCGTGTTCGAGGCGTTCGATCTTGTCCCGGAGGCTTCGCATTCGCTCCTTGGGATCAGAAGTCGCCTTCAGGGCGAGTCGCTGCGCTCGGTCGAGGACAACCCTAACCTGGGACTCGCTCATAGCCGCCCGGGGGCTGGTAAGCGACTGCACAATGCGGATAGCCTCCCGGGCTTCGGCCGAGAGCCTGTAGACCTCACCGCCGCCTTCCGAATGTCGGAGCAGCCAACCCCTATCAACCCACGCCTTGCACTGGTCTCGGACATCTCTTGGATCATCGGGCCCGACCGGGAAGTCATCCATTTGTTCGCGCATGACGTCAAACGTTCTGGCGACCCGGGCGTGAAAATCCTCGGACGGCATCTGATGCTGCCCCCGGTCGAACACCGAGGACAGCGTTGCCAAGATAATGGGAGCCCACTTTTCCTGACGCAAGAGCAGCCAAGTGGCGTTCTGCATTGCTTCGCGTGCCTCGAACATTTTCGCCACGGGGTCGCTCATGAGATCGCCCTACGCCTACCGGCGAATCCGTCGCAGACGATTGCAGCAGCCCTCGCTGACAGCCCTGGGAAGGAACGCCTGGCTGTCAAGTTCCAGCCTCGCTGCTGATAATCGAGAACATGGCCAGGGGGCAACCGGGCGGCATTGGCCCACCGCTTCAGGTGTTTGGTGCGAGCCGGCATGTACCGGTACCTATGGCGGAGCGCTACGGTCCCGTTCTCGGCTGTCTCAATCATGGGAAGGACGCTACAAGTCGGGTCTGACATTTTCGTGGAGCATTACGTGCAGCGGTTCATAGCCATTCGCCTTCTCGGTAAACGACGGCGGTCCTGTAAGGCGCATACACGTCTTCGACTGGTCTGGTGCCCTGCCTGCCGCCCAACTTTAAGCCGCCAGGCAGATTCTTGACCTATCCCTGCTCGCCGCCCGGCAACTTGACTCACTAGCGGCGGATCCTGCACGCTAACTGCTCGTGTTTGTGTGTAATGCCCCTGTCCGCCAGGAGGCGTGGATTTGTGCGGCGGTGAGTTCTCCTCCGCTCATGCGGTGGCCAGGCTGCGTTCGCGGATGAAGGCGTTCATGGCGGCGAGTTCTTCCGGTGTTTCGGAGATGGTGAGTTGCTTCATGGCTTCGGGGACGTGTCGGTAGGACTCGGCCGGCATCCAAGCCGTGTCGAGGGGTTTGATGCGTCGGGTCCAGGGCGACGTGGGCTGGCCGAGCCGGTGGGCTGTGTGGTTGGTGATGCCCGTGAGGGTGGCGGACCGGTGCGGGTCTTTGAGGCGGGGGCTTTGCTGGAGGAGCGGCCCGCCGGCCTTGAGCGAGGCGGTGGCCTAGTCAGCGAGCATCTTGATGGCGAACTCGAAGTCATGGCTTGCAATCGGCTCGTTGAAGGTTTGGGCATAGTTGCGCCGTGCAGGGTCGTGGTCACTGCTGCGGGGGATGAGGTTCGTGGCTTCCAGTGCCAGGCCAAGGGCCGTCAGGACGGCGAGTGTCTAGCCGAGTTCGGCGCGTTCGTGACCGGCTTCGAGGTCAATGAGGAATTTCCGTGAGACCCCTGCGCTGTCGCCAAGGGGCCTGCTGGGAAAGTCCTCGTTCCTAGCGGCGGGCGGATGATTGTCCCGATGCTTGCGGGTGTGTCGATGAAGCTCCTGGTTTTCATAGCGGCCTCGCTGACCGTTGCGTCACCGAACGGTGACAATATTCAGTTCGCTTGGCTTGGGCTGGTCATGGCGTGCGCTGCCGGATCTGCAATGACGGTGGGAGGATCACCAGCCAAAGGGAGGGAATGTCGATGCACTTGGTCGCAGGATTTTCGTTCGAGATCCAGGCCCCTGACGCCTCGGCGTCGGTGATTCGGACCTCGTCGACGGTCTGCGCTGCTTTACCTCCTGTGAGCTTGGTCCGTCGCGGACGGCAAAAAGAAGGTGTGGACACTGTCCACACATTCGGCTTCGGACTGGGCCGTACATCGGCCGGACTGGCCCGGATTGGCGATGTTTTCGGGGGAGTGGCGGAATCTAGGGGCTTGGAACCCGGTTCGAGTCCCACCTCGGGCACAGCATAACCCCTCGTCAGAGGGGTTATCGCTTTTAAGTGTGTACAAAGCTGACAAGTGCCTCTGCTGATCGCCCCGGGGGTGCTTGCCGCCGGGTTGGCCTTTTCGCCTCCAGCGGGTAAGCCAAGCGGCAGCCCCGCAGTCACCGCGGTCCGCGCTGCTCAGCACCGCTCACTTTGGCCGTTGTGTCAGCCATTCCTTAATGGTCCGGGCCTCCGGCAGGACCTCGCGCGTTGCCTGCGTACTCATGTCGAATTGTCCGGTCTGCAGCCATCGCCACATGGTGGTGAGGTCCTTCCCCACGAACCGTTCAAACAGCTTCTCCGGTATCGGCAACCCAAGGGGCTTTCGTCCGGTCTGTTCCTGCCATAGGGGTGCGGCACTCGTCTATTGACTGCACGTCGGATGCCAGTCCCAGCACCGCGCCGCTCCACCGTTCGGGGTCGGCGAACATCCGGGCGGCGATGGCACCCAGATCGTCAACGCACAGCCAGCCCACCGGCCGGGTCGGGCCCATCAGCTTTGGCATCAGGTGCCAGGTGGAAAACTGTGGGTAGTAACCCTTGTCCGTCATCAGTTCCATGAAAGCCATTGGCCGGAGCACGGTGAGCGGCAGTCCGAGTTCGCGAAAGCGCAGGGCTATGACCAGCTTCGAGTCCCAGGAGCCGACGCCTGTGGGCTGGTCGCTGACTCCTGCCGCCCCGTACACCACGTGGCGTATGCCCGCTTCAGCTGCAGCCTCCGCCACGTTGCTGCCTTGCCGGACTTCGGCGTCGATTCCACTGGTCATGGGATTCTGGACGTTGAAAAGCGCGTATGCCCCTTCGAACGGAATCCGAAGAGAGGCGGGATCCTCGGTGTTCGCCGGCTGAACCTCAGCGCCGAGCGCGCGCAGGGCCTGTGAAGCGTTGCTGGACGGATTTCGGGTCAGGGCGCGCACCTGCCACCCGTCTTTGAGGAGGTGACGGACCACGGCCGATCCCTGCCGGCCGGTCGCACCGACCACTGCCACCACACCCGGAGTGCCCCTGCCCGAGGAGAAAACCATAGCTTAGTATCCCATTTGGGCCGGAAATTTGACCTGGCACGTAAGGAACGGCCCACGCCCCGTCCGGACGGATGAGAGCGCCGGTTACGTAGGAAGGATTACGGAAGGGTCCTGTGCGGACCTGGTAGTGCTGGACGGGAATCCCTTCCACGACGCCTCGATCCTGTGGGACGAAAGCAAGGCGCGAACCGTCATCAAGGACGGGCAGGTCATCTCCAGCGGTGCCCTTCGGATCGCGGCGGACATAACGTTGAACGTTCCGGTTGCCTGAGAAAGCCGGAAGGCGGACTCACTGACCCCATAGGCGTCCACGTCACCAGCCCCTGGACTTTGACGAGAGGTTGGCGGGTGCACGCCACCTCAGGGAATCGCCGTGCTGATTAAGCGACACCGTCGCCGCCATCGGCGCCGTACACGGCAAGTCCGTCGCGCAGGTGTGCTGCGGTGGATGATCCAGCGGGGCGTCGCTATCCCGAAGTCGGTGAATGACCACCCGGGGACGAGTGCCGCAGGGCAACTGAAGCGCAGAACTCGTCCCATCGCCGTGGCGGAGGGTCGCCGGCAGCCCGGAGGGCCTGTCCTGCCACCGCAATGCGACTCAACGCTAAGCCTTTATCCCCATGACCAACATCAGCAACGAACGCCTTCAGTCGGGTTTGATGTTCTGGTTGAGGGTGAAGAAGTTCGTCGGGTCGTACTTGCGTTTGAGTGCCTTGAGTCGGTCGTACTTAGCGGCACCGTAGGCCTGCCTGACCCGATCCTCGCCCTCCTCCATGAGGAAGTTGACGTAGACGCTGGTGTGGTGGGGCGCGAGGGCGGACCAGTAGTTGCGGGCCCATTCGCGCTCACCGTCGAAGCCATCGGCGGTCTTGCTGTTGCCGTTGATGTTGAAGGTGAACCCGGCCTGGCGGCCATTGAACGCGGTGGCACGGTTGTCGATCCGTCCCACCGCTCCGCCCATCTGCCACAGGCCGATGCTGGTGATCGGCGAGGTGATACGTCTGCCGTGCTCGACCGTGATGTCGATGACGTCGTCGTTAAGGGCTGCGACGTCACAGGACCGGACGTAGTAAGACCAGCCGTGGGGAAATGACGGGTCGAACATCTTCTGATGCTCCACGAACGGTTTCGGCCGGCAAAGATCGAGCACAGGCGAGCCGAATTCCTTGAGCGGCCGCAGGGCTCGTTCACCCTCCTCGACCGGTCCCGCGTAGCAGGCGGCGATCGCGACGACGTGCTTTCCGACCAGGTCGGGCGGGACGATCGGCAGTGCCGGCGCCCTTCTCAGCACGGCAATCGTCATGAGCTCGTCGGGGCAGTCCGCGATCCAGCCGCGATAAAACCGCAGTACTTCCGGGGCATCTTCCATCGGCCAGAAGACCGGACCTGCCATAACGTAGGGGCCCACAGGATTAAGACGGAACTCGAACTCAGTGACGATGCCGAAGTTCCCGCCACCGCCTCGCACGCCCCAGAAGAGGTCGGCGTTCCGATCCTCGCTGGCCCTGACCAGCTCGCCTTCGGCGGTGATCACGTCCACGGACATAAGCTGATCAATTGTGAGTCCGAACTTGCGCATGACCCACCCGAGGCCGCCGCCCAGCGTGAGGCCCGCCACTCCTGTGTGGGTGACGATTCCCGAAGGAACAGCGAGACCGAACTCCTGCGTCTCGCGATCGAGTTCGCCAAGCAGTACGCCGGCCTGAACACGTGCCGTTCGAGCCTCCGGGTCCACTCGGATCCCCTTCATCAGCCCGAGATCGATGAGCATGCCGTCATCGCACACTGACAGCCCAGGAAAGCTATGACCGCCTCCACGCACGGCGACCAGCAGATCCTGCGACCGGGCGAGCCGGAGGGCAGCACGTACATCTGCGGCGCCGGTGCAGCGGGCTATGAGGGCGGGGTTGCGGTCAATCGATCCGTTCCACACCTTGCGATGCTTGTCGTAACCAACATCTTCCGGCCGAACGAGTTCACCCCGAAAGGATGTCTGTAGTTCATTGACAGCACCGTCGTCGATCTCCGTGCCCTTAGCCATAGACTTACGGACCTTTCTCCTCCGAGCAGATTCCCACCGTTCGAACGAACTGGCAAGAGGGAGGGAACTGGGGATCACCTTTGGTATCGACATCATCGCTGCCCGGCACACCCAGCGCCCAAAGGCATGACGGCTGGTAGTTGACTCCATATACGGGGAAGATATTCACCAGCGAAGGTATTCACCGTTTGGCAGACGCCAGGCAGGAAGCTGAACCATGAGAGTAGGACTCCGGCTGCAGGGAACCCGCTGCCGGGCCGTTGTACTGGACGGGCGGACTGTGGTTTCCGCCGCTCGGGAGGTGCTCGCGGGCAGCTTGCCGGAGGCCTTGGATTCGTCCCTCTCAGGACTCCGCCGGGAGTTCGGCTCAGGCATCACGGAGATCACTGCCGACGTCGGACGAGTGCTGGCGGAGCGGAAACTGGCCGACGTGGTGGCCATCCGCATTTCGCCCCGTCCTCCCGCGGATGCCTTTCACATGACCGTGCTGCCACCCCTTGTTGAGCCGGCAGTGACACGGACGGTTCATGTCCGCGGGGGTCACGACCTGCGGGGACGGCCCTTGGCCCGGTTGGACCTGGAGGCATTCCTGGCCGATCTTCCTGGCATCCTTGCCGGTGACGTGCGGAACGTGGCGATCACGTCCGTGGGTTCGACGGCGTCAACGGACCATGAAACGCGTATCGCCGATGCCATCCTCGGCAGCGACAGAGATATGCGGATCAGTATCTCCAGTGACTTCTATTCCAGTGTTTTCAGGGACCGCGACTACACGGCCATCCTTAACAGCGCCCTGATGGAGACGGGGGAAGAGCTGGCTGCGATGCTTGAGGAGGCAGGCCGGCGGCAGTTCCCGGCCGGTCATTTGTCTTTTGCGAAGAACGACGGCGGCCGCGCACCTCTCGCACGCTTGACCGTGGCGCCTATTCACGGCTTGCGCGCCGGGCCCGCGATGGGAATCCTTGGCGCGGCCACGTTGGCGGGAATCCCCGAGGGGGAGGTCATTCTCTGTACGGAGGCCGGGGCCGCAGTGGGCCACACCCGCGCAGGCCTGCCTGTCGCCAGAAGCCTCATTCGCCAAGGATTTGACGCAAGCCTCGCCAGCAACGCCGCCATTCTCGAGCCGTACACCGTCCACCACCCGGTTCGCACCGACGTCCCCTCCGTGATTGCCGACCTGCGCGAGCGGCAGGAGACCGCGCTGCCCTTCGGGCTGGTGCCGACTCTACCGGCGGTGCCGGACGCCGCACTGGTAGGGACTGCCGCGGCGCCGCTGACGGCCTGGATCGACAGGCTCGAGACCGTCACCGGCCGGGTTGACCTGAAACGCGTACAGAACCTCGCCGAAGAGGACGCCCACTCAGCGGCGGTTCAGTTGGGCGCCGGCCCCGGGCAAACCCGCATCATTGAATCGAACGTCTACGCTATGCCCTACGGCAATCCCGGAATCGTTCGAATCCGGGTCCAAGCCGCGGGAGAAACGTCCGCCGACGAGGAACGCGTGCTGCCCGCAGCCATGCGGGGAACCACCCGATGAGCAGCGTACTCACTCCGGAGGACATTCGGAACCTCCGTACGGGGGCCCACTTCCTGACCTGCACCATCGACCCGACGGCCATCTACATCTATGCAGAGATGATTCAACGGGCAATGGAGGATCGGTCGGTGGAACTCATCACAGTCGACGAGCTTGCTCCCGACGATCTGGTGGTGGCTGTCGGAATGGTAACGCAGGGCCTTTTCATCGCCGACATGCCTCCCGTGGGTGATGAGTTCCTTGGCTGCATCCGCGCCCTCGAGGCCAGTCTCGGCCGGTCGGTGCGGGCGGTCTATTCGCTCGCCGCAGCCAACATCAACGGAATCGTACCCCTCATGGTGGGGCTGCAGTCCTCGCTGCCCGTCATCGATTCCGACCCCATGGGCCGCGTCTTCCCCTTGATCAGCCAAACGACGCTGAATATTGGAAACGTGCCCATCGGCCCTATAGCGCTCATGGGGGTAACCGGAGAACGGGCGGTTGTCGAGGTCGAAAGCCCGCAGAGGGCTGAAACGCTGGTCCGTGCACTGGTGACCGAACTGGGCGGCTGGGCAGCCACCGCCATGTACCCGTGTTCCGCGCAACAGCTGAAGGAGCATGGCGTCCACGGCACGATCAGCCGGATGATCAGGATCGGGCAAATCCTCGACGCTGACACCGCGGTTGAGAAAAAGCTCCTAATGCTCAATGAGTTCCTCGGCACCACGCGCATCGCCCGAGCCCGCGTGAGCCACATCGAAAGCCTCTCCCGGCCTACCGACCTCGGCCTGCCGGCGCAGCCGTCGAGCGTGACGCTCGACGACGAAACCACCGGACGAATCATCCGACTTGAAATCCAGAATGAGATCCTGCTGGTCCTCGTGGACGGTGCAGTAACAGCAGCCGTCCCGGACATGGTGACGCTG
Source organism: Arthrobacter celericrescens (assembly GCF_003614925.1). Lineage (GTDB taxonomy): Bacteria > Actinomycetota > Actinomycetes > Actinomycetales > Micrococcaceae > Arthrobacter > Arthrobacter celericrescens. Next base: position 18,478 of record NZ_QYLP01000018.1, read on the forward strand.
CTCAATTCCGAGCAGGGCACGGTGGTCAACACCGACGACGTCCAGCTCGGAGACGTCGTCGACATAGTGAAGATTACGGCAGCGGCGCAGTGGTACACGGAGTCGGGGCTGGATCTCACCGAGCCGAAGGCCTTCGGCATTCCGATCGTGCATCCAAGGCGGCGTCATGCGTAGAGCGAAAGATGAAACCCGGCTCGACGTCGCAGGGTTATTGGCGCATGGCTCGCTCCGTGGCACCACGGCGCTATATCTCGCTCCGTCCAGCGGGCTGATAGAAGGTGTTGTTCTCGTCTCCCAGCTCGAGGCAATCCGGCAGGTGCGGCCCAATACTGTGGTGGTCCTCTCAGCGGAGATGGGATCAGGGGGGTGGCTGGTGTCCGCGGCGCTGCGACTCGCCTGGGAGCGGCGGGCAGGCGCCGTCGTCGTGGCCGGCAGCGTCTACGCAAGCGCGGCGGTCGGACTGGCGGAGCGGTTGGGCATCACGCTGCTGGCCACTGACGGGGATCCTGCAGCGCTCGCCTTGGCGCTGGCGGCAGAGATCGGAGCGGCCCTGTCAGTGGTCGATGCGGAACTGGCCAGGTTTGCCCGCACAGTCGCAAAGGACACCACACTCAGCGATGTCATCAAGACCATTTCCAGGGAATTGGACGGGTTCGGAGTTTCGCTGGAGCACGACGGCGTGGTTCTGGCTTCTGCCGGAATGCCTCCACGGGAGACTGACGAAGTCATCACCATGGAAGTCGGCGAGGCCAACAGCGCCGTCCGCTTCACCCTCACGGCCCGTGTGCCCGCTTCCGGCGACCACAACCTGCGGCTGGTCCGCTCGATTCTCGAGGTAGCCACCCCTGCGGTGAAGGCTTCCTGGCTGTTAGAGGACCTGCTCGGCACTTCCCGGGCCGTTCCCACGGCAGCGATCGCCGGGCTGGATCAGGACCCGGCCGCGTCAGGGGCGGAGTTCGGGGAAAAGTACCGACATCTGCTGAACCAGTTGGGCTGGCGCGAAGGGGAGTTGTACGTGGCCGTGTGGTTCCGCGGCGGGCAAGTGCAAGACCATCGGCCCGAGCTCACGGCCGTCTTGCGCCTGCTCTGGCGCAAGGTCACATTACGCAGTCCCTTGGCTGAGGTTCAAGGCGGTTGGCTGGCGCTCGTACCGGCGGGGGATCAGGACGCCTCGACCCAGCTCGAAAACCGAATCAGAACACGTCTGGGGCCAGCTCTTGCCGAGCTCGGCCTGGTGGCAGGATTGTCCCGATGGCAGGAGGATACCCCGGCGCTGGCTTCGATCGTGCGTGAGGCGCGGCTGGCCGCTGAATCCGTCCGGTCAGCTGGGCCCGGCACGGTGCTGGGTTTCGCCAGCCTCGGGGCGGCCGCTGCCACAAGCTTCGTCGACATCGACGCCGTCGCGCTTGTTGCAGAACTATCACTGCCGCGACTGATGACGTCCCCTGACCGCGACGTGATCATTACCGCAGTGGCCGCCTTCCTCGATCACCGCGGCTCAGTCAGCCTCGCTGCGACCTTCCTCAACCTGCACCGGAACACCCTGCAGGCGCGGCTTAACCGGGCGCGGGAACTCGGTGTTCCGCTTGATAACCCCTCTGAGCTGCTGTCCGTCCACCTCATCGCCCACGTGCTGCGGAGATCCATGCCAGACCAAGCCAACACTCCAGGGCCCAGCTCCGACAGCAGTCCGTGACGGCGTGGTCCATGCTTGGGCCCGACCCGGGGTCCGTGCCCGCCGGACTGCTCCGCGGACACGGATCCAGGCGCGTCAGGGTTAGTTAAGTTCGACGACAATCTTTCCTGACTGTTCGTTCGACTCCATGTAGTGGTAGGCATCGAGCACCTGGTCGAAAGCAAAGACCCTGTCGACTCTGGGCCGCAGGGCCCCGGAGCTAATCCGCTCGAGGATGAAGTCGACACCTCGCTGCCGCCGATCGGCGCGGCCGACGTGGTTGAACATTGAGTATGGGTGGAAAGTCGATTGGGTCCTGCACATTGCGGCCATAGGGATAACGGGCTGCAAATCGCTCAGGGTTCCATATCCGAAAATGACGGCGTTGGGTGCGAGGTGATCGACGTAGGTGCCGAGGGACCCTCCTCCGACAGGATCGAAAGCGACCCGCACGCCTTTGCCGTCGGTGGCGCGGTCGATGACCTCGCCGAGGTCGTCGACTCCCACGAGGGCCACTTCGTTTGCGCCGGCCTCGAGGAGGAGCGATCGCTTCTTCTCCGACCGTGTCGTCGCGACCACCTTCGCACCAAGTGCTCGTGCGATCTCGATGGCGCCAAGCCCGGCAGAACTGGCGCCGGCAATGACGAGCACTGTGTCTTCGCGTCCGAGGTTGGCGGCCTCCGCGAAGGCAAAGTAAGAAGTGAGATATTGCATCCAAACAGAGCAGGCCTGGGCATCCGTAAGCTCCGGTGGAGCAAGGGTCAGGTAGTCTGCCGGTAGGACGGCTGTTGTTCCCTGCACGCCGTCCGTTGTAGTGAAGAAGGGAATGCTCGTGACGCGGTCGCCGATCTTGAAAGCGGTGACGTTCTTGCCAATCTCGGTGACGGTACCCACTGCCTCGGACCCGATGCGCGAGGGGAACACCGGGATGGTGTAGTGCTCGCCGTGGATGAACATCAGATCTGCCCGGTTAAGGGCGAAGGCTGCGACGTTGATGCGGACATCGTTTTCGCCGACTTGACGTGGAGAAGCAGCTTCGACGGTCAGCACTTCGGGGCCGCCGAACTTGCGGAAGACAACCGCGGATTCCGGCTTGCTCATCGCCGGACCAGCGAGCGGTCAGTCAACGCGGACGCCGGAGTCATTGACACCATGTGCTTTGGCTCGAGAGCAGGGAAGAACCGCTGGCGCTCTTGGACCGTAGGCCCGTCGTAGCCCAGGCGCTTGCTGTGCGTCCAACCGAACCGACGAACCGAGTCGACGAGTTGCTCAGCGTGTTTGAGCGGCGCCACAGTAGCGTCGATCACAGGCACGCCGATTTCCTCTTGAACCGTTCGGAAGAATCCGAATTCGGCCGTGCAGCCGAGGATGACGACGTCTGCGCCGTCCTGCTCGACGGCCTCGCGGGCTTCGGCCATGATCCGCTTTTCGGTGAGTGCAGGGTCCGCCTGGAAGTCATCCACGCCCATCTCGAGCACGCGCCATGAGGCAAGACGCTCTGATGCGCCGCAACGATGGACGTTCTCGGCCATCTCCGGAATCCATTTTTTCCGTCCGACGAGGATGGAGAACCGCTCGCCCAGACTTCCGGCGATGCTCAGCGCCGAGTGCGCCGGGCCTACAACCACCATGCGATCGGTGATTTCGCGTGCCGCGCGCAGCGCCGGGTCGTAAAAGCAACCGATGACGCAGGCGTCATACCCTTCGTCTTCCGCCCACCGCACCGTTCGCAACAACCGTGGAAGCATGAGTGCCTCGAAGGCGTTGTATTCAACGTGGGAGGGGCCTTCTCCGTCAAGGGAAACGACATCAACTTCGGTGCCGGGACGGACGATCCGGCGGAAGGAATCCGCCATCGCGTGGTTGTACGCATCGGTGTAGAGCGGGTTGATCCATAGGATCCGGGCGTTCTCCGACAGAACGTCGAGGTTGTCGGTGGGGGTGATCATTCCAATTCACTTCCTTCGGTTTCGGGCAGGAACAGGCCGAGGATGACCGTGGCAAACAAAAACATGTTGATAAACAGAATCGTCGAGGTGGCGCCCGTGGCCGAGGCAAGGAGGAACCCGACGAGGCTCGGTGCGACCGTATTTGCGACGCGCTGACCGAAAATCCCGAACCCGTACCCTGAGCCACGAAGGGCCGAGGGATAGAACTCACCCATCCACGTGTCCCAGACACCCCAGGCTCCCAGGGCGAAGAAGGCCAGTGCGAACATGCCGATGTACATCTCGGTCTCGGATGAGGCTGTCCCGAAGAAGAAGCCTCCGCCTGCCGCGGCGAGGACGTAGAGCGTGAAAATCCATTTGCGGCCAAAACGTCCGGTCAGGTAGGAAGCCGTCATGTATCCGGGGATCATGAGGACCGCGCTTAGGGCGATGAAGGAAAAGCTTGATGAGGCGCTCAGTCCTCTCCCTTCAAGCAATGTTGGCATCCACGATTGAAGTCCCCAGTAGCCCCAGGAGAAGGTGAAGTTGATGAGGACTTGAATGACCGTGATCCGGCCCATCCTCCCCCTGAAAAGGCCCCAGATGGACTGCTTCTTACCGTCCGACACTGTGAGAATGGTGCCACGGGAGACGCCGCGTGCTCCCAGTTGGTCGAGGACATCGTGCGCGTCGTCGTTCCGCCCCCGTCGCGCGAGCCAGTACGGAGATTCCGGAACGACCTTGTACAGGACAATGCCCCACAGGCTGGCGAGTGCGCTGACGGCTATGACCCAGCGCCAGCCGTGCCCTCCAAGCAGAGCAGCGGTGCCGAGGGCGGCCAGGATTCCAATGGGCCACCCTGCGGCAAGGTAGACCGTGGCCTTTCCACGCACCTTAACAGGGAGCAGCTCCTCAAAATAGGGGAAAGTCACAGTGAAGACGCCGGAGAACAACAGGCCGGCGAGGAAGCGAGCCACCGAGAGGGTCTCAAAGTTCGGGGCGAAGCAACTCAGGAGCGCGAAGACGCCATAACCGGCGAAGCTCCATGCACACGTGGCTTTCCTGCCGATCCGGTCAGAGATGGGACCCCAAACTAGTGACCCCGGGATCATGCCCAGGAAGAGCGCCGAGATGGCGATTCCTACCTGCGTCATGCCGACCTGCAGGCTAGCAGCCAGATCACCAGCAACGTAGGTGAGCATGAGCATTTCCCATGCTTCGATTGCGAAAGCGCAGAAGAGGACCGCGCAAATTTTGAGGTGGATGGATCCGAAAGGCATGTCGCGGAACGCGTGCCCGACGGCCATGGAGCGAGGCGGGCTTGCGATCCCGGGCGGTTGCGCTGAAATGAGTGGGTCGATATGGGACATGACTTGACCTCCAAAATATTGAACGGGATAAGGGGTACACGCAGCGTTTCTGTGCACGGAGAACAGTCCGGATATCAAGGAATTCACCTCGGAGCAGTTCACCCGAGCTTCCACTCGGAGCGGCTCTTCCCGGCCTCCCGCGAGTGATTGCAATCACACTACAAACGGGGAGCATCCAGTCGGTGTTCACTTTGCACTTTCTTGATCCGTCCGTTTGGGCGTAAAGCACTACCCCTCTCGACGCGCACTCCGAGCGCAGGGGCAAAAAGGCCTTTGCCTTCTTCGGGATAAGGGGAGGCTCTCTATTGGCCGCTTTTGTTTTGCCTCTTGGACTGGAGAAGCCGCCGGCCCCGACAACTACGGTGCCCGCACGGCACCGCTATGCACTCTGCCCATCTGGCTGCAGCCCAATCATGCAGTATGTCCACCAACTTGATCGGCGCCTTATGTACCGTGATCTCCCACACACAAACTTCCATTCCATGAGGAGATACACGTGCCGAACTACAGAGTGTCGATGGACATCGGCGGAACCTTTACGGACATCGTGGCGTACGATCAGGACGCCGCAACCTACGCGGCTACGAAAGCGTCAACGACGCCGGGAAACCTGAGTGCCGGAGTCATCGCAGGCCTCGAATCCATAGTTGAAGATCTATCGGACATCGAGTTCCTGGTCCACGGCACCACCCAGGGCCTGAACGCGTTCCTGGAACGTCGGGGGGTTCCCGTGCTGCTGTTGGCAACCGCCGGCATCGAAGATACCTATCACATCGCCCGCGGCCCCCGTCTTGAGCTCTACAACGCCCAGTACCGCAAGCCTGCCCCGCTCGTCGAGCGCAAGGACGTCGTCGGCGTCGGTGGCAGGCTGGACAGCCAAGGCCGGGAACTCCGGCCGTTGGACGAACTGGCGGTCCGCCAAGCGGCGCGCCGGGCAGTCGAGGAGGGCTACGGCGCCGTCGCCGTTGCGTTCCTGTTCAGTTACAAGAACCCCTCGCACGAGCTGAGGGCCCGCGAAATCCTGCTCGAGGAACTCGGGGAAGAGTTCACAGTCTCCCTCTCGCACGAAGCAGCCAAGGAATGGCGCGAATACGAGCGCACGTCTTCCGCCGTCGTCGAGGCTTACACAGGTCCGGTCGTACGCAACTACCTCCTGGACTTGGAAGAGAAGCTCGCTGAGCGGGGAGTGGAAGCCCCGTTGCACATCATGCAGTCCTCAGGCGGCGTGCTCACCGCCGAGTCCGCCCGCAAGCGCCCGTTGCAGACCCTGCTTTCCGGCCCCGTCGGCGGTGCGATGGGTGATGTCGAACTGGCCGGTGTCTCCGGAAACCGCAACCTCATCGGTGTGGACATGGGCGGCACATCCTTTGACGTTTCCTTGGTGGTCGACGGCAAGCCTGACGTCTCCACGGAAGCACACCTTGAAGGCCTGCCGATGCTCATGAGCGTCGTGAACATCCACACCGTAGGCGCTGGCGGCGGCTCGGTCGCTTGGCTCGAGGCCGGCGGCCTCCGGGTGGGACCGCGTTCCGCAGGAGCCAACCCCGGACCCGCCTGCTACGGCCGCGGCGGGACGGAACCCACCGTAACCGACGCCAACCTGGTGCTCGGACGAGTCGACCCCGACTGGTTCGCCGGCGGACAGGTCGCCTTAAACCGTGAAGCCGCGATAACAGCCCTCAAAACCGTCGGTGACCAGCTCGGCCTGGACCCCATCGCCATGGCGGAAGGCATCTGCGACGTGGCCAATTCGCAGATGGCCCAGGCCATCCGGACCATCACCATCTCCCGAGGCATCGAACCCCGCGACTTCGCCCTCGTGGCCTTCGGCGGAGCCGGACCCATGCACGCCGTCTTCCTCGCCAAGGAACTCGGCATTCCGGAAACGGTCGTTCCCCGCTTCCCCGGAGCCTTCTCGGCCTGGGGCATGCTGCAAACCAGCATCCGCAAGGACTTTTCCGAGCCCTACTTCTACCTCGACGAAGACATCGACGTGGCAGACATGGCCGGCATCCTGCGCTCGATGGAAGTCGAAGGCCTGACGTCACTGGTCTCGGAAGGGGTCCCGGAGGAAAGCCGCACCACGACGGCGTCCGTGGACGTCCGTTATCAATCGCAGGAGTTCTCCCTGAACGTTCCCCTGGCCTCCGCTGACGAACCCGAGTCCCCGGATTTCGTCGCCAACCTCGCTGCCCGCTTCTCCGCGATGTACCACGAGCGCTACGGCCACTCCAACCTCGGCGCCCCGATCGAAATCGTCACGCTGCGCACGCAGGCCGTCGGCGACCTGGGACGGCTGGAAGCTCCCAGTTACGTCACCGCAAAGGGCGCGGAGTTCAAGCACGAAGTCCGCCCGGTGATCTTTGACCACATCGAGCAGGACACCATCGTGGTCCGCCGGGACGACCTCGGCGCCGGCCACACATTCGAAGGACCGGCCATCATCGTGGAGCAGACCGCCACCACGGTGGTTCCCCCCGGGTTCAATGTCAAGGTCGACGAGTTCGGCTCACTGGTCATCCGCTCTGAAGACGTCGAAGGAAACTGAGGTACCAACAATGACAATTGCAGCAGTCAAGACCCTGGATCCCGTTACCGTGGAAATCATCCGCAACGCGCTCACCAGCGCCGCGGATGACATGAACGCCACCCTGATCCGTTCCGCGTACTCACCCATCCTCTACGAGGGCGGGGACTGCGTCGTGGCCTTGCTGGACACCGAACACCGCGTGCTCGGGCAGTCCGCCGGCCTGCCGCTTTTCCTGGGCAACCTCGAAACCTGTTCCATCGCTGTGGAGGAGATGTACGGCCGCGCGGTTTGGCAGGAAGGAGACATCTGGATCCTCAACGACTCATACCTGGGCGGCACCCACCTGAACGATGTGACCCTGTTTGCTCCGATCTTCGACGACGGCGCGGTGGTCGGATTCGCGGCCACGCGTGCGCACTGGATGGATATGGGATCCAAGGATGTCGGCGGCTCGATGGACTCGACGGACATCTTCCAGGAAGGCTTCAGGATGGGGCCGGTCAAGCTGGTCGAAGCCGGAATCGAGACTTCGGTTGTGGAGCTGATCCGGACCAACGTGCGCTTCCCCTACCAGACCATCGGCGACATGCATGCGATGATCGCAGCCCTCCGGATGGGGACCACCCGGATGAAGGAGCTCGTGGACAGGTACGGCATGGAGCAACTGGATGCCGCCCGGGATGAGATCTTCCGCCAAACCGAGGAAATCGAGCGCGCGACCGTCCGGAACATCCCCGACGGGGTCTACGAGGCTGAAGGTTTTCTCGACAACGACGGCATCGATCTGGACACTCCCATTCCGATCAAGCTGCGGATCACTGTCGCGGATGACACGGTTGACTTCGACGTCACCGGATCGGCCGACCAGACCCTGGGCCCGGTCAACTGTGGTGCTGCCCAGGCCGTCTCGGCCCTGCGCGTGGGCTACAAACTCCTTGTCAGCCCGGAGTCCAACTCTAATGGCGGTTCCTTCCGGCCAATGACCACCCAAGTGCGGTCCGGCTCGGTGCTCGGGGCCGTAACACCTGCCGCGTGCCAGTGGTACTTCTCCCACCTTGGGCTGCTGATTGACCTCGTCTCCAAGGCGATGGCCCCAGCTATGCCGGATCGCGTGGCCAGCGCCAGCCACGGCGACTCAATGATCATCACCGCAGCCGGTTTCGACGCCCGCTTCGGACGGAACTTCGTCACCATGGAGGCAACCCTGGGCGGCTGGGGTGCCTGGCAGGGCACGGATGGTGAGTCAGCCATGATCAACAACGTCAACGGCTCCCTCAAGGACCTGCCCATCGAGATGCTGGAGACCCGCTACCCGTTCCGGATCAACGAGTACTCCATCCGCCCCAATTCCGGAGGGCCCGGGCAGTACCGCGGCGGCAACGGCGTGGTGCGCGAATACGAATTCCTGGCCGACTGCGTGGTGGGGCTCTGGTTCGAACGGTCGAAGACCCCCGCCTGGGGGCTCTTCGGCGGTTCAGACGCGATGGGCCCGGAAGTTGTGATCAACCCCGGCCGGGTTGACGAGGTCCGCGCGCTGAAGGCGAACGCCCGCAAGGTCAAGGCCGGCGACGTCGTCCGCCTCGCCGTGGGAGGCGGCGGCGGCTTCGGCGAGGTCTCCAAGCGCTCCCGCGAGGACGTCACCTATGACATTGTCAACGGTTTTATCACCGAGGACTTCGCCAAGACGCACTACGGCTACTAGACACCATCGCCATCTGATGGCCATCAAGAACGGAAAGGACTTTATGAGTTCCCAGTTTGAATCCTTTGACGACGTGTACGCTCACGCCCTGAAGGCAGTCGGCGTCACTCTCTTTACCGTCTCTGTCGTGGCGGACGACGGCGCCAGCATGGCCCGCGTCTACACCACCCATCCCCGTGTCTACCCTGTGGGCGGGAAGAAGACCTTGGCCGGGGATACGAACCAGTTGTGGCTTGAACAGGTGATTAACGGGCAGCAGCCGTTCCTAGGGGCCGATAAGGAAGCGGTCCGCTCGTTCTTTTTTGACTCGGCAACCATCGAGTCATTGGGCTGCGGGGCTATCGTGAACGTCCCGGTCGTGAGCAGTGGCCAGACTATCGGATCCATGAACTTCCTCGGCCCGGAGGGCAGCTACGACCAACGTTCGGTGGATGCAGCGGTTGACCTCGCACGGCGGTCTGTCGGGCTGCTCGAGAAAGCACTTACCAACGCCAACTAGTTCCTTCGCGGGGCGGCACATATTGGGGGCCGCCCCGCGAGGGACCACAGGAAGGAAACACCCGTGACCTCTCAAGGAAGCCTGACAATACGGAATGCCCTGGTCTTCGATGGTGAATCACCCGAGCTGCTTGAGGGCTCCGTCAGCATCCGGGATGGCCGGATCACCGCCATAGGGCGGGAGGTGGAAGAGACTGGTGCCGTGCTTGACGCCGGCGGCCGAACCGTGATTCCAGGACTTATAGATGCGCATTTCCATGCTTACGCACTCAGCCTGACTTCCGCCAGGAACGAGACGGGGCCGCTGAGCTATTCCGCACTTGCCGGGGCTAGGCGCCTCGCGGCTGCGCTGCTCCGGGGGTTCACTGCCGTCCGTGACGTGGCGGGCGGTGACGTTGGCCTTGCCAGCGCCATCGAGGAGGGCCTGTACCCCGGTCCGCGCTACTTTTTCACGGGACCGGCGTTAAGCCAGACTGGCGGCCACGGCGATATCCGGGCCGCGAACGACGGAGCATGCTTCCATGGCGGCCATATGTGCGAAGTGGTGGACGGCGCCGACGAGCTTCTGCGGGCTGTGCGTCACCGCTTCCGGACCGGTGCCTCTGCGATAAAGCTCATGACCTCCGGAGGGGTCGTCTCACCGGTCGATCCGATTCGGGTTCCGCAGTACAGCGCGGAGGAAATCCGGATCGTAACGGACGAGGCGTCCCGTCGGGGCAGTTACGCGACGGCTCACGCCTACTCGCCCGAGGCCATTCGCCATTCTGTACTTAGCGGGGTTCGCTGCATCGAGCACGGCAATCTGCTCGATGCAGAAACCGCGCGGTTAATGGCTGACAACGACGTCTATTTGGTTCCCACCTTGGTGACCTACGAGGCGATGGAACGGCGTGGAGGGGAAGTCGGCCTCACCGAAGTGGGAGCGGCCAAGAACCGGGAAGTGCTAGAAGCAGGGAGGAACGCTGTGGCGCTCGCTAGGGACGCCGGGGTCCGGATTGGGTTCGGAACAGACCTGATGGGTGAACTCGAGGATGAGCAACTGGCCGGACTCCGCCTGCAGTGCGAAGTGCTTGGCGTTTACGGCGCCCTTCGGTCGGCAACATCAACCAACGCCGCCCTGCTTCTGCGCGATGACCTGGGAAGGATTACGGAAGGGTCCTGTGCGGACCTGGTAGTGCTGGACGGGAATCCCTTCCACGACGCCTCGATCCTGTGGGACGAAAGCAAGGCGCGAACCGTCATCAAGGACGGGCAGGTCATCTCCAGCGGTGCCCTTCGGATCGATGCGGACCTAACGTTGAACGTTCCGGTTGCCTGAGAAAGCCGGAAGGCGGACTCACTGACCCCATCGGCGTCCACGTCACCAGCCCTTTCGCAGCGTCTTTGTCGGACAGAGTTCCGCTCGGGATGACCCGCGAAGGCCTTCATTGAACACGTCTCAGTCCCGGAGGTTCGGCGCCATGTAAGTGGAGGAAAGGACATCAAAGGTCTGTGTCCGTCAGTTCCTCGAACCGCGCAATGGCCTGATTTCACGTCGGATGGGCAGCCGGGAGCCGTGGGGATCCGGGTGGCTTGCCGGGGGATTGGTGGACGCCATTGTGTAGGTTTTGGGATTCCGAAGGAAATGGCTGAGGTGCTTTGGGATCAAGCTTTCAGTTGGTCCTTCCCGAACCTAAAACACGGTGCAACGCGTGTACTGCCTGCGCCGCCGCGGCACGCATCTTGAACCCACACAGTTGGATCGAAGCCTAGCTGGCCAACATGCGGACGGTCCAGCGGCTCCATCGGCCATGACATGCTGTCGTGGTTTACTTCCGTCAAGAAGATCGGCCACGTCGCACCCGACTCCAAGCGGAAAAACGGGGTGTGCACAATGTGCACGCCCTCGCCGACGGACTGGACCGTACCGGGGTCGGACACCCGGCTCCGTCCCACCGCGGGCACAGTATTGTCACTGGTCAGGGGCCTGTTGTCGCTGAGCGTGGACTAAATGTTCCGGGTAGGCCCCTTCGGGGGCCTTTTGCTACTTCGAGCGCCTCGCCTTCCCGGGCTGGTCGGGGGTCTTGCTCCTTCACAGTGCCTCATCTCTTCACCCGTCGCCACCCGTTCCGGACACCCGAGCCTCGAAGCGATCAAAGGCCATGCCGCTGTCTTCTTTGAAACCGTGATCCGTCGGCGGTAGCAACCCGAAGGCATCGATTTGATCGCTACGACCGTCAAAACAAGTATATGTCGTTCTATTTACTGTCGTAAACAACTCGTGACATCATGGGCGTGATCCACCCCACATATCGCATCGTCAGAACAGAGGAACCCATGGAGCAGCTACTGCCAACGGCAACCAGAACCGAGGCCCCGCCGGCGTGGAAGGGGCGCGCGGTTCTCCTTCTTTGCTTTGTCACCATCGTCTTCGACGGATACGACCTCGTGATTTACGGATCGACAGTTCCCCCCATCCTGAAGTATCAGGAATGGGGGCTCACGACGGCACAGGCGGGTGTCATCGGCAGCCTCGCCCTCATCGGCATGCTCCTCGGGACGATGTCGGTCGGCGTCCTCACTGACAGGCTTGGCCGGCGTCGGATCATGTTGGCGAGCATTACGTTGTTTTCGATCTGTATGCTTGCCACAGCTTTTGCGCCGTCTGCAGAAGCGTTCGGCGCACTGCGGTTTCTTACTGGTCTCGGCCTGGGAGGCGTTGTCCCCACCTGTATCGCCCTGACTGTTGAATACGCCCGCAAAGAGCGGCGACAAATTGCCAATGCCGTGATGTTCAGTGGCTACTCGGTCGGCGGCGTCGGGGCTTCGCTTCTGGCAATCAACCTCCTGCCGCATATCGAATTCCGTTGGCTCTACGCCATCGGCGCCCTGCCGCTGGTAACCCTTCTGCCGGTGGCCTGGAAGCTGCTGCCCGAATCCGTGGCCTACCTCGCCCGCAGCGGCCGCACCGCCGAAGCGGTGGACACGGCAGACCGCTACGGTCTGGTCTATTCGGACATCGTTCCGTCCCGGGAGCCGTCTGAAGGCCGGACCCAAAAGTCCAGCCTCCGGACAATCTTCACCCGTAAGTTCCTGCTGTCGACCATCCTGTTTGCGCTGGCGAACTTCTGTGGCCTGCTTCTGGTCTACGGCCTGAACACCTGGCTGCCTCAGATCATGCGTCAGGCCGGCTTCAACCTGGGGGACTCCCTGACGTTCCTCCTCGTACTCAACGCCGGAGCCATTGTTGGTTCCGTGAGCGCTTCCATCATCGCCGACCGGGTCGGCATCAAGAAGGTTGTCACAGCCTCCTTCGTGGTCGCCTTTGCCGCGATCCTGATGCTGACGCTCCAACTGCCGCTTGGCATGCTCCTTGTGATCGTCGCCTTCGCCGGCCTTGGCTCGGTGGGAACCCAGATCCTCGTCGGAGGCTACTGCGCCACGCACTACCCGCAGTCCCTTAGCGCCACCGCCCTCAGTTGGTCGTTGGGGGTCGGGAGGGTCGGCGCAATCTGCGGTCCGGTCATCGGCGGAGCAGTCGCCAGCCTGGCACTCGGGTGGCAGCTGAATTTCTACATGTTCGCCGTCTTCGCGGTCATCGGCGCCGCGGTCGTGTTTGCGGTCCCGCGCAAGCTACGGCCCTGATTCAGAATTAGCGTCACCGGAGCGGTTGCGGGAACTGCCGCGGGGTGAAACGTCAGCGTTCAAGGAATCCAGGCGTGAGCAGGGACATGGGAGGCGTCATGACGCCTCCCATGTCCCTGCTCAGAAGTTTTCGCCCAGGCCTTCTTGACCGTGATCCTCTCCAAAGAGGCCGGAGCTACTACGCAGACGGAGAGTCCTGTTCCGGCTCAACACCGCGCGCCTAATCCTTCGGATATTGATATTCCAACAGTTCGTGATTGTAGTGCAGCAAGAACTCATGTCTGTAGTGAAGGCCTATCCAAGGGGATGCACAGAAGTCGTCGATCCCGAAGGCGCGCGCATAGGCTTCCTCTTTGCCCACGATCTCATCTGGCATACGCGGAGGAAGCGCTGTCGGAACCAGGCCAGGGAATGCTGTTCGATTTCTGCGCATGGTCTCTCCTCATCTTTGGAAGGTGCGTTCGGTCAGAAGGCGCGGAGGATGTCTTCGACCCTCTGTTTGGCGTCGCCGAAGAGCATTTGGGAGTTTTCCCGGAAGAAGAGGGGATTTTGGACGCCCGCGTAGCCCGCGGCCATGGAGCGTTTGAAGACGACGACGTTTTCGGCCTCCCAAACGCGGAGGACGGGCATTCCGGCGATGGGGCTGCCTGGGTCTTCTGCTGCTGCAGGGTTGACGGTGTCGTTGGCTCCGATGACGAGGACAACGGTGGTTTCGTTGAGGTCGTCGTTGATTTCGTCCATCTCCAAGACAATGTCGTAGGGGACTTTGGCTTCGGCGAGGAGAACGTTCATGTGTCCGGGCAGTCGGCCGGCGACCGGGTGGATGCCGAATTTGACGTCTACGCCGCGCTCGCGGAGTTGATGCGCGAGTTCCGCGACCGGATATTGGGCCTGTGCCACGGCCATGCCGTAGCCGGGGGTGATGACGACGCTGGAGGCATTGGTCAGCAGTTCGGCGGTTGCCTGGGCAGAGATTTCACGGTGCTCGCCGTAGTCAGTGTCTCCGGTCTTGGGGGCTTCGATGCCGAAGCCACCGGCGATCACGGAGAGGAAGGACCGGTTCATGGCCTTGCACATGATGTAGGACAGGTAGGCGCCGGAGGAGCCGACCAGGGCGCCGGTGATGATCAGCAGATCGTTGTTGAGCAGGAATCCTGCGGCTGCTGCCGCCCAGCCGGAGTAGCTGTTGAGCATGGAGACGACGACGGGCATGTCGCCGCCACCAATGGAGGCGACGAGGTGCCAGCCGAGCCCGAGGGCGAGGAGGGTGACAACGACCAGCAGCCACAGCTGGGTGTCGTTGACGTACCAGATGGTCAGGGCGACGAAGGCGGCCAGGGAGCCGAGGTTGATGACGTTCTTGCCCGGCAGGGTCAGCGGTGACGACTTCATCCGGGCGGAGAGTTTCAGGTACGCGACGATAGAGCCTGTGAACGTGACGGCTCCGATGAAGACCCCGATGAACACTTCGGCGTGGTGGATGCCTTGGAGGGCTTCGGGTAGTTCGGGAGCTTCCAGGTGTCCGTTCCACCCGACCAGCACTGCGGCCAGGCCAACGAAGCTGTGCAGCAGGGCGATGAGTTCAGGCATTCCGGTCATTTGTACTGCCCGGGCCCGCCACAGGCCGATAGCCGCGCCTACCAGGACCGCGATAAGGAGCAGGGCGAGACCCAAGAGGCCGGTGCCTGAGCCCCAGGCATCCTGGAGGGTCAGCCAAATGGTGGCTGCCAGGGCAATGATCATTCCTGAAATGCCGTAGATGACCCCTGCGCGTGCTTTTTCGTGCCTGCTAAGACCGGCAAGGCTGAGGATGAACATGAGGCCCGCAACGATGTACGCTGCTCCGGCCACGGATTCTGCGGTCAACAGACCGGCGGCGGTGTCGGTCACTGTGGTGCTCCTCGTGAGAATTCCAGTTGCTTCGTGTACGGTGCTCATCCCTGCGCCTTATTTCCCTTGGAGAACATCGCGAGCATGCGCCGGGTGACGGCGAAGCCACCGAAGATGTTGATGCTGGCAAGCAGGACGGCGACAGCGGAGAGGGCCTGCACAATGAGGCTTTCCGAGGTGATTTGCAGCAGCGCGCCGACGACGATGATCCCGGAGATTGCGTTCGTGACGGACATCAGGGGAGTGTGCAGGGCGTGGTGGACCTTGCCGATGACGTAGAACCCCACGACGACGGAGAGCAGCAGAACGGTAAAGTGCTGGGGCAGGGGAGCCGGTGCCACCGCGTTGATCCCGAAGAGGAATGCAATTCCTGCAGCGATAAGACCGGCCTTGCCGGCCGGGCTCAGTCCCGTCTTCGCTGCTTCGCCGGCAGGGCCCTCCTCTGCGCGTGTAGCGTCCGCTTGGGCGGCGGGTGCTGCGGAGACTTGGACGGGGGGCGGCGGCCAGGTTTTTTCGCCGTCACGCACCACGGTCA
The DNA here is from genome assembly GCF_003614925.1 of Arthrobacter celericrescens. Lineage (GTDB taxonomy): Bacteria > Actinomycetota > Actinomycetes > Actinomycetales > Micrococcaceae > Arthrobacter > Arthrobacter celericrescens. The sequence continues at coordinate 34,230 of NZ_QYLP01000018.1, forward strand.
CGGAGCGCTGGACTACGTCATCGAAATCGATGGTGAGCTGGCCGTCTTTGTCCTTGGTGAGGAGCTTGAGGAGGTTGAGGAGGTTGGTCCCGTACAGCTGGGAAGCCTGGGCCGGAAGCCGGGCGGGGAGATCCGTGTAGCCGAGGATGACGACACCGTTCTCCGTAACGATGCGTTCCCCTGCCACGGAGCCTTCCACATTGCCGCCCTGCCCGGCCGCCATATCCACGATCACGCTGCCGGGTTTCATTGCGGCCACGTCGTCGGCCGTGAGGAGTTTCGGTGCGGGACGGCCCGGGATCAGGGCCGTGGTGATGACGATGTCAACGTCACGCGCCTGCTCGGTGTAGATTTCCGCCGCGCGCCTGTTATAGGCCTCCGACGTTGCTTTCGCGTACCCGTCGGAGGACTTCATTTCCTCCTCTACCTCAACCTTGAGGTAGGTCCCGCCGATGGACTTCACCTGATCTGCAACCTCCGGCCGCGGATCAGTTGCCCGCACGATTGCGCCGAGGCTGCTCGCCGCTCCGATCGCCGCCAGGCCGGCGACGCCTGCACCAGCGACGAGGACCTTCGCCGGCGGCACCTTGCCCGCGGCGGTGACCTGTCCGGTGAAAAACCTGCCGAACTCATGCGCTGCTTCGATGACGGCCCGGTAACCCGCGATGTTTGCCATCGAACTGAGGACGTCCATTGACTGCGCCCGGGAGATGCGCGGTACGGCATCCAGGGCAAGAGCGGTGATGGGCCGGGCTGCCAGGGCCTCTACCAGCTCCGGGCGCAACCCAGGGCTCAACATGCTGATGAGAGTGGCGCCTTCTGCAAGGCGGTTGATTTCGTTTTCGGTGGGCGGATTGATCCTGAGCACCACGTCGCTGCCCCACGCATCTTCGGCACCTACGATCGAAGCGCCCGCCGCAGCATATTCTTCGTTCCGGAAAGACGCGGACTCTCCGGCGCCCTTTTCGACTACAACGTCGTAGCCCAAACCCAACAACTGCTTCACAGTGGCAGGCGTAGCCGCCACCCTCGTTTCGCGACCTAGCTCGGCCACAATGCCTATACGCGTCAATATTTTCTCTCTCTAGGATGTGGTGCCTGGGAAATACTGCATCTGCTGTGCCCGCTCGATGCGCGACCGATCCGATGCATCTGCGGTGCGGTTGAACAGGATCTGCTGCCTTGCTTCATCCAGACCGCTGGTCGAGAAGTGCTGCCGTAAATGGTTGCTGCACGTTGTCCCTCACGCAGTGCGATGAAGCGGACATGCTCCGTCTGCACTTCGCACGGACCTGCGGCAGACCCGGCGTGCCCACTCCAAGCTTCTCGGCCAGGGCCTCGGGGCGGTGCGGAACTTCAGGGCCGGGGCAGTTGCCCGTATAACAGTCGGCGGTCGCCCTGGTCGTAGCCTCGACACTTTGCGATGCCGTCGAAATGTCGATGTCGCCAAGATGGCAGGAAAACGCAGTTCCTCTGAATTTTCCAAGCGCCGCGGCCTGCGCCAAGCTGAAGGAGATCAGTGCCCGGCCATTCGAGATGGTGCGCGCGTCGGTGCATCTGGCTTACTCCTCATTGAGTCAACAAGCGATCCTTCAGCGGATCCCGACCCATCTTAGAATTGATATATCAAAGATTGCAATAAGATATATCTGCCGTCGGTAACGCTTCCGAGGGCATCCCACTGACCCTGCTGTCGGAGCATTTCTCCTTGATCTTTGTGAGGACATTCCGGACTGCGGGGGCCGGAAGGGCGATCCGTCATGCGGGATCTTCCGGACTTGCAGATGGGCACTGAACACCTGACCGACAAACAACCTGCTGGACCCGATGGCAAACTCACCGCCGGCGATTGGACCGCGAGCTCAACCCAGGGGATGTCGAGCGCCTGCTCGAGCTCTACGTTCCCGAATCCGGTTCCGCCGACTGGGGTGATACCTCTCTGCCCCGTGGGGTGTGGAGCAGTGCGCGCAACGTCTGGATGGTGTCGGCCTCCGCGGCCGTCTTGTCGTCACGATAGCGCTTGACGCGTGCGAACCGAAGGGCGATTCCACCGGGATAGCGGGGAGAGTGCTGGACGCCGTCGATGGCGATCTCGACGACGGTGACCGGCTGCGTCCAGACAGTTCCTGCCGTTCGCCGCACCCCCAGCTCCTGGAACCTTTCAGTCTGCCATTGCAGCAGCGCGTCGGTGAGGCCCTTGAAAGTCTTGCCCACCATCACGTAGCCGCCGGGTTCACCGAACTCGCCAACGGGGTCCAAGGCTCCGAGGTGCAGGTTCGACAGCAGCCCGGTGCGCCGTCCTGACCCCCATTCGCAGGCGAGCACCACCAAGTCGTAAGTGAGTACCGGTTTCACCTTGATCCAGTTCGAACCCCGGCGCCCGGCGGCGTAGGTCGAGCCCACTGCCTTCACCTTCCCTGTCAAGTTGAGCGTGTTGTTGGAGGCCTTCCATTTGAGGAGTTCTGTCGACTGCTGTGTCGACGGATGATCGGTTACTACGCGGGTGTCTGAAATGACGATGCGGTGGTCGGGGACATTGCGGCGGCAGCAGCGAAACGATCGCTCCGGTGTCCCCACACCGGACCGCCCTAGACGGGTGTTAGGGCGGTCCTGAGTGAAACCCAAGCAGGACCCTCCTGGCCGGTGAGAATGGGGTTGGCCCCGCACCTGCTTACGATGGTTTCTTTATGTTCTTGTCATGTCGACGATGGTCGCCGTTGAGACCAGTGATCGCATGATCTCGATGCCTTCGAGTACTTCAGCCGCTGAACTGAAGCCGTTGCTGCTGGCGAGCAGCTTTCCGTCGGGGGATGTGAGACGGAACGCATGCTGGCCTGAATCATCCGTGAACTGTTCGTATCTTCCAGTCACGGGGCTGTCCTGGGTTGTGTCGTTTGGCATCGCTTTAGGACAAGCTCGCGGCGATTGCGTCGAACGCCCGGATGGTGGAGAAGATCTTGTTGGCGTCCTGGGGCAGCGGCCAGCTGGAGAGTTTTGCGGCTACGAGTTGGGCGGGGCGGTTGATGTAGATCATTTGGCCGTGGATGCCCAGGCAGAGCAGGATGTCGTTGCCGGGGTAGGGAAACCAGATCTGGTTGCGGTACATCCCTCCTGGCATTCTGTTATCGCCCGGACTGTAGAGGAAGGCTTCCCGGGTGTCGGGGTCGCCCTGGAGCGTCTCGGCTATCCATTTGGGTGAGAGTACCGTTTCGCCCGTGAGGGACTGGCCGTCGTTAAGGAACAGGGATCCGAAGCGGACCAAGTCGCGCAAGCAGGCGTTGATACCGCCATCGAACATGCCGGTACCGACTTGGTCGGTGCCGATGGTGGCGTCATTTTCGGCGCCGATCCTGGTCCACAGGAGACGGGACATGAGGGTCGGCATGGGTTCGCCGGCTGCGGCTTCGCAGACCCACCCCAGGACATCGGTTTCGCAGGAGCGGTATTCGAAGACGCCGCCGTGGAAGGTTTTCTGTTGCAGGGTCCGGAGGTATCCGTACATGGTGGAGGGCAGCGCGGGGTCGATGCGTGGTGCCCAGCCGATGGCTTCCTCCAGCCGGCGCACCTCGGCGAGGGGATCCAGGTAGTTCTCTGAGAATGCGATCCCGGAGCGCATATCCAGCAGGTGCCGGACGGTGGCCCCGTCGTACCCAGACCCACTCAGCGACGGGACATAGCTTGTGATGGGGGCGTCAACGTCGAGGACGCCCCCATCCGACAGGGTCCCCGCGACGGCGCCGATGAGGGATTTGCTCACTGACATCAGCAGATGTGAGGAGTCGGCCCTCATGCCCCCGAAGTATTCCTCGACGATCAGCTTCCCTTGGTGAAGGACCGCCCAGCCGTCGGTGTCGGTGGCCTCGATCACCTGCCGGACAGTCGATGGAGCGCCTTCGGCTACCGGGGTGACGGGGATGGCGTCAAGGGTTGCCGGCTCGGGGGTGAGGATTGCGGCTGGTCCGGTTCCGCGTGAAATCACGGCTGTGGGAAGGAAATCGGCGATGTGCTGGAAGCTCCAGTGCAGGTGTTGGGAGGTTTGCCAGTTTTCCAGATCAATGCCTTCCGGGAAACCTCCCCCTGTGATGCCGGATAGGGGGTCTTCTGATTTGAGTGCCACGATGTCAAAGGAATCTATCATTGGGACTTCACGCCCTGCGTTTGTTTGGGGTCTTCTTCGGTGGTCAGCGGGATGCCCAGGTACCGGCCACGGATGGAGTCGATCAGGTGTCTGGCACGGATGGTCAAGGCGGTGTCCCCGTTGACGTCACGTTGCAGGCGTCCCTTGGTGACCAGAACGCCGAGGTCGGCGCCTTTCCAGCGGTAGTCGCCGGGTCCATAGATGCGCAGGAAGAATGCTTCGGAGTCGTTCTGCAGTTGGTGCCAGTCCAGTGCTGCCCGCCGGAAAACGAGTGAGCCGGCCGCGTCCAGGTAATACTGGCCGGTGTGCGGGGTCTCCACGAGTTGTTCAACGATGGGGGAGGTTTCCTTGATGATCATTTGGCTCCAGACGTCCCCGCCGGCCAGGTCCTCCCACCGCTGGTTGATCTCGTCCACGTCCAGTTCGTACTCAACGTCCATGTACTCGAGCAGGTGGAAGAGGAACAGCGGGACGTCGGCGTAGGCGCCGGCGGTGACGTTTGTGATCGCGGAGGCACCGCTGATTCTTGGGTTCAGTTCTCCCAGGTAGACCTCGTTGTCATCAGTGTCGATGAGTACGTCTACTTCGAAGAAGCCGCGGTAGCCTTCCTTGCCGAGCCGGTCACCCAGACGCCGCACCAGCTGCGTGGCCTTTGCCCGGCGTTCGGTGTTCAGCACGTCGGGGTGCATTTCGTTGCCGCACCAGCCGCCGCGGTAGGGGGTGAGTTCGGAGTATCCGGTCAGCTCGGTCAGGAACGGCCCCACAATTGTGCCGTTGCGGGTGATGACTGCTTCGACAGCGACCGGCAGGTTGTTGATTCGGCGCATGACCTTCAGGTCCTGGCCGACGATGTCGTCCTTGTGCTTGTCCCAGTCGGTTTCGGAGGAGATAAAGAAGGTCGTCTTCCCGGAATCTCCATAGGGTGTCTGGACCACCAGGTCCTGGCCGAGTCCCGCCTTGGTGGCAGCATCGAGGAGTTCGTCCCATTCATCGGCGGTGGTGAGGACGTTGGGGACGCTGGGGGCGCCTGCTTCGTTGCCCAGCTGAGTGGTGACGATCTTGGAGTCAAGGCGTTCGCGCAGACTGGCCGGCGGCAGGATGAGGTCGTAGCCGAGTTCGTCGCAGATCGCTTCGGTTTCCTCGTTGAAGAACACCATGGCGACTTTCGGGCGGACGCCGGGCAGGAGCCCGCGGGTCATGTGTGCGCGGACTTCGGCGTTGTTGAGCAACCAGTTGTTGATGGCTTCCCCGTCCGCAAATTCCTGGTACGGCTTATAGGCCGGGGAGAAAACCCGGGGGTGGGCACCGTCCCAGGCGTCGTAGTAGGTGACGTAGGAGAAGTTGCGGACCCAGCGGTCCAGGCCGAGCAGGTTGAACGGTGCTGCCCCGATGAAAAACACCGGAACGTCGTTCGTACGGAAGAAATGCCGGATTTCGGAGATGTTCTTTAGACCGCGTGTCGGGTGGGTAGCCGGGGCCGCGTCAGCGAACGCTGCATCCGTGCCGACACTGACTTCGGGAACATCGATGAACGGTGTTTCTGCCTTGATTGTTTGCGGATCGCGGCCGGCCGGGACAGGGGCCGTGGGCGGGGCAGTGGACTTTTTGCCGGTTGACTTGCTGGCTGGTGACTTGCTGCGGTTTTGGACCATGGTGCTGACCTCTTGGTTGATTCCGTGGACAGGTGGAGAAAGAAGGGCGGAGAGTTGTGTCTCCAAGGCCGGGGTGGGCTAGGTCTTGGGCACGAGACGCACACCTTCGAGGTTGGTGAAAACGCGCCGTTCACCGAGGTCTTCCCGAAGAATCCAGATGGCGTGGGAGTCGTGGGTTTTGTCGTCGACGACGGCTTGGAACTTTCCCATTTCGGGGTGTTGAACATGGACCTTGTCGCCGGGAGCGAGGGTTGTCCAGTTCTGGGCATCAATGGTTGTCGTGCTGGTCGCTACGGCGCTTGTGCGTTTCTTCATGCCTGTGATCTCCACTGAGTGTCGTTACGGTCTATGAGGTCCAGCGTGGAGTGGGCCACGCCCCAGGAGACTGTGACTCCTGAGCCTCCGTGCCCGTAGCTGTGGAAGATACGGGTGTTGTTCTGCCGGACCTCATCGAGCCGGACTGCAACCCTGCATGGACGGAATCCGACGGTGCTGCCGGAAACAGTCCCTGTGGCCAAAGCCGGGGCCAGCCGTTGAGCTGTGGCCAGGATCCGGCGGGCTACCCGCGGATCGGGAGCCGGGTCTGAAGTGTGCGCGTCGGCTGTGCCTCCGCAGATGACTGAGCCTTCACGCGGAATGATGTAAGCGGGACCGGCCGGGTTCGCATCGTCAATGATCCATCCCTCCGTTTCCACATCACGGACGGTGACGATCTGACCCTTGACAGGGTAAAGTCCCTCATCCTGGTGCAGCCCGTAACTGCGCAGACCGGTGGCCAGGACGATGTCGCCTTCGGCGGCACAAAGGTCATCGAGCGACGTCACCTGATGCCACTGGAAGGTAACGCCAAGCCGCTCACATCGCGCCACAAGCCACGGCAGGTATCGTTCCATCGAAATGACTGGCACGGTGCAGACCGTTCCGCCAATAGCATCTTCAGGAAGATCCTCCGGACTGGCCGGCCTTCGGCCTGGCACCGACTCCGGCCACGAAGGAGCCGGATGTCCTGACCGGTGGACGACCAGGCCTTCCAGCATCCTGACACCGCTTTCTGGTGCGAATTCGGCCATGCTGCTGAAGGTCCGGTAGCTGGTTCTTGCCCATGACAGCACCCGGGCCTTCGGCCGGGCGTGATACGGGGCCCAAATCGCTGCCGCGACAGCGGACACCGTGTCTTCCGGATGGTGGGCAGACACGACATTGACGTTGTGTCCGGCCCTCGCGGCGACACAGGCAGTGGTCAGTCCAATGACGCCGGCGCCGACGACTGTGAGCTTCTTCTGCGGCGGCTGGCTCATGATGAACCACCGTGGCCCGGGCTCGCCAGCGATCGGGAAGAAGCGCCAGCGCGCTCCCGGGGTGAGCGCTTGTTGGGTGACGTAGCGCGTCTGACGGGCATTCTAGACTCCAGTGATTGTCTTGCCGGATTTGCCGGGCATTGCGTCAGGTCTCAGCTGAGTGCCGTGACCTGCTTGGCGTGCCGGACCTGGTGTGTGGACTCGGCAGAAAGGATGGCTTTGCCCGGATTAAGCAGGCCTTGCGGGTCGAAGACTTCCTTGATCCTGCGTTGAAGGTCGAGGGATTCGACGGACAGTTCCCGGGGCAGCCATTGGAGTTTGTATTGTCCGATGCCGTGTTCGCCGGTGATGGTTCCGGACATGGCCAAGGCGATGTCGACGGATTCGTCCAGGGCAGCCTCCAGCCGTGCGACACCCTCTGAGGCTTCTTCGGGTTCGACCCAGAAGGTGGGGTGCAGATTGCCGTCCCCGGCGTGTGCAACGACTTTGAGGTGGACCTGGTGCTTCTGGGCCAAGCCTTCCAGGGCTCCGACGTAGTCAACGAGACGCGACCGTGGCACGGCAATATCTTCACCGACACGGAATTCATCATCGATTTCGTCGCCACGGCTGTGCCTGCGCAGGTGAAGGAGACGCTCGGCATAGCCTGCCGATAAGGAGTCGATGGCTGCCCCGAGTTTTGATAGTTCTGCCTTGATGACCACGGCCTCTTCAACCGACGCGCGTCCGTCCGTCTGGATCAGCAGGAGCGCGTTTCCGATGGATGTCAGCGATGTTCCGTGAGCCTTATCAAGGACCTCGAGGGTGGCGCGGTCCAGCAGTTCCATGATGGCCGGCTGCACCCGGGCCTTTCCGACGGCGAGCACACCGCGGGCAGCGGACGGGAAGTCCGGGAAGAACGCCGCTATCGTCTCCGTGTCTTGGGGAAGGTACCGCAGGCGAACGGTGATGCCGACGACGATTCCCAAAGTCCCTTCAGAACCGACAAACAGCCCCGTAAGGTCATACCCTGCCACCCCCTTGAAGGTCTTGTGCCCTGTGTTGATGAGGGTGCCGTCAGCCAAGACCACGTCCAACGCCAGAACGGAGTCACGGGTGACACCGTATTTGGCGCAGCGCAGGCCTCCGGCATTGGTTGCCACGTTGCCGCCGATCGTGGAGATCTCGTAGCTGGCGGGGTCGGGGGCGTACATCAGTCCGTAAGCTGCGACCGCCCGGCCCAGATCCGCATTGATGACCCCCGGTTCCACGACCGCCGTTTCGTCCTCGACGTTGATGTCCAGGATGCGGTTCATCCGTTCAAGGGAGAGGACCACGCACCCTTTGGTGGCGTGGGCCCCGCCGGAAACGCTGGTTCCCGCGCCGCGGGCCACGATGGGCGTCCCGCTGGCCGCCGCCGCCCGGACGATCAGCTGGACCTGCTCGATGTTTTCAGGCCACAGGACGGCCAGCGGTTCGTGGTAGTCCGTCACAGGTGCCCGGTCGATGGCATAGGTGGCAAGGTCACGGGTCGACGTTGACCAGCTGCTGGCCGGCAGGTTTCCGGATTCGAGCCAGTCATTGAAGGTCAGGCTCATGCCGCCACCTGATTCCCGGCGTCCAGAGCGCCTGAGCACAGCCTGTCCACGACAGCAGTGAGCATACGAGTACCGGCGGCGATGTCTTCGTCGTGGGTGAACTCGTGTTCGTTGTGGGAGATACCGTCCACACTGGGCACAAAGAGCATGACCGTGGGAACAATGTCCTTCATGTTCGTGGAGTCGTGGCCCGCCAACGTCTTGACCTTCGCGAAGGGGAATCCAAGTTCTTCGGCGACATCTGCCGCCAGCGCGACGCCTTCGGGCTGGTACGGGGTGACGGACCAGCAATGGGACGTCTGCTTTTCGATGAGGACGTTGGCTTTAAGCTCAATTTCGGAGATGCGCTCGTGCAGCATCCGGTCTGCTTCGGCAAGCACGGATTCATCCGCCGAGCGCAGATCCAGAAGAAGATTGACCTGACGGGCGACGACAACCGGTGAGTTAGGCAGCACATGCAGTTCACCCACCGAAGTGTGGAGCGGGGTTTCGGTGAAATGTTCGGCGACTTCCCGGGCTGCCACGATGAGCATTGAGGCTCCCAGAAGTGCGTCTTTACGATCGGCGATGACAGCGGACCCGGTGTGGGCCTGTTCACCGTGGACGACGAATTCGTACTTGTTCGCAGCCCAGTTCGAATCGACCAGGCCGATGGTCAGTCCCCGCTTCTCCATGGAACGTCCCTGCTCAACGTGGATCTCCGCATAGTACGATGCCTCCGGACCGCTGTAGTTTCCGCGGCAACCAACGGCATCAAGCGCCTCGCGGACACTAATCCCCGAGGTGTCGATGGTTCCGAGCGCGGCCTCGATGGGAAGCTTGCCGGTAAACACGGAGCTGCCCATCATCGATGGTTTGAAGCGGGACCCTTCCTCGTTGAACCAATTGACCACCGCCAGGTTGTATTTCGGTCCATTCCCCGGTTGCGCCCACTTCGCCCTGAGCCGGATCCCTGCGTGGGCTGCCGCCAGGACACCGTAGGCCCCGTCGTAGCGGCCCGCCAAGGGCTGGGAATCCATGTGCGAGCCGACGAGGACGTACGGCGCCCCGGGTACAGTCTCCAGGAGCCCGAATTGGTTCCCGACAGCGTCATATTGCACGCTGAATCCGTGTTCTTCCAGAAGCGCCTGAAGCCAGCGGCGTTGCTCGCCGTCGGCGGCCGTGGCCGCCTGGCGGTCCACCCCGCCGCCGGCGGTAGCTCCGAACTCGCTCATCCGGTAAAAGTCCGCCAGGAAGCTCTGGTCAAGGCTGGTGCTGATTGTCTCCGTCATGATGGTGCCCTTTCGGCTTGGTCGGTGGTGAGCAGGGTGCCGCTAGCGCAGCGAAGCAGTGACAGCCTTGATCCGGGTGTAGTCTTCAAGGCCGAAGATGGAGAGGTCCTTGCCGGTTCCGGATTGCTTGAAGCCGCCGTGGGGCGCCTCTGCCGGGATCACGTGGTGGCAGTTGATCCACACGGCCCCGAAGTCCAGGTCAACCGCAACGCGTGAGGCTGTGGCGAAGTCGCGGGTCCAGACACTCGAGGCGAGGGCGTAGACCGTGCCGTTCGCCAGTTCCAAGGCCTCCTCTTCAGTGTCAAAGGCCTGCACGGTGATGACTGGACCGAAGATCTCGCCCTGGACGATTTCGTCGTCCTGTTCCACTCCCGCGATGACGGTGGGGTTGAACAGGTAGCCGCTGGCTCCTCGGGTGCCGCCGCATAGGATGCGCGCCCGGTGGGGCAGCCTGTCGATGAACCCCTGCACCCGGTCCAACTGTGCCTGGCTGTTCAGCGGTCCCAGGCTTGCTCCAGTGTCCTCGGGACCGGCAGCCCGCAGTGAGGACGCTTCCGAGGCAAGGGCCGCGGCGAACGCGTCGTGGATGGTCCGGTGAACGAGGACCCTGGTGATGGCGGTGCAATCCTGGCCCGCATTGAAGAACGATGCTGCGGCCACTTCCTTGGCCACTGTGTCCACATCCACATCGTCGAACACGATCGCCGGCGCCTTACCGCCGAGCTCCAGATGCACCTCCTTAAGGGTCCCGGCCGCGGAGCCCATGACCTGGGACCCGGCGCGGGTGCTGCCGGTAATGGACACGAACTCGGGTACCGGGTGTTCCACCATCGCAGCTCCCGTTTCCCGCCCACCGCACACGATGTTCACGACGCCCTCAGGGAACACCTGCTGGGCCAACTCTCCGAGAATGATGGTGGACCACGGGGTGGTGTCGGCCGGCTTGAGCACCAGAGTGTTTCCTGCGGCGAGGGCGGGGCCGATTTTCCAGATGGCCATCATGAACGGGTAGTTCCACGGCGTGATCTGAGCGACCACCCCGATGGGTTCGCGCCGGATGGAGGACGTGTAGCCCTCGACGTATTCGGTGGAGGCTGTCCCGGACACGACGCGGCAGGCACCGGCAAAGAACCTGAGCTGGTCCGCGCCCCGCAGAATCTCCGTTTCCAGTGTCAGGGCCCGGGGCTTGCCGGTGCACGCTACCTCGGCATCGACCAGACGTTCGGCATTTGCCTCGATCAGGTCCGCCAATGCGAGCAGCATGGATTGGCGCTGCGCCGGGGTGGTCTTCCGGTAGCTGCGGAATGCCTCGGACGCTGCCCGGAATGCCCGGTCCACGACGCTGGCGTCACTGTCGGGCGCCTGCCCAATGATCTGGCCGGTGGCTGGATCGTAGAAGGGAAGGTATGCCTCGGCGGCGCTTTTGCTCCCGGAAATAATGTTGTGCAATACCGTAAGTTGCTTGGTTCCGGTGGTCATACTGGCTCCTCGGAAGATTTAGGGGCCCGTGTGGACGGGTCGGTGATGACGTGGACGACCGCGGGCAGGCCGCTGGCCGCAGCCCGGGTGAAGGCGTCCCTGAAGTCCTCGGTGCGCTCCACCCGCTCGCCGTGTCCGCCGAACGATCTGGCCCATGCGGCGAAGTCAGGGTTTGTCAGCTGGGTTCCGCTGGGACGGTCAGGGTAGTGGGCTTCCTGATGCTCGCGGATCGTGGCGAAGCAGCCGTTATCGACCACAACGGCGATAAAGGTCGCGCCGAAGCCGATGGCCGTGGCGATCTCCTGGCCGTTCATCATGAAGCAACCGTCACCCGCGACGGAGACCACGCGCCGGCCAGGGAAGATCAAGGACGCTGCCACGGCCGCGGGAATGCCCATGCCCATCGCACCGTTACGTGGCGCTGCGAGGGAATCCGCGGAGTTGTGCCGGAGGTAGCGGGCCGCCCAGACACTATGGTTTCCTGCGCCGTAGGTGATCACCGTATCCGGCTCAAGAATCCCCTTCAGCTCGGCCATGGCCAGTGAAAGATCGACGCCCAGGCCGCCGTCCGCCGACGGCGTGTTGAACAGTTCATAAGCTGCACGCAGGCCGCTCAGCCATGTTGTCTCGCGGCCTGCGTCAAGGGATCGGCCGGTCAGTTGCCCGACGAGGGCGTCGACGCCGGCGTTAATCTGTAGATCGACCCGGCCGAAGTGTCCAACGATATCCGGGTCCGGTCCCGCGACGATCGTTTCAACGCCCAAGCCCAGCTGGTAGCCGTCACTGAGAACATCCGACCGGACGCAACCGAGAAACACGAGCAAGTCAGCGTCCTCGACGGCCGCGGCAAGGTAATCGCCTCGGGAATACCCCAGGAACCCGACGTAGCTGCCGGAATCATGCGGAACCGCATCGTAGGCACGGAAGTCAGCCGCTACCGGGATGCTGTGCTGCAGCGACCAGGAGGCCAAGGCATCGGAGGACTTGTCGGTCCAGCCCTCGCCGCCGACAATGATCAGCGGCTTCTGTGCCGCTGAGAGCTTCGTGATGAGATCCTCAACAGCGGCTTCCGGCGCGTGCTGAACCGGAAGGGGCCTGGGTGGAACCGTGGCTGTGGTGATCTCGTGCACCAGAACGTCCTCGGGAAGGCCGATGACCACCGGTCCCGGGCGCCCGCTGAGCGCTGTGTGAATGGCGTCGTCCACGACCCGGGCTGCCGAGGCGGCGTCCTCCAGGGTCAGGACTTTCTTGGCGGTGCTTCCGAACCAGGCATTGATGTCGAATTCCTGGAAGGACTCTCGGCCCCTGTCTGCTACAGGAATCAGCCCGATGAACAGGATCAGCGGGGTAGCGTCCTGCCATGCGGTGTGCACGGCGATGAATGCGTTGGCGGCACCTGGACCACGGGTCACCATGGCGATGCCCGGCAGGTCGGTCAACCGGCCTTCGGCAAGGGCCATGAACCCGGCCCCGCCTTCATGCCGGGCCACGACGTTCGTGATGGGGGAATCGTGCAGTCCGTCCAGCACGTCCAGGAAGCTTTCACCGGGGACGCTGTAAACGCGTTTGACGCCTGAACGTTCCAATTGGCGGACAATGAGGTGCCCTGCTGTCGTGACCGTGCTCAATGCTTCAGTCCTTTCACGGGGATGCTCAGGCGCGGGACCAACAGGCCGGCCACGAGCGTGAAGAGTGCGACGGCCACCAGGATCAGGATGGCGGGCCAGATCTGGTCTCCGCTGGCGGCCAGGAATGCGGTGGCGATCAGCGGGACGAAGCCGCTGACCAGGCCGGCGGTGTTGGCCGCGATGGCCACGCCGGTGTAGCGCAGGTGTACCGGGAACAGCCCGGTGAGGATGACGCCTGAGATGGCGTATGGGATGGACAGTGCCGAGACGCCGATGATGATGGCAAGGACGACGAGCACCGGGTCCTTGCTTTCGATGGCCATGAAGACCGGGTATGCCAGGACGGCGGTCAGCGCACCGCCAATGACAGCAACCTTTGAGGCGCCGATCTTTTCACCGAGTCGGCCGGCGTAGATGAGGACCGGGATTTCGACGACGGCGGCCAACAGTGTGGCCAGCAGGAACAGCTTCGAGTCCAGGTGCAGGACGCGCACACCGTAGCTGATGACGAAGGTGGTGACGAGGTAGAAGCCGCCTACGCCCAGGAGGGTTGTAGCCATGCCGACGATGATCTGCGGGAAGAAGGTCTTCAGTACCTGCTTGATGGGCGCGCTTTCGGTCTCACCGTGCTCCATCACCTGGGAGAAGACAGGAGACTCTTCGAGCTTGCGGCGGATCCAGAGGGAAACGAGCAGCAGCGGAATGGCGATGAGGAACGGGATGCGCCAGCCGAAAGAGTCGAAGTCTGACTTGCTCATGCTCAGTGCCAGGAGGAAGAACCCGCCGGAGGAGAGAATCGTCGCGACTGGGGAACCCAGCTGCGGAACGGCGGCGTAACGGGACCTCTTGGCCAACGGGGCGTTTTCGATCGCGATGATCATCGCGCCGCTCCACTCACCACCTACAGCCAGGCCCTGTGCGAAACGCAATAGGATCAGGATGATCGGGGCTGCGATGCCGATGGAGAAGTAGTTGGGCAGCAGACCGATCAGACCGGTCACTGCGCCGATTCCCACGATCGTGATCATGAGGACCTTCTTGCGACCGACCTTGTCGCCCATGGCACCGAAGATCAGTCCGCCGAGCGGGCGTGCCACGAAGCCCACTGCCAGAGTGCCGAAGGCAGCCAGGGATGCAACGAGCGCGTTGTCACTGACGAAGAACTGAACGTTGAAAACGATGGCCGAGGCCGTGGTGAACAGGAAGAAGTCGTACCATTCAAGGGCTGTTCCGACGAACGCACCCAAGGCCACTTGTTTAGTGGTTCGCTCGTCGATTTCGACGGCGGCAGCTTCTTCTTCTTTGGCTGCTATCTCTGTCATTTGTTCTCCAAGACTTGGGTCGGAGTTTGGGGCTCGACCTGCGGATGTTCACTTCAGAATGACAGTGGATGCTTTCCAACGAAACGGCAGAAACACTCGGGAATTCCACCAAATGTTGTGCCTCGGCCCAATGCCTGGCGACCTGGATCGACCTACGCTTGAGCAATAGACGCGGAACTGTGCAATACGCGGTCACTCGCGTGTGAATGACTAAGTGGCGTGCCATCCCGGCGGGAGGCGTGCAACGCACCCGGGAGGTAAAAGCTATGGACGACTCGCGACTCAAACACTTCAGCATGTCCGAACGCTGGCTAGAGATCATCGACGACTTAGCCGGGCACACAGAACTTCTTGCTGACCGGTTCGTGGCGCGTGTCAAGACAATCCCGGGCTACGCTGACGGCATCGTCAGCGACGAGGAACTCCACTCCACTGCCACGGAATCGCTGCGTTTGCTGAATGAATGCATGGCAGACGGACAGCCCACGAAACCACTGCTGGCGCTGGCCGCTGATCTTGGCGCACGGCGGGCCCGGCAAGGCGTTCCGGGGGAATCACTCACTGCCGCCGTCCGGCTGGACTTCGGAATCTTCTGGACACTTCTTTTGGAACTTTGCGGGCCCGACGACGCTCCCCTGCTGGCTGCGCGGGTTGAGCTTGTCTGGCAGATCGTTGACGAGTACACCAGCCAGGTCCACGCCGGGTACCTGAGCGAGCGCATCCAAATGGCACAGGAAGAAAGTACGTTCCGCAGCGAGTTCGTCGCACGCTTGTTTGGCCGCACTGGCCAGCTCCCGGATGTCGTGGCCAGCGTTGCTGCAGCGTTGGGTGTTGAACCGGGTGGTACATTCTCGGTTGCTGCCGCAGCCGGGCAAGCCGCAGTGGCTCTTCGGAGCGAAACCACCAAGGGAATCATGTCCAAGGGATTCTTCTTGCACGAAAGTGACGGGATGACGTTTCTTTTCTGGCAGTCGACCAGATTGGGCCACGGCGGGATCGAAGTGCCGCTACCACGTCCTGGGATAGCCGATGTGGCATGCGGGCTCGTGTCTGATGTGCAGGGCCTCAGTAACGTCGTTCCCGCATCTCATACTGCTGCCGCACTGGCCCGCTTAGTGATCCGCGAAGACACTTCCCCGTTGACTGTCAGCCGATGTTGGACGCGGCTCGCCCGTGACATGATGCGCGAAGCCGGGCTCGATCTCCGTGCTGAGGTGAACGGAGCACTGGCGAAGCTGAAGGAACCCGAGCGCGAACGGCTTGAGGAAACTGCCCGTGAATACATGCGAAACGGCAGCACCGCTGAAACGGCGACGCTCCTCTATTGCCATCGAAACACCATTCTCAACCGTCTCAACAGATTCCGCGAAGTTACCGGTATCGACCTGCTGGTCCCTGAGCGGGCAGCACAACTTGTCGTTGCTTGGCTCTAGAAGGTGAACCTGGCCGAAGCAGCCCCCCGGATCGGGATCTGGAACGGGGCGTCCGTTGCCGGCAGCGGTCGAGGCCTGTTCACTTTGTCATTTGGCGGAAGCCGCCGCATTCCTGCGTCAGCTCCTGCCGATTGCATGTGCCATGCCGCCGGATTCTGCCAGTCGCAGTCGAAGCTGTTCATTTTGGAGCTGTGCTAGGTGAAGAGCCCCGACGAGGGCTTCGTTGTCTGCTTTCAGCTGCTGGATCACCTTTCTGTCCTCCTCCCGCAGCCGCTTCAGTCTGGCCGTCTCCCGCCGGATGCGCAGTTCGCCGTCTGGTGTCCCGCCGCGCGCCTCTACTTGCTCGTAGAAGAGGTTCTTCAGGTCGAGGTGGCGCTGGGTGAGCGCGTTCCGCGGCACTTCTGCTTCTGCTGCGAGGGCCACGATAGTCAGGGCCCCGTTGGAGTGCTCCGGTCTTCCGCCGAGGATTCGTTCCATGGCTGCCTGGATGCGGGCGCGTTCGTCGTGCGCGGGGCTCATCGGGTCTCCTCGAGAAGGATGCGGGAACGGTCGTGCTGGTCGGCCTCCTCGCGGAGCCGCCGGGCCCGCGCTTCCAGCCGGTGCCCGAGGGGCTCGGGGGACTTCAGGGCCTGCTTCGCCAGGGATTCCGCTTCCTGTCGCATCTGGTCTGCGTGATCGTCGGTTCGTGCGATGTTCGCGCAGGATGTGACACAGCGGTCCAGGCGCGGTGCTTCACGTTCGGTGATGCGGTTGCAGAGGGCACGGTCCGGTTTGTAGACGCACATGAGCATCGCGGATGGATTTTCGTAGATGGTTAGCGATGGGTTTTCCAGAAGCGCGCGGGCCTGCCTCGCGTTGACGATTGTGCCGGCGAATTCGGGGGCGTGCTGGGCGGCGTTGATGGCTCTGCGGGCTGCCGGGCCTGAGATGCCTGCGCCGTTCGCCAGGTCTTCGTTGAGCGAGGCCAGGGTGTCGGCTGCGGCGAGTGCTGTTTCCAGGTCGAGCAGGTCGTGCATTCCGTTCCGGCTCCGGGAGGCGTAGCCGGCGCTCATGGCGGTGCGCATGTGGCCGTATTGGACGGCGAGGGCGACGAGCCCGCCGGGGCGTCTGGCGATGTGCCATGCCATTGTCCGGCGGAACCGAGAAACGCCGATCGAGCCGTATTTGTCCTCAGGGACTGTCTCGTGGGGGCGGTCCAGGCTCTTGGCGAGGTTCGAAGCCCATGCGATGAACTTCTCGATGCGCAAATTCATGGTGTCGGGCGGCAAGTCGCCGAACAGGTATCCGTCGAGGTTGATCCTCTCGACTGTGCGGATGGCCCGGACCACCGGTTCGATGGCTACCCAGGGAACGTCGCGAATGGTTCCCTGCGGGACGTGGTTCCCGTCGTCGTTGACGGCCATTTTGTAAACGCGGCCGTAGATAAGGTGGCGCCCTGATTCCGGCTCCGGGCAGCAGCCACTTTCGAGTCCCTGGATTTCACGGGGCCTCATTCCCGTCAGGTATGAGACTACTATGTAGGCCGCGGTCGTCAGGTGGATCTTGAGGGCGCCCGCCTCGGAGTAGTCGATGAATTTCTTCCAGGGGCGGCCATCGACCGTGCCGGAAAGTTCGGTGAAGACGGGGGCCGGACCATCGGCGGATAAGAGCCGTTCCCGCCAGGGCCCTGCGATCACCTGATGGTGGACCTGATGGACCGCAGCCCCCGTCATGTAGGCGATGTACGTCGCAGCGAGTCCGGTCCGGTTCCCGGCCGCCATGCTCGGTGGCGAATCGCCGGCGGCGATGAAGCGCCCTAGGTAGTCCTCAAGCGCCGCCTGGCCTTCTGGAGTTGCGGGGTTCTGCCTGCTTCTGGCGAGTATCTCTTCCTTCCGAAGGACGGCAGTGAGGATGTCATCGGCGAAGTCGTCGATAACGCGCAGGGCCCAGATCAGCAGTGGTCCCATGGTTTCCGGGGTGATCGGCTCTGTCGAGTTCTCGGCCGTGGAAGACCCTGCCGGAAGGAAATCATCGGCGCCCTCGGTCAGCCAGGGCGGTTCGCAGAGCCCGACAGGGAAGGGGTTCGAGGAGTCCAAGGCCCAGAGCCGTGTCAGGGCCGCGAGGACTTTCTGGGCAGGGTTGCGCTGCATTGCCCGTTCCGTTGTGAGGTGGAGGGCGTAGGCTTGCAGGTCTGCCGGAGTGCAGTCGCGGAGGGATGAGATCCCCCTTTCCTGCAGCCATTGGCAGAATGCCCTCCATATCGCGACGGTGGGATACACGTGGCCGGGCGATACGGTGGTCCGCCACCGGGGGTGTCTGCCGATCAGGAAGCTGGCGGGCAGCGAGGTGTTGATCAGCAGCCACGTCAGGTGCCGCAGTTCCTCCCGGAAGGCTGCGGGCACAGTCTTCCAGTGAATCGTCGCGACTGATACGCCGGGGCCGTGCACCAGGGCTTCCAGGCTCCAGGACGGGTCCCCGAATCGGGGGACCGGGCCGGTGAAGCCCTCGGCGACCAGACCGGGCAGGATGGCATGGGCATGCGCTGCCGGGCGCGAAGCGGTCTCTTCAATTGCGAGGGTCACAGGTCGTACTGTCCTTCCAGGAGGCTACCGATGGTTGCTCTGTCGGAGGAGGTCACGCTGGCCAGGGCTTTCGCCCAGACCTGGTCACCGAGCCTGCGTTTGAGGTCCTCCAGGCGCGTGAACGGGTTGCCCCAGTCCGCTGCCCAGGTCTCGTCGCCCAGGACCGAACGCAGGCTGCCCAGCGAGAGGTGCAGGTAGGCCAGGCGTGGATGGTGCTTCGGGTGTATCCGCGCGTTCGGGCACGCCGTGCACATCAGAAACGAGGCACGGCATCCAGTCCCCTGGGCGCTGAATGGACTGTTCTTGTAGTCGCAGCAGGCAGCGGTGGCGGTCTCAAGGGAATCCGGGCGGGCCGTGTCGGCAAGCTGGGCGCGCAGGACGGTGTGCTGGGCGTGGGCGAGGGCGCTCTCGGCGCCCTGGGCAATGATCGGTGCGGATGCCTGCTGCACCTGGGGCTCGGGAAGGACATAGACCGCGTCGTGGGTGTCCTGGCTGTTCTGGCCGGGCTCCCTGCGATGCAGCACATTGACCGTCTTCCGCAGTCTCTGCAGGGGAGCGGCGGTCAGGCCGGTTTCCCGGAGCCAGGAGTCTTCCGCATTCTTCGTCAGGCCGATCCCGAATGGCGCCACGGGGGACACGTTCCTGGGCCCCGGCTGGGCGTTCCGCCAGATGAGAAGGAAGTCCAGGGTGCTGTCGGCGGCGGTGATAAAGGCCCGGGCGTGCGAAGTCGCCTCCAGAGCCTTCGAGATCAGCCGCCCTGGCGTGTCGGCGCCGGTGTCGGGGACATTCCGGGTCTCGAAGTGGCGGCCGGCTCCCCGCCGCCGCTTCTCCAGTTCCATCCGGTAGATCGGGAAGCCATCGGATCCGCCGTCCTGCAAGGCCCGCGGCGCGCGCATTTCCGACACCACCGTCGCGTTGAGTCCGAACTCCATCACGAGCAACACGGCCACGGCATACGCTTCGGACCGGCTCAGGAAAAGCCGCATCCACGTATGCCTGGCCTCGTCGCCTCCGAGGGCGGCAACGTTCCGTACCAGATTGCGGTGCCGCCCGTTGATGCGCCGGTGGGGGACGTAGCCGGTGCGGGCGAGCGAATCCAGGGCCTCTCCGATGAGCCAATCGCGGCTTTGCTGCTCGAAGGATCCCTCACGCCATCGCCTTAGAAGTTCTGTGTTGGCCCGGATCCTTAGGTGGGCGGAGCGGAACATCTTCCGGGCTGCGGTGCGTACTTCCTCGAATTCGTCCGGGGCCAATGCCCGCCCCGTGGACGTGACCGAGGGAAGTCGTCTGGCCATCGCGGACCTCGTCGCCTCGCTCAGCTCGTTGTGTCTCCTGAAGAAGCCACCCAGTGCGCTCACCTGTGAGTAGCCGTTGATGCCTTCCGGTCGGCGCATACGCCACCTGTTCCACAATGCCGGGGTGATGTCGACGAGGCGCTGGGGCGGATCGTCCTGTTCAGCGCAAAAGCGCCCGAATACGGTAAGGCGGAACCACATGGCTTTGCTTGACGGGAGGGAGTCCCACCCGCCGCCGGGTGCGCACTTCTCGGCGAACCAGCGAGCGAAGGCGCGCTGCAGTTCCGCGCCGACCGGGAGTTCGTCGAAGTTGAACGTGCCCACGCGCCCTTTCCTGTCGCGGTGCTCGACCTTTAGCCCGTCATGGGGCCGCGGAATCGGCCGGTGGTGGGGCTCCGGCGGCAGGGCCGCCCGGTGTCCCCGGCCGCTCACAGGGCCGCCTCGTCTTCAACCAGGTCCTGGATCGTGCCCGTTTCGGCTGCGAGCCGGGCGAGAATCCAGGAGACATCGTCGGCTGCCCCGGCCTCCGGGTCCCCCGCACCAGCCGAAGGTGAGGAGATCAGTGAGTGGAGCTGGAGGTCGGAGACCGGGGCCAGATAGATCCTACGGGTGGTTTCGACGTCCGCGTGGCCGAGCAGGTCCTGGACCATCCGCCACGGATCGCCGTAGAGGAGGCGGAAGTCCCGGCGCTCCTTCGGTGTCAGGCCGAGCCGGACATCCATCGCGTGGTGGAGGGCGACAAGCATGTAGAGCGCGAACGAATGCCTGCACATATGCGGGGTGCAAAACGGAGCATCACCCTTTTCTCCCGACAGGGTCTTCGCGCACCGTTCCGTGGCGGTCCGGAACACGCCCTCCCATGACGCCGGCCGAAACGGCAGACCGGACTCGTTGAGCCACAGCCACAACGGTTCCGGACCTTCGGGCCCTTCAGTGAAAAGAATCGCCCGTTCCTCGACACCTGCCCGGGCCAGGGCCGTCTCACCGAGCATTCCGTCACGATCACGCCAGCGGAGGACCGTCATCCGGTGCCCGGAGACCGACGTCACCAGACGCATCCGCGGCAGGACGTCATACCTGCCCTGCCGCTGGGCACGGCGGATCACCCGGGCCCTGCCGGAATCGCAGTACGCCTCGATCTCGCCAACCACCGACGCCGCCATGTAGAACGTGCGTGCACGCTTCGACTTCGTCACAACCGGGGCCAGCCGGCCCGAATAGTACCTGCGGTCTCCCATCTCTGACTGCGGGACCTCGAGACTGAGAAGCGAAGCGGCTTCGGTCAGCCGCAGACCCGATGAGAACAACAGATTGGCGAAAGCCGAATTCCGGTCCTCCATCCGCCCGCCCCATGCCGCGCCCGGCACACCATCCGCGGAGAACCCGCGCAAGCCCACATCCACCCAACGCCGGAACATCCTGGGCGTCAGCCAGCGCACATCACTGGACCTCGCATCCTTCGCCCGGGCGGCAGGCACCTCCACCGACTGCCCGTGCCGCCCGAACGCCGCCCGTGTTTCAATCGGGCTCACCGACACATACCCCTGCTTCACCGCCCACGAGTAGAGGCGGCCCAAAGCCGCAAGGCCCCGGTTCCAACGGGCACCGCCGACCCGCCGCGGGTTGCTCAGCGATCTCGTGCGCCAGTCCTCGAAATCCCACAGGTCATCGGGGCCTGCCGCAGCCCAGTCCTTGTCTCGACTCCACAAGAAGTCGAAGAAGACGCAGTACTCCGTCACGTAGTTCCGCTTCGACTCCTGCTCCAGCCGGGCGAAGGACGAACGGACCAGGAAGCGGGCCAACCGCCCGTCGATCTGGCAGTCCGGCGACAGCAGGATCGGCGTCCCCGGACGGACACCCGCCCGCTCCTCGTCCTCCGCCAGGCCATCCCAACCGCCCGAGACCAACAATCGCTTCGACTCCACGGACCTGCCCGCCGGCACCCAGAAAACACGCCATCCTTGCACAACACGCACCCCTCTTGAACAGCATCAACACGCTCATTCAACAGGGAATTGACCACCACACCCTCATGGCCCGCGGCAAGCGCATCGCGCGACACTCTCTCGGCGACAGCCGCATCCCCAGTGATTTTCCCCGGGATGCGGTGACCGGGGGCGATGCGCTCGAGCACGCCGATGCGTGTGGACAGCGGCTCGTCGAGCAGGTCGCGCCCGTTGATGTGCAGCACGTCGAAAAACCACGGGTGCAGTAGCGTGGTGCGCGCCGCGTCCGCCCCGAAGCGGGACATGGTCTCCTGGAACGGCCGGGGACCGCCGTCCTCGTCCAGGGCTAGAGTCTCGCCGTCGAGGATCACATCGCGCACGGGCAGTCCGCGTACCACCTCCACCACCTCAGGCAGCCGATGGGTCACGTCGGCCAGGGTGCGGGTGAAGATGCGTACGTCGTCGCCGGCACGGTGAACCTGGATTCGTGCGCCGTCGAGCTTGTATTCCACCGACGCTTCCCCCGTGGCTTCCAGTGCCTCGCTGGTACTGGCCGCGGTTGCGGCGAGCATGGGCTGCACGGGACGTCCGACGACGAGGCCGACAGCGTTAAGCTGCGCAGCGGTGCCCGTGATCGCCAGTAGGGCCGTCCCGCCGAGATCGCCGGAGAGCATTGCTGCGCGCCGTACGGCCTCGACCGGACGGCCGGCGGCGCGGGCGATCGCATCCGTCAGTACGCCTTCGAGTGCACCGGTACGTAGTTCTCCGAGCAGCACGCCGGCGATGAAGGCCTGCTCTCGCTCGGTGGCTTCCGCCATCGGAGTCCGAAGGGTGGCGGCGCGATCCACGGTCGAGCCAATGCCTCCGGCTGCCAGCAGCCGGTCCAACGCAGCGTCGAGGTCGGCAATAGTGAGGTGCGGCTCAGGAGCGGACTCGACCCTGGCCGCCCGCATGCCGCTCCAGCCGATCCCGACTCGGCCTTGCCGAGGCTTGGCGGCGAGCAAGCCGACCGCCGTCGGGATGTCCTCGGGGTCGAGCCGGCGCAGCAGACCTGCCAATTCGTTGACCTTGGCGAGCCGGGAGCGAGTGGCCGCAACGGCTTCCGAGGTCCTCACGATCTCGTCGAGCAGCATGGCATCAGTCTGTCACGGCCGCTGCGTACTGCCGATCTCAGTACGGACGGCGTAGAGCTCAGGGAAGAATGTCAGGTCGAGGGCGCGCTTCAGGAAGTCAACGCCCGACGAACCGCCGGTGCCAACTTTGAATCCGATGGTCCGCTGGACTGCGCGAAGGTGGCGGAAACGCCAGGCATGGAAATTGTCCTCGATGTCCACGAAGTCCTCGCAGGCTTCGTAGAGGCCCCACGGGGTGTTGTCCGATTCGTAGATCTTCTGAAAAACCGGGACCAGGTTCTCATGGAATGTCCATGGTTCACTCACGTCCCGTTCAAGGACCTCGGCCGGAATGTCATAGCCGGCGCGGCCCAGTAGGGCCAGGAATGCGTCATACAGCGTCGGCTCATCCAGGAGCGTGCTGAGCAGCGCATGTGCCTTGGGGTCGCTTTCGAAAACCCGCAGCATTCCGGGGTTCTTGTTTCCGAGGAGAAACTCGACGCAACGGTATTGATACGACTGGAACCCGGAAGAACTGCCCAAGAAGCCGCGGAACTCAGCGTATTCGCGGGGAGTAAGCGTACCGAGGACCGACCATTGCTCGGTCATGGTGCGTTGGATGGCCTTCACACGGGCAATGCATTTCAGGGCCTTGCCCAGGTTTTCAGCATCAAGAAGCCTGCGGGCCTCCAGTAGTTCGTGCAGGACCAGTTTTAGCCAAAGCTCGCTGGTCTGGTGCTGGATGATGAACAGCAATTCATCGTGGTGCTCAGGCTCGCTGAGGGGGTGTTGCGCGGTGAGCAGCCGGTCGAGGTCCAGGTAGCCACCGTAGGACATGGCATGCCGAAAGTCCGTGCGGACGGTGTCCTCGATCTGTCGGACGCTCTGCGGGGAAAGATCTTTGGGGGTTTTCATGGCGCAAATGCTATCACTTTCGTGACGAGCGTCAAGAAAGTGATTTACAAGCGGCGAACAGAAGACTTGCCGTACTTCTTTCACTCACTTGACGCTCGTCAAAAATGAGAAATACGATGATCTGGATCACATCCTGGGGTGCTCGCGAGGAATCTTCCGCCGGCCCATCCGCTCCTCCAAGCAAGTCGGGGAGCCGGCCAGTGAAATCGACGAGGGGTGGATCCGACCTTGAGTCCGGCCCGGCGAGGGCCGTCCGCTCTGTCTCTCAAGTCAGCTGTTTCCGGCAGCCGACCAACTCAAAAGATGGGTAGCTTCTCATGTCAGAACCTAAGCAAGCAGCCGCTTTGCGGGCCGATACGCACGGCCTTCACCGCCAACTCACCGGGCGCCAACTGGGGATGATCGGTCTCGGGGGAGCGATCGGGACCGGGCTGTTCCTTGGCTCCGGGTTGGCCATTTCGCAGGCCGGCCCAGCCACGATCATTGCCTACATCATTTGTGGGCTTGTGGCCCTGGTAGTTGCGTGGGCTCTTGCTGAGATGGCGGTGGTGCACCCTACCGCGGGCGCCTTCGGCGTTTTTGCCCACGCCTATATCGGTAGGTGGGCGGGCTTTGTGGTCCGCTGGACCTACTGGGCTGTGCTGTGCATCGCCGTGGGTGGTGAAGTTGTCGCGGCAGGCATATACATCCGCTTTTGGTGGCCGGAGATCCCGCTGTGGCTAAGCACCGTTGCCTTCTCAGCCGCTGTTCTCGCTGTGAACGCCGGGGCGGTTAAGAACTTCGGCAAGGTTGAGTATTGGTTTTCCATGATCAAGGTGAGTGCCGTTGTCGCGTTCCTACTCCTGGGAGTTGCCCTGATCTTCTTCGGACTGCCCAGTCAGCCGCCAGTGGGGGTATCTAACTTGGTCACCAACGGAGGGTTCATGCCCAACGGGATTCAGGGGCTCCTGTTGGCCATGGTCTTCGTAATCTTCAGCTTCCTCGGCACCGAAGTCGTGTCAGTCACCGCCGCAGAGTCGGAGAATCCTGTCCGGGATGTCGTTCGTGCTACGAAGTCAATGGCATTCCGGCTCGGCCTCTTCTACATCGTCTCCATCACCATCGTTCTGGCTGTCGTTCCCTGGACGCAGACCGCACAGGTCGGCAGTGACATTGCTGCCAGCCCCTTCGTCATGGTCTTCTCGGCGGCGGGGATCCCTGCAGCCGCAGGCATCATGAACTTTGTTGTGCTGACGGCCGCGCTCTCTGCGGCCAATGCGAACCTCTACGTGGCGTCCCGCATGATGCACTCCCTGGCGGCGCATAATTACGCTCCGAAATGGACCGGGAAACTGACCCAGCGCGGAGCGCCCATCCGCGCACTCGTGATCAGCTCTATCGGGCTGCTCATCGCCTCTGTCGTCTCGCTGGTCGCCGCGGATACTGCATATCTGGCGCTCTTCGGCGTCTCCGTGTTCGGTGCACTGGTGGTCTGGATCCTGATCCTCGTAACGCACCTGCGCTTCCGAGTCCTTAGGGAACGCCACAATCTCCCGGCATCTCCGGCGAGGCTTAAAGGAGCCCCCGTCACCACAGTTCTGGCAATCCTGTTCGTCGCTTCCATCTTGGCTTCGACGCTGTTTATCGATGGGTTGACGTGGGCGTGGATAGCTGGCCTCCCGTTCCTGGCCCTGGTGCTCGGCGCCTACTTCTACGTAGACAAGCGCACCGAGGGCTCAATCGGCCGGTACGACCCCTTGGCGGAGGAAATCAAGAACGCGAACGCACCAGCGCACGCAGACGCCATGGCGGCCGGGAAGTAGGTGGGCCGTACCCGCCGCCCTGCCGACCTTGCGGTCGGCGGGGCGCGCGGGCAATAGCGTCATATTTCAAGCTATGGACGGGCGTCACAAGAATGATATTCTTGATGTGTGTCAGCCTATGTACCCACGCCAAACGGCTGTGACCCGTCCGCCGTCAGCAATGTTCCCACGGAGGTCCGATGACGCCGGTCCTTGACGATACTTTCTCCCGTCCTGGAAGTGTCGTTTCCCTGCTTCGAACGACCATTGGGCTCTACCTGCGCGATACCGGGGGATGGATGCCTACTAAGTCGCTGACGGATCTCATGGAAATCCTGGACGTCCCGGTCGATCTAACGCGCACCGCGCTGACGCGGCTGAAACAAAAAGGAGTGCTCACCCCGGATGCCAAGGCGGGACGGAAGGGATTCAGTCTGACCGAAGAGGCGCATGCCATGTTTTCACGCGGGGATCGTCGAATCTATCAACCCCGCAGCATGCAGCCCGGCGATGCTTGGTGTCTGATTTCTTTCTCGGTCCCGGAATCCCAGCGGCAGCGCCGTCATCAACTCAGGCGCCACTTGAGCTGGATCGGTTGTGGAACCGTGGCCCCCGGCCTTTGGGTATGTCCGGACTTCTTGCGGGAAGAGGTTGCCGGCATCCTGCGGGACCTGGATCTGCAAGAGCATGCGGTCCTCTTCAGAACCGAGCCTCCCGAAGTAACCGGCGACATCCGGGCAACTGTCCAAGAATGGTGGGACCTGGACTACTTGGCTAACCTCCACCGCGAATTTATTGCGGCATACGGCTCAGTCGCGACGGGATCTGTGCCGGCCGATGCAAGCACTTTTGCTACCTACGTCCGGTGCATCGACCGTTGGCGCGTGATTCCATACGTCGATCCGGGGCTTCCTGACGACTTCCTGCCTGAGGGATGGCCCGGCAAGGAATGCATCAACCTGTTCGAGCGCATCCGCGAATCGCACGAGCAGCCAAGCCTTGAATTTGTGCGGACCATGTTGCCGGCCGATGTGGTGGTCAATACTTCCAGGACCCCTGGGATGGCAGATGGCCGCGCATAGGGAGGTCGTTGCTTACGGTGATCATCCAGACCAATGGGGGGAGCTATTCCTTCCGGAGCATCCAGATCCCAGGGTCGTCGGTATCGCGGTCATTATTCACGGGGGCTATTGGAGGAAGACGTACACCGCAGAGCTTGGGGTTCCTGCGGCTCTTGACCTTTCGGAGCGCGGGGTCATTGCGTGGAACCTGGAATATCGTCGCGCGGGTCACAATGGGGTCGAAGGCTCGGGTGGTTGGCCCTCCACATTCGAAGACATCGCTTCTGGGATCGATGCGCTCGCGGCGATCGCCACGGAGAAGGGATTGGAAAGACGAAGGGTTGCTGCCCTCGGGCACTCTGCGGGGGGACACTTGGCGGTTTGGGCCGCTGGCCGTGGCAAGCTTCCCCACGGGGTACCCGGCGCAGACCCCCAAGTAGCGCTGACTGCTGTAGTGAGCCAGGCCGGTGTGCTGGATTTGGAAGGGGCATGGCGCCTGGGCCTCAGCAGCGGTGCGGTGGAGAACCTTATGGGCGCACCGCCGGCTCAGATGAACGCCTACGCGTTCGCGAACCCAGTGGCTTGCCTGCCGATCGGCGTCCCGATCCACGCATTCCACAGCAGATCCGACGACGAGGCCCCATTTTCCCTGTCGGAAACCTACGTCACTGCGGCGCAAGCCGCTGGAGACCCGGCGTTGCTACATGAGACAACAGGGGATCACCTCGACATCATCACTCCGGGCAAAGAGTCCTACGAGGAGTGTCGCAAGGTGCTCCTGGAAGTATTGACTGAAACAAACTGAGGAGTCTTTGCCGGGCCTGCATTGAACCGGCGCCCGAGGCGCCGCGATGTGAGGCTGTGCACCACGTGCAAGTCTCAGTCTCGGCAGTCAGGCCAGATTTCGGATCCGCCGTCGTGTATGCGGTCGCCGGAGGTCCAGGTTTTCGCGACGGGCGTGCCGGGAGGTTGCTATCCGCTTCATTTCAGCCAGCCAGGCCGACCGGACGCTACGGCGGATGGCTCTTTCAAGGGTGCTACCTGATTCATGGCTCCTCCTGCTCCCGGAGTCTTGGTGCTTGGCTGCCGCTGGGATAACCATGGCACCCCAGGATCAAGAGCAGCCGTGATTTTTCATAGCCTCGGCACAGTTTTTGCGCAGGAAGAAGGAAGCCGCCGGGGAACCGTCTCAGGTGGAGTTCGACGACGACGGCGGCGGCGCGCCGTCGTCGTTCGTCTTAACGCCGCTCGCAGCACCCAGCCGGCCCGCCGCGTCCTGCTGGATCCGCGCGGCTTTGGACGAATAGTCCGCGATGACGCGCAGTTCTTCGTCGCTGTACCCCTCCAGGAGGTCCGCCAGTCCGCTCATGAAGTCGACAAAGTGGGGCATGGCGGCCCTGACCTGGTCTCCGACAAGCTCGATCAGGACCTTCCGCTTGTCGCCTTCGTGCCGGACCCGGCGTGCAACACCCTTGCTTTCGAGCCGCTGCATCAATCCCGTGACCGAGGCCGGAGCAAGCCCGGAATGCTCGCCGAATTCCCCCGCCGTCATCGGGCCGAAGCGCAGTAGGATGTCGATCGCTTTCCCCTCCGTTGCGGACAATCCGCGCAGTTCGGACAGCTTTGTGTGGAACATGACGGCCGCCGTCGAAAGCTCCCGCCCCGAGGCGAAAACCGCTTCAAGCAATTCCTGGCGCTGCGTCCTGACGCTCGGTTGGTTCTCCACCCTCAGAGGCTAGCAAATTATTTCGTCCCACCGAAAGGATTGACGGCGCGTGCCGTTGTCCATATATTTCTTTTGACCGAACGAAATAAATTCCAGAGGAGGCCACCGTGCTGAACTGTCTTGTCATCGGATCCGGAAAAGCCGGACTCTCCACCGCCATCTCCTTGCAGAAGGCCGGTCACCAGGCCACCGTATTCGAGGCCTACGGTGCGCCCTCGGACGGCGTCGGTGGCTTCCTGACCGTGGCCGTGAACGGCTTCGATGCCCTGGAAACCCTCGGGCTCAAGGACGCAGCCGCCGAGCTGGGCTTCAGCACACCGCGGATGTCCATGTACTTGGGCAGTACGGGGAAACACCTCATCGACTTTGACTACGGCGGGTCCCTCCCTGACGGCACCACGGCGCGCACCATGACCCGTTCCGAGCTCTATGGCATGTTCCGCGAGGCAGCCAGTCGCCGCGGGATCCGCGTCGAGTACGGCAAGCGGCTCGCTTCGGTGCAGGAAACTCCCGACGGCGTCACGGCCGTTTTCGCGGACGGCACCTCCGCGCGTGGAGACCTGGTGGTCGGCGCCGACGGCCTCCACTCGGCCGTGCGGCCGCTGATCGATCCCTCATCCCCGGCTCCCCGCAACATCCCCCTGCTCAACACCGGCGGGATCGTCGAAGCCGGGTTGCTCCCGGCAGGGCTCTCCGACGTCGAGCCGGGGCGCATGAAGATGGTCTTCGGCAAGCGCTGCTTCTATTGCTACATGCAGGATCCGGAAGGCAGGATCTGGTGGTTCGCCAACCCTCTTCAGCGGTCATCGGAGGATCCGGCTGCCCTGCACCACACCGCCCGCAAGGCCTGGCTGACTCACCTCGTGGCCGGGGACCGCACTCCGATGGCCGAAATCATCGCCGCTACTGAAGGGATTATCCGGCCCTGCACCACCTCCGACTTTCCGAGCATTCCCAGCTGGCATCGAGGCGCCCTGGTCCTGGTGGGAGACGCTGCCCACGCTGCATCGCCGTCGTCCGGCCAAGGTGCTTCCATGGCCATCGAAGACGCCGTCGCCCTCGGGCGATCGCTTCGGGGCATCTCCACCGAAGACATCCCCACCGCATTGTCCCGCTATGAAAACGAACGCCGGAGCCGGGCGGAACTGGTGGTTGAATGGGGTCGCAGGAACGCCGCCCCGAAAGTCCGCGGCCAATTCAAGCGGGTCTTCGAAGACCTGGTACTGAAGGCCGTCTTCCGTTCACTCGCCCGGAAGGCGGCCGACAACTTCGACTGGGTCTATCGCCACCATATCGATTGGGATGCGCCGGTGGTCCCTAGCGAGTCCGCTGCGGGCGGGGACCGGTGAATCGCCCCGCCCGCAGGGATTCTTACCGGGTCAGGGGCGGGCTTCGAACACGAAGAGTTCGGTTCCAGCGACTTCTTCGCCGTCGTCCGGGGCTGCAACCAGGCGCAGCATGTCCCCGTCAGCTTCCATGGCAACGGGGTTCCGGGTCATGGAGTGGCCGGCTGTGGAGAACTTCTGGAAGGGGACCTCGTGGACGATCGTTCCGTCTGCGAGGTCCGTCAGGGCGAGTCCGCCAAGCTCGAACGGCTGCCCGTTGGCGGTCTTGAGTCCGGTGACGCCCGAGCAGAGCTGGTGTCCGGCGCCGGCGTACTCGCAGTCCTGGTAGTCGATGACGTGGCTGGGGTTGGCCTGGGTGCCCAAGAGCCTGCCTTGGTCGCTCCAGGTGAAGAGTTTGCGGGAGCCCCAGCTGACGCCGCTGATCCGATTGGTCTTACGGTCGGCGACGACTCCGTTGAGCTTTTGGACTGGCGCCCACTGGGTGTTGCGGTCGACCTTTGTGAAGGCCTGCGCTTCGGCTGTGAGGGCCTTCGGGGTTTGCCCGTCAGTGGCCACAGCGGCGGTTCCGGCTGTCAAGGTGGCCGCGGCAACCGCTGCGATGGCGAGGGTGGCTTCCGGCCGGCAGACTGCGCTGTTGGTTGCGCCCCTGCGGCTACGGTGCGGAACGCGTACCTGCGTCCGTGCCCGACCCTGACGTCGGGACGAAGTTCCAGTCGAAAGACCCGTCGTCCCGGAGTGTCATCCGAAGAAACCCGTGAGTGTCGCTGAACCGCTTCACGATGTACGGGGGACTGCTGGTAAATGGCCGGAGACCGATACCTCCGGTGGAAACCTGGAATGCCGTCATTCCGTCATCGACACACTGGTCCTCGTTGTTGACCGGGCATGAGCGTTCATAATTGTGTTGCGAGCCGGACAGGGTGAACCGCACCCGGTGCTTCCACATCACATCGATCCACGGTTTGTGGTCGGTAGACCGTTCATGTGCCTTCGTGTCCGACGTGAAGTAGGGCTCGTGATGCACCACCGCCAGGTGCTTGCCCGCCGCCTTTGCCGCGGCGAGGTCGTTGTCCAGCCACGTCGTCATTGCCCGGGCTTCTGCCTGGTTGTACCGCCAGTGCGCGGATGACAGGAACGCGAAGTGCCAGTTCCCGAAGTCCTTCGAGTACGGTTTCCCGTTCCTGATGAACCCGCGCTCCTGGTTGATTGCAGACTTCTTCGTGTTGCCTGGGCATTGGCCGTTCATGAAGTTGTCGAGGTCCTCGTTCCGTCCGGGTTCCCAGTCATGGTTGGGCGCGGACACCCAGTACAACTTGGACTTCGTGCCACCCCACAGCCGCGTCCAGTACTTCACGTAGTCAGCGCAGTACGCGGTGTCGTACTGGAAGTCCCCGAGCCCCAAGAACGCGTCAATCTCGTTGTTCTCCACGAGCCGGGTGATCGCCGCACCGTTCCGTCCGGACGGGCTATCAGTCGCATAGTTCCTGAGGCCGTTCATGTCACCGACTGCGGCGATTCGAACATCATTCCCACCGCTGACAGTGGGGGAATCCCCGCCCCCGGAAGTGAGGGACGCGGCAAAAAGGGCAGTGGCGCCTATGAGGAAGGCAGACGCTCCGGCGATAACAAGACTGCGGCGCATGGGGTGCGTCTCCCTTCGTGGGAGGGCGGTGTGTACTGCTTCGGGGCAAATTGGGAGTTCACCCGGCATGCCTGCTTTCGAGTGTAGAACAACCCCGGGACGATCACAGGAGATTATGGTCCTGGTCAGGGCACGGGTTCCCGTTTTGCGGGCCGGGTTATCCAACGCCCACCCGCGTCGGCTGATCTATTCCAGCCTGGCCGGGCTGGGTATATTGACAGCAATGGATGCGCTGTCCGTGCCTTTCCAGGCGCTTCGAACCAGCGTTCCGCATGCAGGTGCTGGAAGCGAGGACCAGATGTCCGAGATCATTCCGCCGGGAGTCAGCCGGCGCCTCTATAACGAAGATCTCGCGCCGGCAGAACACCGTTCGTGGGGCTTCTATTCGTTGTTTGCGATGTGGATGTCGGACATCCACTCGCTTGGCGGCTATACGTTCGCCGCAGGGCTCTTTGCGTTGGGACTGGGCGCCTGGCAGGTGTTCCTGGCTTTGGTAGTAGGGATTGTCATCGTCTTTGTCCTGATGAATTTTTCCGGGTACGCAGGCCAGAAGACCGGCGTTCCGTACCCAGTGCTCGCGCGGATCTCCTTTGGCACGTTCGGCGCCAACCTGCCTGCCCTGATTCGTGCGTTGGTGGCGATTGCCTGGTACGGCATCCAGACGTGGCTTGCCTCCCGCGCGGTCATCGTCGTCGCGTTGGAACTCTGGCCCGGACTCGAAAGCCTGACCGGGAACAATTTCCTTGGCGAATCCTGGCTCGGGTGGCTGGCATTCCTGTTGATGTGGTCGCTGCAGCTTCTCCTGCTCCGCAACGGCATGGAAACGATCCGGAGATTCCAGGACTGGGCCGGACCGGCCGTGTGGGCTGTAATGGGTTTGCTGGTGGTCTACATCCTGATCAAAGCAGGGTGGGACATCTCGCTCGACCTGCCCGGGGGCAATTCGGAATGGGGCGTCACGCATGCATTCTTTGCTGCCACTGCGCTGACGGTGACCTATTTCTCCACTCTGTTGCTCAACTTCTGCGACTTTTCCCGGTTTGCGCCCTCCCGCAGAGCCGTACGAACGGCCAACCTGTGGGGGCTTCCGGTCAACTTCATCGCTTTCTCAGTGGTTTCTGTCGTCGTCACAGCCGGGACCTTCAAGGTCTACGGCGAATACATCTACGATCCCGTTGAAATAGTCGGGCGGATCGACAGCATCTTTGCCTTGCTGCTTGGTGCTGTCACGTTCGCTGTGGCGACCCTGGGAATCAACGTCGTCGCGAACTTTGTCTCGCCTGCATATGATCTGGCGAACGTCTGGCCCTCCCGCATCGATTTCAAGCGCGGCGGGTTCATCGCGGCCTTGATCGCCCTCGTCATCACGCCGTGGAACCTGTACAACAGCCCGGTCGTCATCAACCTGTTCCTCGGAGGACTTGGAGCGCTGCTCGGGCCTCTATTCGGGATCATCATGGTTGACTACTATGTGCTCCGCAAGCAGCACGTGTTGGTGCGGGATCTGTTCAAGGAGCAGGGGCACTACACATATGCCGGCGGCTGGAACCGGAAGGCAATCATTTCGTTTGCCGTCGCCGCCGTGCCAGCCGTGGTCCTGGCGCTCGCTCCCGTGTTTGGAGCCTTCTCGGCGTTCTCCTGGTTCATTGGAGCTATCGTGGCCGCCGCGGTGCACTACTTCATCTCCCGCAACGATACGAGTCTGGCCGAATCGATCAGGGCTGCTGCTGCCGAGGAAGCAGAACCGGGCCCGGATTGGACACGGATTACGCGGTGAACTACGGAAATTCCATGAGCCAGGGGACGCCAGCCAGGGTTAAGAAAGCCGCCCTGGGAGCGGGAAAAGCTTAGGAACCGCTTCGCCGAGGGGTATCCGCCGGCGAACCGCCGTCGCGGCCCGGACTGCGGTCTATCGGTCCGTCGCCTGCCCGTCGCGCATCGGCAGCTTGCCGTTGCTCGTCGGGTTTCCCGGAATCCTCCGTGTCTTTCCGGGAATCCGCTGCGTCGGTATCGACATCCGGGTCGATGGAAGCGGCATGCTTTATCTGCTCGGCAGAATCACGGTGCAGGTTGGCGGCGTCCGCCTGTCGCTGGTGGGCCTCGTT
Organism: Arthrobacter celericrescens; assembly: GCF_003614925.1. Lineage (GTDB taxonomy): Bacteria > Actinomycetota > Actinomycetes > Actinomycetales > Micrococcaceae > Arthrobacter > Arthrobacter celericrescens. The sequence continues at coordinate 67,518 of NZ_QYLP01000018.1, forward strand.
GCGCAGTCGCTCAGAGTCGACCAGGGCTTGGTCAGCCTCCGCTTGCGCCCTGGCTGCTTGGACCTCTGATTCGCGGGCACTCAGTTCGGCCTCCTCGGCCCTCTTGCGCATATCGGCGGCCCGTTCTTGATCCTCGGCCCGCTTGGCGCGTTCGTGTTCCTCCCTGCGTTTGCGGACGAAGAGAAGTACCAAGCCTAGAACGACTAGAACGACGACGGCGCCGCCGATAATCCAAAGAACTGTTGCTGTGTCCATTGAAGCCACCTCTTTCTCGCTGGGCTGTGTGGCCGGTCTCGATAGTTCCCAAGAGCATGCCGCAGCGAAGGTTTTCGCAACGGCGAACTTAGTTCTCAGAAGCTATGGGTGAATATAGAACTAAGCATGCTTAGTATTAGTATACGCGGTGATGCACAGCCTGTGCTTTGAGGTGGGTTAGCACCAGAAGCCCGCGAGGAGTGTGGCGATATGTTTGACCGATTTACCGAGCATGCCAGGCGAGCGGTCGTTCTGGCGCAGGAAGAGGCCGCGCGGCTGAACCACCGGGCGATCGGTCCCGAACACCTCCTGCTGGGGCTGATAAACGAGGGCGACAACGTTGCCGCACAGGTCCTTGAATCCTTGGGCATCGCCGTGCACAGCGTCCGCGAAGACGTGGAAGGGATCCTCGTCCAGGGCCGGGATGCTCCGTCGGGCCACATTCCCTTCACCGGGCCGGCCAAGAAAGTCCTGGAACTGGCCCTGCGTGAAGCCTTGGAACTGGGCCACAGCTACATCGGGTCCGAGCACCTCCTCCTGGGCCTCGTCCATGAGGGTGAAGGGGTTGCCGCCCGGGTGCTTAGGGGCCTGGGGGCAGACCTGAACGAGGTCCGTCAGCGGGTCATCCGGCTGCTCGCCGGAAGCAGGGAATCCGCCGGAGTTGGTGTCGGTCCCGGGCGGGAAGCCGGCCCGGCCGGTTCGGTGGTGCTGGACCAGTTCGGCCGGAATCTGACACAGTCGGCGCGGGAGGGCAAGCTTGATCCGGTGATCGGCCGCGAGCGGGAGATGGAACGCGTCATGCAGGTCCTCTCCCGCCGCACCAAGAACAACCCGGTGCTGATCGGTGAGCCCGGCGTGGGCAAGACCGCCGTCGTCGAGGGCCTCGCCCAGGCGATCGTCCGCGGCGATGTCCCGGAGACCATCAAGGACAAGCAGCTCTATACCCTGGACCTCGGCTCCNATCAAGGACAAGCAGCTCTATACCCTGGACCTCGGCTCCTTGGTGGCCGGTTCCCGCTACCGCGGTGACTTCGAAGAGCGCCTGAAGAAAGTCCTCAGGGAAATCCTCACCCGTGGCGACGTCATCTTGTTCATCGACGAGATCCACACGCTCGTCGGCGCAGGCGCTGCCGAGGGTTCGATCGACGCCGCCTCCGTCCTCAAACCGGTTCTGGCCCGCGGTGAACTCCAGACCATTGGTGCCACCACGCTGGATGAGTACCGCAAGCACATCGAAAAGGACGCCGCGCTGGAGCGCCGCTTCCAGCCGATCCAGGTCAAGGAACCCTCGGTTGCGCACGCAATCGAGATCCTCAAGGGCCTGCGCGACCGCTACGAGGCTCACCACTGCGTGACGATCACCGACGGCGCCCTGGCAGCCGCGGCCACTCTCTCCGAACGCTATGTCGCGGACCGGTTCCTGCCGGACAAGGCGATCGACCTGATCGATGAAGCCGGTGCCCGGCTGCGCATCCGCCGCATGACCGCTCCGCCGGAGTTGAAAGCCCTCGCCGACCAGATCACCTCCGCCAAAGAGCAGGAGGAGACCGCGATCATCGCCGGGAATCTCGAAGTGGTCGCCCGGTTGCGCGAGACGGAGCGCGAGCTCATGGCGCAGCAGATCGAGAAAGAACGCACGTGGCGGTCCCGCGTCATAACTGATTCGTCCGAGGTGGACGAAGACCTGATCGCGGAAGTGCTGGCGAACTCCACGGGCATCCCGGTGTTCAAGCTCACCGAGGAAGAGTCTTCCCGTCTG
>NZ_QYLP01000010.1 GCF_003614925.1 Arthrobacter celericrescens
CGGCCCCGTGCGGGGCCGGCCTTCCGTGTGTCTGGCGCTGTTAGTCGCGGGTCAGCTTGCGGTGGGTGACCCGGTGCGGCTTGGCGGCGTCGGGTCCGAGCCGTTCGACCTTGTTCTCCTCGTAGGACTCGAAGTTGCCTTCGAACCAGTACCACTTGGAGGGGTTCTCGTCGTCACCTTCGTAGGCGAGGATGTGGGTCGCCACTCGGTCCAGGAACCAACGGTCGTGGGAGACCACCACGGCGCAGCCCGGGAAGTCGAGCAGCGCGTTTTCCAGGCTGCTCAGGGTTTCGACGTCGAGGTCGTTGGTGGGTTCGTCAAGGAGCAGCAGGTTGCCGCCCTGCTTGAGGGTCAGTGCGAGATTCAGGCGGTTGCGCTCACCGCCGGAGAGCACGCCGGCCTTCTTCTGCTGGTCCGGGCCCTTGAAGCCGAACGCCGAAACGTAGGCACGCGAAGGCATTTCCACCTGGCCGACCTGGATGTGGTCCAGGCCGTCGGACACGACCTCCCACAGGGTCTTATTGGGGTCGATGCCGCCGCGGGACTGGTCCACGTAGGAGATCTTGACGGACTCACCGATCTTCAGGTTGCCGCCGTCCAGCGGTTCGATGCCGACGATCGTCTTGAAGAGTGTGGACTTGCCGACGCCGTTGGGGCCGATGACGCCGACGATGCCGTTGCGGGGCAGGGAGAAGGAGAGGTCCTCGATCAGGACGCGGTCCTCGAAGCCCTTCTTGAGGTCGGTGGCTTCGATGACCAGGCTGCCCAGGCGCGGTCCCGGCGGGATCTGGATTTCCTCGAAGTCGAGCTTCCTGGTGCGCTCCGCCTCGGCGGCCATCTCTTCGTAGCGGGCCAGACGTGCCTTGGACTTGGTCTGGCGGCCCTTGGCGTTCGAGCGGACCCACTCGAGTTCCTCGCTCAGGCGCTTGGCCTGCTTGGCGTCCTTCTTGCCCTGGATCTCCAGGCGGGCGCGCTTCTTCTCGAGGTAGGTGGAGTAGTTGCCCTCGTACGGGTACAGGCGGCCGCGGTCCACTTCACAGATCCATTCCGCGACGTGGTCGAGGAAGTAACGGTCGTGGGTGATGGCCAGCACGGCGCCCGGGTAGCTGGAAAGGTGCTGTTCGAGCCAGAGCACGCTTTCGGCGTCGAGGTGGTTGGTCGGTTCGTCGAGCAGCAGCAGGTCAGGCTTCTGCAGCAGCAGCTTGCAGAGGGCCACGCGGCGGCGCTCACCACCGGAGAGCACTGTGACATCGGCGTCGCCCGGCGGGCAGCGCAGCGCGTCCATGGCCTGCTCCAGCTGGGAGTCGATGTCCCATGCGTCGGCGGCGTCGATGGCTTCCTGGAGCTTGCCCATCTCGTCGAGCAGGGTGTCGTAGTCCGCGTCCGGGTTGGCCATCTCTTCAGAGATTTCATTGAAGCGCTGGATCTTGCCGTAGATCTCGCCGACACCTTCCTGGACGTTGCCCAGGACTGTCTTTTCCTCGTTCAGGGGCGGCTCCTGCAGGAGGATGCCCACGGAGTAGCCGGGGCTAAGACGGGCCTCGCCGTTGGACGGGGTGTCGAGCCCCGCCATGATCTTCAGGATTGTGGACTTACCGGCACCGTTCGGGCCGACGACGCCGATCTTCGCGCCGGGGAAGAACGACATGCTGACATCGTCCAGGATAAGTTTGTCGCCAACAGCCTTGCGGGCCTTGGTCATCGTGTAAATGAATTCCGCCATGCCCTTAAATCTAATGGGTGGCAAGGCAGATCTCACATTCGGAGCAATGCGCAGCGGGCCTAACGGGTGTCCCCGGCAAAGCATCTGCCGTCAGCCAGCAGAGGCAGCACGGTCACCGTGACGCGGCCGTCGCGGACTTCGCCGACGACGCATTCCGTGCCGGAGCTGACTGCTGCTTCAACAGCGTCCACCTCCAGGCCCGTCGGGGTCCTGCTCGCAGACACCTCCACGGCTTTGGACGCAACGCCCGCAGCGACGAGCCGGGACCGCAAGGTTTCCTGCCCTGGCTCGGGACCCGCGCCCCGCAGCGTGTCTTCCATCATCCGCAGCAGCCGTTTCGTCCCCGGTTCCGGTTGCGACGACGGACGTGTCCTTCCAGATGTGCCGCTCACCGGCGCGCCGGTCACAGAGCCGGCGTTCGCCGAGGCGCCACTCGCTGGTGCACCGCCGGATTCGGCGGCCGGACCCGAGGCCGGCGCTGCGCAGGCTGACACCGCAAGGAGCACCACCGCGGAGAACAGCGTCGCGGAAGACAGCGCAACAGCACGTGGCACCGGCCCGCTACGACGCCGTCGTGCGATCGCGCTCGTGTACGTCCCGCCGTGTTTCACCTGGCCATTCTGCCACGCGGATCCGGCCGCCTCCCGGACGCATCAACCGGCGCCGGGAGGCCAGCCGGACGGTTACGGCCCCGGGCCGCCTCACGCGGACGTGTCCAGAAGTTCCCCGGTCGCGGTGTCCACGAGAGTGGGATCGCCGCCGTCGTCTTCCCCAAGGATCTCCAGCCGGGAACCGGGGTCCCCGCCGTCACCCTCGCCGTCGCCGTCCGGAAGGGGCGCCTCGGCGTCACCGCTGCCTTCCGGCCACGGAGCATCCTCCGCCGTGCCCTGACCGGCCTGTGCCGATGCCTGCTGCGGAGTGGAGTTGCTTGCCATCCGGGTGAAGTTCGCGGAACCCCACATGAGGTCATGCCCCACGGACTCGGCGTCGATTTCCGCCACGTGGTAGATGCGGCCCTCACGTTCCCATTGGCGGAGCCGGAGTTTACCGAGGACGATGACGCGCTGGCCCTTCTTGATGCTGCAGCCCATATGCCCCGCCAGATGCCTGAAACTCTGTACGGTGAACCAGTTGGTGTTTCCGTCGATCCATACGTTGTTGGCGCGGTCGAAGCGCCGCTCCGTCGACCCGATCCTGAAGGAGGCGGTGGCGATACCGCCTGGTGTGGTGGAACTCTTGACCTCCGAGGCAACGAAGCCGCGGACAGTGATGATGTCGTTCATGGTGCGTCCTAACGTGGTTGGGTTGCCTGTCCGGCCCTCCCAGCATCACGCCGGCGCAACGCCGCCGGCAGGTCCCGCTGCCCGTATGTGGATACCCCGGCGAAAATCCGGCTGTGGAGGAGCAGTGCCGGCTCTGGACCCACGCAACGGACTTACAAAAACACCCCCGGTCCGTAGACCGGGGGTGTTTTGGATGTCCGTCGCATCACAAAAGCGCCCCGGGAGGGAATCGAACCCCCGACCAAGAGATTAGAAGGCTCCTGCTCTATCCTCTGAGCTACCGAGGCGGGCGCCTGCCGGTCCATCCCGGCGGCGACACCACGAGTTTACCCTGCGCAAGGACTCCGGCTGCCCGCCGCCCTGGAGGGTGACGGCCAGGGCATGACGATCCTAGGAAAAGACCAGCGGTTCGCCCGTTTCCAAGAGCGTCTTGAGGCTCGCAACGACTCCCGGCCAGCCGTCGGTGACACCGGCCAGGACGGCACTGCCTTCTTCGAACCCCGAATGCGTCACGGTGAGCTTGGCCATGTCCGTGAGCGGTTCAATCTCGAAGGCCACCCTGGAACGTCCTTCGGCCGCCATCGCCGCGAACTCGTCGCCCGGGGCGCCCACCGCCGCCCCGAATTCCGGAGTGATCGTATGCCAGGTGAACGCGAGCCTGCGGGGTTCGTCCGCGGCCAGGACAACCTGCTCGGGGTCCGCAATCGTCACGCCTGCCACTTCCCAGGTGATTGCGGAGCCTTGCTTCCAATCCGATCTGAGGGCAACACCCCAATAGCGCTCCGTGAAGGACGGATCGGTCAGGGCCTGCCACAGTTGCTCCGGCGTGGCCTTGATGTAGGTGGCGTAGACGAACTGCAGGCCCTGCGTGCCCGGATCATTCGTGGTCATGGTGCTTGGCTCCAATGCTGTCTCTTCCGTGGCTGGCTTTGATCGGAGCATCCGTTGCCGGAGCGGACAAAGTCAAGGGCTGCCTCCGTCCGGAACCCCGGGTTAGACTCCGTGGCATGGAGCAGAACTCCGCCGAAATCCTGACCCGCCCCGCACAGTGGGCCGACGTGGACGAACTCTTCAGCGGCAAGGGAGAACCCGGCCGCTGCTGGTGCCGGTGGTTTTCGATCCCCGGCAAGGCCTGGAACGACACTCCCGCGGAGGGCCTCCGCGAGCAATTGAAGTCGGCGTTCGACGCCGGCCCGGAGCCCGGCGTCATCGCGCTCAAGGATGGCGTCCCCGTGGGATGGTGCGCCGTTGAACCCCGGCACTGCTACCCCCGGATCGAGCGGTCGCAGATCCTGCGTTCGGCCGGCGCAGCGGCCGCCGACGGCGACGACGTTTGGTCTGTCAGCTGTTTCGTCGTCGCTCCAGGGCACCGGCGCGGCGGGATCGCAAGTGATCTCCTGGCCGCCGCCGTCGGACACGCCTTCGCCAACGGCGCCCGCATCATCGAAGGCTACCCGGTGGATCCGTCCCTGCGGCCAAAGGCCGGGTCTTCGGACCTCTACCACGGGACGGTTTCCGTCTTCGCCCGCGCGGGCTTCGAGGCGATCCCCACGTCGGTTCCGGGAAGGGCCGTCATGCGGCTGCTGCGCCCGGGTGCGGCGGCCCCCGAGTAGTATCCGCCCCGGCCTACAGTGGTGCCATGCACACGCAGGAACTCATCGCGGGCATCCGGGCATCGCTGGAAGCCGCTGGCGATCCGGAACGCGCCCGCTCGGCCCAGGCGTACATGAAGTCGGACATGCCGTCGCTCGGCGTGCCGGTTCCCGAAGTCCGCAGGATCGTGAAGGCCGCCGCGAAGGCGTCTCCGTTCGCTACGGAAACAGAGCTGCGCGACGCCGTGCTCCGGCTATGGCGCGAGGCGGGCGTCCGCGAGGAGCGCTATGCGGCGATCGATCTCACTGCTGCGCGCCTGGTTGCTGCCGACCTGCAAATGATCCCGGTGTACGAAGAGTTCATCCGCAGCGGCGCCTGGTGGGACCTGGTGGACGGCGTTTCGCCACGGATCCGGGACCTGCTGCTTGCGCATCCGGACGCCATGGCGGAGCTGGTGCTGCATTGGGCGGCCGACGGCGACATGTGGGTCAGGCGCGCGGCGATCACCTCCCAGCTGGGAGCCAAAGCCCGGACCAACCGGACGCTGCTGGCCGCCGTGATCCTGCCCAATCTGGGCGACGGGGAGTTCTTCATCCGGAAGGCGATCGGGTGGGCCTTGCGCGAGTACAGCAAGAGCGATCCCGGGTGGGTGGCGGGGTTCGTTGCCGAACACAAGGAGCGGCTGAGCTCCCTGTCCTACCGTGAAGCCGTGCGCCGCCTGCCGGCGGGCACCGGCGCTAGATGACGGTGTTGGTGAGCGGCTGGTCCCTGCGGCTGAAGAGGTGCTTGGTGCGCGGGTCGAGGAAGATCAGGTAGAGGGCGAACAGCAGGGCGATGATGGCAGCCGCGTTCCGGGCGAGCACCAAGGCCAGGCCCACGTCCCCGCTCTGGAGGTACGGGAAGACCTCCAGCTGGTCGGAGATCGCGTAGACCATGAAGAAGGAGACCACGAAGTACAGGGTTTTCACCTGCCAGTCGTTGCGGATGCCGGTCACCGCGAACAGCGGGATCAGCCACACGACGTACCAGGACTGGATCATGGGCGCCAGCAGGACGATCGCCGCGAACGCAAGGGTCAGGCGCCGCATGACCCGGTCATGGCTGCCGCGGAAGACCTGCCAGGCGACGATGCCCACCGCTAGGATCTTGCCGGCGTCGTACACCCATTTCGCAAGGCCCCAACCGTCAAGGCCGAAGACGTTCACTATCGAGGCGACGATCAGGCCGAGCAGCCCCACCGGGGCGTACCAGATCCACACGCTGCCCGGCGCCGAGAGTCCCTTGATCCAGCCGAAGCCGAAGCCGTTGACGGCGCCCAGGGCGTAGAGGAGCGCCAGAGACAGGCCGGCAGTCAGCGCCCAGAAGAGGAACTTGCGCGGCCAGCTGGCCCCCTTGCCCGCCCACATGAGGCCGATGAAGGGCAGGAACACCACAGTGATCGGCTTGACCGAAATGGAGAGGGTGACCAGCACGATGCCCAGGATCACCCGGCGGGTGGCGCAGTAGTAGAGCCCGGCGAGGGCCAGGCCGATCATGAGGGCGTCGTTGTGGACGCTCGCGATGAAGTTCGTGAGGAAGAGCGGATTCGCGGCGGAAAGCCAGAGGGCGCGATGCGGGTTGACGCCGTGCAATTCGGCGAGCTTGGGGACGTAGATGACGCACAGTACGATCCCGACGGCGGCCGCCAAGCGGAACAGCATGATGCTGGCTTCGGGCTGGACATTGGTCACCCACACCACGAACTGCTCGATCCAGAGGAACACCTGGCCGTACGGCACGGGGGCTTCGGTCCACATCTTGTCCGCGCCCAGCTGGAAGTAGTTGGGCAGGGCCGAGATGCCGTTCTCGTAGGGATTGATGCCTTCGACCATCAGCCTGCCCTGCCCGATGTAGGCGTACACGTCGCGGCTGAAGAGCGGGACGGTGAACATCATCGGCAGGCCCCAGGCGACAATCGCCTGAAGCGTCGCCTTCCGCGCATCCTGGCCCCAGACCCGCACGCGCTGGCCCAGGCGGAGCCACGCCCGCACCAGGAGCATGCCGCCGACCGAGAGCAGCACGATGGACAGTGCAACGCCTGCCGCCTCCGTGCGCATCCAGATGAACAGCGGCAGGCGGCGCAGCTCGGACACGGGGGCAAGCCACCCCACCCCCAGGGATCCGATGACCAGGAACATCGATCCAATGAAGCCGGCAATCAGGGGAGAGCGGGGATTGTCCACTTCCGCCAACGTTCCTGCGGCCGACGGCGTCCCGTCGTCCTTGCTGGCGGCAGGTACAGGCGCCGTCATTGTCAGAAATATCCAATCGTTTGCCGAGCAGGTTCCGGACCTGCCCCCGGGCAGTCCAAACAGGGAATAAGCAGGGCGGAAAACCAGCCTCTGCCGTGCTCGAAATCGTATCATCGGAGCGGCATCGGGCGGCTGAACTGTAGTCTGGGCGGGTGCCTATTACTAATGAACGCATCGTCTGGATCGACTGCGAAATGACCGGCCTGGATCTCGAAAAGGACGCACTGATCGAAGTGGCCGCCCTGGTCACCGACTCCGAGCTGAATATCCTGGGCGAGGGCGTGGATGTTGTCATCAAGCCCGAAGATGCCGCGCTTGAGCAGATGAACGACTTTGTCCGGGACATGCATACCCGGTCCAAGCTTCTTGATGAACTGCCCCACGGCAAGACGATGGCGGAGGCCGAAGCACTCATCCTGGAGTACATCGAGGCGTGGGTTCCGGACCCGAAGAAGGCTCCGCTGGGCGGGAACTCGGTCGGAACGGACCGCACGTTCCTCGTCCGGGACATGCCCAACGTCATCGAGCACCTCCATTACCGGGTGATCGATGTCAGCACCATCAAGGAACTCTCCCGCCGCTGGTTCCCACGGGCCTACTTCCAGGCGCCCGCCAAGCACGGCGGCCACCGCGCCCTGGGCGACATCAAGGATTCGATCGACGAGCTGCGCTACTACCGCGAAGCCGTCTTCGTCCCCGCGCCCGGCCCGGACACAGCCACGGCCCAGAAGGTCTCCAAGCGTATTTCGGGAAGCGTCGGGAACAGCACTACGGTGTGATCTGCGTTACCTTTCCCGGAATTTTCTCCGAAACGGCAAAAAGTGGCGTTGCGGCCACGAAACTCGGGGTATAGTTTTTGTCGTTGCCTTCGCAGGTGGCGGGTCATTCCGCTGCTCACAAGGCGCATGGTGGGCGTAGCTCAGTTGGCAGAGCGCCTGGTTGTGGTCCAGGAGGTCGCGGGTTCAACCCCCGTCGCTCACCCGCATAAGGCTGGTAGTTGGTACCGGTCAGCCAAAGGCCGCACTGGTTTTCCAGTGCGGCCTTTGCTTTTTCCCGCTACCGTCGCTCAGCAAGGAACCAACCGCCATGACCGTCCTGCCCATCACCATCTGGGGCGAACCCGTACTGCACCGCCGGGCCACTGAAGTTGAAGCCTTCGACGATGAGCTGCGGACCTTGATCGCGGACATGGTCGAAACCAATGAGGCGGCGAACGGCGTAGGCCTTGCCGCACCCCAGGTGGGCGTCGGCAAGCGGATCTTCATCTTCAAATACGCCAATGACGACGACGCGCCGGACGAAGGCGTCGTGGTCAATCCGGTCCTGACCCTCTCCAAGGTGTCCGGTGCGCTGCCGGATCCGGAGGAGCATATCGAGGGGTGCCTGTCCTTCCCCGGTGAGAGCTACCCGCTGCAGCGCGCCGAGTGGGCCCGGGTGCAGGGCTTCGACGGCGACGGCAAGCCCGTCGACTTCGTGGCCACCGGCTGGTTCGCCCGGGTGATGCAGCACGAATTCGACCACCTTGACGGGAAGCTCTACGTAAACCGCCTCGTGGACCGCTATTCCAAGAAGGCCATGAAGCAGGCCAAGAAGCACGGCTGGGGAGTCCCGGGCCTGACCTGGATGCCCGGCGTCGACCCGGATCCCTTCGGGCACTGACCCCTGTCATCGAGCGATCGGACCTTGGCCGTGGACAACACAGCTTTGTTTGACCTCCTGGACATCCGGGACGACGACGCGCGGGAATGCGCGGCCCTCCTCTCCACGCCCCCAAGCGCCGCAGTCCTCTCGGCCCTGTCGGCCTTCGAGGGGCGGCTTGGCACCTTCCCCTCCGGGCCGGCCTCCGCTGACGGCTGCACCGAGCGCGACTGGATCGAGGCGCTCCTGCGCTTCGCGCCCGCCGCCGCCTCGTACCACCGCTCGCTCGGCATCCCGGCCGGGCTTTCGGCAGCGATCCTGGCCGACGTCGGCTTGAACCTGCGCATCAACCGCCGCGTCCACGGGCATTTCGGCCTCGACACGTGGGGCTGGCTCACGCTGCACATGGCCGGAAACATGTTCCGGCTGGGCCGCCTGCAGTACCACTTGGTGCGCAGCAGCGGCGGGGCATCACCGGTGCTTGAAGGCGAATGGCTCGTCGGCGTACACATTCCCGAGGACGGCGGCCTCTCCCCCGCCGTCGTGGACGAAAGCCTGGCCCAGGCGCGAAGCTTCCTGGACCGCCACTTTGCGGACAAGCCGGTCCGGCTGGCCACCTGCGACTCCTGGATGCTGGACCCGTATCTTGCCGAACGGCTCCCCGAGAGCAACATCGCATCATTTGCCCGTCGCTTCACCGTGGACCGGTGTTCGGACGCCGCCAGCGACGCCGTCTACTTCACCTTCCGCACCAGGGACATGGAGAACCTGGCGCAATTGCCCCGGGACACTTCCCTGCAGCGGGTCGTCCTTGAGCGGATCGACGACGGCGGCACCTGGCAGCTCGGGCACGGTCACCTCGAGCTCCCTGCAGCACCCTGACCGGCACGCCGGCTTTGCGCCGGGCGTGACCGGCCAAGGCCCGACCAGGGCAATGCCGCCCGGCTGGCCGGGCCGACCCAGGCCACGCCGCCCGGACGGGCCCCGTCAGGGCCGGATGGTCTGCTGTCCCGGGCAGGTGGCGAGCACACGCTTCATGGCATCCTTTTCGGCGGCGGTGACCCAGAGACGGTAGGCCGCCTTGACCGAAATCTGGCGTGCGACATAGTGGCAGCGGAAGTTCTTGTTCGCCGGAAGCCAGGTGGCGGCGTCGCCGGCTCCCTTCTTCACGTTGGCGGGACCGTCGACGGCTATCAAGTTCAGCGGATCGTTGGCAAAGGTGCTGCGCTGTTTCGGGGTGAGCTGCTTGGCCCCCTTCTGCCAGGCGTCGCCCAGGGCCACCACATGGTCGATCTGGACGGCCTTGCTGCTTTCGGAGCCGCGCCGGAATTCAATCGCTTTGCCGACGTACGGTTCGGCGAGGCCACCGCCGGCCACCTTGCATTTGGAGCCGTCGCTGAACCGCAGGGAGCTCAGGTCCCGACGGAGGATGTCGTTCCGGGTATCGCAGCCGTTGTGGTCGGCGTCCAACCAGGCTTGGCCGAATTGCGAGCGGTCATAGTCGTCCTTGGCTGCGCGGCCTTTGACGGGAAGGGTCTCAAGCGCTTCTGCTGCCGTACCATGCGGAACGGGGGCCACCGGTGCGACGGGCTTCATCCAGCTGTAGTCCGCCACGGGCGCCGCGGCGGGCCCGCCACCCGGACCTTCCGCCACGGCGAACTGACCGTTGCCGAAGAACCATGCAACGCCGCCCACGGCGGCTGCCACGACGAAGGCCAGCACGGCCCAGGCTTGGCGGGATCGGCGTCGGGCACGCCGGAAGGCGGTCCAGGTGGTACTCAAGGGAAGGGTCCTTTCACTGTGGCTTCAATCCCCTTGAGCCTAGGCCAGGCGGCAGACATTTTTGGTGCCATCCACAGTGTGGAGGAGAACACACAAGCCGCGCTGGCCGGCAAAGCAAAAATGGGAGCTATTGCTCCCGGGCGACCCGTTTGAGGTCTTCGTCGGCTACTGCCAACAGTGATTCAAGCTGCGCCACGCGCTCCGCGGTGACGTCCCCGGCAGCGTGGGCGGCGCGGGCGGCGTCGAGCAGCCTTTTGGCTTCTTTCTGGTTTGCCCGGGCTACGTCGAGTGCGTGCTCAAGCGTGGTGTCGTGGTCCAGGATCTCTTCGCGTTCCATGGGGACCATTCTGCTCAGCTTTCCCGGCCGATTCCAGAGAACCGGCCGGGAAAGCCGAAGCTTCCTGAAAACAGGATCAGACGGTGGCCGCTTCCAAAGCAGGCTCGGCCGCGGCGGGTGCTTCCTGTGCCGGGAAGAACGGCGGGTTCACGCCGGCCATTTCCTCCATGACACGGACCACCTGGCAGCTGTAGCCGAACTCGTTGTCGTACCAGACGTAGACCACGAGGTTCTTGTCGTTGGCGATGGTGGCCAGGCCGTCGACGATGCCTGCACGACGGGAGCCGACGAAGTCGGTGGAGACAACCTCGGGCGAATCGATGTAGTCGATCTGCTTGCGCAGCGAAGAGTGCAGGGACATTTCGCGCAGGTAGTTGTTGACCTCATCCTTGGTGGTGCCCGTCTCAAGGTTGAGGTTCAGGATGGCCATGGAGACATCCGGGGTGGGGACGCGGATGGCGTTGCCGGTCAGCTTGCCCTGCAGTTCCGGAAGGGCCTTGGCCACTGCCTTCGCCGCACCGGTTTCGGTGATGACCATGTTCAGGGCCGCCGAACGTCCACGGCGGTCGCCCTTGTGGAAGTTGTCGATCAGGTTCTGGTCGTTGGTGAAGGAGTGCACGGTTTCGACGTGCCCGTGGATGACACCGAACTTGTCGTTGAGGGCCTTCAGCACCGGGGTGATGGCGTTGGTGGTGCAAGACGCGGCGGTGACGATCGTGTCGCTGTCCTGGATGTCGCGGTGGTTGATGCCGTGGACGATGTTCTTCAGCTCGCCCTTGCCCGGCGCCGTGAGAAGCACGCGGGCCACGCCCTTGCTCTGCAGGTGCTGGGACAGGCCTTCGGCGTCGCGCCACCGGCCGGTGTTGTCCACCACGAGGGCGTCCTTGATGCCGTAGGCGGTGTAGTCCACCGTGGAGGGGTTGTCCGAGTAGATCACCTGGATCTGCACGCCGTTGGCGGTGATGGTGTTGGCTTCCTCATCCACGCGGATGGTGCCTTCGAAGGAGCCGTGCACGGAGTCGCGGCGGAGCAGGCTGGCGCGCTTGGCGAGGTCGTTCTCGGCGCCCTTGCGGACCACAATGGCGCGCAGGCGCAGGCCGTGTCCGCCGCCCGCCTTCTCGATGAGGAGGCGGGCGAGGAGGCGGCCGATGCGGCCGAAGCCGTAAAGGACGACGTCGGTACTGGTGCGGTCATCGGCGCCGCGTCGGCCGACGATCTCGGCCAGTTCCTCACGGAGGAAACCCTCCAGGGAGGTTCCGGGAGCCTGTGCCTTGAACTTCTCGTTGAGCAGGGCGATGTCGATGGCGGCCGCGCCGAGTTCAAGTCCGGCGAGGGCATCGAGCAGGGGTGCGGTTTCTTCCAGCGGGAGCTCTGCGTTGCTCATCCGGCGGGCGAAGCGGTGCGCCTTCAGGATGTTCATGGAGGACTTGTTGATGAGGCTGCGTCCGTGAATGCTGGTCACCACATTGTTTTCACGGTACAAACGGCCGATCACCGGGATCATGGCTTCGGCGAGCGCCTCGCGGCCCATCCACGAATCAAGACAAGAATCAGACGACTGGGTCACAGAACTACCTTCCTAGGGTCAACCGCGCACGTCCTCGTGCGCAGATGGCGGCCGCCCGGAGTAATCCTGCGGCACTGGCATCACTGGGGCTTCGGTCCGCCCCGGACGCCACGAACGATCGCAAAGAAAAACCGCCGGGCTGCGAACGCAGTACCGGCGGGGAACTTCAACGTTCACCATCCATTCTAGGGTCTGGGAAGCATGCCCCGGGGCGCCCGGAACAGTGAAATCACTCACATGCGCACGATGAGACTCCGGCCGCGACTCTGGCCGCGGCCTACGGCGGGTCCTACAATCCAATCATCGGTTGCCGGTGCGCCGGTTCCGCGGGGCGAACGGAAGTACTGTCGTGAGTGAAGTCCTCGAACTGCCGGGCTACTTCAAGGATGCCGACTCTGCGTCGTTGAAGGGCCAGCGGAAGTACCTGTTCCTGAACCGCTTGCGCCTGGGCAGCACCATTGCCGGCGCGGTGGGAGCCGCCATCCCCCTGGCCGTCGGGAACTTCGGCCTCTCCTCGCTCGTGGTGCTCGCAGCCTTCCTGATGGCACTCATCTGTGAACTCATCCTCTCCTATGTCCAGCCGGAGCGTGACTGGTACTCGGGGCGGGCCCTCGCCGAATCCATGAAAACGATGGCTTGGTGCTACTCCGTCCACGGGGCACCGTTCGGGACGGACCTTAGCGATGCGGAAGCGCGCAGGATACTGCGGGACCGGGCCGAGCTGTTGACCCAGAAGGGCGGCGACCGGGTGGCCATTGCCACGGACAGCCCGCTGGTCACGGGCTCCATGACGGCGCTGCGGAACAGCAGCTTCGAGGAGCGGAAGGCTGCCTACCTCAGGCAGCGGACGCTCGCCCAGCGCCAGTGGTACGCAGCCAAGGCCGCCGCGAACAAGCGCCGGGCCGAGGTGTGGCGGACGGTGCTGGTCTCGGCCGAGATCGTGGCCGTGGCATTGGCCACCCTGAAATTCGCCGGAGTCTCTGAGATCGACCTGGGTGGCGTGCTGGGCTCCGTCATCGGTGCCAGCGCGGCCTGGCTGGCCCTTAAGCAGCACGCCCAACTGGCCGCCGCCTACAGCCTGACAACCCGTGAACTCGCTCTGCAGGAGTCGCTGCTGCAGGATGCCGATGAGGCGTCCTGGGGATCTGCCGTTTCCGACGCCGAGGACGCGATCAGCCGCGAGCACACCATGTGGCTTGCTTCCCGCGGGGGCTAGCAACGCCCACCCCGGACGCGTATCCTTGATTTCACCAATCATTGTATTTATTCGTTCAGGCGAGACCAGGATCCCATGAGCGGAACAGCAGCTTCACCTTCGCCCGGCCGCTCCGGCAGGCGCGTTTTCATCTCCTACGCCCGTGAGGACCAGGACGCACTCAACGACATCCGGGCAGGCATTTCGGCCCTGCACCACGAGGCGTGGGTGGACAGCAACCTGGACGGCGGCCAGGCGTGGTGGGACGTCATCCTCGAGCAGATCCGTACATGCGACGCGATGATCCTGGTGGTGTCCCCCAGCCTGATCGACTCCGAGGCGGCAACCCGTGAGCGGGACTACGCGCGCAGGCTCCGAAAGCCATTGATACCGCTCGTCGTCAAACCCGTCCGTTCAGACTTGCTTCCGCCGGACATCGCGACGCTGCAGTTCATCGACTATACGAACCGGACTCCCCTCACCGGCGCCCAGCTCGCCAATGCACTCTTCTCCGTTCCGACGGACGCCGCGCTGCCAGAGCCGCTCCCCGACCCGCCGGCGGTTCCCGTGTCCTATCTGGGTGATCTGGCCGCTGACCTGCGGCGGGAAGCCCTCAGCGCCGATGAGCAGTTCTCCATCCTCGCGAAACTCAGGGCCTCCCTGGAGCGACCCCGGGAACATGACGCTGCCGCCGAACTCCTCGGGGTGTTGGAGGGCCGTCGCGATCTCCTCCACCAAGTGGCCAAGGATATCGAGCGGGTCCGGCAGGACGATGACCTCCGCTCCCGGGCCAGCCATCCAATTGCCGTGGCCGCGGATTCCGAGCCAGTTCCGGCGCCGCAGAAAGCCCCTGAAGCGCAGAAGGCGCCGGAGCCGATCTTAGCGGCCGGGGGCCACTCCCCGACGCCACAGGCAGCGCCCGCGGCAGCCCGGAATGTTCCGCATCCCAACCGGCAGGCCGAGCCGTTCGCGGGAAATCCGCAACCCGTGAATCCTGGCGTCTTTCCGCAGGCGCAAACGAACCCTGCTTACGCGGGTGCACCGATGCCGCAACAACAGCAAAGCTTCCGTCAGCTGCCCCAAGACTTCCGGTTCGTGCAGCAACCGGCACCGCCACAACGATTGGCGCTGTCCATCATCGCCCTGGTGTTGTTCATCCCGCTCGGAGCAGTGGCACTCTACTTTTCAACCCAGGTTCCGGGACGCTGGAACACAGGGAACCCCGCGGGCGCACTCGACGCGTCCAAAAAGGCCCAGCTTTGGGGCTGGATCGGCATCGGGGTCGGCGGTTTCTTCTGGTTCGTATCCTTCGCGAGCTCCCTGCAGACGAGTTACTACTACTAGTCGCGCGCTAAGGGCACCGAAAAGGGTGCGTGGGACGGGGCAGCCGATACGCCGGGTTCTGTCATTCCGGGCCGTTGCCGGCCGGGAAGAGGCGACCATCCATCTACGAACGCCGTTGCCGGCGCCCTCCAGCGGCCTACCCGGACACTCGGGCGGGCAGCCCTCGAACGTGTCCTGTCTGGCCTTGCTCCGGGTGGGGTTTACCTAGCCTTCCCGGTCACCCGGGAAGCTGGTGGTCTCTTACACCACCGTTTCACCCTTACCTGCGTTCCGTGCAAATGCACGGAGGCGGCGGTCTGTTTTCTGTGGCACTGGCCTGCGGGTTACCCCGAGTGGGCGTTACCCACCACCCTGCCCTGTGGAGCCCGGACGTTCCTCGAGCCACTTGCGTGGCGCGCGGCCGCCTGGCTGCCCCGTCCGCAGTACAGTCTACCGGCGCCGGGACGGGCTCCGGACCCCGGTAATATCGACGGGTGCTGATTCTCCTCCCACCCTCCGAAGGTAAGACTCCCGCGGCCAAGGGCCCCGCCGTCGACTGGGAGGCGCTGAGCTTCCCCGGGCTCAACAGCTACCGGGCCAAAGTACTCGACGCCCTTGGCCTGGTCAGTGCGCACGAGGACGCCCTCGCCCTGCTGGGTGTCGGCGCCTCGCTGCGGGACGACGTCGAACGCAACACCCGGCTGCACGCCGAACCGGCGGCCCCGGCGTACGAACTGTACTCGGGCGTCCTCTACGACGCGCTCGGCTACAAGTCACTGACTCCGGCGCAGCGCCGCAAGGCCGCCGAATCGGTCCTGGTCATCTCCGCCCTCTGGGGCGCGCTCGGCTTCGGCGACCGGGTGCCCGCCTACCGGCTGTCGATGGGAACCGCACTGCCCGACGTCGGGCGGCTGGCTTCCTTCTGGAAGCCGCAGCTCACGGAGGCACTCGCCGGGAGGGCGGAAGGGCAGCTGCTGGTGGACTGCCGCTCGAGCACCTATGCCGCGGCCTGGACTCCCCCACCGGCGCAGACCGTCACGGTGAACGTCTTCACGGAGGCAAACGGCAAGCGCACCGTGGTCAGCCACTTCGCCAAGCACACACGCGGGGAGCTGGCACGCCACCTGCTCACCCGGCGGGGCAAGGCTCCGGCAACCCCCGAGCAGTTGCTCAAGGCGACCCAGGAAAGCTGGAGCGTCGAACTAGTGGAGGGCACCGCGCGCAAGGCACACGCCCTGAATATCATCCTGCAGGGCTAGCGGCGGCCAGTCAGGCTAGGCGGCAGGAGTCAGTTCCATTCCGCGGAGCGGACCAGGATGCAGCCGGAGTCGGGGCAGAAGACGATATCGTCCTCGGCGGCGGCCTTGACCTCGGCGAGGTCTCCGGGGCTCAGGGTCATCCCCGAGCCTTCGGACCTGCCGTGGAACAAGCGGGCCGCACCGACCCCGCGCTTGGCCAGCGTCTTCTCATAGATGTCCAGGGCGCTGGCGTCCACGCCGGCTGCGAAGGTGTTCCGTTCGGCGCGGACGCCGTCCTCTTCGGCGGCCACCTCGGCGATCGCGGCATCCAGTTCGGCCCGGATCCCGGCGAAGGAACCCTGGATGTCATCCACGATCTGCTGCTGGGCTGCCTGCTTTTCGCGAAGCCCGTCCAAGCGTTCGAGGATTTCCAGTTCCACGTCCTCCAGGTCGGAGCGGCGCCGGTTCAGGGACGCGATGTCGCTTTGGAGTGCCACGAGGTCCTTGGAGAGGCCAGTGCCGCTGTTGAGCCTGGCTTCATCGCGTTCGATGCGGCCTGCGACCTGCTCCACGTCGGCTTCGGAGCGCCGCAGCTCGGCTTCGGCATCGTGCACTGCGAGCTTCGCCGTGCCGAGTTCGCCGTTCGCAACAGCCAGGGCGTCCCGGAGGTCGGTGATGCGGGGATCGTTTTCAAGGATGCCGCGGCGCTTGGCGAGGCCTTTGAGTTTGGCGTCCAGTGCCTGCAGGTCGAGCAACTTCATTTGTTCTGCCGGGGCTGCCTTGGCCACGTCCACCTCCGCTTGATTGTGCCGCATCCCTTCGGGATCCGGCCGGGCCTGGCGCCCGTCCTTCACCCGACTCTAGCGCCAATCCCGCCTGCCGTCCCCGCCATCGTCCGCGGGTGCGCCGGACTCAGCCCGGGGTAAGGATGAAGTCCCAGGGGTCGCTGTTGGTGCTCGCCACGCGGATCTCGACGTCGTACCCCTGGTCGGCGAGCACGTTGCCGAGGGCTTCGGCGGCGGCCGGGAGCCACAGCCATTCGCTGGCGAAATGCGAAACGTCGATCAGGTACGGGCGGCCGTTGACGGCTGATTCCCGCGCTTCCGACGCCGGGTGGTGGCGGAGGTCGGCCGTCACGTAGACATCCGCCTGGCTGGCGCGGACGGCGTCGAACAGGCTGTCACCGGCACCGCCGCAGACGGCGACCCGGCGGATGAGTGCGTCCCGCTCTCCGGACACCCTGACGCCGCCGGCAACGGCCGGAAGGACTTCGAAGACGCGGGCGGCGAAGTCGCCGAGCGTCATCAACTCGGGAAGTTCCCCCACGCGGCCGATCCCTTCCTCGGGCAGGCCCTGCGCCGCCGGGGTCAGCGGAACCACGTTGTCCAATCCGAAGGCGTCGGCGAGCACGTCGGAAACACCCCCGACGGCGGAATCACCGTTCGTGTGCACCGTCAGCAACGCGGTGCCGGACTCGATCAGCCGGTGGACGGCCAGGCCCTTGGCAGTGGTGGCGGCAACGGAGTTGACCCCCTTGAGCAGGAGCGGATGGTGCGTGACCAGCAGCTGCGCACCCCAGTCGATGGCTTCCTCGATGGTTTCCAGAGTGGGGTCCACGGCCAGCATCACCTTGCCCACCGGGGCCTCGGGGCGCCCGGCCACCAGACCCACTTCGTCCCAGTTCTCGGCCAGGGATTCGGGCCAGAGCTCCTCGACAGCCAGCAGCAGTTCGCCCAGGGTCGGGGTTCCCGGGCCGCCGTCGGATTCCTTGTCGGCCACAACCTCTTCTGCCACAGCGGTGTTCACAGCTTCCATGGGCAATATTCTTGCGCATCCAGCGCCGTCACACTTCCGTAAGGCTCCTGCGGGAATCTTCCGCGGCCTCCGGCCATTGAACAGGGCATGAAAACTTTCGTACTTGGCGGCGGCTGCTTCTGGTGCCTGGATGCCGTCTACCAGAAGACCCAGGGCGTCTCATCGGTGGTTTCGGGCTATGCGGGCGGACATGTCCGGAACCCCGGCTACTACGAGGTCTGTTCCGGAATCACGGGCCACGCCGAAGTCGTGGCGGTGACCTTCGACGAAAACGTGATTCCGGAGGAAATCATCCTGGACATGTTCTTTGCGCTCCATGACCCGACCACCCTGAACCGCCAGGGCTATGACGTCGGCACCCAGTACCGTTCGGTGATGTTCTACGAGACGCAGGAGGAGAAGGACCTGTTCGAAAAGGCGATCGCGCGCAACCAGCCCCTGTGGTCCAAGGAAATCGTCACGGAGGTCAGCAGGCTTCCCGAGTTCCATGAAGCCGAGGCGATCCACCAGAACTACTACGCCAAGTTCCCCGAACAGGGCTACTGCCAGGTGATCATCAATCCGAAGCTCGCCAAGGCCCGGAAATATTACTCTTCGTGGCTCCGTGCGTAGCAGGCCCTCGTAACGCTGGTTAGGCTGGCCACAGCATTTCCCTCTTCAGAGAACAGGCATGAATACATGGCACGGATCTACGACGACGTCACCCAGCTGATCGGCGGAACCCCCCTGGTCCGCCTCAACCGGCTCAGCAAGGACCTCGAGGCCACGGTGGCGGTGAAGCTGGAGTTCTACAACCCCGCCAACAGCGTCAAGGACCGCATCGGTGTCGCCATCATCGACGCCGCGGAGAAGTCCGGTGCACTGAAGCCCGGCGGCACGATCGTCGAGGGCACCTCCGGCAACACCGGCATCGCCCTGGCCCTCGTCGGTGCGGCCCGCGGCTACAAGGTCATCCTGACCATGCCCGAGACCATGTCCACCGAGCGCCGCGTCATGCTGCGTGCCTACGGCGCCGAAATCGTGCTGACCCCGGGTTCCGAGGGCATGCGCGGCGCCGTGGAGAAGGCCCAGGAAATCGTGGCCAACACCGAGAACTCCATCTGGGCCCAGCAGTTCGCCAACGAAGCCAACCCCGAGATCCACCGCAACACCACGGCCGAGGAGATCTGGGCCGACACCGACGGCAAGATCGACATCTTCGTGGGCGGCGTGGGCACCGGCGGCACCATCACCGGCGTCGGCCAGGTCCTGAAGGAACGCAAGCCGGAAGTCCAGATCGTGGCCGTCGAACCCAAGGACTCCCCCATCCTCAACGGCGGCACCCCCGGTCCGCACAAGATCCAGGGCCTGGGCGCCAACTTCGTCCCGGAGGTGCTGGACACCAACGTGTACGACGAGGTCCTTGACGCCTCCCTCGAGGACGCCGTCGCGACGGCCCGCTCGCTCGGCACCCAGGAAGGCATCCTCGGCGGTATCTCCGCCGGCGCGGCTGTCTGGGGCGCCCTGGAGCTGGCCAAGCGCCCGGAGAACAAGGGCAAGCTGATCGTCGCGATTGTTCCCGACTTCGGCGAGCGTTACATCTCCACTGTCCTCTTTGACGACATCCGCGGCTGATCCACCACCCTTCCTGTAGAAAGGTCTTTGTGAGCTTTTTCGCAAGACTCAAGGAAGACCTCGAGGCCGCCCGGTCCCACGACCCGGCGGCCCGAGGCTCTTTCGAGAACTTTTTTGCATACTCCGGGCTGCATGCCATCTGGGCGCACCGGCTGACGCACAAGCTGTGGCAGAACCCGGCCACCCGTTTCCCGGCCCGGCTGATTTCGCAGCTGGCACGTTTCCTGACCGGCATCGAGATCCATCCCGGTGCCACCATCGGGCGCAGGTTCTTCATAGACCACGGCATGGGCGTAGTGATCGGCGAGACCGCGGAGATCGGCGAAGACGTCATGATCTACCACGGCGTGACGCTCGGCGGACGCTCCCTCGCGAAGGTCAAGCGGCACCCCACCATCGGTGACCGGGTGACCATCGGCGCGGGCGCGAAGGTCCTGGGCCCCATCACGATCGGCGCGGACAGCGCTGTGGGCGCGAACGCCGTCGTCGTGAAGGACGCGCCGCCGGAGTCGATCATCACGGGCATCCCGGCCACTTGGCGGCACCGCGATGCCAAGTCCGAAACCAAGCCCGCGGTGGATCCGGCCGAGTACTACATCGAGTATCGGATCTAAGCCGGAAACCTGCCGTAGATGCCCCTCAGCAGGGCATCGAAGGCGCGGTCCGGCAGGATCCGCCTGAGCGCCAGAATCGAACCCGCTCCCCGGCCCGCCGGGTAGCGGGTTTTCGGTTTTCCGGACCGTGCCGCGCGGAGGATCGCGCGGGCAGCCGCCCGCGGCGGGGAGGCCAATGCGGTACCTTCCGTGCTCGCCAACGCGGCAGCCATCATGCGGGCCTGGCCGGCATAGGGCCCCTGCCCGGAAGCGGCCAGGAGGTACTCCCCTGCGATCCGGCCCCATTCCGACACCGTGCCGGAGGGTTGGATGATCGACACCGAGATGCCGTGCGGCGCGAGTTCGAGGCGCAGCGAATCGCTCAGCCCCTCGACGGCGAACTTCGTGGCGTGGTACCAGGAACCGAGTGGTTCATAGATCCGGCCGCCGATGGAGGAGACGTTGATGATCCTGCCGGCCCCGGCCTTACGCATGCCCGGGACCACTAGTTGCGTCATCCGGGCCATGCCGAAGACGTTGACCTCGAACTGGCGCCGGCCTTCCTCCAGCGGGACTTCCTCGAGCGAGTCGTAGGAACCGTAGCCGGCGTTGTTGACCAGGACGTCCACCCGGCCGTGCGCCGCCTCCACTTCCGAGACCGCTGCTGTCATGGAGGCGTCATCCGTGACGTCGAGGGCGAGGACCCGGATGCCATGGGCCTTGAGCGGTTCCATCTTGTCCGTCCGGCGGGCGCCTGCGTAGACCGTGAAACCGCTCCGGGCCAGGAGGATGGCGGCCTCGTGACCGATTCCCGTGGATGCACCGGTCACGAACACGGTTCCTGGCGTCATGGAAGCTCCCCTGATCGGGCCGCGGCGGGCCCCCGGCGGCAGCGTGGCGGCACGGCAAAGGCCGGCCTTCCCCAGTATCGGGGAACGGCCGGCCTTTGTCAGGGAAGCTGCTAGTGGGTGTCCACGGCTTCGACCTCGGACTTGTCCTCGCCCCACAGGGTGTGGAAGGTGCCCTCGGCGTCGACGCGGCCGTAGGTGTGCGCACCGAAGAGGTCACGCTGGCCCTGGATCAGGGCGGCTGCGACGCGCTTGCGGCGCAGGCCGTCGTAGTAGGCCAGGGAAGACGAGAAGACCGGAACCGGGATGCCCAGCTGCACGGCCGTGGCGACCACGCGGCGCCAGGCCGGAAGGGCCTCGGCGATGGCCTTGGTGAAGGCCGGGGCGAACAGCAGGTTGGCGGGCTTCTCGTCGGCGGCGTAGGCCTTGGTGATGTCCTTGAGCAGTTCGGCGCGGATGATGCAGCCGGCACGCCACAGGGAGGCGATCTCGTCGAGCTTCAGGTCCCAGCCGTATTCCTTCGCGGACGAGGTGAGCATGTCCATGCCCTGCGCGTAGGAAACCAGCTTGGAGGCGTACAGTGCCTGGCGGACGTCCTCGACGAAGGTCGCGGGGATTTCGACGGCGGCTTCCTCGCCGGCGAGCAGTTCCTGGCCCAGCTTGCGCTGTTCGCTCTGGGAAGAGAGCGCACGGGCGAAGACGGATTCGGCGATGCCGGAGACCGGGGAACCCAGTTCGAGGGCGGAAATAACCGTCCAGCGGCCGGTGCCCTTCTGGCCTGCGGCGTCCACGACGACGTCGACGAACGGCTTGCCGGTCTTGGCGTCGACGTGGCCGAGGACCTCGGCGGAGATTTCGATCAGGAAGGAGGACAGCTCACCGGTGTTCCATTCAGCGAAGATCTTGGACTGTTCGGCCGGCTCGATGCCTGCACCGGAGCGCAGGAGGTCGAAGGCTTCGCCGATGACCTGCATGTCGGCGTACTCGATGCCGTTGTGGACCATCTTGACGAAGTGGCCTGCGCCGTCGGTGCCGACCCAGGCGCAGCAGGGCTCGCCGTCGACCTTGGCGGAGATCTTTTCCAGCAGCGGGCCGAGGGCCTTGTAGGACTCCTTGGAACCGCCGGGCATGATGGACGGGCCGTTGAGGGCGCCTTCCTCACCGCCGGACACGCCGACGCCCACGAAGTGCAGGCCCTTTTCGGACAGGGCAGCCTCGCGGCGGCGCGTGTCCTCGTAGTGGGAGTTGCCGGCGTCGATGACGATGTCGTCCTCTTCAAGCAGCGGCACGAGCTGGTCGATGACGGCGTCCACCGGCTTGCCGGCCTTCACCATGATGAGGACGCGGCGCGGCTTCTCGAGGGAGTCGACGAGTTCCTGCAGGGTCTCGGTGCGGACGAAGTCGCCTTCGGAGCCGTGCTTTGCAAGGAGTGCGTCGGTCTTTTCGACGGAGCGGTTGTGGAGGGCAACGGTGAAGCCGTTGCGGGCCAGATTGCGGGCCAGATTGGCGCCCATCACCGCAAGGCCGGTGACACCGATGTGTGCTGACATCAAAACTCCAATTCGTCGTGAGTCCTGCCCGGGACGCAGGAAACGTTTTCTAGCGCAGTCGCTGAAATAAACCATACGTATTTGACGGCCATCGCGAAAGTTTTTGCAGAGGATCCGGAAACGTCCGCGTCACAAAAGAGTGTATGGTGCAGGCGCCCGGGCCGCCTCCCGAGGAAGTAACAAAGGCGCCCCTGCGGCCGCCACTATGCTTACCTCTATGTCAACGAGTCTCCACCACCGCGCCGTTGAGCATCTGGGCGCCAGGATTGTCGGTGGGGTCCTTCCCACCGGCCACGTCATGCTGGCCGAACAGCTTGAAGAGGAACTCAAGGTCTCCCGTTCGGTGGTCCGGGAAGCGGTCCGCGTGCTCCAGTCGCTCGGGCTGGTGGAAACGATCAAGCGCGTGGGCATCCGT
Organism: Arthrobacter celericrescens; assembly: GCF_003614925.1. Classification (GTDB taxonomy): domain Bacteria; phylum Actinomycetota; class Actinomycetes; order Actinomycetales; family Micrococcaceae; genus Arthrobacter; species Arthrobacter celericrescens. Next base: position 22,806 of record NZ_QYLP01000010.1, read on the forward strand.
GTCCTTCCCGCACACCGTTGGAACCCTTTCGATCCCCTCGTCATCCGCTGGCGCCTCGCCGGCGAAGGCCGCGGGGCGCAGCTGCGCTCGCTCGCCGAGCTGCGTTCCGCCGTCGAACCTGCCGCCGCAGAGCTCGCCGCCCAGAACGCGCCGGAGAAGCTCCGCAGCGAACTGGTGGACATCTCACTGGCCATGCGCGACGCCGGACACGCCGGGGACATGCCCACCTTCCTGGAGCTGGACATCCGTTTCCACGCCCTGGTCCTCTCCGGCTCGGGCAACGAAATGTTCGCGAACCTGATCGGCCAGGTCACCGAAACCCTCACCGGACGCACCGTCCACGGCCTAATGCCCACCCACCCGGAGGAGGTCGCCCTGCAGTGGCACATGGATGTCGCGCAGGCCATCGCGGACGGGGACGGCGAAAAGGCCCGCGAGGCGGCCTCGAGCATTATGCGCGAGACCATCGCGGACCTTTCGCCCAGCTGGGAAGACCAGCCGCGGGTGTTCGTCCCGGTGGAGCGGCGGTAGCCCTCTCCCGGGAGGCTCCCCTTACGAAGCGGGGGCGAAGTCCAGCAGGACCTTCCCGGACTGTGCCGAGTTCTTCGCGACCTCGAAGGCTTCCAGGCCGCGGTCCAGGGTGTATTCGTGCGTCACCACCGGGTCCACCTGCAGCGAGCCGTCGGCCAGCGCCGCGATGACTTCGTCGATTTCGTCGTTGAAGCGGAAGGAGCCCAGGAGTTCCAGTTCGCGGGTGATGGCCAGGGAGATGAAGACTGGCTGGGGCCCGGTGGGCAGCAGGCCCACCATGACCACCTTGCCGCCGCGCACCGCGCCCTTGATCGCCGACGCCAGCCCGAAGTGGCTGCCCGAGGACTCGATCACGACGTCGGCCTCCACGGCGGCGATCGCCTCGTCGTCGTCTCCCTTGAGTACCTCGTCGGCGCCCACTGCTCGGGCGATTTCCAGCGGCTTGTCATGCATGTCGACGGCTACGATCCTGGCGGCGCCGGCCCGCTTGAGCACGGCGACGGCCAAGGCACCGATCGGACCGCTGCCGATCACCATCGCCGTCTTGCCCGCGACATCCCCGGCCCGGGCGACGGCATGCCAGGCCACACTGGCCGGTTCCACCAGGGCAGCGGTACGCAGCGACAGGGTTTCCGGAAGTGCGCGCAGCATGCGCGAAGGAAGGGTGGCGTAACGGCTGAACGCGCCGTCGGTGTGCGGGAAGCGGGCCGCGCTGCCGAGGTAGGTGCAGCCCGGGGACAGGTTGGGCCGGTCCTCGGGATACTTCGCCTCGCCGGGGCCCGGCGTCGCGGGGTGCACGGCGACGGGCGTTCCGGCGGCGGGTCCGCTGCCGTCGGCGGCCTGCCGCACCACAGTTCCGACGATTTCGTGGCCCAGGACCATGGGGGCCTTGAGGATGGATTCACCGGCCGCGCCATGCAGCCAGTAGTGCAGGTCGGAGCCGCAGATGCCGCCGTAGGCGATTTCGACGACGGTCTCGTCCGCCGCCGGCGCCTTCAGGGGAACGTCTTCAATGCGGAGATCCCCGGCAGCGTGGGCAACCACGGCGAGGCCGGACTCGGGCAACTGGAAACCCGGAAGTTCGAAGCCGGACATCAGACCACCACCGTCATTCCGCCGTCGACGAAGATCGTCTGGCCGTTGACGAAGTTGGACGCGTCGGAGGCCAGCCACACGGCCGGACCGGCGAGGTCGGCCACGGTCCCCCAGCGGTGCGCCGGGGTGCGGCCCAGGATCCAGGAGTTGAAGTCGGGATCGTCCACCAGGTTCTGGGTCATTTCCGTGTGGATGTAACCCGGGGCGATGCCGTTGATCTGCAGGCCCGAGGCCGCCCATTCGGCGGTCATGGCACGGGTCAGGTTCCGCAGGCCGCCCTTGGCCGCCACGTAGGGGGCGATCGTGGGACGGGCGAGATCGGTCTGCACCGAGCAGATGTTGATGATCTTGCCGCGGCCGCGGGGAACCATGTGCCGGGCGGCTTCGCGGCCCACCAGGAACGCACTGGTCAGGTCGGTGGTGAGGACACGCTCCCAGTCCTTGACGTCGAGCTCAAGCATCGGGACGCGGTGCTGGATGCCGGCGTTGTTGACCAGGATGTCCAGCGGGCCCACGTTTTCCTCAACCCAGGCAACACCGCGCGCAGCTTCGACGTCGCTGGTGACGTCGAAGGCGCAGCTGTGGATGCGTCCGGGGGCGAAGTCCGCGGCGAGGGCGGCCTCAGCGGCCTTGAGGCGGTCCGGGTTGATGCCGTTGAGCACCACCGTGGCGCCGGCGTCCGCCAGGCCGCGGGCCAGGGCGTTGCCGATTCCGCGGCTGGAGCCCGTCACCAGGGCTACGCGCCCGGTGAGGTCGAAGAGTCCACTCATTGCTGTCCTTCTTTTGTGGTGGTGGCTTGTGTGGTGATTGCTTGTGTGGTGAGGGTCGCGTGGGAGTCGCTGAGATTTGAGATGGCCTGGCGGACGACGGCAAGGTCCTGGTCGCCGAGGCCCTGGTCGATCAGTTCGCGGTAGAGCCCGATGCCGGCCGAGGCCATGGGAACGGCGGAACCGGAGGCAGCGGCGCTTTCGAGGACGAAGTTCAGGTCCTTGTGCATGAACTTGGCCGGACCGGTGGGTTCGTAATCCTTGGCGGCGAGGCGGGGTCCGACAATGTCCAGGACCCGGCTTCCGGCGAGGCCGCCGGAGAGCACCTCGAAGAGGGCTGCGGCGTCCATGCCGGAGCGTTCGGCGAGTTCGGCGGCTTCGGCGAGGGCCGCCGTCGTGGTTCCGACGATCAGCTGGTTGCACGCCTTGGCAAGCGAACCGGCGCCGAGCGTGCCCATGCGGCGGACCGTGGTGCCCATCGCGCTGAACAGGGGCAGCAGGCGTTCGAAGTCTTCTGCGGATGCGCCCACCATGATGGCGAGGGTGCTATTTTCGGCACCGGTGGTGCCGCCGCTGACCGGGGCATCGACCACCACGGCGTTGCCGGCACTCGCGTCGTGCACAAGCGCGCCGAAGCCGCGCACCGCCGTCGGGGAGACGCTGCTCATGACGACGACGGCGGTCCCTGCGGCGGGAGGTGCTGCGCGCCAGGATTCAAGCAAGGGAGCCGCGGCATCGATGATGTACCGCAGGTCCGGGAGCATGAAGACGATCACGGGCTGGTCGCGCAGGTCCACCACCGACGCGGCGCCTTGCCCACCAAGGGCGACCAATCGGCTAACGGCGGCCTCCGAGCGGTTCCAGCCTGTCACCTCCCACCCGGCGGCGAGGAGGCTGGCGGCCATGGGGAAGCCCATCAGTCCCAGGCCGACGAAGCCTGCTTTTCCGGCGCTCATCCTGTGCGTACCTCACTTCGTTGTGTCGTCTCAGCTGCAATTCTCCGTAAAAACTGTTCAATATCCTAGCCTCAATTCAGTATGATGAACAGCATGACGACTGATGAACTCACCATCGCGATCGCCGTCCCGCTCGAAGCTGAGCATGTGGAGCGTATCCGCGCCATCGATCCGGCCATCACGGTTCTCTACGATCCGGAGCTGCTGCCGCCGGAACGCTTCCCGGCCGACCACTCCGGAGACCCGGCCTTCAAGCGCACGCCTGAACAGGAAGAGCGCTACTGGGAGATGCTCAACCAGGCACAGATCCTCTACGGTTTCCCCAACGAGAACCCGGCAGGCCTGGCCCGCATCGCGCAGAGCAACCCGCGGCTGCAGTGGATCCACGCCATGGCAGCCGGCGCCGGCGGAGCCGTGAAGGCCTCGGGCCTCGACACCGCCACCCTGGACAAGTTCAAGGTCACCACCTCCGCCGGTGTGCACGCCCTGCCGCTGGCCGAATTCGCCGCGCTCGGCATCCTCAACGGCTTCAAGCGCAGCGCCGAGCTCGCACAGGACCAGGCAGCCAAGGTCTGGCCGGAGCTCCGGATTCCCACCAAGCTGGTGAACGGTTCCACGCTGGTCATCACGGGCCTCGGTGAAATCGGCATGGAGACCGCGCGCGTCGCCCGGGCCCTCGGCATGCGGGTCAGCGGGACCAAGCGGAACGTCGAAGCGATCGACGGCATCGAGGAAGTCGCCACGAACGACGGCCTTGCCGGGCTGCTCGCCACCGCCGACGCCGTCGTCAACACCCTCCCGGGCACGCCGTACACCGAGCGGCTCTTCAACCGCGAGGCCTTCGCGGCCATGAAGCCGGGCACGGTGTTCGTGAACGTGGGGCGCGGCACTGTCGTGGACGAAGACGCCCTGCTGGAGGCGCTGGAGAACGGACAGGTCTCCTACGCCTGCCTGGACGTCTTCGCGGTGGAGCCCCTCCCCCAGGACAGCCCGCTTTGGAACCACCCGAAGGTGATGGTCTCGCCGCACACCTCGGCCCTCAGCGCCGCCGAGAACCGGCTGATCGCCGAACGCTTCTGCAGCAACCTGCGGATCTTCCTTGAGGGCGGCGAAATGCCGCACCTCGTGGACACGGTGCACTTCTACTAAACCGGCTCCACGGCTCCACACAGAACGGCCCCGGCGGATTTCCGCCGGGGCCGTTCTGTTGCCCTGATCCTTCATACGCAGCGAAGCGGCGGCTCCGCGGAGGGAGCCGCCGCTTCGACGTTCTTGCTACTGGACGCCTAGCTGGCGTCCTCCAGGGCGAGCAGGTCGCGGCCTGCCGTCTCCGGCGTGAAGAAGCTGGCGGCGAAGGAGATCAGCGCCAGGACCAGGGAGTAGACCGCCAGGACCAGCCACGAGAAGCCGGTCGCTGCGAGCAGCGCGGCACCGACCAGGGGCACCAGGCCGCCGGCGATGACGGCGGAGATCTCGCGGCTCAGGGCGACGCCGGTGAAGCGGTAGCGGGCGCCGAAGAGCTCGGGAAGCAGCGGGCACTGCGGGCCCAGCATGGACTGCACGCCGAGGGCGATGCCCACCACCATGACCACCCAGACGAGCGTCGGGTTGCCGAGGGTCACCAGGTAGAACGCGGGCAGCGCGATGACCGCCTGGAACAGGGCGCCGTAGCGGTAGACCGGCACGCGGCCGAAACGGTCCGAGAGGGCGCCGAAGGTGACAACCATGACGGCGGCGAAGCCGGCGGCGATCAGCAGGCCCACCGGGCCGATGAACTTGTCGCCCGGGAAGATGCCTTCCTTGGCGGAGAGGAAGGCGATAAGGAGCGCCGAATAGATCGAGGAGTTTCCGTTTTCGCCCATGCGCAGGCCGATGCCCACCAGCACGTTCTTCTTGGAGTGCTTCCACAGTTCGCCCACCGGGTTCTTGACCACGTTCTTGTGCGCCTCCAGCTCCTGGAAAACAGGGGTCTCCTTGAGCTTGAGGCGGATAAAGACGGCCACCAGGATCAGGATGAAGCTTGCCAGGAACGGCACGCGCCACAGCCACCCTTCCAGCACGGACTTGTCCGCGAGGGCGATCAGGGCAAAGGTGCCGGCGCCGAGCAGGGTGCCCAGCTGGATGCCGACGAACGGCAGTGCGGCGAAGAAACCACGACGGCGGCGCGGGGCGACTTCCGAGATCAGGGTCGTTGCGCCGGCCTGCTCGGCGCCGGCGCCGAGACCTTGGACGATACGGAGAGTGACCAGCAGGACCGCGCCGAGCATGCCGGCCTGCTCGAAGGTGGGCAGCAAGCCGATGGCGAAGCTGGCAAGGCCCATCATGCCGATGGTCAGCAGCAGGACCATCTTGCGGCCGAAGCGGTCGCCAATGTAGCCGAAGATGATGCCGCCGAACGGCCGGGCTGCGAAGCCGACGCCGTAGGTGGCGAACGACGCGATCAGGGCGCCCGTGTCGCCCAGCGGCTTGAAGAACAACGGCCCGAAGATCAAGGCCGAAGCCAGGCCGTAGATGTAGAAATCGTAGTACTCCAGGGCGGAGCCGACGGAACTGGCAAGCGTGGCTTTCCGCAACTGGCCCGGATCGACGACCGCGTCGTCCGGACCGGCAACCACGGTCTTAGTACGAATTGTCACTAGCACTCCCTTAGGAACATCCAGGCCCCCGTTGGCCTGGGCATAGCATCGGCACGGTGGCCAGAATCACTATATTGAACAGCGTACAACAAGCTGAACAATGTTCAAGAGGTATAATCAGATTTATTTCCCGATCAGCCCATCGGGTTGCCCAGGGAGTGCGCGAGCTCCTTGAGTTCCTTGACCATCAGGTCGCCCTGTTCTTCCGAATACGTCGCTTTAAGGGACGTGACGGAGAGCCCCAGACTCGGCCCGTGTGCCCCGTGGGTCGGCACGGGCACCGCCAGGCAAACCACGCCCAGGGTGGATTCCTCGTCTTCGAAGGCGAAGCCGCGGCGGCGGATTTCGGCCACCTGGGCCTTGAGCTCGGCCGCCGAACGCAGGGACTTGGCGGTCATGACCGGGAGTTCGAGTTCGTCCGGGAACATCGCCTCAATGTCGTGGTCGTGGAGCTGGGCCAGGAGGGCCTTGCCGACGGCGCACAGGGACAGCGGCATCTTGTCGCCGATGTTGGAGGTGAGGCGGACAGCCGGGTGGCCTTCGTAACGGGCCAGGTAGATGACATGGTCGCCGTCGCGCATCGCGATGCGGACCGTCTCGCCGGAGAGCGTCGGTGCCTGCTCGCAGTACTTGTAGAACTCCTGGACCTCATCGAGCCGGCTCAGGTAGGCGGCGCCCAGCTCCACGAGCTTGCGGCCGAGCGAGAAGTCAGCGCCCTCGCGCGTGATCAGGCGCGCTTCTTCAAGGGCAAGCAGGAGGTTTGAGGTGGACGACTTCGGGATGCCCAGTTCGCGTGCCAGGTCACTCAGGGTCAGCCGGCCCGACGGCGCAGCGGCCAAGGCATCCAGCACAGCGGCCGCCCGGGTCACCGCGGGAGCCGGCGAGGAACCCCCGGGGCTCTCAGTGGAACGGGAAGCGCGGGAATCGGCCATGACTCTCCTTGACGGTGGCTGGTCCGGAATGAAAGGCCCGGAAGACCCTGTTCAGTCCAGTGAACAAGTCCCATCATAGTGGCTTCGCAGTAAATGCGCTCCGGAGTGGCGGGAAACAGGACGCTTCCCAACACAGGGAATTCACTGTATATTCATTTTCGAGCTCTCCACCGCGGCATCCCCCAATAGTCGCGGTGGAGAGCTCTTCCAGTTTCCGGACTCTTCGGCGCGCGATTCGCGGGCATAAAAGAAGCCCGCCATTCCTGCCTCGCGGCGTGAATGACGGGCTTCGTCGGTGGGTCCTACCGGGATCGAACCGATGACATCCACGGTGTAAACGTGGCGCTCTACCAGCTGAGCTAAAGACCCAAAAACGTGGTTCCGCCGGGATTCCCGGCCGGAGCAACGAACATAGACTCTACCCGATCCGGCCGCCGGAAAGCGAATCGCCGCGCCGCCCTGAGGCGGGCAACGGTGTGCTGCTTCAGAGCAGCTCAGGCAGCTCCTCAGCGAGCCAGGACAAGGCGGCGCTGACCCCGGCGTCGATCTTCAGGTCGGCAAGGCCGTCTCCGCGGGTGGCGCCCCGGTTGATGATCACCACCGGCTTGCCCGCCTTCGCGGCGTGGCGGACAAAGCGCAGCCCGCTCATGACGGTCAGCGACGAGCCGGCCACCAGCAAGGCCCCGGCGTCATCGACCATGGCATAGGCGCGTTCCACCCGCTCCTTGGGCACGTTCTCGCCGAAATAGACGAAGTCCGGTTTCAGCACGCCGCCGCACACCGGGCACCTGGCCACCACGAAACCACGGATCAGCTCCGGATCTTCCACGACGGCGTCGGCGTCGGGCGCCATCTCGATGACGCCCGTGGCTTCGGCGGCTTCGAGGAATCCAGGATTGATTTCCTCAAGGATTCCGCTCAGCAGCTTCCTGCTGAAGCCGTGGCCGCCGTCGAGGCAAACCACCCGGTCGTAGCGGCCGTGGAGGTCCACCACGTTACGGCTGCCGGCGTCTTCGTGCAGCCGGTCGACGTTCTGCGTGATCAGCCCGCTCAGGAGGCCGCGCCCTTCCAAGCGGGCGACGGCGAAATGCCCGGCATTCGGATCGGCATGCCGGAGTTTGGACCAGCCGATGTGGTTGCGCGCCCAATAGCGACGGCGGTTGTCGGCGCTGCCGACGAACTCCTGGTAGGTCATCGGCTTGCGGGGCGCAGCACCCGGGCCACGGTAATCCGGAATGCCCGAATCCGTGCTCAGGCCCGCACCGGTGAGCACGGCCAGGTGTTTCCCGCCAAGGAGGCCGGAGGCCTGCCGCATCGCCGGGACGTCCTCCGCCGCCAGCGGAGCCGTCCCGGCCGGTGCCAGGCTGGCCAGGCCGGTTGTCCCGATCCCGGGGCGGCGTGCGTCCATGGCTTCAGGCCACGGACTTTCAGGCGCCGAGACCGGCGAGTGCCGCCCGGTATTCGGCCAGGTCCCGGGCCTGACCGCGCGGATTCACCACGACGTAGCGGATGATGCCTGCCGCATCGATGATGAAGGTGCCGCGCAAGGCCATGCCTGTGGCGTCGTCGAACACTCCATATGTCCGGGCGACCTCGCCGTGCGGCCAGAAATCGGCGAGCAGGTCGAAGCTGTAGCCTTCCTTCTCCGCGTAGGCGCGCTGGGCGAACTTGCTGTCCACCGAAACGCCCAGGACCGTGGCGTTGGCGTCCTCGAAAACGGCGAGGTTGTCCCGGATCTCGCAGAGTTCGCCGGTGCAGATCCCGGAGAACGCGAAGGGGTAGAAAACGACGGCGACGTTGCGTCCCCGGAGGGTGGAGAGGCGGACCGGTTCGCCGTACTGGTTGACAAGCTCAAAGTCGGGGGCTTCCTCACCGACCGCCGGAACGCCCTGCAGCACGTCCGCCCGGCCGGCCCGGGAGTGCGTCACTTGTTCTTCTTCCGGGCGACGAGGCGGGTGGCGCTCCAGTCCTTGGACACACCAGCGGACGTGGTGCAGTGGAGGCCCGCCGTGGGAGCGGCGTCCTGGATTTCAGACGGGGAAACGTGGCTGGGACGGCCGGACTTGGGGGTCAGGACCCACACCACGCCGCCCTCGCTGAGAGTGGTCTGGGAATCCACCAAGGCATCGACGAGATCGCCGTCGCCGTCACGCCACCAGAAGATCACGGCATCGACGACCTCGTGGTCGTCCTCGTCGAGGAGTTCGGAGCCGGTCAGCTCCTCAATATCGTCACGCAAGTCGAAGTCGACATCATCGTCGTAACCGAACTCTTGAATCAGATCCCCGTCCTTGAAACCCAATCTTTCCGCCACATTTACCGATGTGGCGGCGTCGGCCTCGCTCACGTTTTCCTCCTCTGAAGTGATTTCGATTACTACCAGCCAACACCCTTTGGGTGCCTGCTTCAAGCCATTATCGCCCGATGAACCCGATTACGTGTCACCGCCACTGCGGCAAAAGCACGGCGAATCCTCAGTCACATCACGCTTAAACGGCCTGCGCGGCTACGCATCCCAGCATCGACAAAGCTACAGTGGCCAGTAAGCACATCGGCTGCAGGGCAACCGCCCCGTAAATGCGCAGCCGTTGCTCTAGAGAACCTGCCCGGCATACCTGACCGGGCTGTTGTAACCGAGATGTCGCACACGACGCGTTCATGACGGGCAGTTACCCTGCCGGACTTGAGGCGCCGCTGCTTGCGCCAAAAGAGAGGTTGGACGTGGCTGCAGGAGAAGAGACCTCACACATCCTCAGCGGGTTGACTGCCCAGCTGCCTGATCGTGATCCGGAAGAGACCGCGGAATGGATTGAGTCCCTGGACACCTTGATCAAGGAGCAGGGAACCGAACGCGCGCAATACATCATGCGCAGCCTGTTGCAGCGTGCCGGCGCGCAGTCCGTGGGCGTGCCCATGGTCACGACGACGGACTATGTAAACACCATCCCGGCGGACCAGGAAGCGAAGTTCCCGGGCAACGAAGAATTCGAGCGCCGCTACCGGGCGTACATGCGTTGGAATGCAGCAGTGATGGTGCACCGCGCACAGCGCTCCGACATCGGCGTGGGCGGACACATTTCCACGTACGCCGGCGCCGCTACTTTGTACGAAGTGGGCTTCAACCACTTCTTCCGCGGCAAGGACCACCCGTCCGGCGGCGACCAGGTGTTCTTCCAGGGACACGCTTCCCCCGGCATGTACGCCCGCGCCTTCATGGAAGGACGCCTCGGCGAAGAAGACCTTGACGGTTTCCGCCAGGAGAAGTCCAAGGAGGGCCACGCGCTGTCCTCCTACCCGCACCCGCGCCTGATGCCGGCCTTCTGGGAATTCCCCACGGTCTCCATGGGCATCGGCCCGATGAATGCCATCTACCAGGCCCAGGCCAACCGCTACCTGCAGGGCCGGGGCATCAAGGACACCTCCGAGCAGCAGGTCTGGGCCTTCCTCGGCGACGGTGAAATGGACGAGCCCGAATCGCGCGGCTTGCTCCAGCTCGCCGCCAACGAAAACCTGGACAACCTGAACTTCGTCATCAACTGCAACCTGCAGCGCCTCGACGGACCCGTCCGCGGCAACGGCAAGATCATGCAGGAACTCGAGGCGTTCTTCCGCGGTGCCGGCTGGAACGTCATCAAGGTGGTCTGGGGCCGCGAGTGGGACGACCTGCTCGCCAAGGACTCCGACGGTTCCCTCGTGAACATCATGAACGAGACCCTCGACGGCGACTACCAGACCTACAAGGCAGAGTCCGGCGGATTCGTGCGCGAGCACTTCTTCGGCAAGACCCCGGCCACCAAGGACATGGTTGCCGACTTCTCGGACGAGCAGATCTGGCAGCTCAAGCGCGGCGGCCATGACTACCGCAAGGTCTACGCCGCCTACAAGGCTGCCACCGAGTTCAAGGGCAAGCCGACCGTCATCCTTGCCAAGACCGTCAAGGGCTACGGCCTGGGGCCGCACTTCGAGGGCCGCAACGCGACCCACCAGATGAAGAAGCTGACGCTGGAGGACCTGAAGGCCTTCCGCGACTACCTGCGCATCCCGATCACGGACGAGCAGCTTGAAGCCGACCCGTACCGTCCGCCGTATTACCACCCGGGCATGGACGCGCCGGAGATCAAGTACCTCATGGAGCGCCGCGCGGAATTGGGCGGCTTCCTCCCGGAGCGCCGTTCCAAGCACACCGAGGTGACGCTTCCGGAGGACAAGTCCTACGAGGTCGCCAAGCGCGGTTCGGGCAAGCAGCAGGCAGCCACCACCATGGCCTTCGTACGCCTGCTCAAGGACCTCATGCGCGACAAGAACTTCGGCGCGCGCTTTGTCCCGGTTGTCCCGGACGAATCCCGCACCTTTGGCATGGACGCGTTCTTCCCGACGGCGAAGATCTACAACCCGAAGGGCCAGAACTACCTGTCCGTGGACCGCGACCTTGTGCTTGCGTACAAGGAGTCCCCGGCCGGCCAGCTGATCCACCCGGGCATCAACGAGGCCGGTGCCGTCGCAGCGTTCACCGCGGCCGGAACCTCCTACGCCACCCACGGCGAACCCCTGGTTCCGATCTACGTGTTCTACTCGATGTTCGGCTTCCAGCGCACGGGCGACTCCTTCTGGGCAGCGGCGGACCAGATGACCCGCGGCTTCATCGTCGGCGCCACCGCAGGACGCACCACCCTGACCGGTGAAGGCCTGCAGCACGCCGACGGCCACTCCCCCCTCCTGGCCTCCACCAACCCGGCCGTGGTCACCTACGACCCCGCCTACGGTTACGAAATCGGACACATCATCCGTGACGGCCTGGAGCGGATGTACGGCCCCGACTCGGCCGACCGCAACCTCATGTACTACCTGACCGTGTACAACGAGCCGATCGTCCAGCCGGCCGAGCCCGAAGACCTCGATGTCAACGGCCTCCTCAAGGGCATCTACCGGCTCGCCGCCGCCACCAACGGGTCCGCGGAACGCCCGAAGGCCCAGATCCTCGCCTCCGGCGTCTCGGTGCCGTGGGCCCTGGAAGCCCAGCGCATCCTTGACGAGGAATGGAACGTGGCAGCCGACGTCTGGTCCGTCACCTCCTGGAACGAACTGCGCCGCGACGGCCTTGCCGCCGAGGAGCAGGCCTTCCTGAACCCGGGCGAAGCCGCCCACGTACCGTTCGTCGCCCAGCAGCTTGCCGGCGCCGAGGGCCCCGTGGTTGCCGTTTCGGACTACATGAAGGCTGTTCCGGACCAGATCCGCCAGTTCATCCCGAACGACTTCGCGGCCCTGGGTGCAGACGGCTTCGGTTTCTCCGACACCCGTGCCGCGGCACGTCGCTTCTTCAAGAACGACACCCACTCGATCGTCGCCAAGACCCTCCAGCTGCTGGCGCAGCAGGGCAAGGTCGACCCCTCGGCCCCCGGCCTGGCAATCGAGAAGTACCGCCTGCTCGACGTCAACGCAGGAACCACCGGCGGCGCCGGCGGCGACAGCTAAGCGACCGGCAACACCCAGACGGCGGCCCCACCGGAAGGCGGGGCCGCCGTCGGCGTTTAAGGGGTTTCCCGCGCGGAGGCGGCCGCAAGCAACGGAAGCGGTGGCACCGGCTTGTAGCCTTCGCACAAATGGAGCTTGTGCGGCGCGGGCCTTATGCTCAAAGAATGGCAGAGCCCACCCCCACCTCCGCGAAACGCAAGGCGCCCTCGCGTGCGGTCTCCCCCGAGAAAGCCGAAACCCTCAAACGGCTCCGCGCGAATGTCGGCCAGCTGTCCACCACTACCATGCGCCAGCTGGAAAAATCCCTTCCGTGGTACACGCGGCTAAGCGCCGATGAACGCTCGGCGCTGGGCCTGGTGGCCCAGAACGGCATCGCGGCGTTCGTCACCTGGTACGAACGTCCGAGCTCTCCTTCCTGGATCCTCACCGACGTGTTCGGCAACGCCCCCACCGAACTCACCCGATCGATCAGCCTGCAGAAGGCGCTGCAGCTGATCCGGATCGTGGTGGAGGTGGTGGAGAACCAGGTCCCGGTGATCGCGCCCGAACCCGACCAGCCGTCACTGCGGGAAGCGGTGCTGCGATACTCGCGCGAGGTGGCCTTCGCTGCCGCCGACGTCTACGCCCGCGCCGCGGAATCCCGCGGTTCCTGGGACACCCGCCTCGAGGCCCTGATCGTCGACGCGATCCTGCGCGGCGAGAACACCGACGCCCTGCGTTCCCGGATCGCCGCGCTGGGCTGGAAAGCCCAGGAACGGTTCACCGTGATGGTCGGCAATTCGCCTTCCGAACCCAGCGCGAGCTACGTCAGCGAACTGCGCCGCACCGCCGGCCGCTTCGCCGAGGACGCCCTGGTGGGCATCCAGGGCGACAGGCTGATCCTGATCCTCGGCGGGGTCCAGGACCGCGACACCGCCTACCTGAAACTGAGCGAACTGTTCGCCCCGGGTCCCGTTGTGTACGGCCCCGAGGCCGGTTCGCTGCTGGAAGCGAGCAGTTCGGCGCAGGCCGCCTTCGCCGGCCTCACCGCCGCGCGCGCCTGGCCCTCGGCCCCGCGGCCCGTCGCCGCCGACGATCTCCTGCCCGAACGCGTGGTGTCCGGGGACGACGCCGCCCGCCGCTCACTCATCAAGAACATCTACCGTCCGCTCATCGCCGCCTCCAACGGACTGGTCGAGACGCTCGGAACCTACCTTGAGCTGGGCCATTCCCTGGAAGCGACGGCCCGCGAACTGTTCGTCCATGCCAACACCGTGCGGTACCGGCTCAAGCGCGTCTGCGACGTGACAGGCTGGGATCCGTTGCTTCCGCGGGAGGCGTTCGTACTCCAGACAGCCCTCGTGGTGGGCCGCCTTTCGGCCCCGCCGAAGGCGTCGCCGGAGCGTCATGGTTCCCGGAACGGCAACTGAGTCGTTGTAGACTTCCTACAAACCGTCCCAGTGAGCTTGGTGTACGAAAACACCGTTGGATCACGCGGCAATTTGGAAAGCTGGTTACGTGCTTGCAATCGTCTGCCCTGGACAGGGCTCGCAAACCCCTGGATTCCTGGCCCCGTGGCTGGAGCTGCCTTCCGTGGAAGGACATCTGGCTGCCCTGAGCGAGATTGCCGGAATCGACCTCAAGGCCCACGGCACCACCTCCGATGAGGAGACCATCAAGGACACTGCCGTCGCGCAGCCCCTGATCGTCGCCGCCGGGCTGGTCGCCGCGAAGTCCTTGTTCGACGTCGAACTCAGCACCCTGCCGGTGGTTCTGGCCGGGCACTCGGTCGGCGAGATCACCGCGTCCGCCCTCGCCGGGGTGCTCAGCGAAAGCGACGCCATGACGTTCGTGCGCGAACGCGCCAACAACATGGCAGCCGCCGCCGCCGTCACCCCCACCGGCATGAGCGCCGTCGTCGGCGGCGACCCGGCAGAGGTCCTGGCGGCCATCGAGGCGTCCGGTGCGGCACCGGCCAACGTCAACGGCGCGGGCCAGACCGTCGCCGCCGGCACGTTCGAGCAGCTCCAGGCCCTCGCTGACAACCCGCCGGCCAAGGCACGGGTCATCCCGCTCAAGGTGGCGGGCGCCTTCCACACGGCCCACATGGCACCCGCCGTGGACGCCCTCGAAGCGCTGCGCCCGTCCCTGAAGCCGCAGGCTCCTTCCGTCCCGCTCCTGTCGAACTTCGACGGCGGCGAGGTCACCGACGGCGATGCCGCCGTCGGCAGCCTGATCGCCCAGGTGTCCCGCCCGGTCCGCTGGGACCTCTGCATGGAAAACCTGGTGCAGCGCGGCGTCACCGGCCTGATCGAACTGGCCCCGGCAGGCACCCTCGCTGGCTTGGCCAAGCGCGGGATGCCCGGCGTCAAGACCGTTGCCGTGAAGACCCCGGAGGACCTGTCCGCGGCACTGGCCCTCTTCGCCGAACTGGAGGCCAGCGCATGAGCGCCCCCACACTGAAGCAGGCACCGGCCAAGGAGTTCTCCCGGATCCTCGGCATCGGCGCCTACCGGCCTGAAGTCATCGTCACCAACGACGACGTCTGCCAGTGGATCGATTCCTCCGACGAGTGGATCCGCCAGCGCACCGGCATCGTCACCCGGCACCGGGCCCCCGAGGGTGTCAGCGTGATCGACATGGCCGAAGGCGCAGCCCGCGAAGCCCTCGCGCAGGCAGGCATCGAGGCCTCCCAGCTGGGCGCCGTGATCGTCTCCACCGTGACGCACCCCTACGCCACCCCGTCGGCCGCTGCCGCGCTGACCGACCGGCTCGGCGCGACCCCGGCCGCCGCCTTCGATATTTCCGCCGCCTGCGCCGGCTACTGCTACGGCGTGGCCCAGGGCGACGCCCTGGTCCGTTCCGGCGCCGCGGACTACGTCCTGGTGGTCGGCGCCGAAAAGCTCTCGGACGTCATCGACAACCACGAACGCACCATCTCCTTCCTGCTCGGCGACGGCGCCGGCGCTGTCATCGTCGGGCCTTCCGACGCGCCGGGCATCGGCCAGTCGATCTGGGGTTCGGACGGCAGCAAGTGGAACGCCATCGGCATGACCCACTCCCTTGACGAGGTCCGCAAGCTCGGCGAGTCCGCACGGCACTCGGACGAGACGGACGACCTCGCCCTCATCTCGGCGACCCAGGACATCTGGCCCACGCTGCGCCAGGACGGGCAGACCGTGTTCCGCTGGGCTGTCTGGGAGATGGCGAAGGTGGCCCAGCAGGCCCTCGACGCCGCCGGCATCGAAGCCTCGGACCTTGCGGCGTTCGTGCCGCACCAGGCGAACATGCGGATCATCGACGAGATGGTCAAGAAGCTCAAGCTCCCCGAAACCGTGGTTGTCGCCCGCGACATCGCCGAATCGGGCAACACCTCCGCGGCCTCGATCCCGCTGGCAACGCACCGGCTCCTGCAGGAGAACCCGCAGCTCAGCGGCGGACTTTCCCTGCAGATCGGCTTCGGTGCCGGCCTCGTCTTCGGCGCCCAGGTGGTGGTCCTGCCGTAACCTGACTGCGGCAGGCATGCAATCGATCATGACCTTGACAACCAAGCCGTATCCGCGGTTTGCCCCGTTTCCGGCATAGCCGGCACAACAAGAAAAGGAGCCAACAATGGCTAGCAACGAAGAAATCCTGGCCGGCCTGGCTGAAATCGTCAACGAAGAGACCGGCCTGGCCGCAGACGCCGTCGAGCTGGACAAGTCCTTCACCGAGGACCTGGACATCGACTCCATCTCCATGATGACCATCGTGGTCAACGCCGAAGAGAAGTTCGGCGTGCGCATCCCGGACGAAGAGGTCAAGAACCTGAAGACCGTCGGCGACGCCGTCAACTTCATCGCAGGCGCACAGGCCTAGTCCTGTCTCCAGTTGTGCCGGGCCCGGGTGCACTGCCATCCCGTGCCCGGCACAGCCGCATTACCCAAGTTTTCCTGCCCTGCGAGGAACCGCAGTCGCGCAGGCTGATATCCGACAGAGAGTGATCGCATGGCACGCAAAGTAGTCATTACCGGTCTGGGGGCCACCACTCCCATCGGTGGCGACGTTCCCACGATGTGGAAGAACGCGCTTAAAGGGGTCTCCGGGGCCCACACGCTCGAGGACGAGTGGGTGGCCAAATACGACCTCCCCGTCCACTTTGCTGCCCGGTGCTCGACTCCGGCCCTGGATGTGCTGACCCGCGTCGAGGCCAAGCGCATGGACCCGTCCACCCAGTTCGGCGTCATCGCCGCCCGTGAAGCCTGGGCCGACGCGGGCATCACGGATATCGACCACGACCGCCTGGCTGTCGCCTTCGCAACCGGCATCGGCGGCGTCTGGACCCTGCTCGACGCCTGGGACACCCTGAAGGAAAAGGGCCCCCGCCGCGTCCTGCCGATGACCGTGCCGATGCTCATGCCCAACGGCGTCGCCGCCGCCGTCAGCCTCGACCTCGGCGCCCGCGCCGGTGCACACACGCCGGTCTCCGCCTGTGCTTCCGGTACCGAAGCCCTGCACCTGGGACTGGACCTGATCCGCTCCGGCAAGGCCGACGTCGTGATGTGCGGCGGCGCCGAAGCTGCCATCCACCCGATGCCGCTTGCTGCGTTCTCCTCGATGCAGGCCCTCTCCCGCCGCAACGACGACCCCGAGCACGCGTCCCGCCCCTACGACCTCGACCGCGACGGCTTCGTGATGGGTGAAGGCGCCGGCGCCCTGGTGCTGGAGGCCGAGGAACACGCCCTCGCCCGCGGCGCCCGCATCTACGGTGAGCTGGCCGGCACCTCGGTCACGGCCGACGCCTACCACATCACCGCCCCGGACCCCGAGGGCCTGGGTGCCACCCGCGCCCTGAAGGCCGCCATGTTCGACGGCCGGATCCAGGCTGCAGACGTGGTGCACGTCAACGCCCACGCCACCTCCACTCCGGTCGGTGACAAGCCCGAGTACACCGCGCTCCGCGCCGCTCTCGGAAGCCACGTCGACAACGTGGCGGTCTCCGCCACGAAGTCCCAGATGGGTCACCTCCTGGGCGCCTCCGGCGCCGTGGAAGCCGTGCTGACGGTCCTGGCCGTCTACGAACGCCAGGCTCCGCTGACCATCAACCTGGAGAACCAGGACCCGGAGATCCCGCTCGACGTCGTCACCTCCGCCCGCACCCTGCCTGCCGGCGACATCGTGGCCCTGAGCAACTCCTTCGGCTTTGGCGGCCACAATGCCGTCATCGCCGTCCGGAGCGTCTAGCCGCCGCTATTCTGGCCGGTACATGAGGAGGGCCCCGCCACAGGCGGGGCCCTCCTCATTTGCTATGGATGTGGTGCCGGTTCAAGGCTCGGCAGGCCCGTTCAGCCCACCTGGTGCAGCCAGCGCACGGGCGCGCCCTCGGCGGCGTGGCGGAACGGCTCGAGTTCCTCGTCCCACGCCTCACCAAGGGCCAGGGAGAGCTCGTGGTACACGGCGGCGGGATCGCCGGCGCCGGACTCGTAGGCGTAGCGGATGCGGTCCTCGCTGACCATGATGTTTCCGTGCACGTCCGTGACCGCATGGAAGATACCGAGCTCGGGGGTGTGGGACCAGCGGGCGCCGTCAACACCCTGGCTGGGTTCCTCCGTCACCTCGTAGCGCAGGTGGGCCCAGCCGCGGAGCGTCGAAGCCAGTTGGGCGCCGGTTCCGGGGGCGCCGACCCACGACAACTCGGCCCGGAACATTCCGGGCGCGGCAGGTTGAGGGGTCCAGTCAAGATCGGTGCGCTTGTCCACGACCGATCCGATGGCCCACTCCACATGCGGGCACAGTGCCGTAGGGGCCGAGTGCACGAACAACACACCACGGGTCATTGCAACAGACATTCCATCCTCCATAGCTGTAGGTACGTCTTCCCCAACGACCTCTGCCTGGATGGTTGCCGCGCCGGTGACCGGGTATTCGGTGATCCTGCGGGACTGCATTTCCCAGATTATGAAACTGTAATTGCCGGACTATGAAATTGCCGCCCCATCAATTCCAAGTTTCAAGCAGTGCTTGAAACTTCCGGGACATTGCTTTCATTTTGCCGTATGCACAGCTTTTGCGCCAGCGCGGTTTTCCGCGTTTATGGAATGGCCGTATTTCATGCGCGCGGATGGGCCTGGCGGTAGCTTGCCCGGAGCCGCTCGACGGAAACGTGGGTGTATATCTGGGTGGTGGCCAGGCTGCTGTGGCCCAGGATTTCCTGGACGGCCCGCAGGTCCGCGCCACCGTCGAGCAGGTGGGTGGCCGCCGAGTGGCGCAGGGCGTGCGGACCCGTGGCCGAGGTGTCACCGAGCCCGTCCAGCAGTTCCTTGACCACCCTGCGGGCCTGCCGCTGGTCGATGCGTCCTCCCCGTGCCCCGAGGAAGAGGGCCGGGCCGCTGTGTTCGGTGGCAAGCTTCGGCCGGCCGCGGCGCAGCCAATCGTCGACGGCGAGCGCTGCGGGCAGCCCGTAGGGAACCGTCCGTTCCTTGTTGCCTTTGCCGAGAACCCGGAGGGTGCGGCGGTCGGCGTCGAGGTCGTCGACGTCCAGACCGGCGAGTTCACCGACGCGGATCCCTGTGGCGTACAGCAGTTCCACCAGGGCCCGATCCCGCAGCGGGACCGGGCCCCCGCCGGCCGCGGCGTCGGCGAGCCGGTCAAAGATGCGGCCGAGTTGCCCCCGCTGGAGGACGCCGGGAAGGGACTGTTCCCGTTTGGGTGCCTGCAGGCGCACGGCGGGATCGGCGTCGATCATTTCCTCCCGGAGCGCCCAGGAGGTGAAGGTCCGGACGGTCGCGGCATGGCGGGCCAGGGTCGCCCTGGAGCGTCCTGCCTCGCTTTGGCCGCCGAGCCAGCGGCGCAGAGTACCGAGCTCCAGCTCGGCCGGCGTCCGGACACCTTCGCCGGCCGCGAAGGCGAACAGACTTTCGAGATCGGCCAGGTAGGCGCGGACAGTGTGCGCCGAGCGGGCCCGTTCACCGTCGAGGTAGCGGCGGAACCCGGCCATCGCTTCAACAAGGGCAGGTGGTATTGGCGGAGCCTGGCGGCCGGGGTCGCTATCGCCGGCCGGTCCGGGGGCGGCGTGCGCACCGCCCGGCTGCTCCGGATTTGCTGCTTTGTCCACCCTTCAACTTTGCCAGCAGAAGCCCGCGTCACGCGGCACCGCCACGTCCCATCCGTCTGTCACCCGTTCGTCGGGTTCATGCATCCTTCCGCGCCCGTTTCCAGCCGCCGCGTTCGGAGACCGCCAGGCCCAGCAAGCCGAGCCGGCCGAGCCCGGCCCGGACCGCCTCCTGGCCCAGCCCCGCCACGATCGCGAGCTTCTCCACTGAGGTCGTGGTGCGCAGCGGCAAGGCATCCAGCAGCACCAGGTCTTCCAGGGTGAGTCCGTCATGTTCGGATGCTGGGGTTTCCTTCTCCCCCGGCAAGTCCTCGCCGCTTCCACCGGCAAGTTCGGCAATCTCGCCCACATCGGTGACACACACGGCGCCGCCTTCACGAAGGAGCCGATGGCATCCGGCCGAATTGGCACTGTGGATCGACCCCGGAACGGCTGCCACTACCCGGCCGATGGATTCTGCGTGGTGGGCTGTGTTGAGGGCACCGGAACGCCACCGGGCTTCGACGATGACCGTGACGGCCGCGAGTGCTGCGATGAGCCTGTTTCGCTGCAGGAAGCGGTACCGGGTGGGGGCCGAGCCCGGAGGAACTTCCGCGATGACCGCTCCTTGGTTGGCGACGGCGCGGAGGAGTTCCTCGTTTCCTGAAGGGTAGTAGCGGTCCACACCCCCGGCCATGACAGCGATGGTGGGGACCTCGCTGCTGCCGCCCGCGAGCGCGCCCCGGTGCGCGTGGGCGTCAATGCCGTAGGCGCCGCCGGAGACGACCGTGTAGCCGCGCTGGCCGAGCCCGTAGGCGAATTCGCCGGCGATAGCTCCGCCGTAGGCGGTGCTGTCCCGGGAACCAACAAGGGCAATCGTGCGGCGGGCGGGCGGGAATTCGAGCTCGTGTCCGCGCCACCAGAGGCACAGCGGTTCGTGAAGTCCGAGGTCTGCGAGCTGTTCCGGCCACAACGGGTCCCCGGGGATGATGAGCCGGCCGCCGAGGCGCTGCATCGTTGCCAGGTCGCGTTCGGGTGCCAGATCCGGGACCCGGGGCACCCAGCGTTTCAGGGAGGCGGCAAGGCCTTGCCACGATGCGCCGCCGCCTTCAAGCAGCAGGGCCGTCATTGCCTGTTCCAGGGACGGGCCGGCCGTGAGCTGCCCGGTGGCGATCCGGAGGCCGTCAACAGCCCCTACGAGCCGTACGAGGGCCAGTCCGGCGGCGTCCTGCGGTTCCATGAGCCTTGAAAGGGCTGCGCGGGCGACGCGTTCGTCATTGGACTCCGAGGGCGCGGAGCCTGATTGGATTGGTGTGGCGTTTGTCGCCATGGCTGGTCCTTTCATGCGGCTGCCACCGCCTGACGCAGGCCGAGAGCCTGCCCGATGTCGTCGAGGCCGGGCCGTTCCCGGTGTCCGAGGTCGGCCAGCGTCCAGGCCAGGCGGAGGACCCGGTCATAGCCCCGTGCGGTGAGCACGCCGCGTTCGAGGGAACTGTCCAGGATGCGTGTGGTTGCCGGGGGCAGTTTCAGCACGCCCCTCAGCAGGCGTCCGGGGACCTGGGAGTTGGTCTCCAGTCCGAAGCCGCCAAGGCGTTCCTGCTGCCGGGAGCGGGCTGCTGCAACGCGCCGGGCGACCGTGACCGAGTCCTCTTCCCCGCCGGCCTGGCCGAAGTCGGCCAGGGAAACCCGCTCCACCTGAAGCTGGATATCAACGCGGTCCAGGAGCGGACCGGACAAGCGCCCGAAGTAGCGCCGGCGCATGACCGCGGTGCAGGTGCAGTCAACGCCCTTTCCGCTGGCCTTGCCGCAGGGACAGGGGTTGGCTGCGAGGACCAGCTGGAAACGGGCGGGATAAGCGGCCGTCCCTGCCGAACGGTGGATCACGAGTTCCCCGCTTTCCAGGGGCTGGCGCAGGGCGTCCAGGACGCGGCGTTCGTATTCGGGCGCCTCGTCCAGGAAGAGCACGCCACGGTGTGCACGGGATGCCGCTCCGGGCCGTGGAAGACCTGAACCGCCCCCGATGATTGCCGCGGCGGTGGCGCTGTGGTGCGGGTTCTCGAACGGCGGCCTGCGCAGCAGCGAAACCTTCTCGATGTGCACGGCCGACAGCGAATGGATCGCGGTGACCTCCATCGATTCCCGGTCCCCAAGGTCCGGAAGCAGTCCAGGGAGCCGCTCCGCGAGCATCGTCTTCCCCGCGCCCGGAGGGCCGCTCAGGAGCACGTGGTGCGCCCCGGCGGCGGCGACCTCCAGCGCACGGCGGGCGTCGCCCTGCCCCGAGACATCGCACAGGTCGGGCGCGGCCGTGGGGAGGGTGCCGGCGTCGTCGGGGTCTTGCTCGTCCGCCGGGTCGTAGTCGAGGGCGAGGTCCTGGGGGTCCGCACCGAAATCGAAGGCCAGCCGGGCAAGGGTCTTGTAACCGCGGACCCGGGCACCCGGCACGAGCATGGCCTCCGCTGCGTTGGCCTGGGCGACCACGACGTCCGGGTATCCGGCCTGGACCGCTGCCATCACGGCGGGCAGGATGCCGCGTACCGGGCGCAGCCGGCCGTCGAGGCCGAGCTCGGCGATGAACACGGTGCCGTCGGTGGAGCGGACGTCGCCGGCGGCACCGAGCACCGCCATGCAGATCGCGAGGTCGAATCCGGAGCCGCGTTTGGGCAGCGACGCCGGGATCAGGTTGGCCGTGATCTTGCGCCGGCTCAGCGGGATGCCGGAGTTCTGCGCGGCGGAGCGGATCCGTTCCCGGGCTTCGTTGAGGGCGGCGTCCGGCAGGCCCAGGATCAGGAAATTCGGCAGGGTCTGGCCGATGTCCGCCTCGACTTCGACGATGTAGCCGTTGAGGCCAAGCAGGGCGACGCAGTAGCTCCGTGCGACGCCCATGTCAGCCCACGCCCTTGAGGTGCTCCAGGCTCGGCGCGCCGATGCCGTCGTCGATGACGGCCACAACGTCCACGCGCCGGCCCGAGGTCCGCAGCTCGTGTGCGTGGGACCACGATGAGGCCAGCCGGTGCAGGCGGGCGAGTTTTGCCGCACCGACGGCCTCGAAAGGGTGCCCGTAATCGAGGCTGCGCCGCGTCTTGACCTCCGCGATCACCAGGGTGTCGCCGTCGAGGGCGACGATGTCGATCTCTCCCGAGGAGCAGCGCCAGTTGCGGTCGATGATCCGCATCCCGAGGGTCTCCAGATACCCGGCCGCGAGCGTCTCGCCCTGCCTGCCGAGAATGTCCTTCTCTTTCATGTCCACCTCCGCTACCAGCGTGCGGGCACGCCGGAGCCAGGGACAGCAGCAAGAAGGGCTATGTGGGTAACCCGGCGGAATCGGGGCTGTGG
This sequence comes from Arthrobacter celericrescens, assembly GCF_003614925.1. Taxonomy (GTDB): domain Bacteria; phylum Actinomycetota; class Actinomycetes; order Actinomycetales; family Micrococcaceae; genus Arthrobacter; species Arthrobacter celericrescens. The sequence goes on from NZ_QYLP01000010.1 coordinate 45,576, forward strand.
AGGAGAAGCCGGAGCGCCGGAAACCAGAGGCTACGGCACGGCGTCAGTTGCCGAGGTCGCCGAGGTCCCCGTCCTTGGGCAAAGAGAGTTCGTTCTTCGGAAGTTCCTCGACGTTGACGTCCTTGAAGGTGATGACGCGGACGTTCTTCACGAACCGTGCGGAACGGTAGACATCCCAGACCCAGGCGTCCTGGAGGGTCAGGTCGAAGTAGACCTCGCCGTCGGCGCTGCGGGCCTGTAGATCGACGTGGTTGGCCAAGTAGAAACGCCGTTCGGTCTCGACAACGTAGCTGAACAAACCGACAACGTCGCGGTACTCACGGTAGAGCTGGAGCTCCATGTCGGTTTCGTAGTTCTCAAGATCTTCGGCACTCATAGATCCATCTTGCCCTATCGAACCGGTGGCGACAGCCAGCGGCCCGGCCGTGCTGGCAGCCTGCCGTGCTACAGGAGGTTCCAGCTGCTCCGGTGGTGGCTGCTGGGGCCGGCGGAGCGCAGGGCTTCACGGTGGGCCGAGGTGCCGTAGCCCTTGTTTTCCTTCCAGGCGAAGCCCGGAAATTCGCCGTGCAGCTCAATCATCATGCGGTCCCGTGCCACCTTGGCCAGGACGCTGGCTGCTGCGACGCTGAGGCAGGACATGTCCGCCTTGACCCGGGTGTGCACCGGGGCGTCACACGCAGTCACGCCCGGCTGGTCTTCGGCATCCGTATCGAACAGGGAAACCTGCGCGGGCAGCGACAGCCAGTCGTGGCTGCCGTCCAGCAGCACCACGTCGGGCCGCGTTCCGGCGGCCAGGAGGTCGCTCCAGGCCCGGTTGCCCGCAAGCCTCAGGGCGGCGATGATGCCGAGGCTGTCGATCTCTGCGGCGCTGGCGTGGCCAACCGCGGAGGCGACCGCCCAGCCGCGCACCAGGGGCTCGAGCCGTTCACGGTCTTCGGCCTTGAGCAGCTTGGAGTCGCGTACGCCGTCGAGCAGGTCCTGGTCCTGGAGGTCGACGACGGCGATCCCCACCGAGACAGGGCCGGCGAACGCGCCGCGGCCCACTTCGTCCACGCCGGCGAGCAGCCGTACTCCCGGGGCCAGGAAGGTCCGTTCAAAGTCCAGCGTCGGGGCGNGCGGCGGCCCCCACCGAGACAGGGCCGGCGAACGCGCCGCGGCCCACTTCGTCCACGCCGGCGAGCAGCCGTACTCCCGGGGCCAGGAAGGTCCGTTCAAAGTCCAGCGTCGGGGCGGCCGGAGAAGCCTTGGCAGCGGTTCCCTTGAGTGGCGCGGCCTTGGTTGCCGCGGCCTTGAGGCCGGCAGCTGGCTTGCCCACCTTGGCGGATGCCCGGGCGCTCATTTGCCCGCGGGCGCAGTGCTGGAACTGGTGTCTTCGGGGGACGGCGCCGGAACGCTCCTGAAGACGTCGGCGTGATTGTCCAGGACCTGCCAGCGGCTCACAGGCCACGCGATCACGGCAGCCTTGCCTTCGACGTCGGGCAGGTTGATGAAGCCGCCATTGACTTCAAGGTGCTCACGGGAGTCCGCCGAATTGTTGCGGTTGTCGCCCATGACCCATATTTTCCCAGCCGGAACGACCACATCAAAGGGGTTGGCGTTGGGCGGATCGGCCGGGTTGAGGTAGTCCTCGGCCAGGACGGTGCCGTTGACACTGACCCGGGCTTGGGAATCGCAGCAGACCACATGGTCGCCGGGCAGGCCGATGACGCGCTTGACCAGGTGCTGCTCCGTTTCGTCCGGGAGAAGGCCCACGAAGGCAAGGCTGTCCTGCAGCCAGTTGAAGGGTCCGGGTTCTTCCTTCGGGGTGGCCGGGAGCCAGCCCTGGGTGTCCTTGAAGACCACAATGTCGCCCCGCTGCAGGGCGAAAGGCTCCGGCACCAGCAGGTTCACGAAGATCCGGTCGTCCTTCTCCAGGGTTGCCACCATGGATTCGGACGGGATGAAGAACGCCTTGAACAGGAAGGTCTTGATGAGGAAGGACAGGACGATGGCGATACCGACCACCGTGCCGATCTCCTTGAGCCAGAGCAGGAACTGATTGCCCTTCTTGCCGTCCTCTTCCGGCGTCGAGGCTTCCTGTTCGGGATTCTCCGGCATCTACTGTCCGTTCTTAGAAGTTGGTTCGGCCACGGCAGGCCTTGGCAGTTCTGTCAATCTATCAAGTGGCCAGATGATCCGGACCGGTCTGCCGATCACCCGGTCCACGGGAACCAGTCCGCCGCCGGGAGCGCCCAGCAAGCTGCGGGAATCCGCGGAGCGCGAGCGGTGGTCGCCCATGAGCCACAGGCGGCCGTCCGGGACCACGACGTCGAACTGCTGCGCGCTCGGCGCGTCGCCCGGATAGAGGTAGGATTCCGCAACTGGCTGACCGTTGACTGTGAGCCTGCCGTCCGCGCTGCAGCAGCGGATGTGGTCTCCCGGGATGCCGATGACGCGTTTGACGTAGGTGGTCTCGCTGCCGGTCAGTCCCAGCCAATGTCCGGCGGCGGCCGCGGCGTCCGCCAGCGGGCCCTTGCCGCTGTTGAGCGGGGCGAAGGTCCCGCGGCCGTCGAAGACCACGATGTCGCCGCGGCGGATGGGCTCGGCGCTGAAGTCCGTGCGTGAGACGAGGATGCGGTCCCCGGTGCCGAGGAGCGGTTCCATCGATTCGGAGGGAATGAAGTAGACGTCGATCCAGAGCGAGCGGACCAGCCCGCTGATGGCGACGGCCAGGACCACTCCGAGCAAAACAAAACGCCAGCCCTGTTTCCGGGGCTGGCGTTTTGCGTGGTCCATGATTCGTATCCCTGTTGCGTTGCGGATTGCGCGGCCGGGACGATCACAGGACCCGCTGCGTAAGTCGGAAGACTTACTTGTTGAAGTCGCGCTTTTCCTTGATCTTCGCAGCCTTACCGCGCAGTTCGCGCATGTAGTAGAGCTTGGCGCGGCGGACGTCACCCTTGGTGACGACCTCGATCTTCTCGATGATCGGGGAGTGCACCGGGAAGGTACGCTCAACACCGACGCCGAAGGAGACCTTGCGGACCGTGAAGGTTTCGCGGACGCCGTCACCCTGGCGGCCCAGGACGAAGCCCTGGAAGACCTGGACGCGGGAGTTCTTGCCTTCGATGATGTTCACGTGAACCTTGAGGGTGTCACCGGCGCGGAACTCGGGAACATCGTTGCGCAGCGATGCTGCATCTACGCTATCGAGGATATGCATTGATCCACTCCTGGTGGACGCCACAGGTCATCCACTTTGGGTCACGGCGGCCAAGCCCGGAACCGTCCGGAAATTGCCGCCGAAGTTCAAAAGAGCGGCTCCACCACTGATCGGCGGTGCCGCGTGTCCGGCTGTTGGTTGCGCTCCCCCTGTGGCAGGTGCGGACCCAGCAGACACAAAGAACAATTTTGCCACATCACCGGGCGCCCGGCCAATTCCCGGACGGTCTTTCCGCGCGGCTTTCCGGACGGAAAGCCCGGGCCGGATTCTGGGCGGTCAGCCCTGCGAGCCGCCCGCGGAGCCGTTTCCGCCGCGCCGGCGCAGGCGGCCGTCGACGACGTCGTACCCGAGTTCGGCGAATGCGGTGCGGTCCGCGCGGTCCAGGCTGCCGGCGTCGAACGCGTCCAGCAGGTCCGGACGGCGTGCGGCGGTCCGCCGGAACTGTTCGTGGCGGCGCCAGCGGGCAATCTTCCCGTGGTTGCCGCTGAGCAGGATGTCCGGAACGTCGCGGTCGCGCCAGCTGGAGGGCTTGGTGTAGACGGGGTATTCGAGGAGCCCGTCCGAGTGCGATTCCTCGATGAGGGATTCGGGGTTGCCGACGACGCCGGGCAGCAGCCTTCCGATGGCCTCCACCATGGCCAGCACAGCCACTTCGCCGCCGTTGAGCACGTAGTCGCCCAGGCTCATGGGGCGGACGGTGAAGTGCTCCGCGGCCCATTCGATGACCCGCTCGTCGATGCCTTCGTAGCGGCCGCAGGCGAACACGAGCTGCTCTTCTTCGGCGAGTTCGTAGGCGGTGGCCTGGGTGAAGCGCTCCCCCGCCGGCGAGGGAACCACCAGCACCGGGCGACGGTCCCCGGGGGCAGCTGCGGCCACGGATTCGAGGGCCTGCGCCCACGGTTCCGGCTTCATGACCATGCCGGCGCCGCCGCCGTAGGGAGTGTCGTCAACGGTGCGGTGCTTGTCCGTGGTGAAGCTGCGGAGGTCGTGGACGTTGAGGTCCAGGAGGCCGTCCTGGCGTGCCTTGCCGATGAGCGAAAGCTCCAGCGGGGCCAGGTAGTCCGGGAAGATGCTGACGACGTCGATCCTCACGCGCGGGCCCCCTCGCCTTCGTCGCCCTTGCCACCCGCAGCGTCGTCACTATTGAGCTCGAACAGGCCGGGCGGCGGGACCAGCAGCACGTACCCGCCGTCGGGGTTGACTTCCGGCACGATTTCCTCGACGAAGGGCACCAGGATTTCCGTGCCGTCCGTGCCTTTGATGACCAGGAGGTCCTGCGCGGGCATGGTGTTCAGCGCGGTAACCTTGCCGACCACCCGGCTGCCGACGCGGGCTTCGAGGCCCACCAGTTCGTGCTCATACCAGCCTTCTTCGCCGTCGTCGTCGAGCTCTTCGGTTTCGACGAACAGCTTGGCCCCGCGGATTTCCTCGGCCCGGTTGCGGTCGTCCACCTGCTCGAACCCGAGCAGCAGGATGTCCTTGTTCCAGCGGGCGCTGCGGATGGTCAGCGGGCCGAACTTGGCCGGTTCCACGAGGAATTCGGTGCCGGGAACGAAGCGGGCCTCCGGCGCGTCGGTGAGCACCTGGACCGTCACCTCGCCGCGGATTCCGTGGGGCTTGCCGATCCTGGCCACCTGAAGCTGCATGGTTTCCTCTGATTTCCTACGCTGTGCCGCGCCTCTGCGGCGAGCGGCCCGAAAAAGTCTGATGGGAGCGAAAAAAGGAATCCGGCCCCGCCACCATTATCTGGTGGCGGGACCGGATCCAAGTCCAGCTATTGCTGAGCGCGTCTACCGGCGGCGGTCGGTGTCGACGACGTCGACCCTGACCTGCTCGCCACCGGCCAGAGCCGCAATCACGGTGCGCAGTGCACGTGCGGTGCGTCCCTGGCGGCCGATGACCCGGCCGAGGTCGTCCTGGTGGACACGGACCTCGAGCGATTCACCGCGGCGGTTGTTCCTGGCATTGACCTTGACATCCTCAGGGCTGTCGACAATGCCGCGGACCAGGTGTTCGAGCGCTTCTGCCAGCAATTTACTCGGCCTCGGTGGCTTCTGCCTCGGGAGCGTCGGCTTCCTCAGCGGCCTCTTCCTTCTTGGCCTTCTTGGTGATGGCTTCGGGGATGATCACGGAACCCTTTTCCGGGGCGACGAAGGCTTCCTTCGGAGCCTTGGTCTTCAGGGTGCCTTCCTGGCCCGGCAGGCCCTTGAACTTCTGCCAGTCACCGGTGATCTTCAGGATGGCGGCAACCTGCTCGGTCGGCTGGGCGCCGACGGACAGCCAGTACTGGGCACGCTCGGAAGCAACCTCGATGTACGAGGGCTCCTCGGTGGGGTGGTACTTGCCGATTTCTTCGATGGCACGGCCATCGCGCTTGGCGCGGGCGTCCATGACAACGATGCGGTAGTACGGTGCGCGCATCTTACCGAAGCGCTTGAGGCGAATCTTAACGGCCACTTTTGTGGTCACTCCTGTTTCTGAAACGAGGGCGAACCGATCGTTCTGCACCCGTGGGGCGGGCCGTACTTGAGGGTTCTAAGGACAGGATGCGCGCACGGAGAGAGGGGCCGCACGGATCGAGTACCTGTCCATTGTGCCAGATGGCGGACGGGAATTCGAACCGGAGCGTCCGGGGTGTCGCGCATGCCGGAGCCGGCCGGAAGACGCCCACCCAGCTGCCTAGACGGACCAGACGTAGAGCCCGGCCCGTTCGGACTTTTCGACGTCGGCGGCCAGCACCGCCAACTGCTGGACGTAGCCGCGGGATTCCTCGACGCCGAAGGGCATGTCGTCCTGTGCGGCCCAGCTTGCGGCGACGTCATCCAGGACGTTGCCCTCGCCTTCGCTTTCGTAGCTGAGCAGCTCGGAGAGGGCGCGCACCATGGCAGCCGGAACGCCCAGGAGCGCGTCGCTGGTGACGTCGACCATGGCCAGCTCGTAGTCCGCTCCTGCGGCGTGCACGGCGGTGCCGGCCAGGTCCCCCAGCTGCTCCACTTCGAAATCGCTGATGCCGGGGATGCGGACGGCCGCCCCGGCCACGTCGCCGCCGCTTTCGAGGGCAGCCGCCCGCTTGAGCGCTTCATCGTGGGTGGCAACAAAAATTTCGGCAAAACCCATGGAAAACACTCTCATTCATCCGTTCCAATGCAGGCGTGGCGGCGGCCGGAAGAATCCGGAACCGCGCCGTCCCGATCAGCGTAACGGACAGAGCTGCTTAACGGACCGAGCCGCCTAACGGACGGCCACGCGGAGCCGGTTGCGCCACGGATCTTCGAAGCGCAGTTCCAGCCCGGTGTGGTGCGATTCGATTCCGGCGACCTTGAGGCGGTCTGCCAGCGCGCCGACGTCGTCACCGGACGGCACCTCGATCACCACTTCGCCCAGGCCCAGCGTGTCGCGGCGCGGGCCGGCGCCGCGGCTGTTCCAGACGTTCATGGCCATGTGGTGGTGGTAGCCCCCGGCGGAGACGAAGAGCGCCTGGCCGTGCCAGCCGGCCGTCCGCTCGAAGCCGAGGGTGTCGACGTAGAAGTCCTGCGCGGTCTGCACGTCGCCCACCTGCAGGTGGACATGCCCGACGCCGGCACCTGCCGCGCGCTGGCCGCTCACCGCCTCCTCGCTCAGGTGTTCCTGGAGGTAGCGCTGCGGCGGCAGCGGAAGGCTGTCCATGACCACGGAGCTGCCGTTCCATTCCCAGCCTTCGCGGGGCTTGTCGTAATAGAGCTCGATGCCGTTGCCCTCGGGGTCGGTGAAGTAGAAGGCCTCGCTCACCAGGTGGTCCGCACTTCCGACGAAGGCGCGCGGCTCGTACTGCGCGGCGGTCGCAATGGTGGCCGCGAGCGCGGCACGGTCTTCGAACAGCAGGGCGGTGTGGAAGAGGCCCGCCTCGCCGCGCCCCGGAATCTGCAGGCCGCCGCCCGGGGCAAGGTGCACCAAGGGCTTTCCAAGGCGCCCGTAGTACAGGCCGCCGTCCTGCTCGGCCACGACGTCCAGGCCCAGGGCGCTCTGGTAGTAGTCGCTCATCAGCTTCATGTCGCCGACCTTGAGCATGACGGTGCCCATGGTCAGTTCGGCAGGAAGCAGGTCCTGGCTGGATGCTGCGGTCATTGAAACTCCCGGAAAAGTGTTCGGCGCCGCCGATCGGCGCTTCTACTCTTACTAAATTACTTGAAGCTTCAATTTATTCCAAGGGCTATCCGACAACTTTCCCGCCGAGCACCACGTGCCGCAGCCGGGTGACGGTGTCCGGCACGGTACGCGGATCTTCCGTGCAGAGCACGACGTCGGCCGGGGCGCCTTCGCTGATCGCCTCGGCTCCCAGCCACTTACGCGCGGACCAGCACGCGGCGTCGAGGGCCGCGGCAGCGGGAAGTCCGGCGCGGTGCAGTTCAAGGATTTCCTCGGCGATGCGGCCGTGTTTGATGACGCTTCCGGCGTCCGTTCCCGCGAAAACCCGGACACCGGCGTGGTGCGCTTCGCCGATCCGTTCGTAGCGGCGCTCCCACAGTGCGAGCATGTGCGCGGCGTAGCGGGGGAACTTTGCTTCGGCCCGCGCGGCGATGTGCGGGAAGGTGGCGATGTTGACCAAGGTGGGCAAGATCGGCACGTCCTGCTCCACCAGGCGCGGGATGTGGCGGGGCAGCAGGCCGGTGGCGTGCTCGATGCAGTCGATGCCGGCGTCGAGCATGTCATCGATGGTGTCTTCGGCGAAGCAGTGGGCGGTGACGCGGGCCCCTTCGTCGTGGGCGGCGGCGACGGCGTCCTTGACCACCGCTGCGGGAAACGAGGGCCCGAGGTCGCCCGCCGAGCGGTCAATCCAATCGCCCACCAGTTTCACCCACCCGTCGCCGGCCCGGGCCTGCTTCCGGGCCTCTTCCACGAGATGCTCCGGCTCGACTTCCACCGCCAAGCCCGGAAGGTAGCGCCGGCTGCGGGCGATATGCCGGCCGGAACGGATGATCCGGGGCACGTCCGGGCTGCCCTGCAGCCAGCGGGTATCTGCCGGGACGCCGGCGTCGCGCACCAGCAGCGTCCCGGCGTCGCGGTCCGCGGCGGCCTGCGCCCGGGCAGTGTCCTCGTCCACGGCTCCACCGGGACCCAGGCCGATGTGGCAATGCGCATCAACGAACCCGGGAAGCACCCAGCCGTCCAGGACCACGTCCGGCATTCGCTCCGGCTGGACAAACGTGAGGCGGCCGTCCACCGACCACAGCCCGTGGCGTTCTTCCGAAGGACCACACAGCACGGTGCCGCTGAATTCGATGATGTTCTGCATGGAAAAAGCCTACGCGGGACATGTTCGGCGATGACTGGGGCGCCGGCCGCGGGCTGTGGTAGCTTCGTCTACGACCACACGGGGGCCCATGCATGGGCTGAGATCAGGCTGGCGCAGCCTGCGACCGTTGAACCTGTCCGGGTAATGCCGGCGAAGGAAGTGAGTAATCCTTTGAGTACCTCAAATGCACAGCACAGCCCTGCCCAGAACGGCTCCGCCGAGGTGACGCAGTCGCTGAAGTCGCACTCCCTGGCCTACATCGAGGACGCCGGTTCCGGCATCCGCGTGCCGGTCACGGAAATTGCGCTGGAGCCCTCCCCCAACGGCGAAGCGAACGCGCCCCTGCAGGTCTACCGGACCGCCGGGCCGGGCAGCGATCCGGTGGTGGGCCTGGAGCCGTTCCGTGCGGCCTGGATCGAAGAGCGCGGCGACACCGAGACCTACAGCGGCCGCGAGCGGAACCTGCTCGACGACGGCAAGTCGGCCCTGCGCCGCGGTGCGGCCTCCGCTGAGTGGAAGGGAGCGCAGCCGGTGCCGCGCCGCGCCGTCGAAGGCAAGACGGTGACCCAGATGCACTACGCCAAGCAGGGCATCATCACCCCGGAAATGCGCTTCGTGGCGCTGCGCGAGAACTGCGATGTGGAACTGGTCCGCAGCGAAGTGGCTGCCGGACGGGCCATCATCCCCAACAACATCAACCACCCCGAGTCCGAGCCGATGATCATCGGCAAGGCCTTCCTGGTGAAGATCAACGCCAACATCGGCAACTCGGCCGTGACCAGCTCGATCGCCGAAGAGGTCGACAAGCTGCAGTGGGCCACCCAGTGGGGTGCGGACACGGTCATGGACCTCTCCACTGGCGACGACATCCACACCACCCGCGAGTGGATCATCCGTAACTCCCCCGTCCCGATCGGCACCGTGCCGATCTACCAGGCGCTGGAAAAGGTCAACGGCGAAGCCAACGCCCTGACGTGGGAGATCTTCCGCGACACCGTGATCGAACAGTGCGAGCAGGGCGTGGACTACATGACCATCCACGCCGGCGTGCTGCTGCGCTACGTGCCGCTGACCGCCAACCGCGTCACGGGCATCGTGTCCCGCGGCGGCTCCATCATGGCCGGCTGGTGCCTGGCACACCACGAGGAAAACTTCCTCTACACCCACTTCGACGAGCTGTGCGAGATCTTCGCCAAGTACGACGTCGCGTTCTCGCTCGGCGACGGCCTGCGCCCGGGTGCGACGGCGGACGCCAACGACGCCGCCCAGTTCGCCGAACTGGATACACTGGCCGAGCTGACGCAGCGCGCCTGGGAGTACGACGTGCAGGTGATGGTCGAGGGGCCCGGCCACATTCCGTTCCACATGGTCCGCGAGAACGTCGAACGGCAGCAGGAACTCTGCAAGGGCGCACCGTTCTACACCCTCGGCCCGCTGGTCACCGACGTCGCGCCCGGCTACGACCACATCACCTCGGCCATCGGCGCCACGGAAATCGCCCGCTACGGCACGGCGATGCTCTGCTACGTCACCCCGAAGGAGCACCTGGGCCTGCCGAACAAGGACGACGTGAAGACCGGCGTGATCACCTACAAGATCGCCGCCCACGCCGCCGACCTCGCCAAGGGGCACCCCGGCGCCAACGAACGTGACGACGCCCTGTCCAAGGCACGTTTCGAGTTCCGCTGGCGGGACCAGTTCGCGCTGTCGCTGGACCCGGTCACGGCCGAGTCGTTCCACGACGAAACGCTCCCCGCGGAACCGGCCAAGACCGCGCACTTCTGCTCGATGTGCGGGCCGAAGTTCTGCTCCATGCGCATCAGCCAGGACATCCGCAACGAGTACGGCTCGGCCGATTCGCAGGCGGCCATCGCGGAAATGTACGCCGGCATGCGTGAAAAGAGCGAGGAATTCCTCGCGGCCGGCGGGAAGGTCTACCTGCCCGAACTGAAGCTTCCGGAAGGCGCGGGTCGCACCAACTGAGCCGGCCTAGGCCGGGTGCCCGTAGCCTGGCTGCGGCACCCGGCCGGCTTCGGCAATGAAGGAGCGGATGATCCGGTCGCCTTCGGGCGAATCATGGGGCCGGTGTCCTCCTGCCGCGACGCGGTGGAGGGCACCGGTTTCGCGCAGGTAGCCGGCGATCTCCTCGTACAGGGGCTCCCAGCCGCCCGTGAGGACCAGGGTTGGAACGCCCGGAACAATGTGCAGCGGCGCATCCCACGGCGGAGCCTGCAGCCTCAGCCGCCTGGCCACCCGGTGCGGGTCCTCGTTCGACACCGGCCCGGCAGCGGCGGAGGCAGTGCGGCGCCGGAACTCCTGCAGGTATTCCTCATCGCCCAGCCGGTGCCGGGCTTCAAACAAGGGTTCCATGAGGGCCCGGTACGCCATGGTGGCGGGAAGTTCCGCGGTCAGGGACAGGCAGGCCGGTTCCACCAGCACGAGGGAGCGCACCAATTCCGGATGGTCGACGGCGACAAGCATCGCCGGGATGGCGCCCTGCGAATGCGCCACCAGGTGTCCGCCGGGGTTTCCGTCGCTTTCCAGGGCAGCAAGGATGATCGCGACATCCGCGGCGACGGATGGTTCCACGGGCTCCACGACGGGATCGAAGCCGTGGCGCCGCAGGAAGAGGGCGTCGTATTTCAGCGCCATGCCGTGTTGCCTCGGCCAGGCAGCGGCCCCGAAGGAACCGCCGCCGTGGACGAAGACAACACGTTGCTTTTCCATTGCCGGTTGGGCAGGGGCCCTACTTGCCGAGGAACTTGTCGAAGCCCTTGGGCAGGTTCAGCTGCGAAGGATCGAAGTCCGCGGCGCCCTGACCGAACGCGGCACCGCTGGGAGCGGAAGCACCAGCCTTGCGCTTGGCCTCGGCGTCGCGCAGTTCCTGTGCTGCCTTCGCCGGGTTGCCGGAACGGGCCTTCTTCTTCGGTGCGTTCTTGGCGCCCTTGCGTGCTCCGCCGCCGCCCATGCCAGGCATTCCGGGCATGCCCGGCATTCCGCCGCCCTGGGCCAGCTTCTTCATCATCTTCTGCGCCTGGGCGAAACGCTCCAGCAGGCCGTTGACCTCGGAGACATGCACGCCGGAACCGCGGGCGATGCGGGCGCGGCGGGAGCCGTTGATGATCTTCGGGGCCACACGCTCGTGCGGGGTCATGGAGCGGACGATGGCCTCGACCCGGTCGATCTCGCGTTCGTCGAACTGCTCAAGCTGCTGGCGGATGTTCTGCGCACCCGGCATCATCATGAGCATCTTCTTCATGGAGCCCATCTTGCGGATCTGCTGCATCTGGGCCAGGAAGTCGTCCAGGGTGAAGTCTTCCTGGTCGGCGAACTTCTTCGCCATCCGGGCAGCTTCGTCCTTGTCCCAGTTCTTCTCCGCCTGCTCGATCAGCGAGAGGACGTCGCCCATGTCGAGGATGCGCGAGGCCATGCGGTCCGGGTGGAACAGCTCGAAGTCGTCCAGGTTTTCGCCGGTCGAGGCGAACATGACGGGCTTGCCGGTAACGGACGAGACGGACAGGGCAGCACCGCCGCGGGCGTCACCGTCGAGCTTGGACAGCACGATGCCGGTGAAGTTGACGCCCTCGTCGAAGGCGTGCGCAGTGTTGACCGCGTCCTGGCCGATCATCGAGTCGATGACGAAGAGGACTTCGTTGGGGATGATCGCCTGGCGGATGCGGCGCGCCTGGTCCATCATTTCGGCGTCGACGCCGAGACGGCCGGCGGTGTCCACGATCACGACGTCGTGCAGCTTCTGCCGGGCCTCCTCGACGCCGGCCTTCGCGACGGCGATCGGGTCACCGGTGGGGGTCTCCAGGTCGGAGGTGGTGCCGGGGTGCGGGGCAAACACCGGCACGCCGGCGCGGCCGCCCACCACCTGCAGCTGGGTCACGGCGTTGGGGCGCTGCAGGTCGGCGGCCACAAGGACGGGGCTGTGGCCCTGGGACTTCATCCACTTGGCGAGCTTGCCGGCGAGGGTGGTCTTACCAGCACCCTGGAGGCCGGCGAGCATGATGATGGTGGGGCCGGTCTTGGCCAGCCGGATCCGGCGGGTCTCGCCGCCGAGGATCTCCACGAGTTCCTCGTTGACGATCTTGACGATCTGCTGGCTCGGGTTCAGCGCGGCCGAGACCTCGGCGCCGAGGGCGCGTTCGCGGATGCGTCCGGCGAATTCACGGACCACGGGAACGGCAACGTCCGCGTCCAGCAGGGCGCGGCGGATCTCCCGGACTGTGGCATCGACGTCGGCCTCGGAGAGGCGGCCCTTGCCACGGAGATTCTTGAAGGTTGCTGTCAACCGGTCAGAGAGTGAATTGAACACGCGCCGTGCACTTCTTTCAATGGTCTACGGATGGCGCCCAAAGCGGCACGCCTGCATCATTGCCGATCTTTGTCCCGGACAACACTGATTCGAGGTGGCTGCGGGACCCGACTATCTAGGGTACCAAGTTGCACCTCCAAGATGGCATGCTGGCACAGTGACCAGCGAAAACACTGTGAAAACACTGCTCATCCTTGGCGCATCGGGGGACCTCACCGGCCGGCTGCTGCTGCCGGGACTGGCCCGTCTGCTCGCCTCGGGACGCGCTTCGGGGCTGAAGCTCGTGGGCGCCGGTTCCGATGAGTGGACGCCGGCACAGTGGGCCAAACGCGTCCATGACGCCTTCGCCGGGGCCGCCATGTCCGCCGGTACCGAGGGAAAGGCCGCCCTCGCCGCCGCGGAAAAGGACACCGCCTACCATGGCATTGATGTCACCGCGGACGGCAGCCTGGCCGGACTGATCGGCCGGCTGGAGGCGCCTGTAGCCGTGTACTTCGCCCTTCCACCGCACGTCAGCCAGAAGGCCTGCGAAGTTCTGGACGCGAAGCAGCTTCCGCCGGGCACCCGGCTGGTCCTGGAAAAGCCCTTCGGCTCAGGTACCGTGTCGGCGGAAGCCCTGAACCGGACGCTGGCGGGGCTGGTGCCGGAAGACCATATCCACCGCGTGGACCATTTCCTGGGCAAGGCCACGGTGCTGAACATCCTGGGCCTGCGTTTCGCCAACCGCTTCCTGGAACCGGTATGGAACCGCGAGCACATCGAAAAAGTGGAGATCATCTTCGACGAGGACCTGGCCCTGGAGGGCCGTGCCCGCTACTACGACGGCGTCGGTGCGCTCCGCGACATGATCCAGAGCCACCTGCTGCACATCATGGCCTTGCTGGCCATCGACGCCCCGGCCACCATCGGCGAGCGCGACCTGCGAGATGCGATCTCCACGGTCCTGCGTGCCAGCAGCGTCACCGCCCCGTACAAGAAGTCGACCCGCCGGGCCCGCTACAGTGCCGGCAGCATCGGCGGACGCGACATCCCCGACTACACGGCGGAGGCAGGCGTGGACGCGTCCCGCAACACCGAAACCCTTGCCGAGGTGCAGGTGGGCATCGACACCTGGCGGTGGAAGGGCGTTCCGTTCATCCTGCGCTCCGGCAAGGCCCTTGGCGTCAAGCGCAAGGAAGCGGTGGTCACTTTCCGGCCGGTGCCGCACCTTCCGGACGGTTTCCAGGGCGTGGACGCGCCCAACCAGCTGCGGATCGGGTTCGGCCCGGACACGCTGAAGCTCGACGTCGACGTCAACGGCCCCGGCGACATCTTCAGCCTCGACCGGGCCACGCTCCTGGCCGAGCTCAACGCCTCCGAACTGCTCCCGTACGGCGAAGTGCTTGAGGGCGTGATCAACGGCGATCCCCTGCTCTCGGTGCGCGGCGACACTGCGGAGCAGTGCTGGCGGATCGTGGAGCCGGTCCTTGCCGCCTGGGCCGGGGATTCGGTCCCGCTGGAGAAGTACGACGCCGGCAGCACCGGCCCCGCGGACTGGCCCACCGCCGTCGGCGGCTGACACAGCCGGACACGGCATCTGGGGACGCAAACGGACGGGCCGGGTACCTTCTGGTACCCGGCCCGTCCTTTGCCTCCGGCGGATGGCCCGCTGATCGCTCAGCTGGCGGCTGCGCTGGTCAATCAGATAGCGGCTGCGCCGCGTTCTCCGGTGCGGACGCGGACTGCCTCGTGGACGTCCACGGTCCAGACCTTGCCGTCACCGGCGCGCCCGGTGTTGGACGAAGCGATCAGGACATCGAGGATGTCGTCCGCCTGCTCGTCCGTGGCCAGTACTTCGATGCGGATCTTCGGAAGAAGATCCACGTTGTACTCGGCTCCCCGGTACACCTCGGTGTAGCCGCGCTGGCGGCCGTATCCGCTGGCCGCGCTGACCGTCAGTCCCTGGACGCCGTAGGCCTCAAGGCCTTCGCGGACAGCCTCAAGCTTCTCCGGACGGACAATCGCGGTGATGAGCTTCATGCCTGGACACTCTCCTTGCTTGCAGTGGTGGCTTCGGTCTCTTCTTCGGCAACGGCGGGAGCCGTCTTCTTGCCGGTGATCAGGTCGTGCAGCGGCTGGAAGCTGCCGCCGTGTCCGGTGACACCGAACTCGTAGGCGGTTTCGGCGTGCAGGCTAACGTCTGCGCCGGCGATTTCCTGGTGCTCGGAGATACGGAAGCCCATGATCTTGTGGATCGGGTAGGCGATGACGAAGGTCATGACCGCGGTGAAGGCGATCGACATCAGGGCCGCCAGGACCTGTGCCACAAGCTGGGTGGTGCCGCCGCCGTAGAAGAGGCCGGCCGCGCCCTGGGTGGGGGTGGCGAGGAAGCCGATGGCCACGGTACCAACGAGGCCGGAGACCAGGTGGACGCCCACGACGTCGAGCGAGTCATCGTAGCCGAGCTTGAACTTCAGGCCGACGGCGAGCGCGGAGGCCACACCGGCAACCACGCCGAGGGCGATGGCACCCAGCGGGGAAACGTTCGCACAGGCCGGGGTGATGGCCACGAGGCCGGCAACCACACCGGAGGCTGCGCCGAGCGAGGTCGGGTGTCCGTCGCGGATGCGCTCCACCACGAGCCAGCCGAGCATGGCGGCGGCGGGGGCGACGAGGGTGTTGATCCAGATCAGGCCGCCTTGTTCAACGGTCGCAGCGGCACCGGCGTTGAAGCCGAACCAGCCGAACCACAGGATGGCGGCGCCGAGCATGATCAGCGGAACGTTGTGCGGGCGGTGGTTCGGGTCCTTGCCGAAGCCCTTGCGGTTGCCGATGATCAGGACGAGGATCAGGCCGGCCACACCGGCGTTGATGTGCACCACGGTGCCACCGGCGAAGTCGATCACCGGGGCGAACGTCTGGCCGAACCAGCCGTCAGCGGAGAACAGGCCGCCGCCCCAGACCATGAAGGCCATGGGCGCGTAGACCAGGGTGGCCCAGATCGGCGTGAAGAGGGTCCACGCGGAGAACTTGGCACGGTCGGCGATTGCACCGGAGATCAGGGCCACGGTGATGATGGCGAAGGTGGCGGCGTAACCGGTCTTCAGCAGATCGGCCGGTTCGGTGAAGTTGTGCAGACCGAAGTGGCTGAAGGGGTTCGCGAAGAGCTGGAAGAAGTTGTCCTCGTTGCTGGTGGCCATCGAGGCGCCCCACAGAACCCAGACAATGGCCACTGTGCCGATGGCGATGAAGCTCATCATCATCATGTTCAGGGCGGCTTTGGCACGGGTCATGCCGCCGTAGAAGAATGCCAGGCCCGGGGTCATGAACAGCACGAGTGCCGCTGCGACCAGGAGCCAAACGAGACCGGCGGTAAATTCCATGGTCTGCGTCCTCTCTGCTTTGTGTGCGGCACGTGCCGCCTGTACCAACGCCGTTTTGCGTTCTACACAAAAGTCTCGGTTCGCAGTGTTTCGCCCGCGCGGGATTTAGATTGCGCGCCTGTTACAAGAACCTCCCAAACGTAAATGGTGCATATCCCCCGCGTTACAACGATGTTTCGTGGATCACACCGGGCCTTCCGGAATCATCGGCGGACGGCCTTTGTTACCTTGTAAGCACCCCTGAAAACCCTGCCACCTTTGAGGTCTGCCGCCGCATGCGTGAAACAACCCGAGAACCCGCCACCGGCTCCCCCACCCCGCTCCGGCGCCCGGCGCTGCCGCGCGACATCAAGGTCATGCTGCTGGCGGCGTTCCTGATCGCGCTCGGCTTCGGCCTGGTGGCTCCCGTGCTGCCGCAATTCGCCACCACCTTCGATGTCGGCGCCACCGCCGCGGCGGTCATTGTGAGCATCTTCGCCTTGATGCGCCTGGCCTTCGCTCCCGCCGGCGGCACCCTGATCGGCAAGCTGGGCGAACGCACGGTGTACGTGTCCGGCCTCCTGATCGTGGCGGTCTCGACGGCGGCCTGCGCCTTCGCCCAGGACTACTGGCAGCTGCTCGTCTTCCGGGGGCTCGGCGGCGCCGGTTCGGTGATGTTCACCGTGGCGGCCATGGGCCTGCTGATCCGGCTCGCGCCGCCCGAAAGCCGGGGCCGGGTGTCCGGGGCCTACTCCTCGGCGTTCCTGCTGGGCAGCGTTCTCGGCCCAGTAGTCGGCGGCCTGCTGGCCGGCTTCGGGCTCAGGGTGCCGTTCCTCGCGTACGCCGCAGCCTTGGTGCTGGCCGCACTGTTGGTCCGGTTCCAGCTCGGCGCCCGGCCCTCGAGCGGCCCTGACGCCGCAGCCGCCGCCCCGGCAATGCCGATGCGCGAGGCCCTGGCCGACCCCGCCTACAGGGCGTCGCTCGTTTCTGGCTTCAGCAACGGCTGGGCGGTCTTCGGGGTGCGCATGGCCACGGTGCCGCTGTTCGCCGTCGCGGTCCTTGAAG
Source organism: Arthrobacter celericrescens (assembly GCF_003614925.1). Lineage (GTDB taxonomy): Bacteria > Actinomycetota > Actinomycetes > Actinomycetales > Micrococcaceae > Arthrobacter > Arthrobacter celericrescens. Next base: position 62,777 of record NZ_QYLP01000010.1, read on the forward strand.
CGGGCACGGCCAGCGCCGGCTGGGCCCTCGCGGTGTTTGCCGGCGGCAACGCCGCGGCCTTGAGCTTCTCGGGCCGCCTCGCCGACCGGATCGGGCGCAGGCCGCTGATCTGCGCCGGCCTTGCGGTTACGGGGCTCGCGACGGCGTCCATCGGCCTGACCGACAACCTGGCCGCGTTCCTCCTCGTTTCGGCAGTGGCGGGCTTCGGTTCCGGCGTGCTCAACCCGGCCCAGCAGGCCGCCGTCGGCGACATCCTTGGACAGGGGCGCTCCGGCGGGAAGGTGCTGGCCACCTTCCAGATGGCCGCCGACGCCGGCGCGATCGTCGGCCCGGTCCTGGCCGGCGTCATTGCGGATGCCTTCGGCTACGGCTGGGCCTTTGCCGCGACCGGGAGCCTGCTGCTGCTGTCCGCCGCCTGGTGGCTGACAGCGCGCGAAACCCTGCCGGGGCACCGGCAGGCGTAGCGCGTACGGCTTCGGACCCGGAGGAAGGGCCCGCTTCGCATCGTCTAGGCTGGCTGAAGGACCAATCCCCACCCTTCCCGGAGGTAACTTCACCGTGGCCACCCATGACCACTTGCCCAGCGGCGGGCAACCTGCCGACCGACGACCTCGACGCGCCAAGGCACGCAAGGGCAGGGCGGTTGCCCTGGTGGCCACAGGCGCCCTGGTGGCCGGTGCGGCGATCGCTGTGCCGTTCGTCCTGAACGCCCAGCAGCCGGCTCCTCCCAGCGAACCCGTCGCAGTGCCGAGCCCGGCACCGGCGTTCACCAAACAGCCCGGAACCAAGTACTACCAGCAGCCCGGCCCTCAGGCCTCGGCCACGCGTGCAGTGGCCCCGATGGCGGTCAACGTCTCGGCGGCCGAGCTGGGAACCTCGATCGACCCTGGGGCCGTCGGCCTGTCCCTCGAAGCCACGGACCTCGCCGATCCGGCCCTTAGTTCCGCCAACGCCGATCTCGTGGCCACCCTTAAGGGACTCGGCAAACCGCTGCTGCGGTTCGGCGGCAACGCCGTGGACAGGCGTTTCTTCTGGACCTCCTCAGGCGAAGCCATGCCGGGCGACCGCCAGGGCGACAAGGCGCACCCTGCCCGCACCGTTACGCCCGCGGACCTCGAACGCGTCAAGACCCTCGCCGACGCGGTCGACGGCACGGTGAACCTCACGGTCGACCTTGGCCACTACGATCCGGCCCGGGCGGCGGACATGAGCAAGCACGCGGCCCGGATTTTCGGCAAGCGGCTGGTGGGCCTCACGGTCGGCAACGAACCGAACGGCTACCCGAACAACGGCCTGCGCCCCGGGAGCTGGGGCATCGAGGACTACCTCAACGAGCTCACGAGCTACGCCGAAGCGATCAACAAGGCCGCGCCCGGTGTGCCCATCATCGGGCCGGGGACGTATTCGGAAGCCTGGTGGAAGGCCTTCGCCAGGACGCCCCTGCCGCAGCAGCGCATCGTGTCCTTCCACTACTACCCGCTGTCCAGCTGCGCCGGCAGCGAGCCCGGGGACGAGCCCACGATGGCGAACCTGATGAGCGACTACATGCATCCGCGGGTGCGGGACTACGACCGCAGGGCGATGCAGCCCGCGACGGCCGCCGGCCTCCCGACCTGGCTCACGGAGACCGGCCCGTCGGCTTGCCCGGGGACCAACCCGACCACCAAGAACCACGCCTCGGCCCTGTGGTACAGCGAATTCGCCCTCAACGGGCTCCAGCAGGGCATCAAGCGGCTCGGCTTCCACAGCTCCCTGATAACCTGCGTCGGCGGACCGCCCCTGTCCCCCATCTGCTCGGGAGGCAAGTACCTGCAGCCCGACGGCGCCATCCAGGAAAACCCGAGCTACTTCGGCCTGGCCATGGTCTCGGACCTGGGCACCGGCAGGTTCCTGAAGCTTGAGCAGTCCGGCGGCGGGCTGAGCTACGCCTATGCGGTGAAGGGCGGGGACGGCAGCACCAGCGTGTACATCGCCAACAAGAACGATCCGCAGAAGGACGGCCAGGCCACGGTCACGCTCAGCCTGCCCGGCAAGCCCAAGTCCGGCACCATGACGCAGATGGCCGGCCCCGGCTACACCGCCACGGGCGCCACTGTGATCGACGGGAAGAAGGCCCTCCCGGTGGCCAACAGCCAGCGGCCCATGGTCATGAACTTCGTCCCGGGGTCCAGTGTGCAGAAGTTCCCGCTGACCTCCGGAACCGTTACGGTGCTGCACTTCACGTACTGAGCCTGAGGCACGCAAAAGCCCGGCCTGCCGCAGGATGATCCTGCGGCGGGCCGGGCTTTCTGCTTCGGGTTGCGGACCCCGGCGGTGCGGTTAGTTGAGCAGCGCGTCCACGAAGGTATCGGCTTCGAAGGGTGCGAGGTCGTCGGGGCCTTCGCCGAGGCCCACCAGCTTGACCGGCACGCCGAGTGCCTTCTGGATCGCGACGACGATGCCGCCCTTGGCGGTGCCGTCCAGCTTGGTGAGGACGATGCCGGTGATGTTGACCACCTCGGAGAAGACCTTCGCTTGGTTCAGTCCGTTCTGGCCCGTGGTTGCGTCCAGGACCAGCAGGACCTCGTCCACTTCGGCGAGCTTTTCGATGACGCGCTTGACCTTGCCGAGCTCGTCCATCAGGCCCACCTTGTTCTGCAGTCGGCCTGCGGTGTCGACCATGACCACGTCGACTTCCTGTTCGATGCCGGCCTTCACCGACTCGAAGGCAACGGAGGCAGGATCGGCGCCGTCGACGTCGGACTTCACGGTGGGGACGCCGACGCGCTGGCCCCAGGTGGCAAGCTGCTCGGCGGCGGCGGCACGGAAGGTGTCGGCCGCGCCGAGGATAACGTCCTTGTCTTCGGCGACCAGCACGCGGGCGAGTTTGCCCACCGTGGTGGTCTTGCCGACGCCGTTGACGCCCACCACAATCATGACGGCGGGGTGGCCGTTCTTGCGTTCGACCTTCAGGCTGCGGTCCATGGTGGGATCGACGAGCTTGATGAGTTCCTCACGGAGCAGCGCCTTGACGTGCTCCGGGCTGCGGGTGCCCAGCACCTTGACGCGCTCACGAAGGGCATCCACCAGTTCCATGGTGGGTTCGGTGCCGAGGTCGGCCAGGAGCAGGGTCTCCTCGACCTCGTCCCAGACGTTCTCATCGATCTTGTCGCTGGCGAGCAGGGCGAGCAGGCCCTTGCCGAGGATGGTGTTGGACTTGACCAGGCGGGCGCGGAGCCGCTGGAGCCGGCCTTCCACCGGGGCGGGCGTTTCGACCTGGACGGTTTCGAGCCCGGCCGGTTCTTCGAGCAGGTCCGTTTCGGGGGCCTCGGGCGCATCGCCGACGCCGGCCGGCGCCTTCCGTTCGTCGACGGCACCGCTGCGCTCTTCCACCAGGGTTCCGCCGCCGGCCGGGGTTACCGGATCGTTGGCATCGCGGGTTCCGGGGTACTTGGCGGCGGACTTGCGCGCCTTCAGGAACACCGGGACCAGCCCGCCGATGACCACCAGGGCAGCGGCTATGGACAGAATAATGGGGAGGAGTTCGTTCACACCCCTAGCTTCTCACAGCCGGGCGGCCTCGCTGCCGGTTCCCCGTCACACCTCGGCGTCGATGCGCTGGCTGATGACGGTGGACACCCCGTCGCCGCGCATGGTCACCCCGTACAACGCGTCCGCTACTTCCATGGTGCGTTTCTGGTGCGTGATGACGATCAGCTGGCTGGATTCGCGCAGCTCCTCGAAGATCGTGATGAGCCGGCCCAGGTTGGTGTCGTCCAGGGCAGCTTCCACCTCGTCCATGACGTAGAACGGCGAGGGCCGGGCCTTGAAGATCGCCACAAGGAGTGCGACGGCGGTCAGCGAGCGTTCGCCGCCCGAAAGCAGGGAGAGCCGTTTGATCTTCTTTCCTGCGGGCCGGGCCTCCACCTCAATGCCGGTGGTGAGCATGTCGTCCGGCTCGGTCAGCACCAGCCGGCCTTCGCCGCCGGGAAACAGGCGGGCGAAGACATGGTCGAACTGCTTGGACGTGTCGGCGAAGGCTTCGGAGAACACCTCCTGCACCCGTTTGTCGACTTCTTTGATGATGTCCAGCAGGTCCTTGCGGCTCGCTTTCAGGTCTTCGAGCTGGGTGTTGAGGAACTGGTGGCGTTCCTCGAGAGCGGCGAATTCCTCCAGGGCGAGGGGGTTGACCTTGCCCAGGGCGGCGAGGTCGCGTTCGGCCTTGCGCAGCCGTTTCTCCTGTTCTTCGCGGACGAAGGGCTTCCCGGCGGGGACCGGGTTGCCGTCCTCGTCCACTTCGGCGCGCAGCTCTGCCCATTTGTCCTTGCCGTCGGCCGGCAGCGGCACGGGCTGGTCCGGACCGTAGTCCGCCACGAGCTGTTCCGGGGAGAGTCCGAGCTCTTCGATGGAGCGGGCTTCGAGGGCTTCGATGCGCAGCCTCTGCTGGGCCCGGGCGAGTTCGTCGCGGTGCACGGAATCGGTCAGGCCTGCCAGTTCGCGGGCGAGCTCGTCGTTGCTGCTGCGCAGCCCGGCGAGGTCCTTGTCCCGTTGCTCCTTGACGGCTTCGGCGTGGTCCCGGGCGTCGGCGGCCAGTTCCACGGAGACGTCGACGAAGCGCACCGCCTGTTCCACGGCGCGTGCCACGGCGGCGGCGCGGGCGGCTTGGGCCTTGCGGCGCTCGGCCCGTCGGGCGGCTTCCTCGCGGGCACGGCGTTCGGTGGCCGCGGCACGTTCCAGCGACGCCGCCCGGTTGGCGGTGGCGTTGAGCTGTTCCTCGGCGCTGCGCAGCCCCAGGCGCACCTCCATCTCATGGGCCCGGGCGTTGCTGGCCGCCGCGGCGAGGGCGTCCCGGTGTTCGGTGGACGGTTCGTCGTCCCCGGGGGCTTCCTGGGCTGCGGCGAGCCGCTCGGCCGCTGCCTCCAGTGCTTCTTCGGCGACGGCGATATTCAGTTCGGCCTTCGCCAGCGAGTCCGCGAGGCGGTCGCTTTCGGCGACGGCGCTGCGCAGCTGCGAGTTCAAGTGGCCAAGCCGTTCGGCGACGGCGGCAAGCCGGGCGTCGGAGTCGTGCAGTTTATCCAGGGCGGCGTCGGCACGTTCCTGCGCTTCGCCGCGGCGGGCTTCGGCGGCGGCCAGGGAGAAACGGCCCCGTTCGAGTCCGGTGGTCAGGGCGGCGAGCCGGCTTTCGGCGTCGTCGACGGCGGCCTGCACCTCAAGCAGCGACGGCGCGTCGGCGGACCCGCCGCTGACGGTCAGCGCGGTGAAGACGTCGCCGGCGCGGGTCACCGCGGTCAATCCGCGGTGCTGCGCGATCAGCTCCGCCGCGGCATCCAGTCCCTCGACGACGACGGTGCCCGCGAGGAGGGCCGCCGCCACCGTGGCGTCCGCGTTGCCGTTGTTGGCGCGGACCAGCGCGGCGGCCCAGCGTGCCCCTTCCGGCAAGGCGGGAAGCTGACCGGTGCCCGGCTGTGCTGCTGCCCCGCCGTCCGCGAGCAGCAGCGACACCCGGCCGCCGTCGTCGTCCTTCAGGAGCTGCACTGCGGCCTTCGCGGCATCGGCCCCCGATACCACCACCGCGTCCGAGTGGCTGCCGAGTGCTGCGGCGACGGCGGTCTCGTAACCGGGTTCGACCGCGAGCAGCTCGGACAGCGCGCCGAGCACGCCCTCGGCGCCGGAGGAGAGCACACGGCCGGAGCCGTCCTTGCGGTTCAGGCCGAGCTGGAGGGCATCGCGGCGGGCCGCCAGCGCGTCCCGTTCGCGGAGTTGTTCGCGTTCGGCGGTCTTCAGGGCCTCGATCTCGGCCACGATGCCGTCCAGGAGCGCGGTGGCTTCCTCGTACTCGGCGTCGAGGCTTTCCTCGCCGTCCTCCACCCCGGCCACCTGCGACTCAAGGGCGGTGAATTCCTGCTGCGCGAGGCGGCGGCGTTCCTCCCCCGCGCTCATCGATTCGCGCAAGCGGCCGCGTTCGGCGTCGGCCGCCTCTGCCTTGGACCGTGCCGCGGAGAGCTGCCCGACGAGACGGGCGATGCCTTCGCGGCGGTCGGCCGCGGCACGCAGCACGGCAGTCAGCCGCTTGTCCTCGGCGGTGGCCAGTTCCTCGGCCTCCTGCCGCGACTGACCTGCGCGGTCCAGGGCTGCTTTGCGCGCCACGATGTCCTGCTCCAGGGCGGCCTGTTCCTCGCGGACCCGGGCCGCCTGGCGTTCGAGCTGCTCCGGGTCGCGCCCGGAGTCGGGTGCGGAGTCGGAGCTGCCGAGCAGGCGGCGCCGCTCGGTGGCGAGGGCGCCGAGGGCGCGGAGCCGCTCGCGCGAGGCCGAGAGCTGATACCAGGAATCCCGGGCAGCGTTCAGCCGCGGGGTGGCTTCGGCGGCGAGCCGTTCGACCTCGGCCTGGCGCTGCCGCCCGGCGCCGAGTTCCAGTTCCACGACTTCGCGGCGTTTCTTGAGGGCGGCCTCGGTGGCGACGTCCTCTTCCAGGGCTCCGGTGAGCCGGACGAGTTCGTCGGCCAGGAGGCGGGACTTGGCATCGCGGACTTCGAACTGCACGGTCTGGGCACGGCGTGCCACTTCGGCCTGCTTGCCCAGCGGGGTCAGCTGCCGCCGGATTTCAGCGGTGAGGTCGCCGAGGCGCTGCAGGTTGGACTGCATGGCCTCGAGCTTCCGGACGGTCTTTTCCTTGCGGCGGCGATGCTTGAGGATGCCCGCGGCCTCTTCGATGAAGCCGCGGCGGTCCTCCGGGGTGGCGTGCAGGACCCGGTCCAGCTGGCCTTGGCCGACGATCACGTGCATTTCGCGGCCCAGTCCGGAATCGGAGAGCAGTTCCTGGATGTCCAGGAGGCGGCAGGGCGAGCCGTTGATGGCGTATTCGGAGCCGCCGGCCCGGAACAGGGTGCGGGAAATGGTGACTTCGCTGTACTCGATGGGCAGCGCGCCGTCGGTGTTGTCGATGGTGAGCGAGACGTGCGCGCGGCCGAGCGGCGGGCGCCCGGCCGTGCCGGCGAAGATGACGTCCTCCATCTTGCCGCCGCGCAGGGTCTTGGCTCCCTGCTCGCCCATCACCCAGGCGAGGGCGTCCACCACATTGGACTTGCCGGAACCGTTGGGACCAACCACTGCAGTGACGCCGGGTTCGAAGTCGAACGTCGTGGCCGACGCGAACGACTTGAATCCCCGGACAGTCAGACTTTTCAAATGCAAGGTGGTTCGGAACTCCTCCAGTGGCAGCGTGTGCTTCCAAATCTACTGCCCGACGCCGACAATCACCGGATTTGCGCCGGTCAGGGGGCCGTTAGGGGCGGGGTCAGGTGTGCGGGCGGCCGCCCGGGCCGGCGCCGCCGAGCAGTTGCTGGGCCTTGTTCTCGAGCCCGTCGTCAACGGCGTCGAAGATGACCGACGCGAGCCAGACCACCACGGTGGCGAGCACCCAGCCGATCGTCCCGCTGATGGCGAAGCCGCCGGCGAACAGGGTGGTGAGCCAGAGGACACCGAAGCTTAGGGCGAGTCCGGCGGCCCCGAACAGCACCTTCCGGGCTACCTTCGAGCGTCCCGGCAGTCCGCCGTCGGGCACTTGCGCGCCAGGCTCTTGCGCGTCAAGGCGCCGGAGGACCGCGGAGGCCGCCCCGCGCAGCAGCAGGCTGGCCGCGGTGAAGAGCAGGGCCACCCAAAGGAAGCCGTCGCCGAGCCGGACGCCGGGCAGGATTGCGGCCACCCAGAGGGTGATGGCGTTGAAGACGAAGGCGATGACCGTCCGGATGGCCCAGGCTTTCATGCCCACAGTCTGCCACCGGAGGCGGTGCCCCGGAACGGAGGAGCCGGCGCGAAGCCGGGCCGCTACCAGCGGCCGTTGCGTGGCCGGGGCTGGCACACCGGGCAGGTGTGCGAGGAACGGTTCATGAACTGTTCTCGCTTGATCACGCCCGCCAGCCCGGCTTCGGCGCAGCGCCGGCACGGCTGCCCGGTCCTGCCATAGGCGTCCAGCGAGCGGGCGAAGTAGCCCGAATCACCGTTGACGTTTACGTACAGGGAGTCGAAGCTGGTGCCGCCGGCGGCCAGGGCGTCGCTCATGACCTCGCGCGCCGCCTCGACCACGCGCAGCGCATCGGCCCGGCGGAGGGTGTCGGTGGCGCGGGCGTAGTGCAGCCGGGCCCGCCACAGGGCTTCGTCCGCGTAGATGTTGCCGATGCCCGAGATGATGCCCTGGTCCAGGAGGGCTCGTTTGAGGCCGGTTCGGCGGGACTTGAGCTTCCGGTAGAAATCCTCGAAGGAGAAGTGCGGGTCAAGCGGGTCCCTCGCGATGTGCGCGGCTTCGCCCGCGATCTCGGGCAGGGGCGCCTCCGCCAGGCCGCCGGGGCCGCCGTCGGCCGTGGGAACGAGCGAGGTGACGAACAGTCCGCCGAAGATCCGCTGGTCCACGAAGCGCAGCTGTTCGGGCATGCCGTCCGCTTCGCTGAGCCGGAGCCGGACCTTGAGGTGCTTTTCGTCGGGGACGTGCGGGTCCTGCATGAGGAGCTGGCCGCTCATGCCCAGGTGCGCCATCAGCGCGACGCCGGTTCCCGGCTCGTGCGCGGGCGTTCCTTCCATGGCGAGCGGCATCCAGAGGAACTTTCCGCGACGGACGACGTCCAGCACGGTGGCGTGTTCGAGGTTTCCGGCGAAGTCCTCCGGGCCCAGGGCGTGGCGCCGGATGGACCGGGGATCCAGGATGTCCACCGAGGTGATGGTGCGGCCGCGCACCCAGCGGGCCAGACCGCGGCGGACCACCTCGACTTCGGGCAGTTCAGGCACGGGGAATCAGCCGGCGTCGGGGGCGTCGCCGGAGCCGGCGTTCGCCTTGGTGGTGCTCAGGGTCCGCCAGGCGTCGGCAGCGGCTTCCTGCTCGGCTTCCTTTTTGGAGTGGCCGGTTCCCTTGCCGTAGGTGGTGCCGTTGATCTGCAGCTCTGCGGTGAAGACGCGTGCGTGGTCCGGCCCGGTGCCTTCCACGGCGTAGAAGACGGTGCCGAGCTGCCGGCTCGCGGCGAGTTCCTGGATGCTGGTCTTCCAGTCGGTGCCGGCGCCGAGCGCTGCGGCGTCCGCCAGGAGGGGTCCCACCAGGCGCATGACCAGCTGGCGGGCCGTCTCGATGTCGTTGGACAGGTAGGTGGCGCCGATGAGGGCCTCCATGGTGTCCGCCAGGATCGAGGATTTATTCTTCCCGTTGGTCAGTTTCTCGCCCTGGCCAAGGTAGATGTAATCGCCGATGCCCAGTTCGCGGCCGATCACCGCGAGGGCACGGGTGCTGACGACGGCGGAGCGCCGCTTGGCCAGCTCGCCTTCCGGGAGGTCGGGGTTCTCACGGAAGAGGAAGTCGGTGACGGAGTATCCCAGGATCGAATCGCCGAGGAATTCGAGGCGTTCGTTGGTGGGGATCCCGCCGTTCTCGTACGCGTACGAGCGATGTGTCAGAGCAAGACGAAGCGTCTCGGCGTCAATGGTGACGCCGAGACGCTTCAGAAGCTCTTCAGTTGAAGACATCCTTTATCAGCCTGTTGGCGGACTTAGGCGTCAGCGACCTTGCGGCCCTTGTACTCAAGGAACAGCGCGGTGCCAGCAGAGTCGGTAACGACCTTTGCCTGGTGCGGCAGGCTGTAGACAACCTGGCCGTTCTCGATGGTCTTCACCAGGTTGGGGGCAGAAGCCTTCCACTGGGCACGGCGGGCGCGGGTGTTTGCGCGAGACATTTTCCGCTTGGGAACAGCCACGGCTATCTCATTTCTCTCTTAGACGAACACTTACTAATCAGTTTGCCGGTCAGTCTTAGCCAGTTCAGCTAGGGCAGCCCAGCGAGGATCCAGGACCTCGTGGTGGTGCCCCGGCTCGTCTTCCAGGCGTATTCCGCATTCGGAACAAAGGCCCTGGCAGTCTTCCCGGCACACCGGCTGGAACGGCAGCGTGGTCACGACTGCGTCCCGCAACACCGGCTCAAGATCGATCAGATCGTGCTCGACTCGACGTTGCTCTTCATCGTCTTCCCCGTCCGAAAGCTCAACGCCTTCATAGAGGAAAAGTTCTTGCACATTGACCTCAAGGTCATACGCAAGGGGATCCAGGCATCGTCCGCATTCGCCCTTGACTTCGGCGAACGCGGTTCCGGATACCAGAATTCCTTCGTGTACGGCCTCAAGCCTCAGGTCGAGCTCGATGTCCGAGCCTTCCTGAACGCCAATGAGCGCCACACCAAGATCGCTTGGTGCAGGTACATGTTCATTGAGTGTCCGCATGGTTCCCGGGCTGCGCCCGAGGTCCTTGACAAGCAGCATCAAGGGCGAACTTGCATCTCGCTTAATGAGAACTCCTGTAGAACATATGACCGACGTACCATCTTAGCCTGAACGTCCGAACGGACTCAAACCGGGGCCGCCACACCGGCAGCGGCCCGAGGCACCGATCCAGCTTACCCGTTCCGGCGCTGATCCGGGCCCGACTCGCCCGAGAGGATCCGTTTCAGCACGGACTTGGGCACGAACTCCGACACGTCGCCGCCCAGCTGGGCCACTTCCTTGATGAGCGTGGACGACAGGTGGATGTAATGGGCCTCCGCCGGAAGGAAGACGGTCTCGACGCCGGTGAGCTGGCGGTTCATGGTGGCCATGGGCAGTTCGTAGTCGAAATCCGAGGAGGAACGCAGGCCCTTGACGATGGCCGAGGCCCCCCGCTGCCGGCAGTACTCGGCCAGGAGGCCCTCACCCATCGGCTCGACGATGATGCCGCGCAGCGACGCGAGGGTTTCCCTGGCCATGTCCATCCGCTCTTCGAGGCTGAAGCGGTACTTCTTGGCGTAGTTGGTGGAGACGGCCACGATCACTTCGTCGAACAGGCCGGCGGCCCGGGCAATCACTTCAAGATGTCCGTTGTGGATGGGATCAAAGGAGCCAGGGCACACTGCGCGTCTCATGCCTCGAAGCTATCGCATCACCCGGCGGGATACCATGACACACACCGGCGGGCCCTGCCGGATTCCAGCCCCACCAGGAAGGCGGACCCGCGTGACGAGCCCCGTCCCCACCAGTCACACCAGTACCAGCCAGGACGCGTCCATGCGGGACGCGGCCCCGTGGCAACGGGCGGCCACCGGCGCCAACCTGCTGGCCGCCGACGGCTCCCTGGGTGTGACGATCTTTGAAGAAATGACCACCCTGGCCATGTCCACCGGCGCCATCAACCTGGGCCAGGGTTTCCCGGACGAGGACGGCCCAGCCGAGATGAAAGCTGCTGCCCAGGCGGCCATTACCGCCGGGGCGAACCAGTACGCCCCGGGCAAGGGCATCCTGGAGCTCCGCGAGGCGGTCAGTGCCCACCAGGCACGCTTCTACGGGCTGACGCCAGACCCGCAGACGGAGGTGGTGGTGACCACCGGTGCCACCGAAGCCATTGCCGCGTCCCTGCTGGCCTTCATCCAGCCAGGCGACGAGGTACTCACCTTCGAGCCCTTCTACGACTCCTACGGGGCCATCATCGGCCTGGCCGGCGGCATGCACGTCACCGCTCCCCTGCTGGCCCCGGATTTCATGCCGGACATGGAGCGCCTGGAGTCGGCGTTCACCCCCCGGACCAGGGTGGTGATGCTGAACAATCCGCACAACCCCACCGGAGCCGTGTTCCCGCGCGCGGTCCTGGAACGGATCGTCGAACTGGCGGAAAAGCACAACGCCCTGATCGTGAGCGACGAGGTCTACGAGCACCTCACCTTCGGCGTGCCGCACATCCCGGTGGCCACGCTGCCGGGCGCCGCCGAGCGGACCATCACCATTTCCTCTGCCGGCAAAACATTCTCCTTCACGGGCTGGAAAATCGGCTGGCTCAGCGGCCCCGAACACCTCGTGGCGGCTATCCGTACCGTCAAGCAGTTCCTGAGCTACAGCTCAGGCACACCCTTCCAGGGCGCAGTGGCCGTGGGACTGGGCCTGCCTGACACCTTCTACCAGGAGATCGCTTCCACACTGCAGCGCAAGCGGGACATCCTCGCCGAGGGCCTGCGGGCCGCGGGGCTTGGCGTCTACCTGCCGCAGGGAACGTATTTCATCAACGTGGACACGTCCCCGTTGGGAATCCGCGACGCCGTCGACCTGGCCCGCAGGCTGCCCGGACTGGTGGGCGTGGCCGCCATCCCGGTGCCGGTCTTCTGCCATCCGGAAGGGGCAGAACGCACCCGCAGCCTGCTGCGCTTCGCCTTCTGCAAGCAGGAGGGCGTGCTGGTGGAAGCGGCCTCGCGCCTGGCGACCCTGCGCGACAAGCTCCAAGCATGAGTGCCGCCGACGGTCCCGAAGGCCGGCGTTTCCTGCGCTCGAGCGGGCAGCACGCAGGCATCGAACAGGACGGGCTGGTGGCGGGCGCCTATGTGCTGACGATCGGCGGAGCCGAGCAGTCGCACGTGAACCTCGCCCGGCCTGAGGAGGTCTTCTACGAATACCTGCGCCGGATCGCGAACGTGGTGGACTTGGTCCCTCCCGCCGGCGCGGCGGTGACCGCACTCCATCTGGGCGCCGGTGCCCTCACCGTGGCCCGCTACATCCAGGCGACGCGCCCCGGATCGCTGCAGTACGCCGTCGAACTTGAACGGGAACTGCTGGACTTCGTCCTGCAGAAGCTGCCCATGCCGGACGGCACCCGGCTGGAGACACGGATCGGCGACGCCCGCGGCGAACTTGCCGCGCTCCCCCCGGAACTGCTGTTCGACGTCGTCATCCTCGATATCTTCTCCGGCCCGGAGGCGCCGGAGCATATCGCCTGCCGGGAGTTCTATGAGGAGGCCGCGGCGCGGCTGGGGCCGGACGGCCTGCTGGTGATCAATGTCGGGGACGAGGCGGCGCTGACCCTGGTGCGCAGCCAGGTGGCGGCCATGCGTGAAGCGGTCGGGTCAGGGGCCCTGGCTGACCTGGTGGCCTTCGCGGAGACAGGCATGTTCGCCGGGCGCTACCCCGGGAACATCATCCTGGTGGGCAGCAAGCAGCCGTGGCCGGAGGCCTGGACCCAGGCGCTGCTGGCCCGCGGACCGCACCCGGCCTCCGTGCTCCGGGGCGTGGAGCTGGATCCGCTGTCCGCCCGGCCCAACTGATATGTAGGTTCGGGTGTCAAGGGCAGTGGTGAGCGGCCCGCGGCGTGGGTTCCGTGGGCCGCTTGGGGGGTGCCGGCC
>NZ_QYLP01000013.1 GCF_003614925.1 Arthrobacter celericrescens
GTGGGAGAGTAGGACACCGCCGGACAACCATTAACGACAGGGGCCCTGACCACGACGGTCAGGGCCCCTTCGCATTTAACCGAACACGCACCCGCACACACGAACGCCCCGGACCACAGACCCGGGGCGCACCTGCTTAAGAGCCGCTTAACCGGCGAAGAAGTCCGCCAGTTCCGAGATCAGCTTGTCCGGTGCCCGGTTGGCGCCGTCATGGCCGAAGCCGGGAAGGATCGTGTAGCTGGATCCGGACAGGACGTCGTGGATCTGGCCGCAGGCCACTCCGAAGTAGGCGGGGCTCTTTTCGCCAACCACAATCAGGGTTTCAAGGGGAAGCTCGAGGAAAGGCTCGGCCGGCATGTCCGCGGCGATGACGGCCTTGATCTCGCGGACCCCGGCCTGCATCAATTCCCGCATCTGTTTGCCCATCGGTGTCCCGGCAGTCAGCTTGTTGGCGAGCGTAAGCATGGACAGCGGCATCCGCGAGAAGGCGCCTTCGGTCTCCACGCCCTTCACCAGGACGGCGAGCCCGCGGTCGAAGTCTCCCGCCGCCGTCGCGCGTTCGTATTCGGCCGTCCAGCCGGCCTTGACGCTGTGGTTGACGGAAACGGCGGGGTCGTACACGGCCAGCCGCTCCACGGGCAGCGTCCGTGCCGCGTGCAGTGCAACGGCGCCACCGAAGCTGTGCCCGAAGACGTCCGTGCTGCCCGTGTGCTTCATGACGGCCGCGAGGTCGCGGATGTCGACGTCGAGGGTGTAGTCCTGCGGCTGCGGCGAGGAACCGCCCCGGCCGCGGCGGTTGAACGTGTGCACGGGCCGGCCGAGGGCCGCGCTGAGCTTCTGCGCGAATTTCGTGTAGTCGGCGGCGGTCACCATCGAAGCCGGCACGACGACGACGCCGTTGCCTTTGGAGCCTGCTTCGCCGCCCGTGGTGAAGACCTCGAGGGTCGCGCCGTCAGGGGTGGTGATCTTCTCGCTCGTCATGGTTCGAGCCTAACGGAGCTACCTGAACGCCGACAGTATGCAACGCGTCCGGTGGAGCGTGCCTACGCCTTGAAGTAGGCGGCGATGTCCGTGACCAGTTCCCTGACGGCGGCCGGCACGGAAGCATGCACGCCTTTCGGCGAGAGTTTGAGCTCGCTGCCGGGAACTGCCGCGTGCAGGCGCGCTGCCGTGACCTTGTAGTAGTCGGGGCTCTTCGCGCCCACCATGAAGCAGGTCCCGGCCGGCAGGCCTGCGAAGTCGGCGGCGCTGAGCGGTTCCTCGATGGCGGCCTTCAGTTCGCCGACGGCGGTGGGCATGAGTTCGCGGAACAGCCGGTTGACGCCGGTCCTGGAGACGACGGCCATGAGCGCTGCCAGCACCGGTTCCGGGACGCGGGCGAGGGCGCTGCCCGGGGCCAGGCCCTTCTTTGCGCGGGCCATCGCCACGTCCGGGCGCCCGGCGTTGAGAGCTTCCTCGAAGCCGGACAGCCACGAGGTGTCGATGCTGCCTTCGATGTTGACGGCGGCGTCGTACACGGCAAGCTTCGCGGCCTCGAGCTCCGTGCCGGCGAACTCCCCTGCGGCGTTGAGGACCACGGATCCTCCGAGGCTGTGGCCGAAAATGTGCCGGCCCCCGGTGGCGCGCAGCACGGTGCGCACGTCGGCGATCTCGGTGGCCATCGAGTACCCCGGAGGCTGCTCGCTGGACTGTCCGCGGCCGCGCCGGTCGTAGACGTCCACAGCCCATGCCTCGCCCAGGCCGGCGGCCAGCGCCATCGCGAACGGGCGGTAGATCAGGGCGGTCACGAAGGCCCCGCCCACCACCAGGACCCGCCGCTGCGGAGGCGCCCCGGCGGTGCCGTAGCTATAGAGCGCCAGCCATCCGCCGTCGGCCGTCTCCAGGGTGCGTTCCTCCATCGGGGACAGTCTAGGCGGCGGCCGCCGCCTCGCCGGGCGGCCCGCGGACCGGGGTCCCCGGCTCCGCTAGAATTAAGCCTTGTGACTTCAGAAAACACCCCCTCCACAGAGCCCGCAGACGCAAGCGAACAGATGCGCATCCGCATGGAGAAGCGGAACAAGCTGATCGAGCGCGGCGGCGAAGCCTACCCGGTGGGTGTTGAGCGGACCCATTCGCTCGCGGAGGTCCGCGAAAAGTACGGGCACCTCGAAGCCGACGAAACCACCGGGGACACTGTGGGGATCACCGGACGCGTGGTTTTTGTCCGCAACACCGGCAAGCTCTGCTTCGCCACACTCCAGGAAGGCGGCGTGGACGGCAAGGGTGTCCGGCTCCAGGCGATGCTGAGCCTGGCCAATATCGGCGAGGAAGGCCTGGCCGACTGGAAGGCCCTGGTGGACCTGGGCGACCACGTCTTCATCAAGGGCGAAGTCATCTCCTCCCGCCGCGGTGAACTCTCCGTCATGGCCGATTCCTGGTCCATGGCCTCCAAGGCCCTGCGCCCGCTGCCCGTGCTGCACGCCGAACTCAACGAAGAAACCCGCGTCCGCCAGCGCTACGTGGACCTCATCGTCCGCGACGAAGCCCGCGAGATGGTCTACACCCGTGCCGCGATTACCCGTTCCGTCCGCGACACCCTGGACCGGCATGGCTACGTCGAGGTCGAAACCCCGATCCTGCAGCTGGTCCACGGCGGCGCCACGGCCCGCCCGTTCGAAACCCACATGAACGCCTTCGACCAGAAGATGACCCTGCGCATCGCCACGGAGCTCTTCCTCAAGCGTGCCGTGGTGGGCGGCATCGACCGTGTCTACGACATGGGTCGCGTGTTCCGCAACGAAGGCGTCGACTCCACCCACAGTCCGGAATTCACCACGCTGGAATGCTACGAAGCCTGGGCAGACCAGTTCGTCATGGCCGAACGCATGAAGGAAATCGTCCTGAACGTGGCCGACGTCGTGGGCACCCGCACCATCCAGACTGAAGCCGGCGAGATCAACCTCGACGGCGAATGGGCCTGGTTGGGCGTATACCCTGGCCTTTCCGAGGCGGTCGGTGAGGAGATTACCCCGGACACGCCGCTTGAGCGGCTCCTTGAGATCGGTGACGCGCACGGCGTAAAGACTGACGCATTGTGGACGCAGGAGAAGGCGGTGGTGGAGCTGTTCGGCGAGATCGTCGAACCGACCCTGCTGAACCCGACTTTTGTTTACGACTACCCGCCGTCGGCGCAGCCGCTCGCCCGCCCGCACCGTGAGAATGGGCGCCTTATTGAGGCATGGGACTTGATCATTGGAGGCATGGAGCGCGGTACGGCGTTCTCCGAGCTGATCGACCCCGTCATCCAGCGCGAACGGCTCACCGAACAGTCGCGTCTTGCTGCAGAGGGCGACGACGAGGCCATGCAACTCGACGAAGACTTCCTGCGCGCCCTCGAATACGGCGCACCGCCCATGGGCGGCATCGGTCTCGGCATCGACCGCCTGGTGATGCTGTTCACCGGTGCAGGCATCCGCGAAACCATCCTGTTCCCCCTTCTCAAGCCCGAAGGCCACTGACCATGGAATACATTGCCGTCCTCGCCCCCTCCGTTGTGGTGGGCCTGCTTTTCTGGTTTGCCATGAAGTCCATCTTCAACGCGGACAAAGCGGAACGGCAGGCCGAAGCCCGCGCCCAGCGGGAAGCGGGTGCCGGAAATTCCGCATCGACCGACGGCGGGACGGCTCCGGCTAAATAGCCGCTTTCCGGGCGGGGGCCCGCAGAAAATTGTTTATGTCTTTGACGCCTTAGGGCTCGCGGCACGCTAATCTGTAATTAGCAGGACATAAATCTGCATCCCCCATCCCGCGAAGAGAGTCTTTTCAATGGCACAGAAAGTCAAAATCATCCTGGTTGACGACCTGGACGAGGGCGAAGCCGACGAAACCGTCCGGTTTGCCCTGGACGGAGTCAGCTACGAGATGGATCTGTCCACGGTAAACGCGTCAAAGCTGCGCGATGCCTTGGAGCCTTTTGTCGCGAAAGCCCGTAAAACTTCCACCGGACGCGCTGTCCGCAGCCGGGCTTCCGCAGGCAGGAACCAGGATTCGGCACAGATCCGTCAATGGGCCCGCGATAACGGATACACGGTAAACAGCCGTGGACGCATCCAGGCCGAAATTCAGGAAGCCTACCAGAAGGCAAATTCCTAGGGAATCCACAGGAATCCGGCTTCCCCGGGTTTCAAAACAGGATGAATTGCCGGTTTATCCGACGCCTCGAAAACCATGGGGGAATTCGAAATGCGGCGGCGCTGCCGGCAGGCGGGCGCTCCCGGCAGGGACGTGCCGCCACGGCGGGGCCGGGATTCGATCCGATGTGCAGCGCAGGGCGCAGGGAAAGTATTCCCTGCGCCCTGCCTGTTTCCCCTGTGGCGAACACGCCCCAAAATCCTTGCCGCGCCACGTAGCATCAAAGTACGTCGTAGCTAGGAGTGTGGCGAAATGTTTGAGAGATTTACGGACCGTGCCCGTCGCGTTGTTGTGCTTGCCCAGGAAGAGGCACGCATGCTCAACCACAACTACATCGGTACCGAGCACATCCTCTTGGGTCTGATCCACGAGGGTGAAGGCGTTGCTGCCAAGGCGCTTGAGTCCCTGAGCATTTCGCTCGACGGTGTCCGGGAGCAGGTCCAGGAGATCATCGGCCAGGGCCAGCAGGCGCCCTCCGGCCACATCCCCTTCACCCCCCGTGCCAAGAAGGTGCTGGAGCTGTCGCTGCGCGAAGCCCTGCAGCTCGGCCACAACTACATCGGCACCGAGCACATCCTCCTCGGCCTGATCCGCGAAGGCGAAGGCGTGGCAGCCCAGGTGCTGGTCAAGCTCGGCGCGGACCTGAACCGCGTCCGCCAGCAGGTCATCCAGCTGCTTTCCGGCTACCAGGGCAAGGAAGCGGCCGGTACCGGCGCAGGCCCCGGCCAGCAGGAAGGCACCCCGGCCGGTTCGGTGGTGCTCGACCAGTTCGGCCGTAACCTGACCCAGGCTGCCCGCGAAAACAAGCTCGATCCCGTGATCGGCCGCGAGCAGGAGATGGAACGCGTCATGCAGGTCCTCTCCCGCCGCACCAAGAACAACCCAGTGCTGATCGGTGAGCCCGGCGTGGGCAAGACCGCCGTCGTCGAGGGCCTCGCCCAGGCGATCGTCCGCGGCGATGTCCCGGAGACCATCAAGGACAAGCAGCTCTACACCCTGGACCTTGGCTCCCTGGTGGCCGGCTCCCGCTACCGTGGTGACTTCGAAGAGCGACTGAAGAAGGTCCTCAAGGAAATCCGCACCCGCGGCGACATCATCCTGTTCATCGACGAAATCCACACACTCGTCGGCGCAGGCGCTGCCGAAGGTGCCATCGACGCCGCCTCCATCCTCAAGCCGATGCTGGCCCGCGGTGAACTCCAGACCATCGGTGCCACGACACTTGACGAATACCGCAAGCACATCGAAAAGGACGCCGCGCTGGAGCGCCGCTTCCAGCCGATCCAGGTCAAGGAACCCTCGGTTGCGCACGCAATCGAAATCCTCAAGGGCCTGCGCGACCGCTACGAGGCGCACCACCGCGTGACGATCACCGACGGCGCCCTCGCCTCGGCCGCCCAGCTCGCCGAGCGCTACATCTCGGACCGGTTCCTGCCGGACAAGGCGATCGACCTGATCGACGAAGCCGGTGCCCGGCTGCGCATCCGCCGCATGACCGCTCCGCCGGAGCTCAAGGCCATGGACGAGCGCATCGCCGAGGTGAAGCTCGAGAAGGAATCGGCCATCGACGCCCAGGACTTCGAAGGTGCCGCCTCCCTGCGCGACAAGGAGCAGAAGCTCATCGCGGAGCGCGCCGAGAAGGAACGCAACTGGAAGTCCGGCGGCATGGACGACGTCTCGGAAGTGGACGAAGACCTGATCGCGGAAGTGCTGGCGAACTCCACGGGCATCCCGGTGTTCAAGCTCACCGAGGAAGAGTCTTCCCGTCTG